>DATNCY010000001.1:0-11583 GCA_035553375.1 Gemmataceae bacterium
CGAGCGAGTGTGTTCGAGTACATCGAAGTGTTTTACAACCGTGTGCGGCGTCATTCGGCCCTGGGCTACCAGTCTCCGGTCGAGTATGAAAAGTCCGCGTAATCCTTAACCCCGCGCTCACTTTTTGTGGGGAACTCCAACGCTCCCTTTACCGGGATGAGGCCGTGATCGCGCTCAGCGACCGTCTGGACGCTCTCCCGCTACAGGTCTACGAAACACACTATGTGGACCTCGGCACCTACCGGGGGCTGAAATTCGGGATGATCCTCCATCCGACCGGCCACCCCGAAATCTATCTGCAAGGCGAGACCGTCCAGAAAACGCCCATCCGCAAGGACGCGCAGGGGCTGGCGGTGCTGAACGCCCTGGAACGTCTGGCGGAAGGTTACGCCGAAGCGGAGAAATACACGCGGCAAGACCTCACCGTTTCAGAAGCGCAGTTGAGCGACTACCAGCAACGCATCGGCAGATCCTTCCCCCATGAGGACTACCTGAAGCAACTGACCATTCTGCGTGACCAGCTCCGGGCCGGATTGTCATCCGCGAATACCACGGATCAGGTTGCCGAACTGGCCGAGCAGATCAAGGCGCTGCGGAGCAGCCACCGCATCGAGGCCGCGCCCGAACGCACCGGCCAGCGCCGCGACGCCGGTGAGGAGCCGGTGACGGCACGCATCCGCCGCCGGGCCGAGAAGCGCGTTACCCGAGACAGCGAGGACAGGCAGCAGACGCCAGATGACGGCTCGTGGCAGCGGAAGCTAGCTGAGCAGGCCAAAGCGAGAGCCGAACGGGTGCGAGAACCGGGATGAGCGAACTGTTCCATCATAGCTTCCTCGTTTGTCACCCCATGTTGAGTTAATCCGCCCCACGCACCCAAGCCCGTCGTCAAACACCCCTCCGGCAAAAAACCGGGTGGCCAACCGGGACATCCACCCACCCTGTGACACCGCCTACCGCCCCAACGTCTTCACAAGGTCATCCCTTTTGTGCCGGCCACCTGACGCCGCTGCGGTCACAAGTTGACCCAACGAACCGGGCGACGCCCCTGAGCCATCTTGGCACCAAGTCGCCGAATTGCCGCAACTGGCCGCACAAGTCATCGAATATGAGGGACACCCACGCACCTGCCCTGCCTGCCGAACCGTCAGCCACGCCGCCATCCCCGCCGATCTGTGCCGGCACAGCTTCGGCCCCGGACTGGCCGCTACGTTGGCCTACCTGTACGAAGCCTTGTGTGCCCATCGTCAGGGACTCCCGACTCCCAAACTACTATCAGTCGGCTGAACGGTTATGATCTCTCTTCGCCGCCTTGATGCTTCCGTTTGACTTGATCGATGAGGCGTTGAAACGGATGGCGACTTCCTAACAATTTGCCCGCTGAAGAAAAGGCATCACCGCTTCGATATATCGATGTCGTCTTTCTGAGTTTCACGCCCCCGACCGAGCATGGTCTGTCTCCCTACGGTGTATGTTGGTGGCGGCGTCGGACTTGTTGGCGGAGCCAACGCTGGCGAAGGCGAGGGCCTTCGTGACGCAGCCGGCCGGGCTTCAGGTGTGGACGGACAATCACGTCGAGCGGCCGAATCGTCTTTCTGCGTTTCGCGGCTAAGGTACGTTATCGTTGGCAGAAGCGGAAGTGGGTGGTACGCTGTGTGTTGCTGCTGAAGGTGCGTTGGCGGCAGGCGGCCCAGACCCCGGCCCCGATTTCTGCGGGGGTACGATCACCGCCACTGCCCAGCGCCGGGAGCAGGCAAAAGGTTGCTTGAGCGGTGGGGATCAACGAGAAGTGTCGTTTTCCCCCATCTATTAGCTAGTCGCCTGTTCGGGAGCCGTGCAATGATCGTTAATCGGGAGGCGTTGGAGCGAAGAAAGGAATTGCCCATCTGGATGAGGCTTACGGAGCTTCATGCTGCCATTGATCGGGGGCGGCAGGAAGTTCTTTGGGAAGGGAGCCTCGGTGGCCACGAGCCGTTTCGCGTGCTGGACAGGAAGGGGGCGTTGCTCTGGGATGAACAAAATCTCCACCGCCGGACGGACTATGTGTTGGGCTGGGTCCGCGACACGCTGCAACTACGAGAGGCCGAGGGCTGGGGCCAGCTATCGAGTACTTTCTTGGCCGATCTAATCCGCGGCTTCTACGCGGAGGCCGGTGATTGGATCGGGTTTGTGTTCGTGGAATCGAGCCGCATGCTGCTTCGGAACACCCTTGGCTCCAGCTACCAAGAAAACCTCCAATTGGGCAGCAGGCCAGCATGTCTTCCGCGGCAGCGTTTGCTCAAGCTGCCGGAAGTTAAACTCCCCTTGGGAGGGGTCCGGTTTGCCAGCCTCCCGGAGCGTCCGCTTCGCACCGCAAGGCTGGTGAGAATGGCCATTGAGCGAACCTATACCCCCACGGGACAGGGCGTGCCGTTGTCGGGCCGTTGGACCTGCTGGTGCCATGCCCTCCCGGAAGAAGATGGTGCCTTCCTCCGAAGGGCCCTTGTTCCCGCCGCGCGGCAGTGCTTTCTTCCAACTGGCATCAATGGGGCACGGATCATCTCCCTGGCGAAGCTCCACCCTCGGACTGGGTTCACCTATTCATACGCGGTTGATCTCGACCCACTGACCGGACAAATCATAAGCCTTCGACGGGCTTTCGCGCCGCTCCGACTCCTGACCGAAATCACCCCGCATTACAACCGTGTCCTCCTCGCTGGCGTAAATGGCCGATCAGCGTCTTCGTAACGCGGAGAGAATCGTCATGCCCCGATCGTCAAAAAAGCAAGCGAGACGGCGTGGCCAGTCCCCTGGCTCGGAGCCAGTCAGTACGTGGATTTCCGTCCTGCTCCCGGAATTCGTCTTCTTACCGCCACACACAAAACAGGAACCACTCTGGCGCAAGGACTTGCAGCAGATTTTGGGCGCGGAGGGGCACAAACTTGTTGAATGGGCTGGCCTTCTCGAACTGGAAATTACATCGCATGCAGCAACCACCCACATCGCCGTCGAGGAACTTCACGACCTGGTCCAGGACTTGTTGACGGCACTTCCGGGGCTTGTTTCCGCAGACACCCCTGCTGCGTTCCCTACGATACCGCGGGCGCATCCTGAACTCTGGCAGTTGGAGATGCGGGCACGCCTTCTGCCGGTGGATTCGGGGCCGGCCGAACAGATCGCCATTGCCCTGGTAAACAAGGGCGAGATGCTCGCGGAAGCCGGGCGTACTGCGGACGCGGTGGCAGTCTACGACGACGTGGTGAGGCGTTACGGGAAGCGGTCAGAAGCGGCGATTGCCGAGCAGGTCGCCAAGGCGAAGAAAGGGCTTGCCGAAACGGAGCAAAAAGGGCATTTTGAGAGAAAAAAGATACTTGATTTATTGAAACGCAAAGAAAAACGTGTGCTACTGTCCGAGGAAAAAATCAAAGAGCTATTCGCCAGTCTGCCCGACGCCCCCCGTGCCCGTCTGGAAGCGGTACCCGCTCTGTACAACGTCATCCGGAAAGTGGCCGCCCAGGAACTGCGAGCCGCCGTCGCCGCCGCCGTAGAGCAGGCTGCCACGCTCCCCTATGACGAGATGGCTGCCCTTTCCAAAGTCGTTAGCCAGGCCCTTGGCGCTGCACAGCTCGCCATCCGCGACCCCGAGACCGGCCTACCCGCTACTCTCAAGCCACATCGCCCCCGCCCCTCGTCCGAGGCTCGATACCTCCGCCTCCGAGACACCCGCGCCGGCAATGACGGACGGCAGAACAGCCTTCGCGTCGATGAACTGCCGCCCGGCAGCATCGAGTTGATCTCGTCTATCATCGAAACAGACCAGACACCTCCATTCGAGCAACCCAGCGGCAGGGGTTGTTAACCTCGTCAAAAAATTACCTTTTTGCGTTGACAGGGCGTAAACACATCCCTATGCTGTAATGAGTCCTATAAAGGACTCAATTAATTCTTGCTGTCTTGGTGATTCTCAGCGGTACAAATCCGGGGAGGGGACGACATGAGTGAGGTGCTGTGGATGGAGCATCGACAGGATGAAGTCGCTCAGGAGGGAGAAGCGTCACCAATGGGTCTGGCGAATAGCCAGGTGCGGACCACCGCCCTCATTGTTCCAGCGGGCAACGCCCCGCCTAATGGCCCGGCGAATAAGACTCTCACCCTCAACGCGGTGCTGACCCAGATCAACGAGCGTGAAGTGGGACTCCGCCGCGACCGTTTCCCGTTAAGCCAGATCCGCGTTGACACCGACCGGTTGATCGCTAGCGACAAGGAGTACCGCCTGGGCAGCGAAGGGCTGCGCCGCCTGTGCAAGCGATTCCAGGCTCCCGCTGACTACCTCGTCAAACTGTCGCCCAAACTCCGCGCCGCCGTTCTGCAGGAACACTTTGTGGAAAGCCGGTGCATCGATGGTAGCCTGACTGACAAGACTTCCTACATCTTGAGCCGCGACGGCAGTTTCCTCGACCTCGGCCGCTCGGATCTTTTCACACTTGACAATGCAGCCGTAGTCCAAGCGGTGCGCGAAGGCGTCGGCGACGCCGCTTCGGCGCTTGAAGTCCATACTCTCCACCTGGACGATGAATCCTTCACCCTTGATGTTGTCAGTCCGCAAATCGCCGAGGAGGTGCGGCCCGGTGATGTGCTTCATGGTGGCGTCCATGTGAGGCACTCGCAACTCGACGGACAGGCGACGCAGGTGATGGCCTATGTGAATCGCCTAGTCTGTCGCAACGGATTGGTACGGCGTCAATGTCTCGGTGAAAAGCGTCGTTGCACACCACGCACACGCCGCCTGCCATCCGACCGCCCGGCGGCCCGGGAAATGCAGTCCGCGCAAATCCGCAAGTTGGTCGCCGACACATGGTCGAGCCTGGGACAGCAGTTGGCAGCCATTCGGCACCTGCGCGATAAGGCGGTGCAAGTCCGAGCCGCTCTGGAGCGTTTTCTTCGACAGGCGCATCTCTTCTCACGCACCCTCATGGATCGCCTGCTCCAGGCATGGGAGACGGAGGGAGGCGAAGCATCGGCCTTCGGTGCCCTCAACGCGCTGACCCGAGTCGCGACGCATTCGCCTGACCTGCCGCCCTGGCAGCGACAGCGGCTCTTTCGGCTGGCGGGAGTCTACGCCAACCAGGACGTACACCTGTGCCCGCACTGCTTCAGCATCCTGGCTACCCGGTAAGCGGCCCGGTGATAGCGCCACTTGACGTGGCGCTTCTTTTTGGCCCTATTTATGACTTTTAAGAACCTCTAAATATCTTTTGCGCTGTCGGAGCAATAGCATGACGATACTTGCGGATTCTTCAATGTCAGGGAATACCAGACTCGCCGCCGACCGCCTTGAGGATGGCCCGGTTGCCGGCGCGTTGCTGCCTTTGGTGCGGATCAACGGTCATCTGTTTGTGGTCGAACACTGCCTGCATTTTTTTTCGGCCGTTCCGCTACGGCCAACCAGGACGGAAGTCACTCCACGGCTCACGACTCCGGAAGCAAAAACAGAACTTACGGTTTGCACGACCGAATCGAGGCCAAGCGCACCCGCCCTCCGTAGCTAGCCGTGTACTGCGGAGGACTGCAACTAGACCCGGTAACCCGACGTAGCGATGTACTGCGAACGAATCGCGGCAATGTTTCGTCCCACGGAGACTACAACCATGACCACGCAAACACCAACCCAGGCCATCGGCCCGACCGTGGCCAGCGACGCCGAGGAACGCGAGATCGCTGTCGTTCAGATTGAGCCCGAGGACAATGCCCGCACCTATTTCGATCTGGAGCAACTCCAGGCACTGGCGGACTCCATCGCCACGCACGGCCTGCTCAATGCGATCACCGTGTATTGCCATACCGCCAGCGGACGGTTCCGGCTCATTGCCGGCGAGAGACGTTGGCGCGCCGTCCAGATGCTGGGCTGGACTACTATCGGTACCCGGGTACTCAAGGAACCGCCCGACAGAGCCAAGCGGCGGGAACTCGCGCTCATCGAGAACGAGCAGCGCCAGGACCTCTCGGACATCGAGCGGGGGATCGCCTACCTGGATTTCATGACGAGCACGGGCTGCACCGCCTCCGCCCTGGCCAAGAAGCTTGGCAAGCATGTGTCCACCGTCACCAGGACCATCGCTCGCATCCGAAAACTCCCAGAAGATTTACGCGAAATCGTTGGCCTCCAGCTTCCACCCAGCGTCGCGCAACTGCTGACCTCACTGCCCAGCGACGAAGAAAAACGGCGTTTTGCGGGCTTGTATATCGAAGGAAAAATCAAATCCGGCGATGAATTAGCCGCCGCCATCAAGGCCGCCAGGAACGGCCAGGCGACGGGCGGCACGGCTGGCTTCACCTGCGAGGAGAGTGGCGTCAAGATCGCCGTCACCTTGACCAGCGGCGGAGCTGAGGGCCAGGCGCTCGGCCACGTCGAGAACGCCCTACGCATCCTCCTCAAAGACCTGGCAGTTCAGAAACACCGCGGTTTGACGCACTGGAAAACATTTCTGGAAAAGAAGGCCAAAGCCGCCAAAAAGGCAGCCGAGGCAGCGGCCGCCCAGAATGCACTCGCCAGCCTGGCGAAACCGATACCTTGCACACCCCCGCCTGCGGCAAAATAAGGAGTAACCCCATGTATCAACTCTCACGACTAATGCTGGCGCTGACGGTGGCCCTGGTTGCTTATTGCTGCGTGTTGGCCAACCTCCTGGCCGTCCAGCAGCTGCCCCCCGATAAGCAGGGTCTGGCAACGATCATCCTGATCGCGTGTGCGATTGCCGTCATCGCACGCCGGAATGTCCGCCGAATCTTTACCGCCTTTGGCACGGCGGCCTGGGCAAGCAACACGGAATTGGAACGGGCCGGAATGCTGGGCACCAGGAAGGGCCTGATCCTGGGCCGCGTCAGCAGCGACGGCACCCCGATCGGTCAGGCCGTCAAGGCACTGCTCAATACACGACTGGGCTCCAAGGACGCCTGCCGCGAGTTCTTCGACGCCATCAAACGCCGCAAGCGCAAACAGGGCCGCCTGGTCCGGCTGCCACAAGCCGTTCACACGATGGTCGTCGCCCCTACCGGGGTCGGCAAGGGCGTATCGTGCATCATTCCCTTTCTGATGACCTGCGAAGAAAGCTGCGTCGTGGTGGATTTCAAGGGCGAAAACGCCCTCCTTACGGCCGAACACCGGCGACGCATGGGACACAAAATCGTCATTCTCGATCCATTTAAGGTGGTGACACAATGAAAAAACTGAAACGCCGCACAGACACCTTCAATCCGCTCGACTTCATCTACAAGGATTCCCCCCAGGCGCTCGACGAGTGCCGCGATATGGCCGAATCTCTGGTCATACGTACAGGATATGAAAAAGATCCCCATTGGTGTGATTCCAGTGAGGCGACCATCGGAAGCTCGATCGCGACCGTCGTGCAATATGGCCCGCGCGAGAACGGCCAGCGCTCCTTGCAGGCCGTCCGCGACATCCTGGCCCATCCTCAGAAATTCGACATCGCCAAGAAGCTGATGCTCGAACACGGCGGCATGCTCGCTCGTTGGGGCGGGCAACTGGAGCATTTCAAAGGCGACGAACTTGGCAGCGTCATGTCAACGAGCAACCGTTTCCTGCGCTTCCTCGACACGCCGGCCATCGCCGAAAGCACAAGTACCAGCAGTTTCGACCCGGCGAAGCTGCGGAGCGGCAAGATGACGATTTACCTCGTGCTGCCACCGGAGCATATGCGGGCACAATCCGCGTTGCTGCGGATGTGGATCGGCAGCATGTTCCGGGCTTGCCTGCACGGTGGCCTCCAAGAGTCTAAAAAGGTCCACTTCATCCTGGATGAGGCGGCCGCCCTGGGACACCTGCCGGCCCTGGACGACGCCGTGGACAAGTACCGCGGCTACGGAATCCGCTTGCAGTTTTACTATCAATCGCTCGGCCAGCTCAAAAAATGCTGGCCGGACGACCAGGGACAAACGCTCCTGTCCAATACCACGAAAATCTTCTTCGGCTGCAACGACCTCCCGACCGCGGAATTTATCAGCAAATCCTGTGGCAACGAAACCATCGTCGTGGAGAGCGGCGGCCACAACAGCGGCTGGTCGCGAAACCGCGGCAGCAGCTCGGGAAACGGCCATTCGGAGAGCAGCGGCAGCTCGACCTCCGGCGGCAGCAGCAATAACTGGCAGCAGCAAACCCGCGAACTGTTAAAACCCGAGGAAATCCTCAACAACCTCGATCCACGCATCGCCATCACGCTGGCCCCCGGCATCCGGCCTATTTGGACCAAGTTGGTGCGCTATTACGAGGAGAAATCCCTCTTCAAGCGGCGCGGCATCCTGGCACGGATGGCCGCCGCCGTGTGGACTTTGTTCCTCTCGACGGCGCTGCTGGCCAGCGCCATCGCTGCCGCGCGGGCGCTTACCAGCGAGTTCTACGACGCCTTCGGGCAGCAACAGCAGCCGATGCCGCCCGCGACCTACCAACCCCAGCCGTTGCTCACACCCCGGTGAACGCCGGAGAAAAGACACCGCTGCGAAATCATTCGCCGTTTCGACCCAGGGAACTTTTCAGAAAAGGAGAGCAGCCGATGACAACACACGAACGCGAGCTGAGCCAAAAATTATTTGGCGGTCAGGAGCAAAGCATGGGTGCGATGGGAGCGATCAAGGAAGCTTTCCTCGCCATCGCGCCGGGCCTCAAGGATGCCATCCCAGAGGCCACGGCAGAGCTGAAGCAGATGGGCGCCCACGGTGCCCATGAACTGGCAGCGGCCCTGTTCAGTGGCAGCGCCTTCGTGATGTATCCGCGCGGCAAGGAGGACCAGCACGAGCAAGTTCAGGATGGCCAGAACATGCAGCAGGACATGCCCGACCAGCACCTCGAACGCGGCGGGCGCAGCATGTGAGCGCCCCCAAGGAGGATCAAGCAGGGCAGGATGCTCTACGTGTCGTTTATTCCGTTTCGTGAAGCGACCACCGAAAGGAACCATCGTGACCCACATCACCCGTTGGATCAAGCATTGGCAAACCCTGCCACCACGCAATCAGGCGGCCGGCGCCGTCTGCCTGGCGGTGCTTATCGTCTGCATCTTCGTTCTGGCATACCTGATCGACGACCTCGTAGCCGATATCCACAAGGCCGTCCAGCCCCCCGCCCCGGCGGACGTCCAGGGCCGCGTCTGGAACAAAACCCAACCGCTGCTGGAGCAGGCCGACCGCCAGGCCGCCCAGGCGCTCGACAAGCACCTGGCCTCCATCCACGTCTTTCTCGACGAACGCAAAGCCGGCAGCAGCGCCTTCGCCGAGCAAATGCTGAGTCTCCGAGGCAAATGGGAACTGGTGAAAGCCGAAATCGGCGACAACAGCGATTATGCCGCCTTTCTCCAGGAGGCGTTCGCCGAACACGTCTTTGCCATGGAAGACCTGGAGAAAGCCGTGGACGCCGCCGTCCGCAGCTATCTGGCCGAGTTGGAAAGCATCGATGACGACCTGCTCGTCCGCCTCCGCGCCGACCTGGCCGACGACGAACTGCCCCGCCTCGTCATCCCGGCGCTGCGCTCCGATCAGGAATTACGCAGCCACTACCGCGAGCTAAGCCAGCGTGTGGTGCACGACCTGCGCACCGATCTGGCCGTCGTCGCGGGCCGCGAGCTGTTCCTGTGGCAGGCCAGCAACGTCGCCACCGACCTGACCGTGCAAGCCGGAGCGGCCATCGCCGCCCGGCTGGGAATCTCCAGCACCATCCTCGCGGCCGGAGCCGCTTCGACGTGGCGGACGCTGGGCGTGGGCCTCGTCGTCGCCATTGTGCTCGATGCCATCGTCAACCGCATCATCAAGGCGGCTGGCTACGACGCGGAAGAACAAATCGCCGCCCGCGTCGCCCAGACCTTAAGCGACCTCGGCCGCGCCATCACCGACGGCGATCCCGAAGCCCGAGCCACGCTGGCGCAGCTCAAAACCATGCAGCGCGAGGACCCCGATGCGGAAGTCCGAGCCGAATGCGCCGAGTCCATCCGGAGCATCGAGGCCGGCACTCGACTGTACGGACTGAGACGCGAACTGACCACCATCGGTGCCGCCCGCGCCTCCTTGCGTAAGGAGACCCTGCGGCGCCTCATTCACGAAAGCGAGTAATGCCATGACACGCACCCTTTCCTTCCTGGTCATCGCCCTGACGCTGACCGGCTGCGTCGAGGACAAGCCCGCGCCCCGGCTCAGCAGCCCCAACCGCAGCGAGCGTATCGAGGCGGTGAAAGTTGCCCGGGACAAATATGGCACCCGCGCGCCTGCCTCGCCAGCGGTAAACATACCGGCCGAGACGCCCTCCCAGGGCTTCATGCTGCCCCCGAATCTATTCCGCCTCCAGCCAGCCGGGGATGACCAGGCCATTGTCGGCTCCTGGAATCACTCGACGCGAAAACACCTTGATTATTTCCAGTTCGCCGCGAACGGCACATTCAAGGAAGTGGCCGAACTCAACACAACCAAGGGCAACTGGTGCTTGCTGTCCGCCGATACGATCCAATTCAGTGCGCTCCACTATAGCAACCCAGCTATCCCCTCCAGCGTCACCGTCATGGAGTTCAAATACCGCCTCGACGGCGACTCGCTATGGCTGAAGGGAGTGCATGGCGGCGGGACACATTACACCAGGGCCACGGACAAGGAGAAACAACCATGAGCCGGAAACTGTTCATCCTGACCCTGACCGCCCTGGCACTGGTTGCGCCGCACGCGGCCGCCGGCGGCAAAAGCAAGGCGGCGCAGGAAGCCGCCGAGTTCGTCCTGCGAAAATTCGGCAAGGAGGCGGCCAAGGACGGTGCCTCCGCCCTGGCTCGCCGCATCGAGCGGGCCGCCGTCGCCCACGGCGACGACGTGTTCAAGGCGGTGCGCCTGACCGGACCGCGCAGCCTGCACCTGATCGAGGAGGCCGGTGTCCATTCCAAACAGGTCGCCCGCCTGCTGGCCATCCACGGCGAACAGGGCGCGGTGTACGTCGCCAGCCGGCCCAAAGCCCTGCAACTTGTCCTGCGGCACGGCGAGGGAGCAGCGGCCGCACTGGTCAAGTCGCGCGGCGTCGCCTTGCCGGCGGTCGAGTCCCTCGGCAAGCCCGCCATTCGCGCCTTCCAAGCTATCGGCTCGCCGCGAAACGCCCGCCGCCTGGCCATGATGGCGGCCGACGGCGGCGAATTGGCCCGGATTGGCCGCACGCCGGAGCTACTCGCCGTCATCGAAAAGTTCGGCGACAAGGCGATGCAGTTCATCTGGAATCACAAAGGTGCGCTGGCCGTCACCGCCACGCTGGCCGCTTTCCTGGCCCAGCCGGAGCCATTCATCAACGGTGCGAAGGAGATTACGCAAACCGTGGTGAAACCCCTCGCGGAGGTGCCCGCTATCGCAGCCAGGGAGGGCACTGCCGAGGTCGCCCGCACGACCAACTGGACGCTCGTCTTCCTGGCGTTCATCGCCGCCCTGGCGCTGCTGGCGGCCGCCCGCTGGCGGCTGTTCAGCCGCAGCCGCTCCCTCTGCGCCAAGGACACCTGATGCAACCCTGCTCGTGCCGAAGCCGTCGCAGCATCGCGGCGGCCGGCACGAGCCAACACGCCCGAAAACAACGTCACCACCAAC
>DATNCY010000002.1:0-4887 GCA_035553375.1 Gemmataceae bacterium
GACGCCAGCGACTACATGGCAAAGAACATCCCCAATGCGCGGTTGGCCATGCTTCAACCGGCAAAGCATTGCGGACTGTTCGAGCATCACGGTTCGTTCGACAAGCTGGTAATCGAATTCGTTTCGACGCTGGAACCCGCGGCTGCCCGCTAGGGAAGGAAGCGTGTGACGGCTGATGCTTCAGGCCAAGAGACACAAGCACGAAGCGATCTTCGTGGAGCAATGAGCGCCAACATTTCTCCTGCCGGGTCTGTACAACCAAATCGTCGATACCGTATTTTCTTTGCGCGGCCGGATTATCGCTTGATCTCATCGGGGAGAAACAACTCGTTGACCTTGCTTGTCGCATCCGCAGGCGCTGCCTCCGCGCTCCATGACGGGATGGGCTTCTTGTCCGGCGGATACAGCGATTCCATCGGCTCCCAGACGGCGTCCACACGGTCGGTGAATAGATCGCCGATGAGCAAATCGGTGACCAATCCTTTCAGGTGCGGGAAGGTGCGGACGAACTTGCCGAAGCTGAAGCCGTCATAGTATTCGCAGACCAAGCGGCGCATGCGATCGATGCCGCGATTAAACGTCGGTCCCCATTTGCCCAGTTGGGCCGCCGACGTATCTCCCTTCGCCAATCCCTCGGCGATGGCATCGGCGGCCATCTCTCCCGATTTCAGGGCCAACAATACACCGGAGGAATACAGCGGGTCAAGGAAGCCGAAAGCGTCGCCAATCAGCACCCAACCGTCTCCCGCTACCTCCTTGGATCGATACGAGTAATCCTTGGTGGCGAAGTAGCCGGCCGCGCGCCGGCCCTTCGACACACGCTCCTTGACGGCGGAACAAATCTCCATTTCCTCGTTGTAGACTTGCTCGTGGCTGCCGCGCTCCTTGAACAGATAGTCGAAGGGTGCCACCACGCCGACGCTGATGGTGTTATCGTGCTGTGGAATGTACCACCACCATCCTTCCTTGTTCGGCGTCTGGATGACGAGCGTTGCTCCTTCATCGCGGCCTGTGTCGCGGTAAGCGTCCTCCCAATACGTCCAAATGGCTCCCTTGTTCAGCACCGGATCCCATAGGCGCAGCTTGAAGCGATTTTGCAGCATCGTGCTTTGACCGCTGGCATCCACGACGACCTTGGCGCGCACCTCTTTTTGCGATCCGTCCTCGTTTTGGATGCGCACGCCGGCGGCGCGTTCGCCCTCAAAGAGTACCTCCAGGACGCGCGCGGGTTGATGAACCTCCACGCCTTGTTCCCGGGCGTTTTGCAGCATGAGCATATCGAACTCGCTGCGGATGACCTGCCAGGTCTGCGAACATTCGTGCGGTTTGTTATCCCAGAAGTAGAACGGTGCCGACAGTTTGCCCGCCGCGTTGACGAATTGCACGCTGTGTTTCTTGACGAACGGGCTGGACTTCATCTTGTCGAGCATTTTCAAGCGCTGAAACACCCAGTACGTTTCGGGGATCAGCGACTCGCCGATGTGGAAACGCGGAAAGCGCTCGCGTTCATACAACTTGACACGACAGCCGTGCTGGGCGAGCAAGGTCGAGACGGTGCTACCCGCCGGGCCGCCGCCGATGACGACGACATCCGTGTTACTGTTCTCGTTGGTCGAAACCATGAAAAGTTCCTCGATTCCGTAGGTGTGACTTTCCTCACCGCCAGTTGCTGGAAGCGTCCTCGTGTGGCTGCCGGGCGGCGCGAAGCAGAGTAGTCAATTCGTTGAGTTCTTTCCGAGACAGATGGCCGAGTTGCTGAACATGGCACTGCCGAATAGGCTCGCGCAACTGGCACAAGAGAGCGAGGCCGGCCTCGGTGATGCCGATATGAACGACACGGCGATTGTCGGCGGGGCGATCGCGTTCGATGAACCCACGTTGCTCCAACTTGTCGAGCAAGCGGGTGATGTCCGGGGCGCGCGAGACGAGCCGACCGGCAAGATCCAGCGTGCGAAGTTTCTTGGGATGTTCGCCGCGCAGCAAGCGCAAGGCATTGTACTGTTGCGGTGTGAGATCGTACTGGCTGAAAAGTTCCTCCTCCAGAGCGCGAAGGCGGTCGTAACTGCGCCACAGGTTGAGGAAGACCTCTTGCTCCAGCGAGTCGAACGCGCGATCCGACGGAACTTGGCGGGGCTGTGTAGTCGTCATACTGTTATCAATACTTTGTTGGACAACAATTGTCCAGACAATTTTATTCCAAGAGATGATTCGAGGGGTGCATTTTAACGAGTAGTGTGTAGAGAGGGTGGAAGGGTTGGGATTTTTCGGCATCCTTGCCGTCTGTCCTAAGTCCTTATCCTGCATCAGCGAGGGCGACGGGACTCGAACCCTCAACCACCGGATCGACTGTCCATCACTTCAATGGACATCGCCAACATCAGCCAGGGGGCGGTGGACCTGCAAAAAGGCCGGCTTGTTCACAAGCGGATCAAGACGCACGAGCAGTCCAACGTGCCCACGATAGAGTACAAACTGTGGCTGGAGACGCTGGACCTGTTGCGGAAGTTCCGGTCCAGCCACCCCGACCTGGTCCTCGTGAGCATGAAGGCGATACACCGGGAGCCGTCGCCCAACCAAGCTGGTCTGGCACGAGGCCCAGCCAAGTCGTAGTTCGGCCTTGAAGCGTGAAGCAGCGATCAAGGCAATGACAAGGCGAGCAAAGTTGGCGATGATTCGCTTGAGGAGAAAGGCAGGATGATCCCGCTCCACGAAGACCCTTGCTTCACCTTCCGCTTCGCCGACGACCGGATCGTCTCCCGATTCCATCTGGAGGGCGTCGAGGCCGGGCGGCGGGTGGAAGTCTACAAGCTCGACCCCGGCAGCGGTGAATACCTGGGCCTGCTGGCGACGGCGAGAGTAGGCGAAGGCGGCTGGGTGGACCTCTCGGAGCCGATCATCGTGCGGGCCGGCGATGCGTTCATTGCGGTGCCGGAATCACCGCCCCGGTGAGCGGCACGCCTCTTGCGGCTCGATGTGATAAGAGGAGCAGTGCCATGACCCTGAAGATCAAGGTGTACTCGGATTACGTCTGACCGTTCTGCTACTTAGCGGAGTTACCGCTTCAAGAAGCCGTTCGGGGCAAGGGTGTCGAGGTCGAGTGGATGCCGTTCGAGTTGCGACCGTACCCCAACGAGACGCTGCGGCCCGAAGGTGACTACCTGCAACGGGCGTGGCAGCAGTCGGTCTATCCCATCGCCCGCAAGCTAGGCGTGCCCATCAAGCTGCCCACCGTGTCGCCGCAACCGCACACGCACCTTGCCTTCGAGGGATTCCAGTACGCCAAAGAACACGGCAGGGGCAACGACTACAACCACCGAGTCTTGGAGGCGTTCATTCGTCGAGGACCAGGACATCGGCAGCATCGATGTGCTGACCAAATTGGCCGGCGAGGTCGGGCTGGACGTGAAGCAGTTCGAGGAGGCGCTGCGGAGCCGCAAGTACCAAGAGGCCCACCAGCGGGCGTTGCGACATGCCTACCAGGAGGCCGGCGTCAGCGGCGTGCCGATGTTCGTGATCGGAGAGCAAGGGTTGACGGGTTTGCAGGACCGGGAGACGCTGGAGGGTGTGATCGAGGAGGAACGGAAGACGGAAAGGTGACGGTCGAATGCCGAACTACATCTGCACGACCTGTGGGACACAACACACCGAGGGTGAGCAGCCGCCCTCGGTCTGCGCCGTGTGCCAGGTCGTCGCCGACCGGAAGCATATCAGCTTCATGTATTCATATCCCAACTACGTTCCGCTATCGGCAGCAGCCGTCGAGCGGATCGTCAAGGCGGTCGAGCCGTTCGAGTACGAGCGGGTGTATGGGGCGTTTTGGGACACGGTGATCCACCAAGACGGCAAGGCGGCGGTCGGGCGGTCAGCGGAGCAATACCGGCAGCGATCAAGGGCCAAGCGAAATGAGCGAATGCGACCTCGATACGTCCGTCCCCGATTGGGTGATCGAGCATCCTGAAACTCTGACCGTGTTTCAGGAGTTGGGGATTGACTACTGCTGCGGCGGGAAGTCGCTGGCGTTTTCGTGTCGCCAACAAGGGCTTGATGCGGAAGCAGTCCTGGCGAAATTGGTTTGTCGCCTTGATGTGAGTCGGCAGGACGACTGCCGGAAATGACCGTCCTTCCACCCGATAGCAAAGGGGCAGCAGGTTCGGCAAGTATGCGTAACCTCACCGAAGACCTGTACGATCCCCGGAGCGGCGGTCAGGCGATCCGCATCGAAAGCCTGCGGTTCGAGGACCAGCCGTTCGAGCCAGCCCGCACCAACTACTTTGCCGTCTACCTGATCGAGTCCGGTTCCGGGACGTTTTGGGCCGACGCCGCGCACTTCGCCTTCGGCCCCGACGCCTTGCTGTTCTTCGTCCCCTACCAGCACATCCGGTTCGTCCCCGACTCTCCGGTTCACGGGGAAGTCATCCGGTTCCACGCCAACTTCCTGTGCGTCGAGACGTTCCATGCCGAGGTCGGTTGCAGCGGCGTCCTCTTCAACGACCCCTACGGCCTCCCGGTGGTCGTCATGGACGAGCAGGCGAAGTCGGACGTGAAGAACCTGATCGACCGCATGCGGAAGGAACACGACGAACGTGACCTTGCCTACAGCGAGGTCATGCTCGCCCACCTGAAGGTCTTGCTGATCCTCGCCACGAGGCTCAAGACATCCAGGGCCGGTGCGTGCGGGCCTGGAGCGATCGACCTACGGCACCCGGTCCTCGTCAAGCTGCGTGACCTGATCGAGCAGAACTACCACATGATGGACGACAACTGTATATCCCGCCCGACGACAACTGGATTTCCCGATCCGGTCTGACTCGTTCGCAGGTCAACGACAATTAGATTTCCCGATCCCACAACGGCCCTACGCTATCCAGAACCCGCCCACACCGGAGG
>DATNCY010000003.1:0-5421 GCA_035553375.1 Gemmataceae bacterium
GAAATGTGGCCGGCCGTGCTGGAAAGCATGCTGCACGCGAGGGGTTCGCGGGTTCACGTCATCAACGCCGGCATTAACGGGGAAACCACGGCGGAGGAGTTGGCGCGCGTCGACAGCGCCGTTCCGGAGGGCACCCGGATCGTCATTCTGGCCATCAATGGAGCCAATGATGCGCGCCGAAACCTCGGCGGAGCCGCCGAGGCCCCGGCAAATATTGCAGCGATCAAACGCAGATTGAGAGCCCGGCACATCAGAATCATCGACGCCATGGCACTCTATATATCCGTACTGAGGCAGCCGGGCATGGCGTTGCCGGACAAGCGGCATTTGAACGCCGATGGCTGCAGGAAGGTCGCAGCCGCATTGGCGGGAATGTTGAGGTAGCCGAGCGAACTCCGCTCGGACCGACGCTTGTTGAAGCACGGTGGGATCCGCCATATCCCGATATGGGTTCAAGCCAGCGGCGCCGCCGCGCGACGCGGAAGCTCGGCCTGAAAGCCCTTGACCAGCCAGTCGAACAGCAGACCATACACCACTGCCAGGGGAATGCCGACAATGGCCGTCGCCGCCATCAGTTCCTGCCAGTAATAGATGTCGCCGCGAATCAATTCGGTAGGCACTCCGGCGCTCACGGTGCGGCTTGCGGTCGCGCTCACGAACACAGCCGCGTAGATGTAGTCGCTCAGTGACAGCGCGAACGCAAAAACGATACAGGTCATGATGCCCGGCCGCGCAAGCGGCAGCGCCACGCGGAAGAATACGCCGACGCGGCTCCAGCCGTCGGTCAGCGCCGCCTCCTCCACCTCCCGTGGAATCGATCGAAAGAAACTGAGTAGGAGCCAGGTGCAGAACGGAACGGTGATGGTCGGATACACCAGCACCAGCGACCATACCGTGTTGGCGACACCGAGCACCGTCACGATCTCATACAGCGGGATGAAGAGAAGCGTGGGCGGAATGAGATAGACGAGGAAGATGGCGATGCTCGAGCGCTCGCCCCAACGGCCCATGAGCCGCGCCAGGCTGTAGGCCGCGGGCACCGCGAGAAGCAAGGTGATGGCAACGACGATGATGCCGATCAGGAAGGAATTCCAGAGAAAGATCGGGTAGTTCGTCTGCGTGAACAGGAATTCGATGTGGCTCAGCGTCGGGGGAAGGTTGAACAGGAACGGATTGTTCATCGGATTGTAGAGATCCGTGTTGCTCTTGAAAGCGGTGATCAGCATCCACACGGCCGGGAAGATCGCGAACACACAGAACAGGAACAGCCCCACGTAAAAGCCGAGCGAGCGAACGATTCCCGTCATCCGCATGGCTGCTACTCCTCGCGCCGATAGGCGATCCGCAGCGCCAGGATCGCGGCGGCGAGCAGAACCGGAAACAGAAACAGCGCGATCGCCGCGCCTTCGCTCAACTCCCCACCCTGAATGCCTTTGAGATAAGCCCAGTACGGCAGAATTTCGGTGGTGTAGCCAGGTCCGCCCCTGGTGGTTAGCGCCACGACCGTCATGTCGCCGAAAATGACGAGAACGGTGAACAGGATGGCGACGATGAGCAGAACCGCCAGCGCCGGCAGGGTGATCTGAAACAGGATGCGAAAATAACCCGCGCCGTCGAGTTCAGCCTGCTCGAATAGGTCGTTCGGAATAGCGGTCCGGCCAGCCAGGACGATGATGGTGGACAGCGGCAGCGTGCGCCACACGTCGATCACCACGATGGCGCCGAGACCCAGCCATTCGCGGCCGAGATAAAACAGGTTGTTGGCCGGACCGAGCGCGGTGCCGGGACCGAGCAGGCCTACGGCCCGAAGAATCCAGTCGATCGGGCTGAACTCCGAATCGAGCAGCCAGAGCCAGCCGACGGCGGCGAGCGCAACCGGCATGGCCCAGGGCAGGATCAGGAGGATTTCCGCAACCTTCTTGCCCGGGAAGTTGCGTGCCAGCAGTTCCACCTGGAGGATCGTCAAGATGGTGAGCAGCACCAGCGTCGCCGCCGTAATGATGATGCTGTTGCGCAGCGCAAACAGGAATGCGGCGTCGTGCACGGCGCTGATGAAATTGCTGAGGCCCACGAACTTATGAATACCGGGATTGCCGACCGTTGCGTCGCTGAGGCTCAGCCCGATGGCGAGAACGAACGGCAGCGCGACCAGACCGATCACGTAGACTACGGCCGGCGCCAGCATGATGGTACCGACGACGCCGTCGCGATCCGCAAGTCCGATCCGCGCCGCCGGCGGCGGCTCCTTTTGGCCGCCGGCTCCTCTACCCACTTTCACCTCGTCTCTCAAGCTGACATCCTTTCTCGCAACGCAGAACCGCGCACCTTCTTGCAAGATCTCAGATCGGCGCAGGCGCCGCACGCATGCCGGTCTCCTTGCTGAAAAAACGCAGGTTCCGGCGCGACACCACGAACTCCTGGACTTCGCCAGGTTTCACCTCGCCGATAGTTTCCGGTCGCAGCTTGAACAACACCTTGGCGTTGCCGAACTGGCCGTCCACGCTCCCGTAAGCGAGCCATTCGGCGCCGAGAAATTCGATCCGCTCGATGCGCACGAAGAAGGCGGCCACATCGGCGGATTTGGGCGTAGCTGCACGTGGCAGGACGTGCTCGGGGCGAAAGCCCACGATCCTGCCGTCATGCTCCAGCAGATTCATCGGCGGTGTGCCGATGAATCCGGCGACGAATGTGTTGGCCGGCTCGTTGTAAAGCTGCTGTGGCGAGCCCAGTTGGCGCAGCGCGCCTGCCTGCATCACCGCGACGCGGTCGCCGAGTCCGATGGCCTCGACCTGATCGTGCGTCACGTAGACGGTCGTGACGCCGGTGCGATCATGCAGTTGGCGCAACTCGGCGCGCGCCACCGCTCGCACCTGGGCGTCGAGCGAGCTCAACGGCTCGTCGAAGATGAAGAGGGACGGTTTGCGCACGATCGCTCGCGCAAGCGCCACCTTCTGTTTCTCGCCTCCAGAAAGCCGGGCCGGACGGCGGTGAAGCAGAGGTTCGATGCCGAGTATTCCCGCGGCCCAATGAATCAGCCTGTCTTGCTCCGCCTTCGCGATGCGTCGTGCCTTGAGGGGAAAGGCGATGTTGTCGGCAACCGACATGTGCGGATAGAGAGCGTAACTCTGGAACACCATCGCGATGTTTCTTGCCCGCGGCGGCAAAGGGGTGATCGGCTTGCCATCGAGAAAGACATCGCCGGCAGTTGGCGTTTCAAGGCCGGCGATCAACCGCATCAGGGTTGTCTTGCCGCAGCCAGACGGACCGACGATGGTGAGGAATTCTCCTTCCCGCGTCGTCAAATCGACTCCCTTGAGGGCCTTGAAATCACCGAAGTGCTTCGCAAGCTCTCTGACCTGCAATACGGCCACGATCCGTCCTCGACTAGCTTGTGGAGCGGATTTGACGTTCGCGACCTGCTGGCCGCGAACTCGCAAAGCGAACGTCAAATCCCATGCTCAACCAGAATTGGTATCTCCAGCGGTCATTTGATTCCGACATTCGCCAAGCACTTGCCCTGGATCGAATGTCGGAATCGGACCACTAGTCCTTGCTGGCCTGCCGGCCGCACCCGACGAAGCCAAGCTGCTTCCATTTATCGGTGATCTGCTGCACCTGAGCCGCGGTATCCTTCACGGCCTGCTTCGGCGTCTTTTCGCCGCGCGCTGCCTGCGTCATCATCGTGGAGAGCAGGAACGTATTGTAGACCTCGCTCGTGGCCGGGCTGGCATAGCCGGGATAGCCCAGCCAGGCGGTCCAGTCCAACGCCCCTTTGAGTACCGAGAGTTTGTCCGGCGGGTTCGAGCCCCACGGATCGTGATCAATCCAACCGCCCTTCTGCGCAAGCTGAGGGACTGTCTTCGGATAGGCCGGGAAATCATAGAGCTTGCTATAGTACGTGTCGGCACTGTAGTTGGCCGTGAGATCGAGCATGAACTCCTTCGCTGCCTCGATCTGGTTCTTGTCGGTCACGTATTTGGGCAGCACGTAGATGAACCACACATGCGCGGTCTGGTGGACGTCGCCGGTTGGGCCCTTCAGCCCCGGCCTGAAGCCTGTGTCGGCCGCGGTCTTCGGATTGGATTCCTGACCGGTGCGATAGAAGGAGATCGAGTTCTGGATGTAGGACGCGCGGCCCGATACGAACGCCTGGTTATTCGATGCCGCGTTCCACGAGAACACTTCCGGGGTTTCAGCGGCATGATACAGCTTGGCCTGATACTTCACGGCGTCAACCACTTGCGGCGAGTCCAGCGTCACGTTACCGCAGGCGTCCTGCACCTGGCCGCCGAACGACCAGATCAGCGAACGCGCATAGAACTCCGAATCGATCTCGGGCGACATCCCGACGCCGACCGGAATACCCGTCTTCTTGTAGATCTTCTCGCCACCTTTGATGAGGTCCGCATAGCTGGCTGGTCCTTTTGGATAGCCAGCATCCTCCCACAACGACATGCGATAGTCGCCGGGATCGGGGACCCAGCCGACGCAATAGGCGTACCACTCCTGTTTGACCGGGAGATAGGCCTGATGGGTGCACGGCGCGACGCCCTCGCCGTAGGCGGCCTTGGCCGCGTCATTGACGTCGTTCAAGGGCTGCAAACCCTGGATGAACGCGGCGGGCGTCGCATTCATCTGCATGAGGGTCGGCCCGCTCTTGGCGGCAATGGCGGCAGCGAGCGTCGAATTGAGGTCGGCGTAGCTGATGTGCTGGACCGAAACCTTGACGTTGTGCGCCATCCCCCATTGCTGGGCGTAGGCATCGAACCATTTGTCGTACCTCGGAACGAAATGACTCCATTGCGTGATCGACAGCGTCGTACCGTCGGGGAATTTTTCGGGCAGGGTGAGCGGTCCGAATTTCGTAGGAAATTGTATCGGCGACGGTTTGACGCTGGAATTTGGCTCACTCGGCGATTCTGCAGCGCTCACCGCAGCGCTTGCACCAAGCAAACAAAGCGCAGCAGCAGCGAGCGGCAGCGCTTTGCGCGATAGAATATTCCACGATGTGGGCATGGCTTCTCTCCTTTTTTCGGAAATGCCGGATTGGATCGAACCCTGCCCTCGCTCGTACATGTTTTGTTCGATCGGTCTCCGGCTCACTGCTGCCCCTCAAGATGAAACGAATAACGGGAAGCGGGCTCAATGGTTGCTCAGCGCGGCGCTAGACTAAAGTTGGCGAAGCATCGATCGCATGGACGGGGAAACCACTGCGGAGGAGTTGGCGCGCGTCGACAGCGCCGTTCCGGAGGGCACCCGGCACATCCGGATCATATATCTCCGTGTTGAGGTAGCCGGGCATGGCGCTGCCGGACAAGCGGCACTTGAACGCCGAACGCTGCAGGAAGGTCGCAGCCGCGTTGGCGGGAATGCTGAGGTAGCGGCAAGTCTAGCCAATGCGCTCGATGAGTTCGAACCGCT
>DATNCY010000004.1:0-9463 GCA_035553375.1 Gemmataceae bacterium
TCAGCGGCGCGATGCTGGAGAACATCGTGCGCGTCGCTGCCGAGGAGGCCGCGGATCCCGAAGTGCAGACCGGCCAATCCGGCATCCGAGAAATGGACCTGGCGACCGCTCTGGGTCGGGAACTGCGAGGGAGCGCCGGAATGCTCAGCCCGCAGAACGTGCGCAGTTACGTTTCCCGTCTCCCGCAGGACGTGGACCCCATTGCCGTCGAACCCGTCAACCGGGAGGCCGAATCCACCCGGTATATCCGAACTGCTTGATCCGTGCCGCGGGGAGCGGAAGGCGTGCCTTGGCTCCCCGCCCTTTTCCCGAATGGAGATACATCTTGGAACCGTGTACCAAAGTGATTGGCGCCGACTTCGAGTTGGCCAACGCCCTGGAAACCGGCAACGGCCGGAAGGGCGCGGTGGCGGACGCCGCCCGCCGCCTGCTGGATGAAATCCCCGGTTTCCCCCGGCAGCGCGCCGGATGGGGAAGCACCCTGGAATGGGGTCGGCGTTTCCTGTCCTCGAACGGGGGGTCGGCCTATATTGACAGCGACCATCTGGAGATCAATCTGCCCGAACACACCCGCGCCGAGGACCATCCCGCCCTCGTCCTGGCGGGCTTGCGGATTGCCCGGCAGGCCCAGCAGACCGCCTTGACCAAGCTCCCTCCCGGCAGCCGTCTTAACGTCATGGCCGCCGTCAGCGACGGTCAGGAGTCGTGGGGACACCATCTCAACGTCATGGTGCGCCGCGACTTTTTCGACGCCCTATTTGGCCGCAAGCCGCATCTGGCCGGCTTCGTGGCCACGCACTTGGCCACCGCGACCCTGTACACCGGCCAGGGGCAGGTCGGTGCCGGCAATAATCGGCCTGCCTGTGCGTATCAGCTTTCGCAACGGGCCGACTGGTTCGAGCAATTCATGGGCGTGCAGACGACGCACCACCGCCCGCTCCTGAACGCACGAGATGAATCCCACGCCGGCCCCGCCCAGGCCCGGCTTCACCTTATTTTCTTCGACCGGGTGCTATGCCCGGTGGCCAATTACTTGATGGCCGGCACCACGCAGTTGGTCCTCGCGATGGCCGAATCCGGCTGGGCGGACGTAGACCTTTTGCTGGACGATCCTCTGAAGGCGGCCCACGAGGTCAGCCGGGACGTGACCTTGAAGAAGCCGCTCGCGATGGCGCGGCGGGGCCGGAACTGGACGGCGGTGGAGGTGCAGAAGGGACTCGCTGATCTCGCCGGGGAGTTCGTGGCTTCTGGAGCGGCGGCCGTCGCCGTCCCCGGAGCGGAGGCGATCGTTTCCTGCTGGCAAGAAACCCTTGATCTGTTGGCCCGACGCGACCTTGGCGCGCTGGCGCGGCGGTGCGATTGGGCTTTGAAGTATCTGCTGATCGATCGTCACCGGGGGCGCAAGGGATTCTCCTGGTCCGCCCCGGAAGCCCGCTGTCTGGATCTTCGTTACTCCAGCCTCGATCCCGAAGAAGGACTTTTCTGGAGGATGGCCGACGCCGGCCAAGTGGATGCCCTGCCCAGTCCCGAGCAGGTGGAGCGCTTCTTATATCAACCACCGGCCGATACCCGTGCCTATCTGCGGGCTCATGTCCTGCGTCGCTTCGGCGAGCAGATTGTGGACATGGACTGGGAAGGCATCCGCTTCGGCCTTCAGACCAACCGTTACTGGCGGTCGGAATCCACGCTGTCCATGCCCGATCCGACCGAGTTCGGCCAGAACCGAAGCGACTCCTTGTTGAGCCGGTGCCAGACCCTTCAGGAACTTATTGAGGCGGCAGGAACCGATTCCGGGCCGCCCGCAGTCGAGCCGGAATACTCGCAAGCGTGGGGTTGTCCGGCCTCCGACCGGAACGGCGCGGCCGACTTCCGGTTTTTTCGTTGGTAATAACCCGCTTAGGGCTTCTGGACAAAACCCTTGCTTGCCAGCCCGCAGCGCAAGCAAGGGAATGATTGTCCCTTGCTTGCGCTGCGGGCTGGCTGAAAGGAGCAACGACATGGAACGCGAACAAACGATTCCGAGAACCACCCCGGCCGATGGCGGCCCCGAACCGGGGGCGGAGGGACTGGAGCAACTCCGGCTCGACAGTGCGGAGATTCTAGACGCGATGGATCGTATTCTCGATTCCGTCCAGGTGGTGAACCCGGAGGAGTATCTACAACGAAACCGCCAGCCCGGCGGCGAATGACCTGACACGCGGCGATTTCACCGGGGTTAGCCGACCCCGGTGGAATCGCCGCGGAGCTTTTTGCGAGGAACAAGCCAATGAAACCTTTCTTGATGGGGTCGGAAACCGAGTTCGCGGTCTCCGGAAGTCAGCAGGGTGCGCCCCTGTCGGCCGAGGTCGTCTTCCGTCGTCTCTTGAATCACGTTTGCCAACAATACTCGTGGTTCCCGGACGGCAACGGCGGCCGATCTGTCTACCTGGGCAACGGCGGACGCCTGTACCTGGATTGGAATGGACATCCGGAGTACGCCACGCCGGAATGCCACACCCCGACTGAAGTCGCCTGCTACGACAAGGTGGCTGAGCGTTTGCTGCTGGCCGCTCGGCAGGCCGACCCGGATGTCGAACTCACCGTACTCAAGACCAACCTGGACCCGGTCCACCCCGATGATGTCACCTGGGGCACCCACGAATCGTACACTTGCTGGGCACCGGTCCTCCACGCCGCGTCCGCCCTCATCCCTCACTTGGTGAGCCGGATCGTATACGCCGGCGCCGGCTGCTTATCGATCCACCCGGCCTCGGGCGGCTTCGAGCTATCGCAACGCGCGCGGCATCTGGTGCGCGCCATCGGGACCGAGACCGTCCGCGATCGCGCCATCTTCTGTCACCGTCTTCGCAAGGCGGCCGACTCGGGCGCGGGAGGCTGGACGCGCTTGCACCTCATCAGCAAGGATTCGCAACGGGCACCGTTCGGCACTTACCTTACCTTCGGAACAACGGGCCTCCTTGTTCTGCTGCTGAACGCCGGACGGAAGATCGGGGCTGGGCTTGAGCTGGCAGATCCGGTGCGTGCCATACGAACGATTTCTTGCGACCCCTGGCTGCGCAGAGCGCGGGTGCCGCTCAGGGATGGACGCCGCCTGACCGCCCTGGAAATCCAGTCCTGTTATCTGGAGGAATGCGAGCGCGAGGTGTACCAGGGCAGTTTCCCCGTCTGGGCATCTGAACTCCTGCGTCACTGGAGAGAAACGCTGGCCGCCCTGACTCGGGATCCCCTCGGTTTGGCCGACCGACTCGACGCCTACTGCAAGCTCCGGCTCTACGAGCGCGCTCTGCGGCGGACAGGCTACGGATGGAACGATCTGCACGCGGCCCTCGGCGACCTGGCAGCGCTGCGCCAGCACTATCCGGCGCGGGTCGTCCAGGCCGTTCTCCAGGGCGGTGCCGACCCGATGGACGCCGAGTTCGTGGCGCAGCACGCGGAGGCGGCCATCGTGATCGGGGCGGACCAGCCAGGCGGACTGGAGCGACTGCGAATGGCCAGTCGGATGCTGGCCCTGGACGTTCACTATCACGAACTCGGTGGCCTCTACGACCGACTGGAAGCCGCCGGCCAGATTCGCCATGTCGTGTTGACCGAGCAGGACATCGAACGAGCCATCCAAGAGGCTCCGACTGGAGGCCGAGCCGCCTTGCGCGGCAAGTGGATTCAATCCCACCTCCGCCACGGCTGGGTAAGCGATTGGCGTTATCTGTACCACGTCCCTACTGGGGAACTCGTGGATCTCCGCGACCCTTTCAGCGGCGAGGCAAAAACGATCCGGGTGAGCGCGCCGGGAGACTCTTCCGACCCCGAAGTCGCGGAAATTACGAGTCGCTGGGAATAATCCTCGTGTAGCCGCGACGCGTAGCGGAGCGCTCCGCTGCGTGTCGCGGCTACACGAGGGTTAGAGGCACGAACCTTTTGGCCAGCCCGCAGCGCCAGCAAGGGATTCTCTTGCTGGCGCTGCGGGCTGGCAATTCATTGTGTTACTGCCTCTTACTTGACGGAAACGACATCCTCAGGCGATGCCAGTCCCAGGTCGAGACACAGACCGCGGAGTTCCTGGACCAACACGTCAAGGCTGGCCGGTTTCCCGGTTCGCGCCTCGTCCCGACCTTCAAGGATCGCCTCATACAACCTCATGCGCCCCTCGACATCGTCGGCCTTCACGGTCATCAACTCTTGCAAGAGGTGGGCGGCGCCGTGGGCCTCCAAAGCCCAAACCTCCATCTCGCCGAAGCGCTGACCGCCACCGTGCGTCTTGCCGCCCAGGGGTTGCTGGCTGATGAGCGAATAAGGGCCGGTGGATCGGGCGTGCGTCTTGTCATCGATGAGATGGCGAAGTTTCAGAATGTACATGGAGCCGACCGTCACGGGTTGCTCGAAGCGCTCGCCGGTTCGTCCGTCGTACAGGTCCACGGCCCCGCTTTCGGGCAATCCCGCTTCCTTCAGGCTGCGGCGAACGTCCTCCTCGGTGACACCGCTAAAGACGGGCGTGACCGCCTGAAAGTCGAGTTTCTCCGCCGCCCAGCCCAGCTGCGTCTCAAGGATTTGGCCGATGTTCATGCGACTGGGCACGCCCAGCGGGTTAAGGAGGATGTCCACCGGAGTTCCGTCGGCCAGGTATGGCATGTCTTCCACCGGCAGGATGCGAGCCACCACGCCCTTGTTGCCGTGCCGGCCGGACATTTTGTCTCCCACCTGAAGCGGGCGTTTGATGGCCACCGTCACCTGGACCCTCTGCCGAACGTCGGCGGGCAGATCATCGACGAGTTGCACGATGTGGGCCGCGCCGAATCGCTGTTCCTTCGCGTGAGCCAGAGATTCAAAGGTCTCTTGCTCCTTCGCCGACAGCGTCGCCCGGTTGAGAAAATGGCACACGCCAATGACGACGCCCGACGCCCCCTCGGGCATTTGGAGGCTGTCGTTCTTCACTTCGCGCGGGCCGGTGATGCCGCTTTTTTGCTTGGCCGCCTGAGCGAAGATGGCGCTGAAAAGCCTTTCCTCCGGGGAAATCGCGACGCGCTCGAGCGGCGTGACCTTTCCCACGAGTACCTGGCCTGGTTGCATGTGCGTGCCGACCTTCACAACGCCGCGCTCGTCGAGGTGGGATACCGACTCGGCCGAGAAGTTGGGGGGATACGGCGAGAACTCTTCTCGGCTGGTATCCGTTTCGCCGCTCTGTCGGCGGGTCTCGGCCACGAATTCCTTGATGTGCAGAGAGGTGAACAGCCCCTCCTTGACCAACCGCTCGCTGACGACGATGCCATCCTCGAAGCAGTAACCTTCCCAGGACAGAAACGCCACCCGCAAGTTGCGCCCAAGGGCCAACTCGCCGTCGCGCATGGCGGGGCCGTCCGCGATCACCTGCCCCTGTTCGACCTTCTGCCCGTCGCGGACGATCGGCTTCTGGTTGAGGCAGGTTCCACCGTTGAGGCCGGTGAACTTGTGCAGGATGTACTCGCGCTGGTCCACCCGAATGCGCTGGGCATCGACGTAGGTAACGATGCCGGCCTTCTCGGCCTTGACCGCCATGCCGCTTTGCTGGGCGGCCATCCGCTCCAGTCCCGTGGCCACTCGCGGCGGTTCGGTCGCCAGCAGCGGCACCGCCTGTCGCTGCATGTTTGAGCCCATCAGCGCCCGCGTGGCATCGTCATGCTCCAGGAAGGGAATCAGTCCCGCCGAGACGCCCACGACCTGCTGGGGTGAGGCATCGAGGTATTGCACTCGGCTGACCTCGGCCTCAAGGAACTTGCCCGCGTGCCGAGCGAGAACCCGCGCCGCCTGGATTCGTCCGCGTTCGTCCACAGGCGTGTCCGCCGACGCCACCCAAGCGTCGGACTCTTGCTGCGCCCGCAGCCGGACGATGTCCTCTGGGACTTCGGAGACTCGACTGCCGCGAACCCGCCGATAGGGAGCGGTCAGGAACCCTTCCTCGTCGAGATCGGCGCAGAGGGCCAGGCTGTAAAGCAGGCCCATGTTGGCTCCTTCCGGCGTCTCCACCGGGCAAATCCGTCCGTACTGCGAGGCGTCGAGGTCTCGCACCATGTGATGAAGTTGCTGGCGGCTTGGCCCGCCGGGGCCTAAGAGGGTGAGCCGGCGTTGGTGTGTCAGCTGGGACAGCGGGTTGGTCTGATCCGTCACCTGGCTCACACTGCTGCGGGAGAAGAACGTGTTGATCGCTCCGGCGATGACCGCAGCCTTCCGGGGCGGGATTAGATCGCGCACGGCTACCGCATTCGGATCTTTGACGGATGCGTACCCGACCGTGCGGCGCAGAGCGGAGAAGGCCCACTGCAAGGAGTCGGCTAGCAGGTCTCCGACCGCTCGAACCCGCCGTTCCGCGACACGTTCTTGCAGCCGAACGCGACCCGCATGCAACTCAAGCAGATAGCGCAGCACGCCAATGTAGTCCAGGGGGCGCAAGGCCATCTCGGTTTCGGTGGGCCGCTGATGAATCTCCACATCCCCAAGGACGGCGGTCAGATGGCGGTTGAGTTGTATTCGACCCTGCCGCCCCAGGGAGTAGTGATCGGGAGCTTCAAACAATAACCGGAGCGATTGCCCGGCGTCTTGCGGCTTCGTGGCGTCCTTGCGGCCGATAGCCTCCTGGACTTTCTGAATCGCCTCCTCGTGAGTTCCCGTCTTATCATCGCGTAGCGACGCCTGGATCAGTTCGTGTTCAGCCTGGCTCAGGACCGTTTCGAGCGATCGGAGGATGTCGAGGTCGCTTGAAGAGGCCGGGTCCATCGCCCGCAAGAGGGTGAGGGCGGGGAAAGGTTTGCTCTTGCCGACCGACACTCGGAGCAAGCCTTTCTTGGTGAGGATCAGGTTGACGCGGACACCGCGCTCGGGAATGATGCGGCAACCGTGACAGCGGGAACCGCCGCGACGGTCAGTGAAGAACTCCGGGCCAAGGGTGCGCGTGAGTTGGCTGACGATGACGCGCCGCACTCCGGCGATGATGAAGGAACCGTCCACCGCAACGGGTAGTATCCCCAGGTCGATATCGTCTTCAACCGGCGGCTCCTTGCAGAGACGCACCCGCACAGCCAAGCGCCGGCCATAGGTCAGACCTCGCCGGCAACACTCGTCGGGGTTGTCGGTCGGATGGCCCAGTTCGTGATGGACGTACTCAAGGCGGAGGGGAGCGGTTCGAGTCTTGACCTCGAACGAAAAAGCCTCACGCAGCAGGGCCGGCAGTTGCTCATCGAGGAAACGCCGATAGGAGTGGGCCGGCACTTCGCCGAGAGGCGGGATCGTCGTCTCGTCTTGGATCCGGCCGAAACAGCGGGGGACCATGCGTTTCTCATGGCACGGGGTCTTCAGGGCGGGCGGCACCCGTTGCTTTGCGCCCCAACGTGGTTATAGTTAAGGAGAAATTATTCTACCCCAGGCTCACCGGTTCTTCCAGTAGCTGCTCTCGCGGCCAGCCACCGCGTCGTGGCTACCCGGATACCTGGCGGATCTCCTTCGTCGATCGGCGGTAAGGAACGACGACATGGACCAAGGTGAAACGATCCGCGCATCCGAGGACAACGAGGTGGTGCGTATTCGTTTGGCCAGCCCGGATACCATCCGTGCCTGGTCGTCGGGGGAGGTGGACAACCCGCGACTCCTCGAAATCAACAGCGAGCGCCCCGCGAAAGGCGGCTTGTTCTGTGAGGAGGTTTTCGGCCCCGAGATGGACTGGCACTGCGTCTGTGGCAATCGTCGGGGGAAGGATCAGCAGAACCAGACCTGCGAGGCCTGCGGCGCTCCGGTGACATATGGCCGGATGCGACGCCGGCGGATGGGCCACATCGAACTGGCGGTTCCCGTCGTCCACATCTGGTTCTTCAAGGCTCAGCCCAGCCGCCTCGGTACCCTCCTCGGTATGAGCGGCCCCCGTTTGGAGAGGGTCATCTACTTCAACGAGTACGTCGTCCTCGATCCGCGCGGCACTCCTTTCCGCCGACAGCAGGTTCTCAGCGCGGAAGAGCTTGGCAAAGCCTGTGTGCAATACAAAGACGACCTCTGCGAGGTTGGCCAGGGCGCTGAGGCCATTGAGATGCTCCTCACGAGCCTCGATCTCACCGCGTTGGCGGAGGAACTTCGATCCGCCCCGGCGCGTGTGCCCGGCCTTCGGGAGAACCGGGAGAGACGCAAGGCCGAGCGAGATGACCGCGACCGAGAGGCGCGGAAGACGCGAGACGAACTGGTTCGCGATCTGAGGAAGAAGCGAGACGAGGAGATCGTGGCGGAGCGCGATCAACTGTCCAAGAGGATGGAGGAGTCGCGCACGCGCTGGGCCGAAACGATCGAGGCGGAGTGGGAACGTCTGACTCCGACGCTTCGGACGATACGAGTGGAGGAGCTTCGAGAAGCACGGGAGAATCCAAAATACGCCCGTAATCGAGAGGAATTGGAGGAAATCAAGAGAGAGCGGGCGCGCCTGGCCGGTGAGGCTCAGAAGGAGCGGCGACGGCAAATAGATGACCTGCGCCGCGAGCAGGCCCAGCGGATCGAGAAGGAGCGCGAGCATCTGGCCGAGGAGATGGAGAGGCAACGCGAACATCTGATGGAGAACGCCCAACAGGAAACGCGGCGGCAGATCGCGGCGCTGCGAGAGCGTCTGAACCGGGAGTTCTCGGAGAACTCGAAGCGACAAGAGACAGAGGTTGACACGCTGCGTGAGCAACTGGCCTCGAAGATCGAGGCGGAGAGAGCGCGGTTGGTCCGCGAGGCGGTGCGGGAACGGAAGCAGCAAATCAAAACTCTACGGGAGCAGCACACGAATCAGATCGCGGCGCTGCGCCGCCGTCTGGCCGAGAAAGTTCGGGAAAAACAGCAGCATCTGCTCCATGAGGCGCGAAACACATGGGAGCAGATGAGTTGGCGGATCAAGGAACTGCGTAAGCGTCTGACCCATGAGGCCCGGCGGGAGCGCGATCAAGAGACGCGGCAGGAGTGGCGGCAGCAAGTCAAGGCACGGCAAGATCGCGTTCGGGAGCTACGGAGGAAGCGGGATCAAGAGATCAAGACGGAGCGCGATCGGCGCGATGAGAGGGTCAAGGAACTGCGCGCACGCTGCGTCGAGGAGATCAAGAAGCAGCGGGATCGTCTGGTTTTGGAGGCCAGGGAGCAGCGGGAGTCGCTGACCCGTGAGATCGAGGACATCCGGGAAAAACTAGAACAATGGACTCCGGAGCGGCTGTCCCGGCGGCTGGCGCTGGTGGAAGCGCTGCGCCACAGCGGCAACAGGCCGGAGTGGATGGTGTTGAAGTCGATTCCGGTCATCTCGCCCGACCTGCGTCCTCTCTTACCAATGGAACGCGCTCCCCGGAAGAATGAGGACGAGGGACACGCCCCGATGGCTCGCTTCGCGGTGCAGGATTTCAACGAACTTTACCGAAACGTCCTCGAGGCCAACAACGAACTGAAGGCCCGAATGGGGCCGGGGAAGCCGGATCTTTCGAGTGGGGCCAAG
>DATNCY010000005.1:0-6922 GCA_035553375.1 Gemmataceae bacterium
CACGCCGGAAACGTCGAAAATCAAGCTATCGGTGGTGAAGGGGTTGCGCGTCGGCAAAAACTACGCGCTCAAGGAAGGCGTCACGTACCTCGGTCGCAAGGGATCGACCGCCGTGGATGTGGATCTGTCGGAGCAGGAAAACCCTGGCGCGGCGGTGGCGGTCAATCGTTTCGCTCTCATCTGGTTCGATAAGAACGGCCTGGGCATCGCCGACACCGGCCGGCGTGTCACCCGGATCAACGGCACGCTGATTCCGTCCGGCAAGCGTCTGGCGCTCCAGGGCGAGGACACGCTGCAATTCGGCAAGACAGTGTTGCAAGTGAAGGTCATTGTCAAGAAGCGGACGGGAGTGCAGAAGTGATAGGCATCTGATTTTCGGGGAGCGGTGATGAAACGGATGAAGAGCGGCGGCGGTTGGAAGGCGATCGCGTACACGCTGCGCATGGCCAACCGCGTCGGCTGGTGGCGATTGTGGAAGGCCATGCGCTCGAAGAATGCTTGCAAAACCTGTGCGCTCGGCATGGGCGGGCAAGCCGGCGGCATGCGCAACGAAGCGGGACATTGGCCGGAAGTGTGCAAGAAATCGCTGCAAGCGATGGTCGCCGATATGCAGAAGGGACTGCAACCGGAGTTCTTCAAACGCTACGGCATCGCGGAACTACGCACGCTGACGCCGCGCGAGTTGGAGTGGTGCGGACGCATCACCTCGCCGCTGTACGCCGGAGCGAATGACACCCATTATCGTGTTCTCCCCTGGGATGAGGCGCTGGAGCGCGTCGCTCGGCAGTTGCGCGAGAATCCGCCGGACGAGAACTTCTTTTACGCCAGCGGTCGATCCTCCAATGAAGCCGGTTTTTTGCTGCAACTGCTCGCTCGGCTGCACGGGACGAATTACGTCAACAATTGCTCGTTTTATTGTCATCAGGCCAGCGGCGTTGGCTTGGGGCGCTCGCTCGGCACCGGAACGGCGACGGTGACGCTCGAAGATGTCGAGAACACCGACCTCTTTGTCCTCATCGGCGGCAACCCCGCGTCGAATCATCCGCGCCTGATGCGTTCGTTGATGAATGTGCGGCGTCGCGGCGGGCAAGTCCTCGTCATCAATCCCGTCAAGGAACTCGGTCTCGTCAACTTCAGTGTGCCGTCCGATGTTCGCAGTCTGCTGTTCGGCTCGAAGATCGCCAGCCTCTACGTGCAACCGCACATCGGCGGCGACATCGCCTTGCTGACCGGTGTGGCCAAGGTGGTACTCGAACGCAATGCCGTCGATAGCAGTTTCGTCCGCGATGCCAGCGAGGGATTCGCGGCGTATCAGGAACACGTTCGCGGCATCAGCTGGCAAGCGATCGAACAAGGTTCTGGCGTGTCTCGCCCGCTCATCGAGCAGATGGCGGAGATGTACATCAAGGCACCCACGGCCATCTTTGCCTGGGCGATGGGCATCACGCACCACGAACACGGCGTCGCCAATGTGCAGTCGATCGTCAACCTTGCTCTGCTGCGCGGCATGGTGGGTAAACCGCGCGCCGGCTTGATGCCCATTCGCGGTCATAGCAATGTGCAGGGCATCGGCTCCGTCGGCGTCGCGCCGGCGCTCAAGCAGAAGATTCTCGATAACCTGGAAACCTACCTAAAAATCAAGCTGCCGGCGCGACCGGGATTGGACACGATGGGCTGCATGCACGCAGCCGAGCAGGGCGAGATTCGCTCGGCGGTGTGTCTGGGCGGCAACCTGTTCGGCAGCAATCCCGATGCGAAGTTCGCCATGCGGGCGCTGTCAAAACTGGATTTGGTCGCCTACCTCAGTACGACTCTCAACACCGGCCACGCCTGGGGGCGAGCGCGCGAGACGCTGATTCTGCCGGTGCGGGCGCGCGATGAGGAGCTGGAACCGACAACGCAAGAGTCGATGTTCAACTACGTGCGCCTGAGCGATGGCGGACCAAGTCGCTATGAGGGACCGCGCAGCGAGGTGGATGTCATCGCGTCCCTCGGCGAGCGTGTGCTGGGCGAGCGAAGTCCGGTGGACTGGAAGGAACTGCGACGGCATTGTCACTTACGGCAAATGATCGGCCAGATTATCCCTGGATACGAGAAGATCGCGGCCATCGATCAGACGCGCGAAGAGTTTCAACTCGATGGCCGCACGTTCCACACGCCGCGTTTCAATACGCCATCGGGAAAGGCACAATTCGCCATCCACGCCATCCCGCCACTCGCCGGTTCGGGACAGCAATTGCGCCTGATGACCGTTCGCTCCGAAGGACAGTTCAACACGGTGGTATATGAAGAAGAGGACATCTATCGCGGTCAAGATCGTCGCAATGTGATCCTGCTGAACCGGGTGGACATCGAGCGACTGGGGCTGCGCGTCGATCAGCGCGTAACGGTGCGCAGCGCGGCCGGGTTCATGTCCGGCATCTTGGTACGCGACTACGACATCCGCGCCGGCAACGCCTTGATGTACTTCCCGGAAGCGAATGTTCTGGTGCCGACGACGACCGATCCCGACTCGAAAACCCCGGCGTTCAAGGCCGTTCCCATCACTCTCGAACCGGACAGCGTTCCCGTCAACGGCGATGCCGGCCAAGCCGGCGGTCGTGTTCCGCTTGAGATGACGCGCTGAGGGTTCATGGTGACGAAACGGATCGATAATGTCGCTTGCACGGTCTGCGGTTGTGTCTGCGATGATTTACGGATCACCGTGAAGGATGATCGCATCGTGCGGGCGGAGAATGCCTGCTATCTCGCTGAACCGTGGTTTCTCAGCCAGGGTAATCGACAACCGCCCCTCGCCGAGATCGAGCAGCGTGAAGTCACGCTCGACACGGCTCTGGATCGAGTGGCCGACATCCTGCGAGCAGCACGTTCGCCCTTGATCTACGGCCTATCGCGCAGCGACACGGCAGGCCAGCAGGCCGCCCTCACCCTCGCCGACCGCATCGGTGCGACGATTGACACCACGGCGTCACTCGGTCACGCCCCCGCCATCCTCGCCCTACAAGAAGCCGGCGAATCGACCTGTTCGCTGGGCGAAGTGAAGAACCGCGCCGATCTCGTCATCTTCTGGGGTTCCAATCCGGTTGACAGCCATCCGCGTCACTTCGAGCGCTATTCCGTCGATCCGGTCGGCGAATTTCTGCCCGGTGGCCGTAAGGATCGAACGATTGTGGTCGTCGATGTTCGGCCAACCGCCACTTCCGCGTAGGCCGATGTGTTTTTGCCAATCGAGCCGGGACGCGATTTCGAGGCGCTGTGGACGTTGCGTAGTCTTCTCCGCGGCCAAGCGCCGGAAGCAGGTGCTATCCTGGGGGCGCCTCTGGATGCGCTCCAGGCGCTGGCGCAACGTATGAAGACGTGCCGTTGTGGGATTGCGTTCTTCGGTTTGGGATTGAGTCGCGCGCATCTGGGGCATCGCAGCGTCGAGGCGCTGTTGCGCTTGGTGACGGACCTCAACGCCTACACGCGTTTCTACGCTCGGCGTATGCGTGTGTCGGCGGATGTGGCCGGGGCCGATAGCGTGTTGGCCTGGCAGACGGGCTATCCGTTCAGCGTGAATCTGGGACGCGGCTATCCGCGTTTCAATCCCGGCGAGTTCACCGCGCACGATCTGCTGTTGCGCGGCGAAGTCGATGCGTGCTTGCTCGTCGGCAGTTTCGGCGTGCGCCGTTTCTCGCCGCAGGCCGTGGCTAACTTGCAGCGCATCCCGATGATTGTACTCGATCCACCGACGATGGAATCGCTCACGCCCCCTACTGTTCGCATCACGACTGCTATCCCCGGCGTCCATCTCGCGGGCACGGCGTACCGGATGGATGAAATTCCGATCCCCCTGAGCTATCTGCTACCCACGCATTACCCCAACGATGCGGCGGTGCTGCAAGCGATTCTGGCTCGTCTGTAATCTGGATGGTAGATACCGTTACCTGACTTCCCTGTTTCCTCTATTGTTGTGGCTGAGTTGAGCGGTGAATCGGAGGGTGCCGAGAAAGGATCTACCCTTGCTTGCGCCGCGGGCTAGCAGAGTTTTGGCCCGTAGTCGTAAGCAGCTACACCATGCCCCAGCGGCGGCGCAGCAACCACTCGATCGACAACAACAACACGAACAGCAGGAAGAAAAGCGGGAAAAACGCCGATCGTCCTGCGGTACGCCAGTCGGGACGGAGAGTCAGCTTCGGTTTATTGCGTGCCAGGTTCTCGGTCTGCATGCGCCGCAGAAACGCCGGCAATTCCTCAACGCGGTGGTAGTCGCCGCCGCCGGCCGCAGCCAGTTTCTTGAGGAAATCGTGATCGGCCGCACGGCGGCTCATCTCCATGTCCTCATCGTAGACAATGAAATGAGCCGATTGCTCGCCCTGCACCACCTCGCCCGTGCTGGGGTCGGTGGCCTTGCCATGTACGGTGATGAGATATTCGCCGGGAGCGTCGGTGTGGATGAAGGTGCCGCGATCCTCCGTCATCGTTTGCGCCGTCGGCACGGAGGACTTGACGCCGCCGGGACCGGCGACCTCGACGGTGTAGGTGCCGTCCTTGAGATCGACGCCGCCCTTGCTGCGCACGCCGACACTGAAACCGAGATCGCTGTGAGCCGGCAAACGGCGCGTGTCCGGCTTGATCCATACACTGCCCTCAGCGTTCTCCTGCTTCGCCAGCCACAAAACCACCTGACGCCAGAAACGCGAGTGCATTCGCTGCTTATCGGGATTGATGATCCAACGATGCGTCGTATCGCCGGCGAAGGCCAAGACGCGGCCGGTGCCGTAAACCTGGGCGATCAGGATTGGTTCGCCCTTGTCGGACACGGCCAACACCGCTTCTTGCAAACCCTTCTCCGACTTGCGTAGACGCGAGATGCCTTCCAGTTCGGGCAGATTCTCCCAAGCTTTTTTCGGATCTTTGCCGTCGGCCAAGCGCAGAATGTAGGCGAATTTGTCCAGCCCATCGCGCGTCGGCAGCATCTTGCGATCCTCCTCAACCTGACCCTTCGAGTTGCTCAGGTCGATCGGCAGCATCTTCTCGATGGGCGTGTTCTGCCAATCGCTGTTGCCGAAGGAAGAGTAGCCGCCGAGCATGAGGAAGCCGGCCCCCTGCTCGACCAGATGTTCGATGGCCTGTAGCGCTTGCGGGCTGACCGCGCGCATCTGGGCCGCCGTCACGTCGCCGACGATGATAACGTCGTATTGCTGTTTATCGAAGCGAAACAGATCGCCGCTGTTGGCGTCGAGCGTTTGTCCACCGCGCAGCCAAACGGGAGTGACGCGGATACGCGGATCCTTGGTTAACGCATCGCAAATAAACTGTGGCTCCATCGCGCGCTGCTTGTCCACGAGCAGAACGCTGACGCCTTCCTTGGTGACGGTGACGAACGTCTCGATCTTGTTGTTGAGCGGGAACAGATCGCCCGCCGGCGCTTCGTCCGGGCGTTTCGGATCGTCCACCTGCACGCGCAGTTTGACCTCGCCGGATTTGGCCGGGGCGCTACATTCCAGCTTGACCATGTTGCCGTTCGTCAGCATCAGCACCTCATCGCGTGCCAGCACTTCTTCATTGTCGAGGAACATGCGGACGCGCACCGTGCGGTTCTCGAAGCCGGGCGCGTCGATGCCAAGTTTGACGGTGAGCTTGCCCTTGCTGGGCACTAGCGCCGGCTCGGTGGCGACGGAGACGATAGCGACATCGTTTTGGCGATCGGCCGTCGTGGGATTGCCGCAAGCGAAAGCGTGGATCGGACAGGGCAGACCGCGCCAGCGGCCGGCCTCCGCCAGCGCCGGCGTGCGAGCGCTGCCGTTGTCGGCACCATCGCTGAGAAGCAGCAGATAACGTAATGGTTGCTGGCCATCGCGCCCATCGTACAGGGCGCGGAGCATGGCACCGGTGTCGGTGCGTTTGCCGTCGGCCGCGCCGGCATCATTGGGTTGAAACTCGACGACATCGCCGGCAAATTTGTAAAAGCGCACATCGACCTGCTGTTCCTCGCGCAGCCGATCCAGTTCCGGGGCGCTTTCGCGCAGCGTTTGCAGCAACAATTCCCAGCGCGCTTGGTGATTGGATTCGTCTTGAATGGTCATGCTGCCGGAGTAATCGCAGACGATGAGGAGCAGACTGCGAAGCTGATTGCGCTGGGCGAAGGCCAGCGCCGGCCGCATAATCGCCAGTGCCGCGAGTAGAAACGCGCTCAGGCGCAAGGCCAATAGCATCGCAGTCCGGCGGCGCGTCGCCCCTGGACTGCCGAGGTAAGTGGCGATGGTGACGCCGAGCAGGGCGAGGGGCAACACGACGAGCGCGGCCATCGCCAGGCCGTGACCGCGCCCGCCCGGCGTGCTGGTGCTATTCCAGGTGTGAATGGCGATCCAGCCGAGCAGCATCGCCAGCAGCGCTCCGCCGCCGCGCACGAGTTGGCGCGGACTCCATCCGAACGGCCGGACCTGCCAGAGGATCGGCAGTGCGAAAGCGACGAGGCCGGACAACACCAGGGCGGCGACGATGTCGGCAGTCACCGACGCCAGGAACGGCGGCAAGTGCGACCACGGCCAGAGGGGATCAATCACCACGTTCATGTCTATTCCTTGGCGAGCCGAGAACGTAAGCGTACTTTTCAAGATAGCAGACGGTGGAGCGCGTGGGAGAACACGAACGTAGAGGAGAGGATGGAGCTTACTGCCACTGGTTCAGGATCTGGTACTCGTTCACCAGGGAAATACCCGAGGCTTCGATGTTGCTGACGGCCCGCACGATCTCCTTCGGGGTCATGTTGTGCTTGGGGTCGTTGTCGAAGCACTCGACCAGGATCCCCCTATGCCGTCCTTGGGCCTCCAGCACCAGCAGGTGCAGGTTCTCAAAGTCGCGGTAGTTGCGCGATAAGAGGATCCTGTCCTCGCGGATAGCGTGCCGTAGCACAACCGCATCCGGCTGTCCGCCCAGG
>DATNCY010000006.1:0-10511 GCA_035553375.1 Gemmataceae bacterium
AACGGGAACAAAGATGCGAGGTTTCATACCTCATTATTCGTGCCCAACTGCGATCAGGAAAGACCTTGATTGACGTTGCACTAGGCCCGCGTGACATGGTAAAAGCTACACTGCTTGAAGACCAATTCCTAGCGGTGAAATCGCGCACCCGCCGGCAGAGCGCCTGACGACGGTGGTGACCCGTGCCGTCTCATCGGCTCCAGGAGACGGCAACCTTCACGGGCCACGCAACGGGCAATGAGCCCGCCTAATGGGATGAGTGGTCTACCTAACTCACGCTCGGACGTACCTGATCGATAAAGTACGGGATGGCCTACAGGGTGTGAGCTCTACGGCCACGGAGTCCCCATAGTAGTCCGCAGGCGGGAAAGCCGTCCACATGGCGAAGGGGGACAGGTGACCTGACATTGAACGATGATGAGGTATGCGTAATGCAAAGAGCCGAAACCGTCCTCAATGTCTACTGTCAACGAGGGAGCCACGGGCTTCCTGTGGAGGGAATCTATCGACAACTGTTTAATCCAGACCTGTACCTCCGAGCCTACGGCCGCATCTATGGTAATGATGGGGCTCTGACGCGAGGAGCGACAGGGGAAACCGTGGACGGGATGTCTCGGGCGAAAATCGATGCCATCATCGCGGACCTTCGTGCTGAACGGTATCGGTGGACTCCTGTGCGACGGGTGGAGATTCCTAAGCGGAACGGCAAGATGCGGCCACTCGGCATTCCCACCTGGCCGGATAAACTGCTGCAAGAAGTGGTGCGCTCCCTTCTGGACGCCTACTACGAGCCGCAGTTCTCCGATTCGTCCCACGGCTTCCGACCGGGTCGCGGCTGTCACACGGCGTTGACCGATATAGCCAAGACCTGGGCCGGAACGAAGTGGTTTATCGAGGGAGATATCAAAGGATGTTTTGATAACATCGACCGAACAGTCCTGTTATTGATCCTCCAAGAGAAAATCCACGATAACCGCTTTCTTCGGCTGGTTGAGCAACTACTCCAGGCCGGATACGTGAAGGATTGGAAGCGACATCCTACTCTCAGCGGTACACCGCAGGGCGGGATAGTCAGCCCTATCCTTTCCAATATCTACCTGGATCGGTTGGATCAGTTTGTCGCACAGACGCTCATCCCGGAATTCACCCGTGGAAACCGAAGGAGGCGGAGTCCTGCCTACAAGTGTAAGCAGGCCGAGACGTGGCGTCATAGTCAGCACGGGAGGATTGACGAGGCAATCGCCTGTCGGAAGGAACTACACCGTCTGCCCTCCGTCGATCCTGACGACCCTGACTACCGACGACTCAGGTACGTCCGTTATGCGGACGACTTCCTCCTGGGGTTCATCGGTTCAAAGGAAGAAGCCGAAGGGATTAAGGCACGACTGGCTCAATTCCTGCGGGAGACCCTCAAGCTGGAATTGTCCATCGAGAAGACCTTGGTCAGCCACGCGACCCAGCAAGGCGCGCGGTTCCTCGGCTATGAAGTCGTCAGCCAGCGGTGTGACACCAAGATGCACCTCGTGCAGCGGGCGGGTCTGTCCAAGCCCTTCCGGAAGCGAGCCATCAACAGTGTCATCGCTCTATGGCTGCCGGCGGATGTCGTCGAAAGGAGGTGCGCCCTGTACATGCGGGAGGGAAAACCGATCCACCGCGCCGAGTTGGAGGAAGACAGCGACTTTAGCATCGTTGCGGCCTACCAACTGGAGTACAGAGGCTACGTGGAGTACTACGCCCTGGCCCAAAACATCAGATGGCTGAATAAGCTCCGTTGGGTGATGGAAGTCTCCCTCTTAAAGACGCTGGCCGGGAAGTACCGGACGAGTGTCAGCAAGATGGCGCGACGGTATCACACCGTCGTTCAGACGGAGGATGGCCCCCGCTCATGCTTGGAAGTCCGGGTGGCACGGGAAGGAAAGGCTCCCCTGGTGGCACGCTTCGGCGGCCTCCTGCTCCGCAGGAAAAAGACGGCAATCCTTATCGACCGGGTGCTCACACGCCGACAACCAGAGGGCGTGGAGTTGCTCCAACGCCTTCTGGCAGATCGATGTGAAATCTGCCACCGTACGGAAAATATGCAAGTGCATCACATCCGCAAGCTGGCAGACCTCAAAGTCAAGGGGCAAGGGGAAGTCGCTGAATGGAAACGCAAGATGGCGGCCAGACGGCGGAAAACCCTGGTTCTTTGCCGGGAATGTCATGCAGCCATCCACGCAGGAAGGCCGACACGGCAGCCCGAACAGGGATAGGTCACTGGAGAGCCGGATGATGCGAAAGTATCCCGTCCGGTTCGGAGAGGGGCGGTTGGAAAAGGGCCGGGATCGGCACCTCGCCAGCCGCCTACTCTACCGAGGCACCGGCCCTGCCCGTTAGAGCCGCGTGGAGGGGGCCGGAGCCGTCACCACGCTCGGCACTTGACAACTCCGGCAGGGCGCGTTGAACTGTCCGCCTATGCCATCGGCCAAGATTATTAACTTCCCCAGGGCCGCGCGGCGGCCTATCCCGTCGCCGGTGCGCTACGCCGTCCGCCCGCATTCCCGGCCCAACGCGGGCGGCTTCTCCTTGCTGCTGTTTGTGACGCTTCCGGCGGCCTTCCTTTACCTGTCCGGGGCGGCACATGTCGCGCGGTACGATGCGCTATACACGGTACTGTTGGCGGTGGCCTGGGGCTTATACTTCCTCCACCCGCCGCTGCTCAAGGTTCCCGTGTTCGGCCCACTGCTGATCCGGATCGGCCGGCTCCTGCTGTTCGCCAGCCTCTCTGGGTTCTTCGGCGGCATCTATTGGTTGATATTTTCGTCGCACGGTTAGTCCCGCCACCGGCGGGCAGTCACACCTGCCGCTCCATTGCGGCCCGCGTCGCAGCGAAGGCAACGCGGGCTTGGAAGGACGGGCGAGCGTCACTCCTGCGAAGCCGTCTCGGGAGCGTCGCCGAACAGATCCTCGGCGACCATCTCCAGCGTGTCCCAGGTGATGCCGATGGTGGCGTCGTGGCGGCGCTCGATTTGTTTGAGCACTTCCCATGCCTGCTTTTCGGTCAGGTCAGGACGCACTTCCAGCACATCCTCCATGCACCAAATGGCGATGATTTTGCGACAGCTGGCCAGCAGTTCGTGCAGGTCAAGAGCCATGCCACCGTTGAGGACGGTGTGGGCAGCATGGAGAGCAGGTGTCAGCTTGGTACGTTCGGCCTTGAACTCTTCGGTTGCGCCGTCGAGCGCCGCATCGAGGTCGGACGCGGCGGTGAGGAGGTCTCCCAGGACGTGCCGCAACTCGGTAATGACGCCGCGCTCCAGCGCCTCGGTGTTGATGCCTTCACAAGCGTTGACAGCGGCCACGATGCGACGAGCGTTGGCACGCTCCTGTTCGGTGTAAACATTTGGATGGTTGCAAACATCCGCGACAAATGGCCCTTCATCGTCATCATCACCGGAGCATTGGCCATAAATCAAGCAGTTGCCATGATGTTCCCACGGCTCCGGGGCGTGAGTCGAGGCCTGCTGCGTGTCATTGAGCTGGGGCATCGTTCGATCCTTTCGCTGTTGGGGTGAAGGGCCGCTCACGCGCGGCCCCCGAGGTAGGCGGCTTCCAGGCCGAAGAGCTGGCTGGCCTCGTAGCCGACCGGCAGACCGTCCGCGTCGTAAACCAGTGGCGTCGTCTGGATCAGGTCATGGATGTCCTCGTCATCGTCCCAGCCAAAGGCATCGAGGGTTTCGCAGACGGGAAGAGTGTCGAAGGAATGCGTCATGGTGCTTTCTCCTTTTGCTTTCGAGACCGCGACTATCGCGGGCTTACGGGAGCGACCACACAGCCGCTTGGCCGGGCTTTACGCCCACGGCCGCATCGTGCGGCTCGTGCCTGGTGCAACGTGAGAAACCGAAGGTTCACGCTTTGAAAAAAAACAAATGTTTGTGAAAGCGGTTTGTCTCGTTGCGGCGGGCGGCTGCGGCTGTAGGTTCGCGTGAGTGAGACCGCCTGCTGTCGCGGCCAGAAGGGGCGGAAGGCAGAAAGCACCTGATAACGTACCGGCAAAGGGAGGTCATCCTCGTCCTGTCGACGGCTGAGGTTCATCGCCGCATTCCTGGCGGTCCGATGATGGAAGTCCTCGTTCCCCAATCGTTATGCCCCAAGGCGGCCGAGACGCTGGCCAAAAACCCAAACGATGCTGAAAGATGAGGGGCGAGGACGGAGAAAAGCGCGGCTGTGAGCGACGGTATCGCCGATCTGGCTGGGCCGTGCCCGGTCGGCCCAGCTTACGCGCTGGCCTTTTGCTTGGTTGGGGCCACGCGGCAGAGTTCCTCGGGGCTGAAATCCGTGGGCAGGCCCGGACGATCCCAGGCGACTCGGAGGTAGACCGTGTTGGAGAGCGGCACGAAGCCGGTGACCTGGCCACGGGCGCGTAGCAGATCCCGCAGATACCAGCCGCGTCGTTGCAGTATTTCCCACCGTAAAGTCACCGTGTCGCCAACCTGGATGGACTGCGTCTGCTCGCTGGGGTTCATAAACGCTCCTTCTGCTTTGCACTCGTGATAGCGCATGTTGAGGCTGCTGTCAAAGATCCTTCGCCCCCGCTGCCTTCCGCGTTAAGCAATCCGGTCCAGCTTCGCGCATGGCGCCGTCGCTGTTTTGCGGCTGCTTGTCTCGGTTCTTCTCGGCCAGCGCTTCCTCGTACAGTTGATAAGCGCGCCTGCGTGTGGTCTCGGAATCCGGTGGAAACTGCCCCGTCTGGCACCAGACTTCCATGTATGCGCGAAGGGCCGAAAAATGAAATGTGTCGTCCAGCAGAGAGTCCGTCATGCCATCGTCTCCTGGAGCAGGCGGAGAGTTTCCCGGATTGCCTGGGTCGGGGTGGCATAGCGGGTACGCCGGCGCATGATTGCACGCACCTTGCGCGGGTTCATGCGCGTGTCGGGTTGAGGGTTGATCTTTTACCATGTGGCGATCTCCAGGCGGGCGGTTTCCAGCGTCGTCCAGTCGAGGAGGGTGATCCATTGGCGACCGGGCGTCAAGGCGATGATCGAACGCCAGCCATGCGTCAGCGAAACGATTTCGTCTTGGTTGAAGACGCGGTATATCATGGCTATCCCTCCCGTTCCTGTTCGAGGGCGATGATCTCCGCTTCGTCCACCTCGAAGGTGTCGAAGGGGTCGTCCCACAGCTCGCCGTTGGTGCGAGGGTAGACACGCAGGCTCAGGCCGGATTCGGTGCGCACGAGGACGACGTTGAAACGGCAATCGATTTCCACATAGATGCGGTCGGACAGCTCGGTGAGTTGCTCGATGTTGAAAATTGACATAACGGTTCCTTTCTCGGTTGCTGGTTAAACGGTTCCTGGCTGGTCATGGGGCCTCCTTCGCTTGCCGGATGGATTCGGCCGAAAAGCATTTGCGGCAGAACATCGGCTCGGCGGCGCGTTTGATTTCCTCGGGTTTGGCCGGCCGCGTTCCCATCCGGCGGCGCTGGCCGGAATGATTGCAGAGCGTGATGCCGGGGCAGTTGGCAAAACCCCGATGGTAGGTGCCGGTGGAACCCTGGCGGACGATGGTAAGCGACATGGTTAGTCTCCTTTGTGGTTAAGCGGTTGGCGTTCCTCGATGCCGTCCGGCAGCACGGCCAGTACCCACGGCCTGCGACCGTACTCCAGGTCGGAGTAAAGTAACCCGGCCCGGCGCTCGGCTTGTTCGCGGTCGCGGGCGGTGATGTCCACCTCGATGCGGATGCGGAATGGTTTCATGATTGTCTCCTCGTCTAGTTGGTTTTCTCGAACACCGTGCATAGGTCATGCAGGCCGGGTATGAAGGCCGATTTATAGACTTTCTTGCCGCTGCTGGCTCCATGACTGAAGCGCACGATGTCGGTGCAGCACTGACGCAGGCCGGCTGCGAAGGCGAAGCGTTTGGTGTGGTACGTCAGCGGCAGGAACCCGGCTTCCCGGTCTTGGTAGTCGCCCATGAGAATCGCCAGCTTGCCGCCGGGCTTCAGGGCGTTCTTGCAGTTGCGGATGAACTGGCCGTAACGCCGCAAAAACTCATCCAGCGTCGGAGCACGCGACAGGTCGCGGGCGTCCTCGGCGTAGAGCTTTTGACGCCAGTAAGGCGGATGTGCCCAGATGAAGGCGAACGTCTCCGCTGCCGGAAAGTCGCGGGGATCGCAGGCGTCGAAACCCTGGTGGATGTCCCAGGCCAGGCACGGCAGGCCGAGTTCCTCGCACACGTCGCGGCAGGTGCCGGAGCCGCTCATGGGGTCGAAGACGATACCGTCCGGCTTGAAATACAGCAGCAAGTCGCGGATGAGGTTGCCGCCACAGTTGCCGGGCCACTTGCGGTCGCCGTACTCGCCGGCGCGGTGGAAGTGATACAGGCTGGTCAGGTGCGGCACCGGGCTGGCGTTGCGGGGCGCCCTCGGCAGTCTGGCATACACCGGCTGCTCCGGCTGCGGGACGGCTGCGGCCCGCTTCCAGCGGGCCGCGAAGAAGGGGTTGATGGTGGTAAGCGCGAGCATGGGCATTCTCCTTTCAGTCGTTGGTTAACAGATGTCCGAACCGGCGATTGAGGATGTCGGTCTCGAATTGCCGATGGATGATGCGCTGCTGCAAGTCCTTCAGCCTTTGCGCATCGCGGGAAAGGCTGGCCTGAAACTCTGGCGTCAGGCGACGCCCTTGCCGCCGGTCGTGGCGGCTGATTTTCGCCTTGAGGCAGGCCAGAAACCAGTTGCGGAAGGCTTCACCGGACAGGCCGGGACAACCCCACCACGTCCAGACAGGGATCGTTCCCGCGAGTGCGGCTTGCATTTTTTGCACGGTGTTCATGGCATTCTCCTTTCGTCGGTTTGCTCGTCGTTGCGTTCGGCGAGGTAATGCTGATAAGCCTGGCGGTCGAGTTCCCCGAAGCTCTCGGCGTTGTCGTCGCACCAGTGCCGGGCGTCGGCCAGCAGGTCGATCAGGTTCTCGGAAGGGTTGCCCTGTCCGCGCCGGAGCACGCAGGCGATTCTGTGGCAGCGTTGCCCGATCGTGGGTTCGTGGGTCATGGGTGCCTCCTGTCATGTGATGCGATGGCTCGGCGCAGGTGCGGCTCGTACTGATCTCCGCGCCAGCTGTTCGAGCCAAACTGGATGTCGCCGGAGGCCAGTTTGACCACATCAAGGATCGCACAATGGTACGGTTCCTCGAACAGAATGCCGACCTTGAGACTGCCCTGCGGGCCGTGGTCCTTGAAGAGTGCCACGGCGAAGGGGGCACCGACGACGCCGTTGCAGTGGTGGGCGATGCCAATGATCTTGAGCTTCATGGCTGCGCCTCCTCGACGAGCCGGACGGAGCCTTCGTCCGTGTGGGCCTGAATACCGGGCATGTCCTTGGCCAGTAGCTCAGCCATGTTGCGCAGTTGTGTGATGACTTCGCCTTGGCCGTAGCCGTCGGTATCGTCGATGGTCACGTCGATGCGGCCGTACCAACATCGAGCTGGTTTTGGACCGAACAACTCGTCGGCCGTCATCTCGATGGCTTGCCAGTCAATGCCCTGGCAACTGCCCCAGCGGGCGCGGCAGGTTTTCAGCACCTCCCAGGACTGGTCCTCGGAGAGATCCGGCCGGATTTCCTGAACGTGATCGTTGGTCCAGATGACGGCGACCTGGCGGCGTTCTTCCAAAGTCTCATCGAGGTCGAAATCGAATTCGTCCTCGTCGGGGAGGTCGAGGGCTTCCCATAGGTCGTCGGTATCGACGTGGGCTTCCACGTTTATCCCGCAGCCGGCGTTGCCTTCCAGGTAGTTGCGGATGTTGACTTTGACTTTCATGGTTGGGTTCCTTTCTGGTTAGTTGTGGTAATCGACGACCACCAGCCACTTACGGCCGATGAATGTTTCGTCCACCGCGTCGCCGTCGAGGTCGGCGAAGCGGTGCAGAGACTCGTCGTGCAGGCAGGCGTCCTTTCCGGCCTGGGGCTTGAGGAAGCGGTCGTACAGCGCTCGGTCGATCAGCAGGGCGTCGTCTTCGGCGCCGAGTTCCTCGTAGGAGCTGCGCGTTATCGGGTTGGAGCCCGTGCCGCCGAAGCGGTGCCAGAGCTGGTCGAGGCCGTCCTTGTGTGGCTCGGCGAGCTTCGCCGGAAAGTACCCCGCGGTGAATTGCGGAAATTCCTGGCTGAGAGCGTCCTGGTAGGGTTGCCCGAGCAGGGATTCGCTTAAGAACCCGCTCCAGCGGCCGCCGATGACGAACCAGTCGCACAGCGAAGAGCCGAAGCGTCCGGCGGAGTCGCCGCGGAAACCGGCGTCGGCGAGCCGGGAATAGGCCCGGCAACGCGCGTCCTCGGAAGCGGCGCCTGGGGACATGGCGAGGGTGATAAGCATAAGGTAGTGCATGGTTGAATTCCTTTCCGTTGAGGGGCGGGCACAAGCCCGCCCCGGTTGCTGCTAGTTACTTCTTCTCGCTGGGCACGCGGATGCTGATGCGGCCGGAGAGCGGCACCACCTCGAAGAGGATGTCGTAGCCCTTGCCGTCCTTGTGCGGGAAGACCACGCCGATCTCGGTCCATTTCGAGTCCTTGCCCTCGCCGCGGTCGCGGACGCTGTAGGCGATGTGGCTGAATTTCTTGGTGGCCTTGCCGTTGGTTTCCGTGTTCGTGTCTGACATGACTTTCTCCTTGCTTTCGGTTGACGGCCCCGCCAACCGGGGCCTTACGGAGCGACCAATCCAGCCGCTTGGCCGGCGCTCTATGCCCACGGGACGCATCGTGCGGCTCGTGCCCGCCGCAACGGGAAAAACGGAAGGTTCACTCCTTGGAAAAACCATCTTCTTGTGAAAGCCGTTTTTCCCGTTGCGGCGGGCGGCTGCGGCTGTAGGTTCGCGTGAGAAGGCCACGGTGGGGCCGCGACCAGGACGGAAGGAGAAATCAGCGTACCGACGAAGCGGATGCGGCCACGGCCTCGACAACAGCCATGTCGTCCTCGGTGGTAGCGTGGCGGGGACAAAGCGGATAGAAAAGGGGGATTATTGCCGCCTGGACGGCCAGGGTTGCCGGGCAGCCGGACGTGTGCCGCCAAGGCTGTGGCAGGGGGGCGCGGCGCGCGAGAAACACGGGCGGGGGCTTCGGACCTGCTCCCAACAGGAAAGGAACCCGGTCAGGGCAACGGCCGTGTTTTTCGCTTCCGCGAGGATTCCCGATACGCCAGGAGGGAGGGCGAGGGGGTATGCACGCGGATGTTGAAGTGGAGTGAGGAGGAACCGGAGGCACTGCTGGCCGAGGTCACAGCGATGGTATTTCCGCCCAAGGGTAGGGGGCTGTAACGGCCAAGAGATTCAGTTATCGGTATGACCGCAATCGAGCTTGTATGAACGGAGCCGGTTGAACAGGAGGCTCAGCAAGCAATTGGCGGCGACTTTAGCCGGCTAAAGTCAGGTGTCAACATAGTGGGGTAATCTCAGCCGGCCTTCCCGCGTGGACGCTGCGCAACCCTGCCCAGCTTCGCGTCCGCACAGCAAGGACTTCATGCCGCAGCGGCATCACCGCGAAAAGTCTTGAGCACATCCTCCAGGGCCGCGACAATCTCCTCCGGCGCAACATCAGCCTTGCGGAACTTCACGGTGACGCTGGCCCCGTTGGCGGCGCGCAGCGTCGTCTCGAAGGAGCGAAAGGACCGAGGGCGGCCGCTGCGCAGCGGCGACGCGGCCAAAGGGCTGGTCAGCCGGGCGGCGTCGGCCAGCGCCTGGGTCTCGCGTCGTGACAATCCCTCGTTGGCCACACGATGGGCCAACTCCGGTTGCGCCTTCTCCGGGGCCTGGGCGATGGCATAGACGGCATCGAGAGCCGGCCGCTGCTCGGCACTCTGAAGAACGGACCTGGCTTCCTCGTCCAGACGCGTGGCGATGGTCAACGCCTTTTGCACCCAGGATTCGCTCTTGCCCATTTGCTGGGCGATTTGAGCGAGCGTATAGCCCTGGTCGCGGGCCTGGGCGATGGCGGCGCTCAAGTCGATCGGATCGAGATTGGTGCGGTGGATGTTCTCGTGCAATTGCAGCCAAAGCAGATCCTCATCCTTGGCATCGACGCGCAGCACTTCGACTTCTGGCCAGCCGAGCACCGCTGTCGTGGCAATAAAGCGGCCTTCGCCGTAGACGATGGTGTAGTTGCCGTCGGCAGCTTCGCGGACGCCGATGGGGTGCTGAAGCCCGACTTGCTGGATGGAGCGGGCCAGTTCCTGGATGCGCGGCGAGGACGGGTCACGATCCTTCTGGCGGACCTGGGCCGGGTCGGGACGGACACGCGAGGCGGCCACGATCAACGCCCGCGGGTTCTTGCGACGGCCGGCGGGTGCCTGCGGTGCTGGACCTTCAGTATAAGGCGACTGCGCCGGATCGAAAGTGTCCAGCGTCCTGGTCAGATTGCCGATGATGTCACGCTGCTGTCGCGTCGGCGCCGGTTCGTTCATGCGTTACCTCCCGTAGCTCCGTGATGAGTTGCCGGTAGGCCTCGGCCGGCTTGGAGCGTTTCGAGTGCAGGGCCAGCGGTTTGCGCAGGTG
>DATNCY010000007.1:0-9626 GCA_035553375.1 Gemmataceae bacterium
GGTCGAGAGTAACGATCCAATTCTATTCTCTCAGGCTCTCATGCAGAGATCGCAAGAAACGTCAATCCGATACGCTTGCACGTATCAAACTGTCGTTGCTCGTGAATTGCAACTTCTACCGCTGCCAAATTGTCAAAGAACAAATCGCCACCAACTAACCGCGCCATAAACGCTAACTGTTAGCTGGCCAACCCAAACACACAATCGAAGGCTTGTAGCCTCGCCTTGCTGGCCGGGAGTCGATGCACTCAAGCCTCATAGACCAGTGCAGCGACTCTCACTCAGACAAGAACAGGACGCAGGCGTTTTACCTCAACGTCTTGTTGTCAATCAAGTTAGGTTGATAATCTTAGCGGCGGCAACTCTCCCTGTCAATGGTCTCGTTTCGTTTTCTTCAATCTTTTTTTTCGCGTCTGGAGATGAGGGGATTCGAACCCCTGACATCCTGCGTGCAAGGCAGGCGCTCTCCCACTGAGCTACATCCCCGGTGAGGCTGGTTCATCGTATTGCGGGTACTTGGATTCGAACCAAGGACCTCAGCTTTATCAGAGCTGCGCTCTAGCCAACTGAGCTATACCCGCTTCGGAAAACAAAAAAGCCAAACCCACATTGGTTTGGCTCTATCCGCTCAGGATAAATGGATAGAGCGTTCACCTCAGCTTGCGGGAGTAGATGGAGATCAACACCATGAACACCTCAACCAACGAGTGTGGGTGGATAGTTGGGCAAAGAGAATTATAGGACCGTCCTGAAGTCTGTCAACGAAAATTATCGCGAACGACAAAAGATCATCCTTTGCCGGCATCGTGGACCGGTGGATCACTATTGCTGGCGATACCAGCGCAACGTCTGCGCAAGCCCCTCCTCGAAGGGAACGACCGGCTCATATCCCAGATCGCGGCGAGCCGCGGAGATGTCGGCGCGTGAATGACGCACATCGCCGGCGCGAGCGGGAGCGAGCTGCGGCGCGATGTCGGTGCCAAGCTGGCGATTGAGCGCAGCCACGAGGTCGAGTACGCTGGTGCTGCGGCCGGTGCCGATGTTGTAAACCTGACCGGAAACGCCGGGAACGACGGCGGCGTGGGTTAGCGCCTGCACGAGATCGGTAATGAAGGTGAAATCGCGCGATTGCAGACCATCGCCAAAAATGATCGGCGTCCGGCCTGCCGTAAGCGCCGCCGTAAACAGGGCGATGACGCCCGAATAGGGACTGTCGGCCCGTTGGCGTGGCCCGAAGATATTGAAGAAACGCAGTCGCACCGTCTCCAATCCGTAGGTGGCGGTGAAGGATTGCATGTACAGTTCGCCGGCCAGTTTCGCGGCGGAATAAGGCGATAGAGCCTGGATGGGATCGCGTTCGGTCTGCACGTCGCCGGCGGGGATGCCGTAGGCACTGCTGCTGGCCGCGTAGACGACGCGGCGAACGCCGGCGCGACGAGCGGCGTCAAGGACATTGAGGGTGCCGGTGGCGCAGACGCGATGGGTATCGCCGGGCGCTTCGACGCTGCGCTGCACCGAGGCGAGCGCGGCCAAATGAAAGACGACGCCGACACCGTTCATCGCGCGCTCGACGGTGGCGGCGTCGGCCACATCGCCTTCTATTATTTCAGGAGCCGATTGAATGTGTCCGAGATTGGCGCGTAGCCCGGTGCTGAAATCGTCGAGGACGCGAACGCGCCGCCCCTGCTGGACCAAGGCTTCGACCAAATGCGAGCCGATGAATCCGGCCCCGCCCGTCACCAAGCAGATGTCACTCATGCAATGCTCCCCGCTTTTGTCCGCATTCTCAGCCCAGGCGAACATGGAAAAGATAGAGCATGACCGCGGAAAAAGCGAATCGGCCGTTATTCGGGTTTGTCCGCTATTTCGACCTGGGGGGCAGAACCCGATGCCTGAATCACTTTGGCTTCGCCGGCCGCCGCCGTGACGGCTTGTTTCGGTTTTGTGGCAGCATTGTTGTTGGGCAGCGGGCGGGGCTGCCAGTAGGCGGGTTTCGTTACGCCAACGACGGCATACTCCGGCTCCTTGGTTCGTTTGTCCAAGAGGGGGACCATGATGCGTTGTTCGTCAAACTCCGTGCCCTCGATCAGGGTTCCTCTCTGGAAGGGGCCGGTACCGAAGAGCCAGCTGTTGCGTTCCTTGCTGGACGCCTGCACGACGCCGGATTGCCAAACCGGTTGGCCGTTGTCGCGGTTGTAGGCGAAGACGGCAATCTTGGCGACGGCGCGGCGATTGGTTTTCTTGGCTAGCGGGATTTCCGGGATCATGCCGCTGGGAATACCCGGCATAACCGAAGGAATCGTCATTTGCGGCACGCCGAACAGCAGATCATTGCGATCCGTGCCAATACTGCCGGCGCGTGCTTCCACCACATAGGTTGCCTTCTTCCGATCCTCCTGCAACAGGCACCCGCAGGCCAGCAAATGCTGGCGAAGAGAACTAATAAGATAGCCTTTGTCGGTTACACCATCGAGGTATTGGGGATCGAGGAAAACGGTTTTGCCGGCGAGCATACGGAAATCGAGATTGGAAACCGTCTCATCGATGGAATGCGAGATGAGCAATTGCTCGGTGGCCGTGCGCGTCGTGTCGGAAACTCGCGTGGTGCCGCAGCCGGCGACCAAGCCGATGAGCAGAAACACCACCCACGTCCTTCGCTTCGGTCGATGTTCCCAACGATGCGATTTCCCCATGTTCTCCTCCCTGCATGATTCGACGTTCTTTCGGAGGCTCCGCAGGCTGTGTGCAGGGCGGCCCTGAAAGAAAGGCGCAGCAGGCCATCAGCACGACTATGAGGTTTGGGGTTGTAGCGAGTTCGCACATGCTGTCAAGACGGGTGTGGCGGAAGTTTGGTAGTTCAGGCTTTCCAGCCGGACGAGAGGAGCCGTCCGGCTAGAAAACCTGAACTACGCGAACAGCGCTTCGACGTAGGAATCGGGATCGAAGGGTTCGAGATCGTCGAGTTTTTCGCCGACGCCGACGAACTTGACCGGCAGACCGAGTTTCTGCTTGATGGCAAAGATGGCGCCGCCCTTGGCCGTGCCATCGAGCTTGGCCAGGATGATGCCGGTACATTGGACCGTCTTCTTGAAGTTCTCGGCCTGGGCGATGGCGTTCTGGCCGGTCGTGGCATCGAGAACCAACAGCACCTCATGTGGCGCACCTTCGATTTGCCGTGTCACCACGCGATGAATTTTTTCCAATTCGCGCATGAGGTGTGTCTGCGTGTGCAGCCGGCCGGCCGTGTCCACGATCAGCACGTCGAAGCCGCGCGCCTTGGCCCGTTCGCAGGCGTCGTGCGCCACGCTGGCGGGATCGCTGCCCTGCTGATTCTTGACAATCTCGCAGCCGATGCGTTCGCTCCAGATGGTCAACTGCTCGACGGCGGCGGCGCGGAAGGTGTCGCAGGCAGCGACCAGGACTTTCTTGCCCTCTTGCTGGAGACGCCGCGCCAGCTTGGCGATGGAGGTCGTTTTACCGGAGCCGTTGACGCCGGCGATCATCAAGACGGTCGGGCCGTTCGCGTTGGTGCGCAGCGGCTCGGCGGTCGTGAGCATGTCCTTGAGCTGCTGCTTGACGAACGCTTCCACGTCGCCGGTGATTTCCTTGTCGAGAAAAGATTGGCGGACCTTCTCGACAATCTCACTGGTGGCGTTGTTGCCGACATCGGCGAGATACAGGCGTTTCTCTAGTTCCGTGAGGAAATCGCGGTCCACCTTGCCGCGTAAGCGGAACAGCGAGGCGATGCCGGAGAAGACGCCGCGCGTCTTGGCCAGCCCTGCTTTGAACTTGTCGAATAAGGCACGAAAGACCATAACCTACCTCGAAACCATCTGGCGCAATCGGGCGAACTCGTCCGCCGATACCGTACACGAACCGACACAGCGCCGGCCGGGACCGTGACAATCGCTGCCGCCTGTCACCGCCAGGCCCAGAGCCTTGGCCCAACCGCGCAACTCCAGACTGCGCGAACGGCGTACCTCAGGATATTCGACCTCGACCGCGTCCATTCCCAGGTCGCGGAGTTCGGTCAAGTTCTCCTGAGTGCAATCATAAGGCGGGTGCGCCCAGGCCGCAACGCCGCCCGCCGCGCCGACCAGCGCGAGCGCCTCGGCTATCGGCAGGCGTTTCTTCGGCACGGCCACATCGCCGCGATCGCCGAGATAACGCTGAAACGCCTCACGCACCGTGGACACGCGGCGTGCGCGGACGAGCATCTCGGCCAGATGCCGTCGCCCCAGCGCCTCCGGTGAAACCGGCACGCGCTGTTGCTCTTCATCAAGGGACACGCCGCGACCGCGTAATCGCTCGATCATTTCCTGGAAACGCGCGACCCGATGCCGGCGAATGTCTTCGAGAGCGGCCGTCAGGCCGGGATGATCGAGCGCGACGAAGTAGGCGAGCAAGTGCAACTCACGTTGGCGATACTCCGTGGTGATTTCAGCGCCGGCCACGATTTCCAGCGTGGAGCCAACAGCGGCACTTCGGGCAACCGCGACGCCGCCGAGGGCGTCGTGATCGGTTATGGCGAGCGCGGTCAGACCAGCGCGGTGAGCGAGATCGACAATCTGAGCCGGTGTGTAGGTGCCGTCACTGTGCGTGGTGTGGAGATGCAGATCGACGCGGCCGGCGTAGGGGCCGCGCGCGGCGAGCTGACAGAGTGCGGTGAAAGGTTGACGGGCCGGCATGTTCACGCGGTGGTGGGAGGAGACGAACGCAAACGATCGAGAACGCCATTGACGAAAGCGGGCGAGTCGGCCGAACCGTAACGCCGAGCCAACTCGATCGCTTCATCGAGAGCGACATTGGGCGGCGTATCGGGCGTGTGCAACAATTCATAGGCGCCGAGACGCAGGACATTGCGATCGACGGCGGCCATGCGGACCAGCCGCCAATTCTCGGCCGCCTCGCTCAAACGCCGGTCGATGTCGGTCTGGTGGACGGCGACGCCGTCATAGAGGCCGAGACAAAAGGGCATCAGGGTATCATCGCGCAGCCGATCGCGGACGAACCGTTCGAGGGCGGGACGATCCACACCCTTGTTGAGATCGCGCTGAAAGAGCAATTGCAGGGCCACTTCACGGGCACGAGAGCGTCGGGTCATGGGTTGTTTCGTCCCTCTCCTTTCCTTCTCCGGGCAATGCCTTGAGGACGCGCGTCGGCGTGGAGCCGCAAACTTAGCCTCCACCCTTACGATTGTCCGTTACCGTCGCCGACGGCCGGCGCGCTCAGCGGGATCAGCTTGACGACGTGGCGTAGATCGACTGTCTCGAAACGCTCGTAGGGCAGCTGCGTCTGGCCAGAAGCCGGAATGCCGATGAGGATGGAACCCAGGCCCACCATCACCAGTTCGGGATGGCGCACCTCATAGGCGGTGCCATCGGAGACTTCCAGACGGAAGGGTTCAAAGGGGCGTTTGCGCAGTACTTGCAGCAGATCGGCGGGAGGCATGGGAAAACTCCTTCGGTAAGAAAGCCGGCCAAAGGATGATGTTGCTTCTACTCGCCAGCGTTCCCTTTTCAGGGTAGCGAATGCGACGGCGACAACCAACGCCGATTGACGCGCTTGCGCCGCAGACCATACAACGAAAGGGATGGATCTCCCGAACAGGAGGCGAGCATGCACATCGGCATCGTCAGCGATACCCACGGCAACCGTTTGATGGTGAATCGCGCCCTGACCGAGTTGCGCGAGCGCGGCATCACCATCGTGCTGCACTGCGGCGACATCGACGACGCCGCAACGGTCGCGCTGTTTCGCGGTTTCACCGCGCATTTTGTCTTCGGCAACTGCGACAGCGACAAGGCGGCACTGCGTGAGGCGATGGCCGACATCGGCGCCACGCTGCACGAACACTTCGGCAACGTCGAGTTGGAGGGCGTGAAGTTGGCCTTTCTGCACGGCGATGACAAAACCATGATGCGCGACGTGGAGCGCTCCGGCCATTACGATTTTCTGTTCTATGGCCACACCCATCAGGCCGAGGAGCATCGCACCGGACCGACGCGCGTTATCAATCCGGGAGCGCTGCACCGAGCGCAGCCGAAGACGTTTGGTGTGCTGGATTTGGCGAGCGGCGAAGTGGAATCGGTGACGGTCGAGTGAGGGCGAAAGATCAACTCTGGGGAGGCTGCTCGCTTGGCGTAACAATGTGCTTGCCGGAACGGATGGCCTCGACCAGTTGACGCAGGGCTGATTCGAGACGGCGGAAGGAACGTGGGTTGCGCTGGCGGATAGCATTCACATCGACAGCTCGCGTCAAAAACTCCTGATCGGTAATAGGGTTGTAGCCTCGCGGAATATAGTGATTAAGCCACCCTTTGGCATCGCGTGGATGTTGCTCCAGGTCGCTCTCTGGCACTTTAAGATTCGCCGGGATGACAATTCGGCCATTGGCCAAGCTCTTACCTGCTAACGATTCGATTCCGGCAATTAGCCACGACTCGAACTCTTGGCACGCGAACACGGATGCGACGGAGAAGACCGAACCGGCTCCTGTAGCGCGAGCGCGACGGGACAAATCTCGGCCGATGTCTCGGGCGCAGAAGCGCTGTCCCCACCACGCATCCATATCGCCATCCTGAAGGAGAAGCACTCCTCCGAGGTTCCCTCGTTTGGCGGCGACAAGCAGTTTTTCCGTCCAGTTCCTCGCTTTCTTGCTAAACAAGCTAGTGACGCCGCCGATGCGGAGCGGCTTGGAGTCGAGAAATAAAGCGTCCGAGGCTTGCATCTCGTTAAGAAGTTTTCCAATCAGTGCCGGGGCTGCGGCAACGTCTCCGTCTCCCTCCACGAAAAGGACCAGGCGTTTGGGCGCGGCCATGTGTCATCCTACGGGCACAGGGTCTGTGGTCAGTCGTGCGGGATCAACGGTCAGCAATTCTCCCGGATCGAGCAAATGCTCTTTCAAACTTTCAAACTGATCGGGAACGAGGGGGCCAATTTGCGTTTGAGAGTCTGTCATTACAGCGACACGAATCGATTCCGCTGCAAATTGGTTCAACAACTCCGGACTGTGCGTTGTCAAGAGAATTTGTCCCCCCCGCTTGGTTGCGCAGAGCTTGAATTCCTCCGCCAAGGCGGTCAGCGCGCCAGGATGGAGTCCTTTTTCGGGTTCCTCGAAGATCAAGGTTTGCTTGGGCGGCTGCTGATAAAGAGCGAGCAGATGCGCCAGGAATCGTCGAAATCCCTCGGATTCCTGAGCAAGCTCGAGTACCAAGGTGCTGTCTCCAACAGCATGGCTGACCGCGATAGCATTCTTATCCGGCAAACGAATATCAACACTGTGGACGGAGCGGTTGAGGCAACGCAGACTGGCCACGATGTCTCGCCAATGATTGAGCGACGTTAAATTGCTGACGAAAGTCTGAAACACCTGAAGCGAGTTTTCGCCATTGTCTGCCAACCCTTCCATTCCTGAAGCCACGGGGCGAGATTGGAGCAAGATGGTGCTAGGAAAATCGTAACATCCAATCTCATTGGTGAGCATGAGATAGGCAATGGTGATTTCCCGAACGCCTGTTACAGCCCCGATCATTACATCCGAGGGGGGTGGGGGATTTAAGATAGAAGGGGGTTGTATCCATTTCCTCTGCTGTCGATGAAATAACACTCGTTCGCCTAGCGAGAGTTTCTCTTCATCAAGCATTGGCCCCGCTCCTTGAGCCGATTGCTGAAACGAGAGGGTATAATTGTAATCGTCTGGTTCGCCGGAAACTCCAAACACGATGTCAAACAGTAACCGTATCGGCTTCGAGGCCGTCGCACAAAGAATGCGGTCCCAGCCTCCCGCCTGCGAAACGATCGTACCCAGATTGCGACTGCGCAAGTAATCGCGGAGAAATCGCAAACCCTCAACAAAATTGGTTTTGCCCGTTCCGCTGCGGCCGATGAGAACCGTAATCGGTTCGAGATTGACTGTAACATCGCCGAGACTCTTGAAATTGCAGATACGGACGCGCTTAATCATCGCCGTGCCTCCGCATGCGGTGCCACGTCGCTATGTTATCGCCGCCTTGCCTTGCCGTGCAGCCGAATTACACCTCATTCGCCGGTGCCGGATACTGCTGGCACAACTCCCGTACCTGCCCGCGCACTTTCGTCTGTACCGCCGCATCGTCGGGTGCGGCGAGAACTTCGCCGATCCACGCCCCAATCTGCCGCATCTCCGGCTCGCGCATGCCGCGCGTCGTCAGCGCCGGCGTGCCGATGCGGATGCCGGACGGATCGAGCGGCGGGCGCGTGTCGAAGGGGATGCCGTTGCGATTGATCGTGATGCCGGCCGCGTCGAGAGCTTTCTCGGCCACCTTGCCCGTCAGCCCGCGTGAGGTCACATCCACGAGCAACAAGTGATTGTCGGTGCCGCCGGAGACAAGGCGGAATTGCTGCCGCGTCAGTTCGTGGGCCAGCGTGCGGGCGTTGGCCACGGTCTGGGCGGCGTAGCCGCGGAAGGCCGGTTGCAGCGCCTCGCCGAAGCCGATGGCCTTGGCCGCGATGACGTGCATGAGCGGTCCACCCTGCATTCCGGGGAAAACCGCCTGATTGAGCTTCGCCGCCCAATCTTTCTTGCACAGCACGAAGCCGGCGCGCGGACCGCGTAGCGTTTTGTGCGTTGTCGAAGTGACGAACTGCGCCCACGGCACTGGACTAGGATGCTGATCGCCCGCTACCAGACCGGCGATGTGGGCCATGTCTACCATCAACAGCGCCCCAACTTCGGCGCAAATCTCGGCGAAACGGCTGAAATCGATGGTACGCGGATAGGCGCTGGCACCGGCGACAACCAATTTCGGCTTGTGTTCGCGCGCCAACTGGGCCACCTGATCGAAGTCGATGCGCTGATCGTCGGCGCGAACGCCGTAGTGAATGCAACGATACAACTTGCCGGAAAAATTCAGGTGCATACCATGCGTCAAATGGCCGCCGTGAGCGAGGTTCATCGCCAAAATGGTGTCGCCCGGCTCCAGGCAGGCGAAATAAACGGCCATATTCGCCTGCGCGCCGGAGTGCGGTTGCACGTTGGCATGCTCGGCGCCGAACAGCTTCAACACGCGCTCGATGGCCAAGCGCTCGACGACATCGACGAACTCGCAGCCGCCGTAGTAACGGCGTCCCGGATAGCCCTCGGCGTATTTGTTCGTCAATACCGACCCCTGCGCGGCCAATACTGCGGGACTGGTGTAGTTCTCCGAAGCGATCATCTCCAGACCGTGCTGCTGGCGGCGGCGCTCGTCGGCGATGGCCTGCCACACTTCGGGATCGGCTTGCTCAATGGGATTCATGTCAACCTCGTTTTCTCGTGCCTCTACTCTCCTCTCCCGTGTACTCAGGGGAGAGGGGTAGGGGGTGAGGGGAAAAATCGACCCCTAACTTCTTCAACTCACGGGGCAGATCGAGTCCAGGGTGATAGACGATGCCCTGCCAACCGCAGGCGCGGGCGGCCTCGATGTTGGCCGATAGATCATCAATGAAGAGACACTGCGACGGTTGCCCATCGGCGAGCTTGTGACAATGCGTGTAAATATCCGCACAGGGTTTGCGCAGGCCAACCTCGTGCGAAAGAACCAGGGCGTCGAAGTGGGCCAGCGTGTCGGCGAACTGACGGCGAAACTGAATGGCGTGCAGTTCGT
>DATNCY010000008.1:0-34692 GCA_035553375.1 Gemmataceae bacterium
TCGAACTGATCCGCATCCGAAATCCCTTCGGCCACTTTGACCATCGCAAATTGGTGTTGATCGATGGTCAGAACGCCTGGGCCGGCGGGCGCAACTTCTCCTACCCCTCGTTCTTCGTTCGCCATGACGTGTCGTTCACCCTGCAAGGGCCGCTCGTGACTCAGTGGCAAGAATGCTACGAGCGTTACTGGCGCGACCAGGGCGGTAAGCCGGCGAGCATCCCGTCGGAGACGCCGCCGGTGGCGGCTAATGCGGCGGGGCGTCTCGTGTGGAACACGCCAACCGAACACAGTCTGCGCCACGCCCTGTATCACGCCATCGATCGTGCCGGCGCTTCGGTGTGGATGGAGAATCCTTACCTGTGCGATAACGGCGTCATCAGCAAGCTGGCCCGCGCTCGGCGGCGCGGTGCGGATGTGCGTGTCGTTCTGACAATTCAGTCGGATACGAAGTCGATCAATCATACCAATCGAGTGACGGCCAATCGCCTGCTTGCCGCCGGGGTGCGCGTTTATCTGTATCCAGGCCGCATTCACACGAAAGCCGCCGTGGTCGATGGCTGCTGGGCCTACCTGGGCAGCGGCAACTTCGACACGCTCAGCCTGCGGCGTAATCACGAATTGGGTGTCGTGTTTGGGCCGGGGCCAATCGTCAACGAACTGGAACAAATCATGTTCCAACCCGATTTCAATCCAGACTGGGAACTGCGTGCCCCTCTGCCCCTGACACTCCAGGATTACGCTTACGAAATGATCGCCGGATTCGCTCTGTAATATCTGTTATTACAGGCAGCCGTTTTTTTCTTGCAAACGGTTCGTCTTCGCAAGACGATCATTTCATCGTTTTCCTCATTCGTATGAGCCAAAGGGGTGCGACGGCCGTGAATCGGCGTTTCACCTTCCGATGAAGATGAGGGGTTTGAGTCATGAGCGATTTCGATTGGACGGAACGGTTCCCAGATATGCGCCCCGTCCGCAATCCGCCCGCGCTGATGCGGGTCAACGGCTTTGGTTGCGGCGTCTACGGTTCTCGCGATCACGATGCGGATACGGGCACCTACGTCACCACGTATTGCCTCAGCGCCTTGTTCCTCCCGGTCTTCGCTCTGTGCGCTTACCGCATCGCCGATGCGCCGAACGGCGGTTGGTATTTCCTGGGGCGCGTGCCGTTGTCGCGCTTCGCCAAAACGTGGAATCTCCTCATCCTTTTCGCGGGTCTCTGCGTGGCCGGCGCGATCGGTTGGACCAGTCACACCGAATCGCCGGACTACATCGCCGGCCGCCAACTCGCCGAGGCCGATGGTCTGTCCGCCAAAGGCGAGATCACCAAGGCGGCCCAACTGTATCGCCAGGTGGCCACGGGCAGCAATTCACACCGGGGCGAGGCCACCGCGCGCCTCAAGGATTTGCTGGATGATCCGCGGACCCATACCTCGCTCCCGGAGGCGGCCGGCGTCTTTCGAGTCGCCATCGACTCGCGTCAGCGCATCGGCCTCCGCCCCAACGATCTGGAGGAGCGCGGTTTGAAGTTGTTCGAGCAGCACGCCGAAACCGATCCGCGCGGCGCCCTGGCCTTGCTCGATGTCCTCACGCCGGTCGCCAGCGACCCACGAAAACTGGTTGCGCGACGGCGTTCGCTGCTGGAACGTCTCGTGGCCCGCGACCCTCGCGATCCCCAAATTGTTTCGGAATTGGCCCTCCTCTACGAGGAGAACAATCAGTTGCCGCGTTGCGAGGCGATCCTGATGCCGCTGAAGGATCGCCTCGGCGATAGCGAAGGCGCGCGCATTCTGGGGCAAATCCTTCGCCGTCAAGATAAAGTCGAGGAAGCGTGTGCCGTGCTGGAACCGTACACCACGCGGCGCTTGCCGCAGCTGCGCAGCAGCAAACAGGCTTACGATAACGCCGTGCAGCAGTTGATCACGCGAATCGACCAGGGGATTGCGCCAGGGTTTCCTTATCAACGACTCCGCAGCGCGGACAAGGCGGATCATCTGGTGATTTTCCAGGAATATTTCGCGTCCCAACTCAAGGAAGACCCCAATCTCAAGAGCGTCAACGAGACCTATCAGCGTGCCCGTCTGGTGGTGCCGGCGGCCCTGGAACTTGGCATCGTCTTGCTGCGGCGCGCGCAGGCGCGTCCCGATCCGGCCGCGCGCGGGGCGGACCTGAAAAAGGCCGAGGAAATGTTCCTGGCCATTCAAACAGACGAAGCGGCCAAGTCGAACACCTACCGTCTCTCACTGGGCCAGGTCTATTACTGGCTGGGTAAACAGCAGGAAGGCCGAAAACAGTTCGATGAGGCGCTCGCCGCCGAACAACGGAGTCCCGCGCTGCTGGCGGCCGTGGGCGGGTTGCTGCACGAAGTCGGGGCCGACGCGGAAGCGCGGCCGCTCTTCGAGGAAGCGCACAACGCCGAAGTGGATGTGGAAAAGAAATCGCACATGGCCGTCGCGCGAGCCTTGGCCGCGACCGACCTGGACGACAAGATTCTCTGGATGCAGCGGGCCAAGCCGAAAGAGGCCAACGCCAAGGCCATTTTGCGACAAGCTCAGGCGGATAAGGCCCTTCAAGAAGGCAAAACGGCGGAAGCCGAGCCGCATTTGCGCGCGGCCATCGATCTCTATGCTCACCTGCCTGAAAATGCGGCCACCCTCAACAATGCCGGTCTCGCCCATCTCACGCTGTACCACATCACCGGCGAGCGGGCATCGCTTGAGAAAGGCGAGGCCATGCTGGAAAAAGCTGTCGCCCAGTCGCCGCGCGACAGCACTTTGTTGCTCAATGCCGCCCATTCTCTCCTCGACGCGGCGGTTCGGGATGCGATCGGCAACTCGATCGATCTCAAGACCCTGAAAAAATCCGGCGATCATTCGCTGTTGGCCTATCTGTACGACGATCAAGCGGGACAGCGGCGTATTCTCGAACGGCTACGTGCGCATCCGGCCGCGGTCAAGGCAGCTTCGATGCTTGAGCATTTACGGATTTTGTCGCCGAAGAACGCGGGGGTTTATCACCTTCTCGTCTCGCTTTACGAGGATCAACGTGACGAGAAAGCTCTGCGCGGTCTGGCCCAGCAACTCGATAAGGTTGAACCGGATTTGTCCGCGAAGGAAAAGCGAACGCGCGAGATGTACGCGGGCAAGACGGAGAAGCAGGATCGCAAGGACTGGACGGCGCGGCGCGAGCGCTGCATGAAACTGGTCGAGACAACCGGCAAGGAGCAGCGCGGCCTTACCTACGCGGTCGCCGCCGCCGAATTGGTCGGCATCAACATGGCGCTGGCTCAACTCGGCGATCCGGTGGAGGCGGATGAAGTCGTTGCCCTGGCGGAAGCGGCACAAGCCGCCGCTCCTTCCAGTGCCACACGGGGAATGCTTGAGGGCGCATTGCTTTTCCGGGCCGGTCGAAAACTTGCCGGCAAGGAGCCTGCCTTCGCGGCTCTCGTCTCGCGCACGCGCCGCTCGCTGAGCGCGATGGATTTGCTGGCGGTGACTCTGGCACACGAGGGCAAGATGCGTCAAGCGATTCTGGCCGAACCAGATGTGCAGCGGGTCGTCACGCTCCTTCGCGAGTCTTGCCGTAAGTTCCCCGACACGCCGAAGGAATGGGCGTGGGCGATGCTGCGCGGCATCGATCCCGCGGAGGCAACTCGTCTCGCCAAGCGCATCCAAGACGATCCGGTTAACGCCTTGGTGCGCACGATCGACACAAAACTTTCGCCTCTCAGTGCCAATACGATCCTGCATTCCTGTTGGGCGCTCCAGGCCGCCGGCAAGGACAAGGAAGCCGTGGCGATGCTCAAGGCGTGCGCCGCGCGTGGCGTGCCGATGCCCGACACTCCTTAAGGATCGGCGGCGAAATAATTTTCCGTGTCGTTTACGTTTCCCGAAACGTAAGCGACACGGAAAATTATTTCGCCGTGTACAATGAACGGCGTGGAACCGATCGCCTTTTGAGAATAGGACGAGGCACTCATGGATCTGGACGCGAAAGTTTGTTATTGCTTTCACGTCTCGCAGCGCAAACTGCTCAACTTCATTCGCCTCGAAAAGCCGTGCGTGGCGAGTCAACTTTCCGAGTGCGGCGGCGCGGGCACCGGCTGCGGTTGGTGCATCCCCTTCCTCAAGCAACTCCATCAGCAGGCCGTCGAGGGCGGCGTGACCGACCTGGAGCAACTGACGCCGGCTGAATATGAGCGTCGCCGGGCCGTCTATATTCGGTCGGGCAACGGCACGCCCCCCGCCGGCGCCACGCCCTTGCCGTCCGAGCCGGAAACGTGAACCTCTGAGAAAACCAGCCGAATCCTCGACTCGATACTGGCGAAGCTCCGCGAAGCGTGTTACTTTGTGGAGCGCGTGGGGTTCATGGAAAAGTATCGCGTGCCAGCCGTTCATCGCCCCGCTGAACGAAATCTTGCTGTACCTACCTCGTCTCAAGGGAGAAACACCATGGAAAAAAAGAAGGTGTGTCCGGATTGCGAATCGACCGATGTCGGTCTCGATCGTCGTGATTTCCTTCGCACGGTGGGCGCGACGGCCGCCGCTGTCTCTGCCGCCAGCCTGCCGCTGTTCGCCACGGCTCGCGCCGCCGAGAGCGCCGCTGCGCCGACGAAAGCCAGCGCCGCCGAAACGGCGGTCAAGGGCCTCTACGAAACGCTGACCGATGCCCAGAAAAAAGAGATTTGCTTCGCCTGGGATTTCGTCGAAACCACCGGCAAAAAACGTGGATTATTGCGGACGCATGTATCCAACAACTGGCAGATCACCGAGCCGCACATTCGCAGCGAATTCTTCACCAAAAAGCAGCAGATGATTATCCACGACGTGTGGAAGGGGATCATCAATCCGGAGTGGGAGGCCAAATTCCGCAAGCAACTCAAGGACGACACGGACGGCGAGGAATGGGGCGCGCAGCAGAGCATCGCCATCTTCGGCACGCCGGGCAGCGATCAATTTGAGTTCGTCATGACTGGCCGGCACATGACGCTGCGAGCCGACGGCAACACCGAATCACACGTCGCTTTCGGCGGTCCGATCTTCTACGGCCACGCCGCCAGCGGTTTCAAGGAAAGGGTGCATCACCCCAACAATGTGTTCTGGCCGCAAGCGATCCAGGCCAACAAAATTTACACGCTGCTCGATGGCAAGCAGCAGCAGAAAGCGCTTGTCACCGCTCGTCCGAAGGAGTCGGCGATCAGCTTCCGTGGCGGCAAGGGCGGCATTCCCGGCATCCGCGTCGCCGAGTTGTCCGGCGATCAGAAAAAGGAGTTGCAGAAGACGCTGATGATGCTGCTCGATCCGTTCCGCAAGGAAGATCAGGCCGAAGCGTTGGCTTGCATCAAGAAACAGGGCGGACTCGATAAGTGCGGCCTGGCCTTCTACAAGGACGGCGACATCGGCGAAGATGGCGAGTGGGATAACTGGCGTCTGGAAGGACCATCGTTCGTGTGGTATTTCCGCGGTTCGCCGCACGTCCACGTCTGGGTCAACGTCGCCGACGATCCCTCGGTTAAAACCAACGCGCGCGGGTGACAACGAACTCACCTCGGCGCACATTCACTCTCGTTTACGTTTCGCGGAAGCCGCCGCGAAACGTAAACGAGAGTGAATGTGCGCCATCACGGCCGTTTCTCCAGCGGCACATAATGCACATCGTGCTTGCCGACGTAGATTTGCTCCGGCCGGAAGATGCGGTTGTTCTTCAATTGTTCCAGCCAGTGCGACAGCCAACCGACGACGCGAGCAATGGCGAAGATCGGCGTGAACAGGTCGCGCGGGATGCCGATGCTCAGGTAGACGCAGCCAGAGTAGAAATCGACGTTCGGATAGATGCCCTTGGGGCCGAGGACGCCGGCAGCAACGCGCTCCACTTCGAGGGCCAACTGATACAACTTCGGCCGCCCCATCTCGACGAAGGCATTCTCGGCCAATTCTTGCAGAACCGTGGCGCGCGGATCTTTGACCTTGTAGACGCGATGCCCCAGGCCCATGATCTTCTTTTTGTGAGCGATGGCGTCGTCGAGCCAGGGACGGACGTTGTCGGCCGAACCGATCTCGTCGAGCATGTCCAGCACTTGTTCGTTGGCGCCGCCGTGCAGCGGGCCGGTGAGCGTGCCGATGGCGGAACTGACCACCGTATAGGGATTGGCCAGCGTCGAGCCGGTGACGCGGCCGCTGAACGTCGAGGCGTTCATCGTGTGTTCGGCGTGCAGAATCAGGCAAGCGTCGAGTACCTTGCCGACGGCCGGCGATGGCTCCTGCTCGGTGAGCATGTAATAAAAGTTCGCGGCATGGCCGAGGTCGTCGCGCGGCATGATCGGGGCGTCGCCGTGGCGGAGGCGGTGAAAGGCGGCAACGATGGTAGGCAGCTTGGCGATGAGCCGCACGACCGAATCCCAGTTGCTTTGTTCGTTATGCACATCGCGGGCCGGGTAGAACATGCCCAACGCGGCGACACCCGCTTGCAGGGCGTCCATCGGATGGCCGGTCTCCGGTAGACACTTAATTAGGTCGATCAACTTGTATTTGATGCGGCGATGATGCCGCAAGGCGTTGTCGAAAGTGGCCAACTCTCGCTGGGTAGGCAGTTCGCCCTTGAGGAGCAGCCAGGCCGCTTCCTCGAAACAACTCTCCTTGGCCAGCGTCTCGACGGCGATGCCGCGATATTCCAGCCGGGCGCGTTTGCCATCGATGAAACTAATAGCCGACTCCGCGACGGGTACATCGGCCAAACCCGGGTGAAATTCCGGCTCGCTCATGGGGATCCTTCACTCTTCCTTCAATGCGGCCACGGTTGGGGACCGTGGAGAAAAGGCCGAAACGAGGCCCGTCACGGAGACGACGCCTTTATTATGCGAGGAAGCCCCCCGAAGGGCAAATCTTCCTGTGTATTTCGTGCTGCGGAATGGCTATCAGACGGGCGGCTTATTTCTCGACTCCTTTCTTTCTCCGCTTCTTTTGGGCGGCCCCAGCTATTCTATCGGCTCGTTCCCTCCCATTCGCCGGGATTCCGCGGCTGGATAGAATAATAACATGGCCGATTCCGCCGCCGATCATCCGCGTACATGGAGACTGTTATGGTCGCGACCCCATCGGGCAAGCAAGGATTCGTCGAGGAAGTCGAAATCCAGGGGCACATTATCGATTCGCTGCTGCTGCCCAAGGTACTCGATGAAATCCTCATGCACGGCGGTTCCTACGTCATCAAGGACATTCGTATCGGCCAGCGGCAGACCGACGCCAGCCATGCGCGCATCGAAGTCCGCGCCGACAGCGGCGAAAAACTCCGCGAAATCCTCGACGCCATCCATGATCACGGGGCCGCGCCCATCACCGTTCGCGATTGTCAGACCGTGGCCGCCGATATGGATGGCGCCTTCCCCGAGGACTTCTACAGCACCACCAATTACCGCACACAAGTACGGCTTGGCGGCGAATGGATTGACGTGGAGGATCAAGAGATGGACTGCGGCATCCTCGTCGATGCCGAGGGCACGGCCGCTCGCTGCATTCCCATGACGGAGGTGCGTCTCGGCGATCATCTCGTCGTCGGTCGCCAGGGTTTGCGCGTCTTCCCGGCGGAGACGATGGCACGATCGAACCTGTTCGAGTTCATGGCCAGTCCGGTTTCCAGCGAAAAGCCCAAGGGTGTCACCGTGCGCGAGATTGCCGCGGCGATGAAGCGTACCAAGGCGGCCGGCGAGAAAATCCTCGCCGTCCTCGGTCCCGCCGTGGTCCATACCGGCAGCGTCGAGCATATCTGCCAGTTGATTCGCACCGGCTACATCAACATCCTGTTCGCCGGCAACGCCCTGGCGACGCACGACATCGAGCAGGCGCTGTTCGGCACCAGTCTCGGCATTTCGCTGGATCGCGGCTTGCCGATGGAGGAAGGACACGAGCATCATTTGCGCGCCATCAATACCATGCGGCGACTCGGTGGCATTCGCCGGGCCGTCGAGCGGGGCATCCTGAAAAGCGGTGTCATGTATGAATGCGTTCGCCATGACATCCCGTTTCTACTGGCCGGCAGCATCCGCGACGATGGTCCCTTGCCGGAGGTCATCACCGACGCGCTGGACGCGCAGCGGCGCATGCGCGAGATGATCCACGGTGTCGGTTTTTGTTTGATGGTCGCCACCATGCTGCACTCGATCGCCACCGGCAATCTGCTGCCGGCCTGGGTCAAGGTGGCCTGCGTGGACATCAACCCGTCCACGGTCACCAAACTGACCGACCGCGGCAGCGTGCAAACAGTCGGCGTCGTCACCGATGCGGAACCGTTCCTGCGAGCGCTGGTCGCGGAACTCGGCGAACGGCCGGCGTAAGCCGGCTGGTATGGGTTGGTGGATACTCACCAGCCGGCTTACACTGGCCGTTCGCCCATTCGGAGTGTGTCATGCGTCAACCGCGTATTTTGATGTGTGAGCCTACCTACTTCGCCATTGAATACGAAATCAATCCGTGGATGAATCGCGCGCGCGGCAGTTCGCGCGAACGAGCATGCCAGCAATGGCAACGGTTGTACGATACCCTCGTCGGCTTGGGCGTGGCAGTCGAATTGCTGACGCCGCAGCCGGGATTGCCCGATCTAGTGTTCACGGCGAATGCGGGCCTGATGTTCGGCCAGCGATTTTTCAGCTCGCGGTTTCGCCATGAAGAACGTGCCCGCGAGACGCCGCACTTCGATGCTTGGTTCGCGGCGCACGGCTTCAGCGTCGAGCATCTGCCGGAAGGGATGTACTTCGAGGGAGCAGGAGATGCCCTGTTTTGTGGTTCGACGTTGTTCGCCGGCTATCGCATTCGCAGCGATGTGCAGGGGCATCAATATCTCGGCGGTGCACTGCAAAAACAAGTATTGCCGCTGGAGTTGGTCAATCCCTACTTTTACCATCTCGATACATGCTTTTGCCCGCTGGCACCCGGTGAAGCGCTGTGGTATCCCGATGCTTTCGATAGCTACGGACGCCGGGTGATCGAAAATGACATTCCGCATCTGATCGCGGCGGGCGAGGCCGAGGCACGCTGCTTCGGCTGCAATGCCGTGGTAGTCGGCAAGACGGTCGTCCTCAACGCCGGCTGCGAGAAATTGGCGGCTGACTTGCAGGCGCGCGGTTACACGACGGTAGCGGTGGAACTCGATGAGTTCATCAAGTCCGGCGGCAGCGCCAAGTGTCTGACGCTGCGCCTGGATGGTGAAGAAGCGGCGGTGTGGGAATGAAAATTACCAGCCCGAAGCGCCGGCGACGGGGCTTCACCCGTCGCTGGCGCTTCGGGCTGGTAATTCACCACACCAATTCGAGTTTCGGCAGCGGACGGTGTGTACCGCGCTGAACGATCCAGAACATCAGAGCCGCGCACACAATCGCCACCAGATGCAGGATGATGACGAGACGCAACCAGATGGTGTGCGTGAGCGCTTCCAGCGCTGCTCCTCGATTGACCTCATCGAGCTTTTTCTGCTGCGTGGTCTTGGTCTCCTTGGAATCCCCCTTCACCTGTTTGTCTACCCAGTCCGTGTAGCGTGAGTCGAGGCTGAAGCCTAGAAGCACTTGCAATCCCAAGAATAAAAACAGAACGAGATTGACCGCGGCCACAATCCCCCAGCGCCAGGGCAGGATTTTCTCCACACCGGGCGGCAACTTGACATGAATCAGGTTGATGACCACGCTGGCGACCGTCACCGCCAGAACAGGGAAGAACAACAGCAAATAAAAGATCGTCAGAACGCTGACGCCTGGTTTGTACTTGTCGTCCTCTATGAAGGAAACGAGTTGCTTCAGGTCGCCGTCCACCGTGGACAATCCGAAAGCGGCCTGCCAAGAATTCTGTGTCACGGCCGGCTCGCCACCGGGATACACGCCAAGCCAGTTGAAGAATAACAACACGAACACCAACAGCAGACATACCGGCGCAATCCACGGTAACACACGCGGACTGAACCATACCGTCATTGTCCGCTGATAGCCTTCTGGGGACAGCGAGGAGAGCGATGGAGCCGGTGACGAAGCAGGCTTGGTCGTGGTCGCGTTTGACAGCGGCGGCAACGGCTCCAGGTTCGACACGGGTGGAGGCGGTGGAGGGGGAGGAATTGGGTCGTGGCGAACCGAGTAGATGTCCGGTTCCGGCATGCTCGGCGGTAGTGTCGGCGGCGGTGGCGCGGCGGCACCCGGCAGACCCGGCACCGTGAAGGTGCCGGTACACAGAGGACATTTCATCAACTGCCCAGCGAACTCCTCCGGGACGGTGAGCATTTTTTGACAATTCGGACACAAGAGATTCATAAAGGTTCGATCCTGACTACTCCGGACGCTAAGCCGCAAGCGGCCCAGGCGAAACTATTCCAAGAACGCACGGGGCAAGAAGTCCAGCAAGTCCGAGGCGATCAAGGAGACTTCGCCGACTTGCCCCCTCGCCAGATCGCCCGCCAATCCATGAAGATACACGCCCAGTTGGGCGGCGGCAAATGTTTCCAACTTCTGTCCCACGAGCGCGGCGATCAAGCCGCCCAGCACGTCACCCGTCCCGCCTGTCGCCATGCCGGGATTGCCCGTCGTGTTGACATACACGCGGCGGCCGTCCGTCACAATCGTGCCGTGGCCCTTGAGTACCAACACGACGCCATGCGTGGCTGCGAAACTCGCTGCCAGTTCTTCGCGGTGCGTCTGCACGCTCGGAATGTCGCAGCCGAGCAAACGGGCGAACTCGCCGGGGTGCGGCGTGAGAATGATCGGCCCCTGATGCTTGCGTAGGGCGTCGAGCCGGCCAACAAGCACGTTGAGAGCGTCGGCGTCGAGAACCAGAGGCGTGGTGGTCTGTTCGAGGACAGCGACGAGCAGGCCGGCGAGATCGGCGCTCTGGCCGAGTCCAGGCCCCAGTTCGGCGACGCTGTTGCCGCGCACCAGTTCCAGCAGTTCCGGCAGGGCAGCGGCGCTCAGTCGGCCGTGGTCGTCCTGGGGCAGCGGGGCAGTCGTGTAACAGGGATTGGCAGCGGCCACGATGGCGAGGATGCCGTCTGGTACGGCCAGCCGTACCAGACCGGCACCGCCGCGCAGCGCCGCGCCGGCGCACAGCACCGCCGCCCCGGACATGCCGCGACTGCCGGCCACGATCAGGACGCGGCCAAACGTGCCCTTGTTAGAGTCCAGGGGACGCGGCGGTAAGCGGGGCACCTTGGTCACCACAACCCGTGCTGGCGAAGAGTTGCTCATCTCGTCTTTATAGGGATGGCGAGCAACACTTCTTCCCCTCTCGTCGGTATTCAGGGGAGCGGGGCAAGCGCGCGGAGAGCAAACGGTGGGCCGGATGATTGCTCTTTTCATTAACGCCGAATCTGGAGTAAGATTCGCCTCGTTGGAACGAGCAGTCGGCCAAACGAGGCTGGCGACTCGATACCAACAACGGAAGGATTCCAGACGCGGACGCATCGGAAACGTCCGCGTCGGGCCAAGGAAGGCCTAGCGGAGAAGAGGAACGGATGCACGGTCCACGCGCGACTGTCAGCCCCCAGCCCCCCTGGCAAGACCCCCTCGATTTCGGCGGCGAACCCATCCAGTCCATCAGTCTGTCGCACATCTAAAGTCTGCATCCTCGCGCACCGCTGGCGCTCCCGGCTGGGATACGTCCACCTATCCTGTCCGCTTGTCAGGGAAGATCCTTTTCTCACGGAACGGAAAAGATGACTCGCGCTCCCATTCTCTTTCGCGTCGATGCTGCGCCCCGCCTTGGTTGGGAACATCTGTCCCGCTGTCTGACGTTGGCGGCGGCCATCCAGCGGCGTCGCCGGCCGGCCTACTTTCTGTCGCAGCTGGAGCCTGGCTCGCTCGGTCTGGCCATCAAGCGCGGCGGCAACGACTGGCTCGACGCCGGCAGTCCGGCCGGCAGTGCCGACGATCTCGAAGAGTTGGTGCAGGAAGTGCGCCGGCTGAAGCCTGCGGCGGTCGTCGTCGATTCGCCCGATGTGAAGGAAGACTACCTCAACACGCTGCGCAACACCGGCGTGATGGTGGTGTCGATGGACAGCATGGCGCAAACCGTTTTTCCGTCGCGGCTGGTCGTCAATCCGCTGCTGGGTTTGGGGCGCGAATCGTATGAGTTCGCTCACGGAACCCAACTGCTTTTGGGCGCTCGCTACGCTCTGGTGAGGCCGGAGATTCGCCGTCAGCGACCGACGCGGGCACAGGAGCCGGCCGAGCCGTTCCGTGCGCTCGTCGCTTTGGGTGATGACGATCCGAACAATCAGTCCGGCGAGTTGGCCAAGTGTCTGCTTAATTGCCCGCGCGTCGGTCGAGTGGATGTGCTGGTTCGGCCGTATCACCGCCATTTGGAGGCTCTGCAAGCGCTGGCGGAAATCTGCCCGGAGCGATTGGAGATTGTCCACGAACCGGGCGAGGTGCCGTTCCGCATCGCCCGCTGTCACTTCGCTGTCACCGGCGGTAATGCCTGGTCGCTGGAGATGGCCTGCGTCGGTGTGCCGCAAATCGTCATCGTCCAGGCCGAGACGCACTGGCCGACCGCTCAGCGGTTGGAGGAAGAAGGCGCGGCCACCTGTCTGGGCTGGCATGCCAATGTCTCGACACCGACCATCCGCCAGGCCGTCTTCGAGATGCTCGGCGATCCGCTCGAACGTCAGGCCATGGCCCGCTGCGGTCGCAAACTGATCGATGGCCGCGGACCCGATCGCCTCGTCACGGCGCTGGAAGTGATGCTGCATCCGTCGCGGCACATCCAGGCTGCCGCCGCCGCGTAATAGGTCTCACCGCCCGCGGCGCTGGGAGGGGCGAGGGCGACCTCGCCCCTACACGCCAAAATCGAAAGCGGCACCCGCCGACCGGCCGGACTGGACAGGTCTTGCCAGGACATCGACAATAGACAGCATGACGACCGAAACTTTGACCTGTCCCTACTGTAACGCCTCGATCAATGTGCAACCGGGACTGACGACGGGCCAACGGATCACCTGTCCGCGCTGCGGCGATACGTTTCCCCTGCGACACCTGGATGCTATCGTTGGTCAATCGCGTCCCGTGCCGCCGGAAACCCGTATCACGGCGGACGCTCCGAGCATTGAGCCGCCGCGCCGCTCTCCGTGGCTGGTGGGAGGCGCGATCGTTGGCATGATGCTGCTCATGGCCGGCGGCGGCCTGGCGTTCATGCTGATGACGCAAGATCAACGTCGCGCGCACGATACGAGTCGGCCTCCGCGCCGCCCCGGTCGCCAACCGGGGATAATTGAACCGGACAATCCAGCGATTGCCAGCGTGCCCCCGGACAAATTGGCCGCGCTGGGCTATCTGCCGCCGAAGGTGAACTTCCTCGTGGGCGCGCACATCACCGAGTTGCTCGCCAGCCCTGTCGGTAAACAAATCCTGAGTGAACCCATCTCATTGGGCAGATCAGCGTATCGACTAGAACGCCTGCCGGCATGGGTCGGCTTGCGGCTGGAAGACATCGATCACCTTGTCCTCGCTGCCCAGGTCGATGACAATCTGCTACCGACCTTTTATCTGGTCCTGCGCACCACCCAGCCTTACGAGGAAGAACAGCTGCGGGATCGGCTCAAGGGAGAGCGTGTCGTCAGCGCCGGCAAGAAAAAACTGTATGCCTTCCACCCCCAACGAGACGGTATCAAACTCCATGTCTGGTTCGCCGACGAGCGGACGTTCGTGCTGGCGCTTCTCCCACAACAACTGGAATCGCTGCCGGCCCAGCCGGTCGAGGATCTGCGGCAATTGTCCGGCGAGATTCGCACCGTGCTGAAGGAGCGACGCGAGCCGATGTCGCCCGCCTGGGTTGTCGGCCACTCACGCGATTGGACGAAAACGTCCGTCGTGAACTATCTGAGCGGATTAAAGAAGAAGGATCTCGAACGGCTCTCCACCTTGCGGACTTTCGGCATCTGGTTAGTGCCGGATAAGTCGCTGACGGTGAAGGGCGTCTTCGAGTGCAAGGATGAGGCGGCCGCGCGTGGATGGGACGATTATTTCCACACACTGCGCCGCGAGGATGCGAGTTTGAAGACAGCGCTGGAGGGTTCCTGGCTCGTGCTGCAATACCAGACCGAACCGGATTTTCTGTCGCGATTCCTGAAGAAGTAATGGGCCGAGAAGGATCGCGCTGTACTTGTCCTATTGAGGCTTTCCTGGAAGTATTCCGCACATGGTCCCGACTCGCGCAACGGTCTGCCTGCTCCTCCTCGGTCTGCTGCTCTGGCTGACCGGATACCTTCTCCCGTTGCTGCCGTTGAAGCACGTTGGCGAGTATGTGCAGGCGCTGCGCTGGCTGGTGTACGGCTTCGACCTCGGCATTTTCGTTCTACTGGGGATTGATGCTCTGCTGGCGCGACAGGCCAGCCGTCCGGCACGGTTGCATGTTCGGCGCGAACGGCCTGCTCGCCTGTCGCTGGGCGTGGATAATGACGTGACGCTGATTGTCGAAAACCACGGCCGACGACGATTACGATTGCTGCTGCGCGATCATCCCCCGACTAGCTCCCGAGCCGAGCCATCGCTGTTGGCGGCGACCGTCCCCGCTCACGGTTGGGCCCGGCTCACCTATCGACTGCTGCCCACGGAGCGTGGCAATTTTTCTTTCGGCGATGTGGCTGTGCGCTGCTGTGGTCCGCTCAGGCTGGCATGCGTCGATCGCCTCCTGCCCGCTGCCGAGGAGGTGCAGGTCTATCCCAATCTTCTTGAGATCCGTCGTTACGAGGCACTGGTGCGCACCACGCTCGTCCGCGCCGGCGGCTATCGCGCCAAGCGGTTGCCGGGAGCCGGCCGCGAGTTCAGTCATTACCGCGATTACACCCAGGACGATGATTTTCGCCATGTCAGTTGGAAGGCCACTGCGCGCCGGCGCAAGCCGATCACCAGTGTGTTCGAGAGCGAACACAGTCAGGACATCATTTTTTGTCTGGACATTGGCCGTATGATGGCCGCGCGCGTCGGTACGCTAACCAAGCTCGATCACGCCATCAACGCCGTCCTCATGCTGACGCACGTCAGCCAAACCTTTCAGGACAACCTCGGTCTGCTTGTTTTCTCGCACACAGTTCATCTGTATTTACCGCCGGCCAAGGGCCGCGCCCAGCACGCGCGCTTTCTGCAAGCGCTCTACAGCGTCAAACCGGAGTTATGCTACGTCAATTATCGGGAGGCATTCGCTCATCTCATTGCCAAGCATCCCAAACGCGCCCTTACGATGGTGTTCACCGATTTGCTCGACAATGTGGTATCGCGCGAATATCTGGAGGCGGCCGCCCTGTTGCGGCGTTTTCACCTGCCGCTGACGCTGGCCGTGGCCGATGTGCCGCTCCAACAATTGGCCGCGCATCAACCACAGACCGCCGACGAACTCTATAACGTGCTGGTTGCTCGCGATCTGTTGGAAGGACGTTCCGAGTTGTTGCGCAGCCTCGAACGGCAAGGCGTCCTCGTCCTCGATACGGTGCCCGACAAATTGACCATCGACGCCGTCAACCGCTACCTGGCGCTCAAGACGGGTGTGCGGATGTAAGAAAAGATATCCACCACGAAACACACGAAATACACGAAAAAATACAAAAACCAAGTAGAGCATAACTATAGATGTGGATGAAAAACCGAGCGTATTTTGTTTTTCTTTGTCGATTTAATCTTTTGTATTTTTTTCGTGTATTTCGTGTGTTTCGTGGTGAATAGTCTTGTATTTGGTGGTGAGTAAACCTCTATGGATCTCGCGACGTTTCTCCATCAGCGCCGGGCCGACTGGAAGCGCCTTGAAGAAATCCTTCAACGTGTCGAGGGCAGCGGTCTCGTCTCGCTGGACGACGATCAGGCCGTCGAGTTTGGCCAACTCTATCGCCGCGCCGCCTCCGACCTGAATCAAGCGCAAACTTTCGTTAGCGGCGAGGCCACCGAACGCTATTTGAACGATCTCGTCGCCCGTGCCTACCTCGCCATTTACGGCAAAACGCGCGTCGATCTCTGGGGACTAATCCGCTATCTGTTTTGGGGCTATCCCGCCATCTTTCGCCGTTATCTGCCGCACTTCTTGTTGGCTACTCTCCTGTTTATGGCTGGCACGATCTTTGGTTATTTGGCCATGATGTACGACAAGGATGTGGCCCAGGCCTACCTCTTGCCCAGCGGCATGCCGACCATCCAGCCGGTCGGCGAGGGCGAGGACGAAGCCAAGCCGATGTACGACACCGACCAACTCATGAATTTTTCGAGTTTCCTGTTCACGCACAACGTCAGCGTCAGTCTGGTCGCTTTCGCCCTGGGCATCACGTTCGGCCTCGGCACCGCCTGGTTGATGTTCTATAATGGCGTTCTCTTGGGCGCTCTCGGAGCCGTCTTCGCCCAGGCCGGCCAATTGACCGCGTATGCCACGGGTGTCCTGCCGCATGGCGTGCTGGAGATTCCGGCCTGTCTCATCGGTGGAGCGGCCGGCTTCGTGCTGGCGCAGGGATTTCTGCGAGCGCGGCCCTGGCCGCGCCGCGAGGAATTGGCACGCATGGGTAAGCAGTCGGTGCTGATGCTATTCGGTTGTGTGCCGCTGCTGGCGGTGGCCGCGTGTCTGGAGGCGGGCGTGGCGCGAGCGCCGGACTGGTTTCTCGGCAAAGGGTTGAAGTTGGCCATCGCCGGTGTCTTCGCCCTGCTGTTCTTGGTTTACGTGCTGCTGCTCGGCTGGGGTCGGCCGGCAGCGCGGGAGAACGAGGCGTGATCCTTCACGAGGTTCTCACCACTGAGAAGGTGCCTTTCACCTACCGCGTCGCCGGTTTGGGATCGCGTTTCCTCGCCTGGTTGATCGACGCGCTGGCGATCATGATCCTGATGCTTATGGGTGGCGCAGTCGGTGTTATTCTCTCGCTGGGACGATCCGGCCTGGGTGCGGCGGTGATGATCCTCTGGCAATTCGTGGTTATGTGGGGATACTTCATCCTCTTTGAATGGCTCTGGCACGGCCAAACACCCGGCAAATACCTGATGGGCATCCGCGTTATCCAGTGGCGCGGCACAGCCATCACCTTCTTTCAATCGACCGTGCGCAATCTGCTTCGGGTCGCCGATAGCTTGCCGATTCCCTTACCGCTGGGGCCGGGGCTGCTGGGCTTCATCGTGGCGGCCTGCAATCGCGAACAGCGGCGGCTTGGCGACCTCGCCGGCGATACGCTTGTCGTCCATGTCGAGCGCAACGTCCAACCGATCTTGCTCCTGCACGACGCAGGAAGCGAGGCCGACCGCCAGCGCATCGCTCGGCTCCGTCAACGGCTGAGCCAACTTGATCGCGAACAGAAACAGACGCTCCTGGATCTGTGTCTACGCCGCGATCAGCTGCGCGTCCTCGAACGCGCTCGTCTGTTTCAGGCGGCGGCGCAGTTCTTTCAGAACCGGCTGGAGTTGGCACCGGACGAATACGAGAGCGCCGAGAAATTTGTTCTGCAAATGGCCGCGGTGCTGGGCGAACGGCCCGGCGAGGCGGCTCGTTGACCAGCCCGCAGCGCCAGCAAGGGAGGGATTGCCAGCCCGCAGCGCCAGCAAGGGAGTCCCTTGAGGACAGCAGAGGTTGACCTATGATTTGGTTCGCCTGCAAACAGTGCGATAAACGTCACGGTCGAGCCGAAGCTCTATCGGGCACGCTCGTCTTTTGTGAATGCGGCCACGGCAACCGCGTGCCGTGGTCGAGTACCGTGCCCGAGCCGGAAGCGGAGCCGGCTCGCCCCGCGCCGCCGCCTCCGCCGCGCGGACGTATTCCCCGATCCCCGCTCGAAGAGGATGCCTGGCAGCCGGAGTTTCCGCAGCCGCGCCGCTCGCGCGAGAGACGCCGACCCGATCCGGCTTACTGCCTCAATCATGAGGACAGCCCGAAAGAGATGACCTGCGACGCCTGCCACGGCTCCTTCTGCGCCGCCTGTGTCATCGCGCTGCAAGGACAGATGTTGTGTGGTCCGTGCAAAAATTTCCGTGTGCGCGGGCTGAATCGGCCCGGCCATTTTTCGCCGTTGGCCATCATCGCCCTCGTCCTCTCGCTGATTGGTGGTCCGGTCGCGGCCTTGCTCGCCCTGATGGCCATCGGTGCCCAAACGGCCGGCGGCGGGGCCGGAGTGACGGTGGCGGTTATGATCTGTCTTATCGCGGTGCTGCTCCCGGTCGCCAGCGTGATTGTCGGTTGGTTTGGTCTTCGGCAGATTGAGAGCAAACCGAACATGATCGGTCGATCCCTGGCCATGACCGGCGCGACGACGGGACTGGCGGCCACCCTGCTGTGTCTGGCCATTGCCGTGCTGACCATCGCCAAACAATGGCAGGGTTGAAGGTCTACTAGCCCGCAGCGCCAGCAAGGGGCGTTCCCTTACTGGCGCTGCGGGCTGGCAGAACCGGACGAGAGACGAACATGGCACGCTGTCCTTCCTGCGATTATCCGTTGCCCCAGGATCGCGAGCGTCTTGGCGCACGCTGCCCGAACTGCCGCGATCCGCTGTACGAACCGCCGGAACGAATCGGTCGGCCAGCGCGTGAGGGGGAGGGTGCCTGCGTCGTCCATCCCGGACAAGAGGCAGTAGGCACCTGTGGGCGCTGCGGCAATTACTTCTGTGAAGTATGCCGCACGCGCTGGCGCGATCAGGTCTTGTGCGCCGCCTGCGTCGAACGTGCCCTGGCATCGCGCGAGGCGGCTCCCGGACAAGCACGCGCACAATTCCGCCAAGCGCTGTTGGGGTTGCTACTGGGCGGCGGCGCCTGGACGGCCTTGATCCTGGTCGCGTTGCTCTCGTTGGCTGGCACGCCGCCCGTCCTCTTGGGCCTGCTGGTGCTTTTCCTGATTGCCGCCTCGCTTCTGATGGGCGTCCTTGGGCTTGGCCAGGCCGTTGCCGTACTCCGCACGCGCGGCTCGCACATGATCCTGGGAATCATCGGCTTGATCGTCAGCGGACTCTACATGGGCGTATTCATTGGCATTTTTACCTTTAGTCTCTGGATTAGTTGATCGAAGAAGGCGAGTGGGGAGACGATAGTATGCTCTGGGAGATTGAGATACAACCCAAGGGAGTCGATGCGGAGCGTACGCGGGTCAGCGAGGAATTCGACCTGCTCACCCACGACCGTCGCGGCGCCGAATGGATCACCGGCACGGCACGCGGCTATCTGATTGAAGGCAATCTCTCGCGCTCGCAGGCGGAGCGCTTGGCCGATGATCTCCTGGTCGATGCACTCGTGGAGTCGGGGCGTCTCGGCGCGCTCAACGAACATCTTCGTCCCGATCATCGCGCCACCGTCTTGCTCAAGCCGGGCGTCATGGACCCCACCTCGCTCAGCGTCGTCGAGGCGGCCCGCGATCTCGGCGTTCCCGTGGCTTCGGTGCGTACCTTCCGCCGCTACTTCGGTCCAGCGCTGTCGCCTGACGCGCAGGTGGTGTTCTTCCGCAAAGTTCTCGCCAACGAAGCCATCGAGCAAGTCGTCGCTGGTCCACTGACTCTCGAACATCTCAGCGTCGGCTCGGCCTATTCGTTCCAACTCATCACCATCCCGTTGCGCGATCAAGATGACGCGGCCCTGGAGAAACTCAGCCGGGACGGTCAGTTGTCGCTGAGTCTCGCCGAGATGCGGACCATCCAGACGCACTTTCGGGAACTCGGCCGCGATCCCACCGATATTGAACTGGAGACGCTGGCGCAGACGTGGTCGGAGCATTGCTCGCACAAGACGCTCAAGGGCCGCATTGATTTCATCGAGGAAGATGGCCGCGTTCGGCGTTTCGATAATCTGCTCAAGGAGACGATTTTTGGAGCGACGCAGGAGATTCGCCGCCGTCTCGGCGCGGACGACTGGTGCGTCAGCGTCTTCGCCGACAACGCCGGCATCGTGCGTTTCAACGAGCGCTATCACGTCTGTTTCAAGGTGGAAACACATAATCATCCGTCGGCGATCGAACCTTACGGCGGCGCGAATACGGGGCTGGGCGGCGTTATCCGCGATCCGATGGGAACCGGCCTGGGTGCGAAGCCGATCTGCAACACCGATGTGTTCTGTTTCGCGCCGCCGGATACGCCGCCCGAAGCGCTGCCGCCGGGCGTGCTGCATCCGCTCAAGGTAATGAAGGGCGTCGTCGCCGGCGTGCGCGACTACGGCAATCGCATGGGCATTCCCACCATCAACGGCGCGGTTTGCTTCGACGATCGCTACCTCGGCAATCCCCTGGTTTATTGCGGTACGGTGGGCCTGATTCCGGTCGATCGCTGTCACAAGGAGCCGCGCGACGGCGACCTGATTGTGGCGCTGGGTGGGCGCACCGGCCGTGACGGCATCCACGGAGCGACGTTCTCCTCGGTGCAGTTGACGGAGGAATCGGAGCAAGTCAGCGGCGGCGCGGTGCAGATTGGCAATGCCATCGCCGAGAAGAAACTACTCGATGTGTTGCTGCAAGCGCGCGACGCCGATCTCTATCACGCCGTCACTGATTGCGGCGCCGGCGGCTTCAGCTCCGCCGTCGGCGAGATGGCCGAGGGACTTGGTGCCAGCGTGCAACTCGATCAAGCGCCGCTCAAGTATGCCGGCCTGTCGTACACGGAGATATGGATCTCGGAGGCGCAGGAGCGCATGGTGCTGGCGGTCGCGCCGGATCAGTGGCCGCAATTGCAAAAGCTGTGTGCCGGCGAAGACGTGGAAGCAACCGTACTCGGTTGCTTCGAGGAGACGGGCCGATTGCGGTTGTTCTATCAGCAACAGCAGGTGGCCGATCTCGACATCCACTTCCTGCACGATGGCCGACCGACGGTGGTACGTCAAGCGATGTGGGCCGGTGAGCGGGGTCGCGTAAGCGCCCCGAGTGCTGGCGAGCGGGGTCGCGTAAGCGCCCCGAGTGCTGACGCCCCGAGTGAACGAACACTCGGGGCGCTTACGCGAGAGAAAGCTCGCCCCGAAAACTTCAACGACATCCTGCTGAAAATCCTCGCTTCGCCGAACGTGTGCAGCAAGGAATGGATCATCCGCCAGTACGATCACGAGGTACAGGGCGGCAGTGTCATCAAGCCGCTGGTTGGCATTCACGAAGATGGCCCCGGCGATGCGGCCGTGGTGACGCCGGTGCTTGGCGAATGGACCGGCATCGCGATCGGCTGCGGAATCAATCCGCGTTACGGCGATCTCGATCCGTACGCGATGGCCGCGTCGGCCATCGATGAAGCCGTGCGCAACATCATTGCCGTTGGTGCAGACCCATCACGGATCGCTTTACTCGACAATTTCTGTTGGGGTAACACGGATCGGCCGGAGGTACTCGGTTCGCTGGTGCGCGCCGCCGAGGCGTGTCGCGATGTGGCGCTGGCCTATAACATGCCGTTTATCAGCGGCAAGGACAGCCTCAACAACGAATATCACTCCGGCGGCAAGAACATCGTTATTCCGCCGTCGCTGCTCATCAGCGCCCTCGGCCGCGTGCCGGATGTACGCCGCTGCGTGACGATGGATCTGAAGGAGCCGGGCAATCTACTCTTTCTCGTCGGCGTGACGAAGGACGAGATGGGCGGCTCACACTATCATCTCGTGCGCGGTCTCGAAGGCGGGACCGTGCCGCGTCCCGACATGGACTTGGCACCGCGCCTCTTCCGTAAACTGCACGAGGCCATCGTGGGCGGTCTGGTGCGTTCGTGTCACGATCTGAGCGAGGGCGGTTTGGCCGTGGCCGTGGCGGAGATGGCGTTTGCCGGCGGCATTGGCGCGGATCTGACACGCCTGGCGACGGATGTGGGATTGCCGGAGGATGTGCTGCTGTTTTCCGAATCGGCGACGCGTTTCGTCGTCGAAGTGCGCCCAGATCGGGTTGCCGCTTTCCAGACAGTTCTCGGCAGTGACATCCCGTTGACACAACTTGGACAAACATGCAAGCAATCGCGTTTGCGCATCGCGGGGATGAACGGCGAATGGATCATCTGGGCGGAGTTGGCGCGGCTCAAGGAAGCATGGCAGAAGCCGATGGGGTGGGGAAGATCGGATCGCCGGCGCTCGGACGAGTGCAGTCCGGCAAGCGGATCGTGAACGTCGTGCCTTGGCCAAGTTTGCTGGTAACCTCGATAGTCCCACCTTGCGCGGCGACGACGGCCTGACAAATACTCAGCCCCAATCCCAACCCCCGCGAGGGGGTTTCGCGCTGGCGAGCCTTATCGCCCTGGTAGAAGCGATCGAAGATACGCGGTAAGTCGGACGGAGAGATGCCGGCCCCGGTGTCCGTCACTTCGAGAACGCTCGCATGACTGGTTTCGTCGAGCCAGAGATCGAGCGACACCCGGCCGCCGGCCGGCGTGAACTTGATGGCGTTATCGAGTAGATTGTTGACGATTTGCCAAAGGCGATTGCCGTCGCCGCGTACCATCACGGGTTCGAGGCGGCGCGTCGTCAGTTCCACCTCGGCCGCTTCCGCCACGGCCTGAAACATCTCCAGGGAACTGAGGACAATCGAGTCCCAGCGTACCATCCGCGCTTCAAGGCGAAGTCGGCCGGCGTCTCCCTCGGCCAGCATCAGCAGCTGATTGACCAAAATGCGCATCTGACCGCATTCCTCCAGCAGGACCGACAACACTTCCTTGTATTCCTCAATCGTACGGTCGGCGTTGAGGGCGATTTCCAGCGAACTTTGCAAGGCGGTCAGGGGTGAGCGCAGTTCGTGGGCGGCGTTGGCGGTGAAATCACGGCTCTGCTGTAGGTAGGAAGCGATGCGGTCGAGGAAGTTATTGATAGTCCGCGAGAGTTGGTCGAGTTCGTCGCGCGTGCCGCGGATCGGCAACCGTTGGTCGAGATTCGTCGGATGCAAGCGCGCGGTGGTCCGAATAATGTTGGCGATGGGCCGCGTGGCCCGCCCAGCGAGCAAGTAACTGCCGAGCGGTACGGCCAGCAGAAGAACGATAGCTACACCCAGCAACAGGCGATTGAAACGGGCCATCTCCAGGTGGGCGCGGCCCAGCGAACAACCGACTCGCACGGTCAGCGGCTCCGAACTGGAACCAAGCACCTGCCGGCAAATGACGCGGTGATTGCCCACAGTCGTCGGTGTGTGAAAAGACACGACGTTGGATGGGAGAATGTCCAGCGAAGGAGATTGCTCGCTGGACCACACCAGCGTCCCCTGATGGTCGAGCAATTGGACGAACAGACGGCGTCGCGGATGTCCTGTTGCTTGGCGATTAAACCGTGCGTGCAATCGCTCCGGTTCCTCAGCCAGCCGGTTGAGATCGCGGACGGCCGAGTACAGTTCCTCCTTGATGAATTCGTCTACCATTTGCGAGAGCGTCAAGCGCAGTCCTTCGCGGAGGGCTGCCAGGCCGATCAGCAGGAGGACGAGAAAGACGGTTGTGTTCCACAAGGTCAGCCGGAATCGCAAGGTCTGGCAGAAGGTCTTAAGTCGTTCGTATCGCATAGCCCCGCCCCCGGATAGTCTGGACCGCCGACGTATCGCCGACCCGATCCAGCTTACTGCGTAGGCGATTGATATGCACCTCAATCACATTGGTCATGCCCTCCCAGTCGGCATACCACAAATGCTCGCACAGCATCTTGCGGGTGACAACCTGTCCGGCATGACGCATCAAGTATTCGAGGAGGCTGAATTCCGTCGGACTGAGATTGATTTCGACGCCGGCGCGGGTGACACGGCGCGATGCCAGGTCCAACGAGAGGTCGGCGACCTCTAAAGTGGGTGAAGGGCGCGTGACGGAGCGCCGGCGCACGGCCGCGATGCGGGCCAGCAGTTCCGGGAAGGCGAACGGTTTGACGAGATAATCGTCGGCACCGGCGGTCAACCCGGCCACCCGTTCATCGACGGACCCCAACGCGGTCAGCAACAGGACAGGGGTTTGATTCCCCGCATCGCGTAGTTCCCGCAAAACCTCAAGCCCATTACGCCGGGGCAGCAGCAGATCGAGGATGATGGCGTCGAATTGCTGGCTCTTGGCCAACTCCAGTCCGCGTTCCCCATCGCGGACCCACTGGCATTCGTGACTGGCCTCGCCGAACCCTTGCCGTAACGCTCGCCCCACCACCGGATCGTCTTCGACAATCAGTAGCTCCATTTTGCTTCCTCCCCTCGTCAACCGCTGGCCGAGAGAAACCGGCGGACAATGCTCTTGTCATCCGAGGCGGTCCGAGAGAATGTTCGTCTACGATTGAACGCCACAGGCGTCGGACTTCTTTCCGGATTGTAATCCGAATTCCCGGCGTGAGAAATAGTGAACGTCTGAGGGCGTTCATTCCTAACGATTTTGTAAGTCCAAGCAGCGTAGTTCATTTTGCGATTTGCACTTACAATTCCATGATGAGAAAGCCACTTTGTTAAGGGGAAATTTTCGCCCGTCGGTCGTTTGTGTGGTCTGAGTGGCTCTCGGAACGATTCTCAGCCTACGGGAAAGACGAACGCATGGAACTGTTAGCCGTCTCTTTCGGCGGTGATTTCTGGCTGCAATTTGCTCAGAAAATCTTCCAACCGTTGTTATTGTTTTTTTATCTGGGCTTTCTGATTCCTATTCTGAAGGTTCCTTACCAGTTCCCCAAACAAATCTACCAGGGCATCACGCTCTACCTGTTGGTGGCCATTGGCTGGCACGGCGGGGAGGAGTTGGCCAAGATGAGCGGAGCGGACTTCCAGGAAGCGATGGGCTTCGTCGTGCTGGGCTTCTCGGCCAATGTCGTCATCGGCGTCATGGCTTACTTCATGCTGCGAAAAATGACGCGGATGCGGCGAATTGACTGTGCCACCGTCGGTGGCTACTACGGCTCGGATTCGGCCGGCACCTTCTTGACGTGCGTGGGCGTCCTCACGGTCATGGGCTACGAAGCCTTTGGCTACATGCCGGTCATGCTGGCAGTCATGGAAACGCCCGGCTGTCTCGTGTGTCTCTACCAGATCGCCCGCCTCCGCCGTCAGGGCATGGACAAACTCGGAAATATGCCGGACGAGGAAGGGTACATGACCCCGGAGGTTCGAGAAGACATTCAGGAAAGAGAGATCCTGTCCGAGGAGGAGGTCGCCGTTGTGGGGCGAGCGGGACAAACCGTTGTGGCGGTGCGGAGAACCGCCCGCGTCGCTGCTTCCACCAACGCTCACGACAATGGACGCATCCATGAGGGGAAGGGCGGCCAGGATGAAGCCGGCGGCCTGCTCACCTGGAAAATCGTCCATGAAGTGTTCTTTAACCCCGGCCTGTACTTCCTCTTTGGCGGCATCTTCATTGGCTTGGTTGCTGGAAAACTCTTCATCCCCTACCAGAAAGAAAAAGTCATCGCCTCAGAGAACCTGCTCTTCGTCACGCTGATGCACGGCGTACTTTGCCTGTTCCTCCTGGAGATGGGCATCACCGCCTGCGAGCGTCTGCGCGATCTGAAGAAAGCGGGGCCAGGCTTCATCGTCTTCGGCCTGCTCGCCCCGAACTTGTTTGCCCTCTTTGGCATGGTTCTGGCTCACCTGTACAGCATGGCTCTAGGGCATCCTTTCCCGCTGCCGACGTATGCCTTATTCGCCGTGCTGTGTGGAGCGGCCTCCTACATCGCCGTGCCGGCCGTGCAGCGCATGGCCATCCCTGAGGCCAGCCCGACTCTGCCTTTGGCGGCTTCGCTGGGATTGACGTTCACCTGGAACGTCACCCTCGGCATCCCCCTCTACATCGCGATCGCCGAACTCCTGATGACGCGGTTCCCGGTTACGGGTGGATAAGAGACACGAACCTTTTGGCCAGCCCGCAGCGCCAGCACGGGAATCCCTTGCTGGTGCTGCGGGCTGGCCATTAGCGCCAGCACGGGAATCCCTTGCTGGTGCTGCGGGCTGGCCATTAGCGCCAGCAAGGGAAGTCCCTTGCTGGCGCTGCGGGCTGGCCATTCATTGTGTTCGTGCCGAGGTTCCTACGAGGTTTGCTTTGCATCCGTCCACTTTCTAGACTGACGAAATGAGCGCATCGGAAGCTGCTTCGGAACCTCTCTCTCATGGCACGACACCGCCCGCAAGTGAAGCGCGACAATCTCGTTTAGCTCACTTGAAGGAGGTGATCGAGCGGGCGGCGCATCTGCTGCCATCTCAGGGACCGATCACCGTCTTCATCCATCACAACACGCTGCATGCCTTCGAGGATTTGCCGTTTGACGACGCGGTCCAGAAAGGGGCGCAAATCTTCGGCTGCCATCCCTATCTGACGGAAGATCGCTATCGCCAGGAGTTGGTGCGCGGTCGAATCCGCTTCGCCGACTTGTGGGAGGTGTTGCGTGAAGATCTCGGCGCAGCCGCGGAAGAGAAGATTCTGGGGCTTTGCAGTCGTCTGGCCCTTCGCCTGACCATGCTTCAGTATCCGCTCCACAGTGGACCGACCGAGGAATTGGTCTGGTATGTGGCCGAAACGGACGCCCTGCGGCGCGTTCGCAGCGGCGTTTCCTCCGCTGTTCGAGAGCAGATGATTGCCGAGACACGCCATTGGGTCTTACGCGACCTACGCAACAGTGGCAAGGACAGCAAGGCGAATCGTTCCCGCCGCGAGGCGTTCCGTTTCCCAACCGTCTTGCGAAGCATCTTTGACCGGCTAGACGAATCGACTATTGAGAGTTGGAGCGAGGCCGAGTGGGAGGAGTTCACGCTGCGGGCGCTTTGGGGAGTGTGCTGTCAGGGCGTCGCCAACACGCCATCGTTTGCCCCGACGACGCCGTCGTCGATCCGGCATCGCGATTTGCTGCTGGCGGCGACCGGAACGGATGCCGATCTGCTGGTTCACGATGAGTTGATCCGCTTCTGCGCCGCCTTCGTGGATCAGGGACTGGCTCGCTGGCCGTTGCCGCGACGCGACGACGGTTTCTTCCGTGCGTTCTCTGCCCTTTATGGTCAACCGGGTGGGCAACCCGCTCGCTGGCTGCGCGACGTGGGGAAGGAACTCCGTCGTTTGGAAGGCGAAGCGGTTCCGCCGTTGGAATCCATCCACGAATCGCTGGAGATTCTCGGCGTTCCCAAGTCGGAGTGGTACGATTACCTCGCCGCCACGCTGTTGGCCCTGCGCGGCTGGGCCGGCATGATTCGGCAGATGGAACTGCGCGGCGACCGAGTGGCCCATCCCGCGCCGAAAGGGAGCCTGTTGGAATATGTGGCCGTGCGGCTGATTCTGGATCGCTTCGCGCTGGCCGAGACAGCCCGGCAGACGCTCGATTTCACGAAACCGTTGCGCGACCTGCGGGACGAAGCCGGCAAGCGGCTCAACCTGTCGTATCCGCCCGCTGTTGAGCCACGCGCTTTTCTCGTCTTCCAACTTGCGCAGGTGTTCGGCTGGACGCCCGAACGCCTGGTTCGTCTCCACGAACAAGAATGGAAAACCCTGCTGCGCGAGATTGAGACTTTTTCAACCTGGGAGAGAAGAAGGATTTTTCATCGCGCTTATGAAAGATGCTTGTGTACGCGCGCCTTGGACGCCATCGCCGCGCACGCCGCCCGACCGGTGATGCCAGCAGCTCGACCGCGTTTTCAGGCCATTTTCTGCATCGATGAACGTGAAGAATCGTTTCGCCGGCATCTGGAGGAAGTGGCCGACGACGTGGAGACCGAGAGCGTCGCTGGTTTTTTTCACATCGCCATGTATTATCGCGGCGCGGCGGACGCCTACTTCATCCCGCTCTGCCCGGTGGTAATTCGTCCTCAACAGTGGGTGGCCGAGCAAGTGGCGACGGACTGGCAAGAAGAATTTCAGCGCCGCGCGCGAACGCGGCGCCTGCTGGGAACGGTCTTGCACCAAATTCATGTGGGCACGCGGACGTTTGCCAGTGGCGCCCTTCTGACCGGCTCTCTCGGCGTACTGGCGTCCTTCCCTCTCGTGGCCCGTATCCTCTTCCCCCGTTTGACGGCGCGGATTCGCCAACTTTTCGGCGGCTTCGTCCGGACGCCGCCCCAGACCCGCTTACAACTAGAGCGCGGCGACAAGACCGCTGGCCCCGACGACGGCCTGGGGTTCAATGTGGACGAGATGACCGACGGGGCGGAAAAATTGCTGCGCGACCTCGGGCTGACTTCCGGGTTTTCGCGCCTGGTGTTGCTGATTGGCCACGGTTCGGAGAGCCTGAACAACCCCTACAATTCAGCTTACAACTGCGGTGCCTGCGGAGGCGCGGCCGGCGGTCCCAACGCCCGCGCCATGGCGAGCATCCTCAACACCCTAGGCGTCCGCGAACGACTGGCGCAGCGTGGACTGCTTTTACCCGAAGATACGGTTTTTGTCGGCGGTTGTCACAACACCTGCACGGATACCGTCCTGTTCTTCGATGAGGATCGGATACCGTCGTCGCATCGCGAGGATTTCGCGGCGGCGCAGGCTAACCTGGAGACGGCTTGTGAACGCAACGCTCACGAACGCTGCCGCCGTTTCCTGGCCGCCCCCTTGAGCCTGTCCTTCTCGGCGGCACGCCATCATGTCGAGGAGCGAGCGGAAGATCTGGGCCAAACGCGGCCGGAGTGCGGCCATGCCTCCAATGCCCTGTGCATCGTTGGCCGACGCCGGACGACCCGTGGCTTATTTCTGGATCGACGCGCGTTTTTGACTTCCTACGATCCGGCGCAAGATGACGCCGAACACACGATCTTGACGCGCGTGCTGCAAGCCGTCTTCCCCGTCTGCGCCGGCATCAACCTGGAATATTATTTCTCCTACGTCGATAACACCGGCTGGGGCAGCGGCACGAAACTGCCGCACAACATCGCCGCCCTGGTCGGCGTCATGGATGGCGCGGCCAGCGATCTGAGGACCGGCCTGCCCTTGCAGATGGTCGAAATTCACGAACCCGTTCGCCTCCTCAACATCATCGAGACGACTCCCGAGGCGATGCTCACAGTGTTGGCTCGCGACGAGAGCATTAGCCGATTGTGCCGCAATGGGTGGGTCCGCCTCGCCGTGCTGCACCCCACGACGCGCCAACTCAGCATCTACCAAAACGGGCGATTTCAGGACTACCAGCCGCAAACCGCGACGCTGCCTGTGGCCGCTTCCTCGGCCGACTGGTATCGCGGCTGGCGCGACCATTTGGAGTTTGCCCACATCGAGTCGCGTGAAACCATCGGGGCCGGGGGAGAGGAACAAGGCCATGCCTGAGGTTATCGAATTGATGTCGGGGCTGGGCATGGTGGTAATCGCCGCCCCGATTTTGCTGGTGTTCTTCCTCGGCATCTGCTCCTTGCTGGATCGCCGGCTGACCGAGGCCACGATCGTCAAATCGATTCAGGCCGCCATCGTCGTCGGCCTGTTGGCGGCCCTGGGCGTCCTGATACTGATGCTCGCGCAAGATACGCGGCATGTGGTCGTCGAGGTCGGCGAGTGGGTGAAGATGGCCGGCTTCCATGTGACGGTCAAGTTTGTGTTCGATCGACTCTCGGTACCGTTCGCCATTCTGTCGTTCATCGTCTCCGGGACCATCGCCTCGTTCGCCACACGCTATATGCACCGCGAACGCGGCTACAACCGTTTCTTCGTCCTCTACGCCGTGTTTCTCGCGGGCATGATCGTGGCGTCGCTGGCCGGCACGATTGAGACGCTGTTTCTGGGTTGGGAACTGGTTGGTCTCTCCTCCGCTTTGCTTGTCGCCTTTTATCAGGATCGTCTTGGACCGTCGCGCAATGGCTTGTGGATCTGGTGCGTCTACCGCGTCTCGGACGCGGCGCTGCTGCTCGCGGCCGTGGTGCTGCACCACATGACCGGCGAGGGCGATTTCGATCAACTGCTCGGCGCGGGGCCGTGGCCGGAGGGGCAGGCGTCGGCGTCCGGTGCGCAAGCGTTCATCGTCGGCATCCTGTTACTGATCGCCGCCGCCGGCAAATCGGGACTGATTCCTTTTTCCGGCTGGCTGCCGCGGGCGATGGAGGGACCGACGCCTTCGAGCGCCATCTTCTATGGCGCACTCTCCGTCCATCTGGGAGCATACTTGCTGCTGCGTGTCAGCCCGTTGTTGGAATGCTCGCTTTGGCTGGGCGCGGTGATCGTCGTTCTTGGTCTGAGTACAGCGGTGCTGGCCTACCTGATCGGCAGTGTGCAGACCGACATCAAGGCCGCCCTGTCCTTCGCTTCGCTGTCGCAGGTCGGCATCATCGTTGCCGAAATCGGTCTCGGTTTTCGCTACCTCGCTCTCGTTCATCTACTCGGCCATGCGTGCCTGCGTACCCTTCAATTCGTGCGAGCATCGTCCCTATTGCACGATTATCACGCGCTGGAGAATGCCATCGGCAAGCACTTGCCCCACGCTCCCTTCTTCCCCCTCCGCTGGGTGGGCACTTTCACGCGCGCCTCGATTTATCGCCTGGCCCTGGATCGCGGCTGTCTCGATTCATGGTTGAAGATGTGCATCGTCGCTCCGTTTGTTCGCTTGTTTCTCTGGTGTGATGCGAGGGAACGTGGCTGGACAGATTTCCTCACCGGCGCTCAATCGCGTGAGTCCAGCGAAGTCAAACCCATCCCTACGGGAATTGAAGAACTGACATGAATCCGTTGCCGATGCCCTGGTTGGAAGCCGCCATCCTTGTCGCCGTGGCCGGCGCCCTGAGCATCTCCCGGTTGCACAACCTCAACCGCGCCTGGCGTTGGGGTGTGGCATTCACCGGCGTCGTGTTCGCCTGCACGCTGTTGGCGTCATTGGGCTTCTATCTGGGGGTTCCAGCCGAATCGGACGCCGGCTGGAGTCTGCAACAATACCTCTTCGGCCGCTCGTATCTCGGCCTCGACAACCTGAACGCTCCCCTGGTGCCGGCTGTGGCGCTGCTGCACTTTTTGACTGCCCTGGCCACGGCGCGAACGAAGATGCGCAGCTTCTCACTCACTTGGTCGTTGACCGCCGAGGCCATCCATCTGGCGAAGTTTGGCAGCAAGGCTCCGACCGTCCTTGTCACGCTTCTGGCGGTCGGCGCTCTGCTGCCGTTGGTCGAGTTCGTGAACCGCCGCCGACCATTCCGCCTGTACGCGCTGCATATGACCCTGTTTATCGGGCTGATGCTGATCGGCTGGTACTTCCTTGTCTCGGCCAACGGCGACGCGACACGGACCACCATGGCGACGGTGGCGCTGCTGGCCGCCGTACTCATCCGCTGTGGCGTCGTGCCCGTCCACTGCTGGCTCACCGATTGGTTCGAGCATGCCTCATTTGGCATCGCCATCCTGTACGTGATCCCGCTCTCCGGCGTTTACGCGGCGATCCGTCTCGTGTTGCCCATCGCCCCGGACTGGGTGCTGCACGGTATCGGCCTCGTCTCGCTCGTCACCGCCGTTTACGCCGCGGGAATGGCCCTTGTCCAGTATGAGATTCGCCGCTTCTTCGCCTATCTCTTCCTCAGTCACGCCTCGCTTGTGCTGGTCGGCCTGGAAGTGCATACCGCCGTCTCGCTGACCGGCGCTCTGTCTCTATGGTTCTCGGTGATCCTGTCACTGGGTGGTTTCGGTCTGGTATTGCGGGCCTTGGAAGGACGTTTCGGTCGTTTGTCGCTGATAAAGCATCACGGTCTGTACGAACACTCGCCGACGTTGGCCGTGTGCTTTCTGCTGACGGGGCTGGCGAGCGTCGGCTTTCCGGGAACGCTGGGTTTCGTCGCCACGGATCTGCTGGTGGATGGCGCCGTCATGGCCAACCTCTTTGTTGGACTCGCCGTGATCGCGGCCGCCGCGCTCAACAGCATCGCCATCGTGCGGGTTTACCTCCTGCTGTTCACCGGCGCGCGGCACACCTCGACGGTGTTGCTGGAGATTACGTTGCGGGAACGGATTGTGGTTTTGACGCTGGCGGCTCTCATCCTCGGCGGAGGTTTGTTCCCTCAGCCGGGCGTTTCCTCACGCCGACGAGCCGCCGATGAGATCTTGGAAGAGCGCGCGAATCATTCCGCCCTTCCGGGATGACTCTTGAGGGGTCCGTTACAACTCATCTGGCTTCCGCGAAGTTGTTACTCTCGTCTCGATGAATGCTGCGGAGGAGTTCAAGGGCGTGGTCCGAGGTGACGAAGTAGAGGTTATTCTTGCCCACGCGCCGGAAGCCGACCAGAGACGCCATGCGCATCAGCATCAGGTGATGGCTGACGGTGGTCTGCGTCTGACCGACGGTCGCGCACAGCGACGACACGCTCAACGGCCCGTGTTCCGCCAGCAGGAGCAGTAGACGCAGGCGAATCTGTTGAACGACAATAGAAATGTCCGGTCTTAACGCAATAGAAATGTCCTCCTTGCTCAGGCCAAGGAGGAACCATGTCTATCAGCGTACTTTCCCACGACCGGATTTCCATGAGCCAGAAGGAACGCGATGTCCTCAAAATCATGCACGCTGTCCTACGCGGCGAACGAACCCAGGCCGAGGCCGCAAGACTGCTCGACAAAAGCACACGACAGGTCCGACGCATCCTGCGGCGACTCCAAGCCGGCGGCGATGCTGCTATCGTCCACGGCCTGCGTGGCAAACCGTCCAACCACCAGCCCGACCCCAAGCTCCGCCAAGCCGTCCTGGCTACCTACCGTCAGCACTACGCCGATTTCGGACCCACCTTCGCCAGTGAGAAGCTTGCGGAGCAAGGCTTGTGCGTCGACGCCCAAACGCTCCGCCGCTGGCTGATAGCCGAGGGACTGTGGCAACGGCAACGCCGCCGCGAAACGCATCGCAGCCGTCGCCCACGCCGCGCCTGCTTTGGCGAGTTGGTGCAGATGGACGCCTCGATCCATGACTGGTTGGAGGGACGCGGTGAGGAAGTGGTCTTGATTAGCATGATTGACGACGCCACCAACCGCATCCTGGCTCGCTTCTATCCCGAAGGCACGGTGCAAACGCACATGGATCTGTTGGGCCGCTGGCTGCGACGCTACGGCCGTCCGCTGGCCTTGTACACCGATCGGCACAGCATCTTCGAACCGCAGGATAAAGGACGTGCCTTGCCCGATGCGGTGACGCAGTTCGGCCGAGCTTTACAGGAGTTGAGCATCGAACTGATCTGTGCCCACAGTCCGCAAGCCAAGGGACGCATTGAGCGGAGCTTCGGCACCGCCCAGGATCGCTGGGTCAAGGAACTGCGTCTGGCCGGTGTGGCTACGGCACGGCGATCCTGAGTATTCAAGAGGAGCGTGTGGTGTCCAACGACTACACGGTGCGTTTCCAGAACCGCTTTTACCAACTGCTGCCGCCGGTGCATCCCGGTCAGCGTGGTGGTCGGGTGGTGATGGAAAAGCGTCTGGATGGGAGTTTAGCGATCCGCTTTCGGGATAAGTATTTAGCGTATCGCGAAGTGCCGTCGGGAGGCTGTGCTGGGGGCTCTGCCCCCAGACCCCCGGAGTTTACCGCTTCAACGGCCGACGCCAGGGAGCAAGAGAAAGGCCAGACCTCGGGTAAGGAGGCCCGGCCCGGTGGCGTACAGCCGGTCGGCGGGCGCTCGGGTCGCACTCCTGCGGAGCCCTATCCTCCCGACGACGCTGCGAACCATAGCGAGAAGAAGCGGTATCGTCCAGCCGAGGATCACCCGTGGCGGGAAGGCTTCCGACGGAAGAAGTGACAACGTCCGGACAGCGGACATTTCTAATGTCGCCAAAATGCGGACATTTCTAATGTCGCCTGACATAGACGCAGGCGAATCTCGTCGCCGAGCATCTTGAAGACTTGCGCCGACTGGGGCAGGGATAACTGTGGCGGCGGCGTCGCTGCCATCATTCCTCCGAGGTACAAGGTAGAAAATCGTGTTGTGGTATTTATCCCTATCTCAATAGTGCAGGCGGCACATGATAGTCCAACAACAGGGGAAGACTATCTTCCGTTCCTTGCCGAAAGTTGTCGTCCATCAGACGCAGCTTCGCCGAGGCCCCACACAATCTCGCATCGCCGAGAACCTGCTCCGCAAGTGGAAAAAAGCCCTCGATGCTCAAGACGGCCAAGCCTTCCCCGGCAAAGGCAATCGCCCTACCCTCGAAGAAGAACTACGCCGCTTGCGGGCCGAGAACAAACGGCTCCAGATGGAACGCGATATTTTAAAAAAAGCGACGGCCTTCTTTGCCAAGGAGTCGCTGTGAAATATCGCTTCCTCGACGAACACCGTCGGCAGTGGCCGGTGCGGTTGATGTGCCAGGTGTTGCAGGTCTCTCCCGGCGGCTACTACACCTGGCGGGAACGCCCCACCAGCGCGCAACAGCAGCGGCGTGAGACTCTCGCCGTTGAGATCGAGACCATCCACCAGGAGGTCAAGCAGCGTTACGGCAGCCCCCGCATCCATGCGGAACTGCGGGCACGCGGCCTGGGCTGCTGTGTCAACACGGTGGCCAAACTCATGCGTCAGCACGGGATTGCCGCCAAAACTAAGCGGAAGTTTCGCTGTACCACGGACTCCAACCACGATCGACCCGTGGCAGATAGCATCCTGGATCGGCAGTTCGAGCGGACGGCGAACCAGGCATGGCTGGCGGACATCACCTACATCCCGACGCGGGAGGGCTGGCTGTACCTGGCGGCCGTGGAGGATCTGTGCTCGCGGCAGATCGTCGGCTGGTCGATGAGCGAACGGATCAACAGTCGGCTGGTGATCGATGCGTTGGAGATGGCGGTGACGCGACGCTTGCCCGGTGAAGGTTTGCTGACGCACTCGGATCGCGGCAGTCCGTACGCCAGCGACCACTACCAGCGGTTATTGGAGCGGCACGCCATCACCTGTAGCATGAGCCGCCGAGCCAACTGCTGGGACAACGCACCGATGGAAAGTTTTTTCGCGTCGCT
>DATNCY010000009.1:0-4706 GCA_035553375.1 Gemmataceae bacterium
CGGATGCTATCGACTCGGCCTTCCTCAGGTGCGCAGTGATATCCAACAATCGGGCCTGCGTAGCGGCACGGCGATCAGCGAGTTCGCCCACCACGGCCCTCCCACTCGAAGACATTTGCGAAAATCTCTGCCTGAGCGATAGCATCGTCAACCGCGTGGTGTGTGTTCGCGCGCTGAGATCTCAGGGCGGGGTGAATGCGCGCCCGTCCGGCCTCTGAGATCGGAATTCCAGCCTTCACGGCGACAGCCGTCTTTATGTCGAAGCATCGCGAATAGAAAAATGGAGAACCCGTCCTCGAAAACTGGATGAAATACCAGTAAAGCCATGACCAGTCATAACTCAGTGGATAAGCGACAAGAACCGGTTCAGCGTCGGGTCTGAGAGTTCGGATCCATTGAGCTGCTTCAGTCATAGCCAACTGCGGGTCGGCACCTTCGCGGCAAAGGCGTTCCCGGTCTAGACCATTAACTTTTAAAGCTTGGGGTTCAAATGTGTCGGAGATTGGCCGGAGTTCCCGGTAGAAGACTTGACCGTAGTGCTCGGGGCGGCTGAACTCCGTGCCATCAAAACAACCGGCGTAGACGAATGCGAAAGACAGAATTGAATATGGCCCTGGGATCGGGCCGTCTGTTTCGACGTCAGCGGAAAAGTACACGTCCATTTTGCTGTCGTCGGCAGAGCCGCCCGCGACAGCGTCGGACACGCTCGGACGCTTTTCGGCCAAAGTTGCACCTTCCATGAAGACTCTAATCTTAACAGGCCCTCGGGAGCCGTGCGAATTCCCGCGGTCTGGAATCGCCCGTTCTCGACCGTAGCGCGACGGTCTCCCCGGCGACGAGCGGGTAAGGATAACTAAAAATTATCAGGACTCCCGTGGCGTTCGGTTTCAAGAGACAAGAATTGCAGGGTCGCTACGACGTCATCAGCATCGCCGAAGACGATTGGCACGGGTATACGGGCGAAATGACGGCCCAAATCCTCAATCGCGGTTTGAGTAGCGTACATCCCCGATCCGCATGGCTGCTGAACGCTGGCGCTGGAGTTTACCAGGTGGGGATGGGACATTGGAATGAGGTACCGCTCGACCTTTTCCTTACGCCGCTCCGAAATCGCAGGAATGCTATTTGTGCAAACGTCGAGCGGCTACCATTTCGGAGCGCAAGCATCGGCGCGGCCGTCTGCGTCGGGGAGGTGCTATCGTACTGCGATCCGGCACCTGCTATCCGCGAATTCGCCAGAGTCCTCGCCCCTTCCGGAATTCTGATTTGTGATTTTGCTAGTACCCGGAGTCCGCGCTATTGGTTTCGGCGCAGCTACGGACGGGCGGCAGATCTCGTAACGGACGTTTATAACGGCTCACTGGAACGAACTTGGGCCTACGATCCCCAGTACATAAACTCGCTACTTCGAGCAGCGCAATTCACCGTTGAGGAGACGTTCGGAACGCACTCTCTATCAGCCGTGATGCGACGTTTGGGTGGATCGCCGGAGCTCGGAGTTCGCGTGCAGAGATTACTTGGCGTGGTTCGGCTTCCACCGCGTTTTGCTGATCTCACGACGGTCGTTGCTTCACGACTTTCATCCTCGACATGATCAACACAAACAGCTTGCGTGAAGAGGCGGTATCTTCCATAAGACAGTAAAGGGCCGCGACAGCAAGTACGAACGGTACAAATAGCAGCGCATTTCCGAGGAGTCTGGCCGCGGCCACCAGAACGGCTGCCAGAGCACATATCCGGACGAGCTTCGGACCAAAAATTTCTTCAAGTGCTATCCGCAGGCGCGGCTGACGTCTGGTAAAGTGGTCGACTTGAGACCGCTTATCGTCGCCGTGCGTGCCAAAGCTGTCGTTATCGCCTATGGCCGCGACTTGTGTTGAGTAAAGCTCATTGATTAGCCGCTCCCGCTCGGCGAAGCGGTCGGCGGGGAGGAATGGACGATCCCACCTAAGATAATGCTTGAAGTAGAGACAACGCAATATTGTTCTCATCTCTGGCGCGGCGACCTGTGTGCGCTTGCCAGGGAGGCGTACCATTAGATCGGCCGGGTAGCTCGTTTGGCCATCGTACGACTGCAGAATCGGATAACGATACTCAAAATCGACTTCTCGGAACCCCAGCCGCCGGAAATAATTGACGACCTTCGTGTCGCGCCTCCAATCACCAGCCGTGGCTCTGACCCGCGCGACTTCAAATACGATGCTGAAATCCGGCCGGTAACCCTCGGCAAGGAAGTCCTCAATCGCCTGAACGGCATCACTTGGAACGAGGCCACGGCGCTCCTTGTCGCGAATGCAAAGGTATTCAAAAAAGAAGACGTGCTCCTCACAGAAGTAGCTGTACTGTAGATACCCAATGACTTCGCCCCCCCGCTGGATCGCGAAACACCGGAATTCGTCAGACAACGCTTCTCGGCTATGTTCTATCCAGTAGAGGATTTGCCGCTCCGGATTCTGTGCTTCCGGCAGAATCGTCTCGCGGTAGATATTCAGCGCAGCGTTGAGCCGCATCGTCGCCCGGTCGGTTCTTTCGATCGGCTTTAGTTCCATAGCCTGGTCCTGATAATTTTTAGTTATCTCACCTGTAAAACTAGAGTATGGTATCAGAATTCGATCATTGAAAGTCGAGCCTCGACCCAGCGGCCTTTAGGAGAGGGTGCGGTGGACGGCTTCTTAAGCCCTCGGGGGACACCCAAAACCGGCCAATGAGGGACAGCTGAAAACCGGCCAATAGAAATCGGCAAGACATTGAGAACGATGGAGGGATTACCCTCCATCGACGTGAGCAATGTCTTGAGCGAAGAGAAGCGACAACAAGTGATCGCGCTCGGGCGGCTGGGTTGGCCGCTGCGGCGCATCCAGCAGGAAACAGGCATTCGTCGGGAGACGGCGGGAGCTTACCTCAAGGCCGCCGGAATCGCCATTCGGGTGCCGGGAGGTTGGGGGCGGCGGGCACCGGCAAAACCGGCCAATGAGGTGTCCCCCGACCCCACCATCGCCGCGGAGGCCGAGCTCGGCCAAAACCGGCCAACGGTGTCCCCCGACTCGGCGCCGCTCCCGCTGCCCGGGCGCTGCCCGACGAGTAGTGCCTGTGAGCCCTACTTCGACTTCATCGAACTGTCGCTGAGCAAGGGACGAAACGCCAAGGCCATCTATCAGGACCTGGTGGACAGCCACGGCTTTGCGGGACGCTACGCCAGCGTCAAACGCTTTGTCCGCCGGTTGCGCGGACAGCCGGCAAAGTCCGCCTGTGCGGTCATTGTTACGCCACCAGCCGAGGAAGCGCAGGTCGACTACGGCAGTGGTCCAATGGTGCGCGATCCCCTCTCTGGCCGATACCGGCGCACACGTTTGTTCGTGCTCACGCTGGGCTACAGCCGCAAGGCCGTTCGTCTGCTCACCTTCCAGTCCAGCACGCGCACGTGGGCCGAACTGCACGAGCAAGCGTTCCGCCGGCTGGGTGGCGCCTGCCGCACGGTCGTGCTCGATAACCTTAGCGAAGGCGTACTCAAGCCGGACATCTATGATCCGGCCCTAAATCCGTTGTATCGCGACATGCTCGCCCACTATGGCGCCGTCGCGCTGCCTTGCCGCGTCGCCGATCCGGATCGGAAGGGGAAAGTCGAGCGCGGCGTCGGGCACGCCAAGAACACACCCTTGAAAGGCTTGCGCTTTGAGAGCTTGCAAGAGGCCCAGACCTATCTCGATCACTGGGAAGCTAAGTGGGCCGACACGCGCATCCATGGCACCACCAAGCGCCAGGTAGCCGCCATGTTCGCCGAAGAGAAGCCGGCGCTGCTGCCACTGCCGCTGGAGCCATTCCGTATGTATCAGTTTGGCGACCGGCGCGTGAACCTGGATGGCTGTGTCGAAGTCGATGCCGCCTACTACAGTGCGCCGCCAGGCTGGATCGGCCGTAGCGTGAAAGTGCAGTGGGACGGCCATGTAGTGCGGGTGCTGGATCCACGTACGGGGCAGTTGTTGCGCGAGCATCGCAGTCAGGAGCGTGGCCGGCATCGCATCCCCGACGAGGACAAGCCGGCGCAGACGCCGCGCTCGACCTCGCAGTTACTGGCGCGTTGCGGCAAGATCGGGCCTCATGTCGGTGCGGTCGCCGAGCAGACTTTCCGGCGCGATGGGCCTGAATCTATCCGCCGCATCATGGGCTTGACCGGCTTAGCGCGCAAGCACGGCGCCGCGCTCACCGACGATGCCTGCGCCGCCGCGTTGGAAGTGGGGCTGCCTGCCAACCCGTATGGCTTCGCGCGCCGTTGGTTGGAACGCCGGCCGGCCCTCACGCTTCGCCAGGTCGATCCCATCATCCGGCAACTGACTTTGTATCGCGACCTCATCGACAGCAAGACCCAGGAGAACCAAGAATGAACCTCAACGAACTACAACGCAGCCTGCGCCAACTCCGTCTCGGAGGTATGGCCGCGGTGCTGGAGACGCGCCTGCAGCAGGCGCAAGCCGAACCCATGGCGCCGATCGACCTGCTAGCAACGCTCGTGTCTGACGAGCTGACGCGGCGCTCGGACCGGCTCTTGGAACGGCGACGCAAGCTCGCCGCCTTCCGCGATCCCAACAAGACACTGGACAACTTCGACTTCAGCTTCAATCCGAAAATGAATCGCAGTATGGTTTTCGATCTGGCTACAGGGTCGTTCATCGATCGCCGCGAAGATGCGCTGTTTCTCGGGCCGGGCG
>DATNCY010000010.1:0-6821 GCA_035553375.1 Gemmataceae bacterium
AGTGACCTTCACGGCAACCGTCTCGCTGTTCTTGAAACGACTGGCCTCCTGGCCGCAGAGCATGACGAACGCTGCTGGTCGAAGGGAGAGTAGATGACCTCCTGCACCGCCGCAGCGATCTGCCCTTTCGACCCGCCGAACCACCGTCGCATCCAGCACGTCGCCGACGACAAGTTGCCATTTCCCGTGCCAGGGGTCGCTTTCGGGGTGTAGTGCCACGAGACTGCCGGCAATCTTGTTGCGCTCCCGGTCAATGTGAATGATCTTTACCTCCAACTCGTCGCCGACCGCAGCTACCTGCTCGCAACTGGCAAAGGACGGTATCCACGAGATTTCCGGGATCCGGACCAGAATCTCGTCCCTCCCGAATTCGCAGAACAGCCCGAACACGGCAGTCTTTCGCACCACGGCCCGGACGACATCGCCAGTGTTCAGCGTTGGAGTGGCGTCATTGCATGCCTTCAGCATCGCCGCCAGCGGCTCCGGGTCGGCCAGCCGGTGGTCGTCGCCTACTTCGATCAGCGCCGACGCCGGCAGGCCGCTGTTGCGGACCAGTTCCTCGCTGTCGCCGAACGGCACCACGTCATCGGCTCGGCTGTGAAGGATCACCGTGCCGGGCTTCACCGTCTTGCCCGTACCGTACTTCTTCCAGGCCGGGCACAGAAGGACGAGCCGGGCTTCCCCGCTGTCAATGTTCAGAGCCACGGCCCCGCCCCTGGATGAGCCGACAACCACTGCCGGCTGGTGTTTGTCGAACTCGGCCTGGGCGATCCTCACGGCCTCGTTGAAATCCTCGTTCGGCAACTTCGGGTTGACGACTTCGTGGCCGTGGCGGGCCAGGAAGGTCGGCTTGACGCCGCCCGGCACCGACTGCCAGCCGTGCAGGAACAAGGTTTTCATGGCTCAGCGACTCACAGCGTCGGGGCAATCGCCTCGTAGAATTCCTTGAGCGTGTGCGTGCCGACCTTGGGTGCTACAAAGTCATCCTGCGTAATGGTCAACATGCCCGCCGTCATCGTGTAATACTGCTTGCTGAACAGCCGGACCAGCGGAATCGCCGCCTTCACCAGCCACACCGGCACTCGGCGAACCCTGGGCCGCTTCCCCAGCACCGCAAAGGCCAGGTCGGCAATTTCCCGGTAAGTGTAGATGACGGGACCGCCCACCGAAATGTCCGTCTCCTGGCCGGGCACGGCGTCCACGCAGACCTTTGCCAAGTCCGCTCCGTGGATCGGGTTGAGTTTCCGCTGGCCGTCGCCAAGATGGTAGACCGTGCCCCGCTTCGCCATCTTCAGGAACTCGCTCATGTCGTTGAAGAAGCCGTTCGGGCAGACGACGGCGTGCGCCAGCCCGGACTTCTTCAATTCGCCCACGAACTTCTGCTTCGCCTGCATGATCTCCATGAATTGCAGCAGATGGGCATTGAAAGCGTGAATGAAGACGAACTTGCGCACCTGCGCCGCCACGGCCAGGTCGAGGAGGTTTCGGTTGCCCTGGTAATCGACATCCATGTAGGAAAGCCTGTCCCGCTGCCGGCTGATGCCGATGGAGGAGAAGACGACCTTGATCCCGTCACACAAGCCCCGGAGCGTTTCTGGCTTGGTGACTTCGCCTACGAACACGTCGTCCACGAGATCGGCGATGGCGGGTTCGAGAAATGGCCCCGGCGTCTTCAGCTTGTCCGGGTTCCGGGCCAGCACCCGGACCCAATAGCCTCGCACCTTGAATTCCTTGGCGACGAACCTGCCGAGGTAGCCCGTCGCACCAGCCACGAGAACTCGAATCATGGCAGCCGGGCCTCGATTGTTCTGCGCACCTTTTGCAGTATCTCCTGCACGTTTGCGGGAAATTGCGAAATGTAATCGTCGATGTCCTTCGCCTTCTTGGGCTTTGCCATCGTGTCTCCTCTCAATGACCGGGCATTTTGATCTCGATCCCGTACCTCGGCGCAATCACCAGTAGCTTCTCGATCTCTTCCTTCGTGGGCGGCAGCGCAGTCGTCACTCCTTCGGCGAGCGGCACGCTGACCTCGAAGAACATCTTCTCCAGGCCAGCAGGGGCGACCGAGATCAGCATCCTCGCCGGCTTGTTGCTTTCGTTCTTGAAGGAATGGGGCGTACCGACCGGCATGTTGGCGAACATCCCCGCCGTCGCCACGACCCGCTCGCCGTTGATCGTGAACGTGATCTCGCCTTCGAGGACGTAGAACCCTTCCTCCTCCCGACTGTGGACGTGCGGGGAAGGACCGCCGCCCGGACCCACGAGCGCTTCAAACAAGGCGTACTTGCCATTAGTGTCGTCGCCGGTCGCCAGGAAACGGTACACGTCACCGACGACGGCGATGGTGCGGCCTTGGGGCGGGGTGTTGATGATGGGACTGCGGTTCATCCTTCGTTCCTCGGTTGCGGTCCTTTGTTCAATCGGGTGACGGCTTGATGTAGACGCCGGTGGAGGATTCGACAGCTTCCCGCTTGGCCTGCACGACGTTCTGGAAATCAGCCGCCGCTATCCCTGCTTCTCGTTTCGTGGCCGGCTGCCGCACTCGAACGTGCCCCCCTCCGCTCACGCTTCTGGAGGTATGGGGCCGGTCTGGAAGTCGAGTTCGGTGCTGAAGTGGGTCAGGACGGTGCAACCCCGGACGGTCGAGTGCGGCCCGTGCGTGGTGCGGGCCTTCCCGACGAAGTACGACCCCGGCCCGTAACTCGCCCCTCCCTCGACGAAATCGCCGTTCAGAACGAACACGGTTTCGTCAGCCTTCGAGTGCCAGTGGGCCGGGATGCTGGCCCCCGCCTCGATCCGGGTCAGGACCGCCATCGCCCCGGTCGCCTCGTCCTTGTGAAGCACCTTCATGCTCACGCCGGGCATCCCCAGGTCGGCCCACGGCAACTCGCTTTCCCTGACCGTGATCTGGTACATCGCACGCCCCCCCAAAGAACTAGCCAAAATCCTGGCTACTTCTCCTTCGCCGGCAACGCCTTCACGAACTTCAGCGCCAGGTCGATCCAGCCGGTCAACTGGTCTTCGCTCTCGACCCCCTTCGGCTCGACCGCCACCCAATTCCGCATCGGCCTGCCGGTGATGTCAAATTCCTTGACGTGCGGCTCCAGGAGCGCCTCTTCGCCCACGTCGGGACCGAGGCGGGCGATGAGGGAGTCCTTCCAGACGCCGACAAGCAGGTTGCTGTTGAGCAGGAAACCGATGCCGCCGAACATCTGCTGTTCTTCGACGCCTTCTTGCGTGCCAGGGCGTCTCGGATGCGAGCGGCGAGCGATTCGCTAAAGGCCAATTTCATTCCTCCCGTCGCTGATTCTCAACCGCCGCTTCGTAGACCGTTACCGCCGCTTTTGCCATCAAGTGCATGGTTTGGCGGGTTGGCAGGAGCGGCATGATTCTTGAGGCCCATCCTCACGATGATTTCGGCGATGGCCTCCTCGATCTTGCTTTCCAGTTTCTCGACAGTCTTCTGGTCCATAAGTGTCACCAATCGGATTTCTTCGTCTTCAGCGTCTTCAATTGCTGCGAGAGTATCGACACCAACTTCTCCGCAGCGACTTTGACTTCCTCGTTGCCCTGCACCCTCTCCACTGGCTCGAACAGGACGAACTGGATCGCCGTCATTGCCACAAGCCGTTGGAGGGCTTCCGGGCAAGCATACTGCCAATTCTTCGACCCGAAGGGCGTGGGATGGGCGTCTCGCAACAGGGCGTCGATGTCGGCCTGCAAATCCATGATTTCCATCAGTTTCTTGCGGACAAGTTCCCCCGTCTTCTCAGCATTACGCCGAACTTCGTCAGGCACGCTCATGGGAAATCTCCATCGTTTATTGATTGATCGTTCCAGTCTTGCGAAGCGCTTACGGCACGAACCACGCTTCGTCTTGGATCGCTTTCATGCACTCGTCCACCGAAAGAGCGTCGAAAATGCCAACCCATTCCTTTCCCGTATAACGCATGAAATAGAGGGCAAACTTGCCGTCGCCGAGAGGTTCCATTCGAGCGAACTTCGACTCGAAGGTGGGCGAAAGAGCATTCGGGGCTGGGCAGGCGTAGGTTGAGAAGAAGTAGAAGTAGTTCCTGTACCACTTCGCTCCGATGTCGATGATGTAGTTCGACTGTTGGTCCGTTTGGGGCGGCAGAACGTGCTTAGGCTTCAGCATGTTCTCGATCAAGTTCGTGGCTTTCGTTTCTACCTCGGTCTTGATCGAAGCGGCAACAGAGGCTCTTTTCTTGGCCGGACGGATATTCCACGGCTCCCTTGGCTTTGCCATCGTCTTCACTCCTCACGATTGCCCCCTGATTTCCATTCAAGAACGGCTTCGCACCCCTCCAGCATCTTCCTCAGCGGCTCCGGGTCGGCCAGGCGGTGATCGTCGCCGACCTCGATCAGCGCTGAAGCCGACAGCCCACTGTTCTTGACCAGTTCCTCGGAGTGGGCGAATGGCACCATGTCGTCGGCCCGGCTGTGCAGGATCACCGTGCCAGAATTCACTTTGCCTTCGCCGAAACATTCTCGATCTGCTCCTCACCTTTCATCGAGATCGTCCTGATTTCCTTGGCGTCGAGGTCCACGGCCCTCATGTCAACCATTCGGATGCGGCTATTGTCGAAAGTGCGGAAGTAGTACCGCAGGTTTTTCAGATCGGCGGCGCTCGTCCATAACGTGTAGTCGGAGACTTCCTTTCCGTGTTCGACGCCCCGTGCGGCACCCTTGGGAATATCGAACTGATTCAGGATGTGGAACGCCTGGAGAACGCCATCCTTGGCCTTCTCGACAGGCAAGGCACTTTTGGAAAAAGCGACGGCCCGAACGAACCGTGACGGCGGCGTGAAATCACCGGGCAGGCCGAGCGTTCCGCTGCCTTGACCAAGCCCCTTGATCTCCTTCCCTGCGAGGTCGATCTTCTCGATGTTCTTGGCGGTCATGGTGACATAATTGCTGAGGTTCGTCATGTGCCAATCAAAGGTTGGGGAGTTCGACATGACACCGAAAGGATTGGCGTGAACCTTGAGTTCGCCGTCGATGTATTCGAGGACCATGCTTTTGCCGCTGGCGTCGGTCACGATAAAATGGACAGGCGGGACGAAGCCCATGTCCTTCTGCACGACGGCACCAACACGCACGATCTTGGCGGCGGCGACCGCTTCCTTCGCATCGGAGCATGTGCCGAGCAGGAAGGAGCCGAGTTCCCACGGAGCCAGTGCTTTGCCGAAATCGTCTGCCTTCACATCCTGATACTTGACAAAGCCAGGAAAATAGAAAAGCCCGACATGGAGTCCTCTTTCATTGAGGCCATCCACGATCACAGGCAAGTCAAAGGCATTGGTTCCCACGATCCCGTATTTCGCCTTCCAGCGAAGCCCAGCCTTATCGCTCGGTGCGGTGCCGACGAACTCCTTGCCCCTGGGCACGATGAGGATGTTCGACTTGAGGTCCATGCCAAATTCGAGTGTCCGAGCAAAGATGATCGAGCCGTCTTTGGGCTTGATCGTGATACCCGTGCAGGCGGGAGTGGTGGATGGACCGACGGCGGTAAGGGCGAAAATCCCCAGGATCGCAGTAGCTTGGAAGGAGGCTTTCACGGTCGTTTCTCCAGAGTGTTGTTCTGTTGGGGTGTTCGTTCAACGGATGCGAGGGCTTCTGCTTCAGCAACTCGCTAGTTTTACGGGAAAGAATGGCCGCTGACCCGGCAGGATTCTCTCTCATCCCCGCACGCCCGAAGCATCGCCGCCAGTGGCTTCGGGGCAGCCAGCCGGTGGTCCTCGCCGACCTCGACCAGCGCCGACGCCGGTAGCCCGCTGTTGCGGGCCAGTTCCTCGCTGTCGCAGAACGGCACCACGTCGTCGGCTCGGCTGTGCAGGATAACGGTGCCGGGCTTCACCGTCCTGGCCGTGCCCCATTTCTTCCACGCCGGGCAGAGCAGGACGAGCCGGCCCTCGCCGACCTTTATGTTCATCGCCACGGCACCGCCTCGTGACGAGCCAACGACCACCTGGGGCTGGTGCCGGTCAAACTCGGCCTGGGCGATCCTGACGGCCTCCTTGAAGTTCTCGTCCGGCAACTTCGGGTTGATGACTTCGTGGCCGTACTGGGCTAGAAAGGTCGGTTTGACGCCGCCAGGAACCGACTGCCAGCCGTGCAGAAAGAGGATTTTCATGAGGTTGTTGTATCATGACCCGGCGCTTCGGTCGGCCACGGCCTCAGCCTCGGAATCCACCGTGGCACGTTGCGCCTGTAGACCTCGTACTCTTCCCCGAATCGTTTCGCCAGGCCCGGCTCCTCGGATAACGGGATGTACACGACGTTGACGATCACGGCCACGGCGAACAAGCCCAGGAGTGGCAGGGACGCTGCTAGAACTGCCTCCCCAAGCAACAGACAACACCCCCCGGAGATCATCGGGTTGCGGACGTAGCGATAGACGCCACGGACCACAAGCCGCTGCGGCGGGTTCCACGGGGCGAGGGTGCCCTTGCCGACCGTCATGAATAGTCGGATCGTGGCGATCATCAGCACGAGGCCCACGCAGATAAGTGCGCCGCCCAGGACCGGTAGGCCCACACGGGCTGCCGGGTAGGACTGCCACAGGCCGAGGGTGTCCAGCCCGGTCAGAAGCAGGATCGTGCCGGGGATCACGACTGCTAACATGCCAGGCAGAAGGAGGATGGCCCGGATATGCTTCCACGTTTCCATCGCACGTAACCGTTCAGACCTCGGACAGAAGGGACGGTGTTGATTGACCGGCAAAGTGAGCTTGAACAGTAGTTGTCATCCAAGCGAAGACATCGCGGTTCTGGCGACGGCAGGTTTCGATCACCGTCAGC
>DATNCY010000011.1:0-6344 GCA_035553375.1 Gemmataceae bacterium
CCCAACAGGATGAAATTGCCGAACTTTTCATGGATCACGTTTTGGTGAATGCCCATCATTCCTAGCCCTGCCGCCACAGCGACCGGCTTGTGCGACACGACCCAGACCTTGCCGGGGAACTGGTCCATCTCCATCGGGAAGCCCATTGCTGGGTTCATGGCTCGGATTCCCCGGTCTTCCAGAGTCTGAACCACGCTTCGGGCAATGTCATTGACCTCATCCCCGCTGTGGTGAAATTCGGTGTTGGAGACCGAGCGAGCCGGCGTCCGGATGGCCTCTCGATTCATGCGAACCACGAAGCTGATCAGTGTCTTGCTGTAGGGGAACGCCTTGAGGATGTCTTCTCGTTGGTCATCCAGAGCGGGCCTCCCAATCTCGACAAAACCGACGTCATCGGCGCCAGCGTCGAGGACCAGTTGCTTCAGCCATCCGGCATCCAGCGACTCCTTCGCGGGCGGAACGGAAGGTACGGTCTTGAGGCGAATCCGCTGCACGGTCGGATGATCTTCGAGCTTCATGGCGCACCGTGTTGTATATGCAACTATGTGGCGAAAAAATTACCTTGCGGCCGCCCCTTTGCTGACTCGCTTCATGGCCTGGTTCAACTGCTCCACGAATCTTTCCCCAAGAACCTTCTTGACCTGCTGTTGCGCCTCGCTCCAGGCCGGAACCGCCTTTTCCAGGAGCTTGCGTCCCTGCGGCGTCAGGCGAAAAGGCTGCGAGCGGCCGTCCTCGTCGGGCACAACTTCCAGCCAGCCGCGAGCCTTCATTCGTTCGACGTTGCGGCTGAGGGTCGAAACGTCGAGATGCAGATGTTCGCAAACTTCAATGGGGCGAGCCGTACCCATCTTGGCGGCGGCGACCAGAATGTTCATCTGGCTCACCTTCAGGTCGAGCGACCGCAGGGCGTCGTCGTAGATGTTGGTGATGATGCGATTCAACATGCGTAGCCGAACGGCCACGCACTCGCTGGCGACCTTCTCAATCATTGCTTGCATCTGCTCGGCTCCCATTCCGTGCCTCCTGATGTTGATTGTATATGCAACTGTATGCTTGTCAAGAGGGAGCCCGCGATCTTTCCAGAGGGAATCCGAATCCGGGCGAGCCCGCGCGTCGCATGTCGATTGACCGCCGCTAGGAAGCCGGCTTACGCTGGCCCGAATGACTGGCCTAGCGGGCGGCGCGGCAGATTCCCGCCGATTGTGGCTGCTGGATCAAGCGGGTAAACTAAGGCCGTCACAAGGCATCGAGAGGAGAAAACACATGTCAACCGAAGCCAAATCCCCCGTTTACCACGCCGCCGGCGGCGGCACGTCGAATCGCGACTGGTGGCCGAACGAGTTGAAGCTCGAACTCCTGCACCAGCATTCCTCCAAGTCCAATCCCATGGACGAGGACTTCAACTACGCGGAAGAGTTCAAAAGCCTCGACCTGGCGGCCGTGAAGAAAGATCTCGCGGCGCTGATGACCGATTCGCAGGACTGGTGGCCGGCGGATTTCGGCCACTACGGCCCGTTGTTCATTCGCATGGCCTGGCACAGCACCGGCACCTACCGCACGGGGGACGGCCGCGGCGGCGGCGGAAGGGGCCAGCAGCGCTTCGCCCCGCTCAACAGTTGGCCCGACAACGTCAGCCTCGACAAGGCGCGCAGGCTCCTGTGGCCGATCAAGCAGAAGTATGGCCGCAAGATTTCCTGGGCTGATCTGATCGTGCTGACGGGCAACGTCGCGCTGGAAACGATGGGATTCAAGACCTTCGGTTTCGGCGGCGGCCGCGAGGACGTCTGGGAGCCGGATCAGGACGTCTATTGGGGCGCCGAGACGACTTGGCTGGGCGGCGACGTCCGATATTCCCACGGTTCGGAGGGCGTCGACAAGGCGGGCGGGGTGCTCGTGTCCGACGACACGCCGGATGGACAGACGCACGGCCGCAACCTGGAGAATCCGCTGGCCGCGGTGCAGATGGGCCTGATTTACGTCAACCCCGAAGGTCCGGACGGCAAGCCCGATCCGGTCGCCGCGGCGATCGACATCCGCGAAACCTTCCGCCGCATGGCGATGAACGACGAGGAAACCGTGGCCCTGATCGCCGGCGGCCACACGTTCGGCAAAACCCACGGGGCCGGCCCCGCGTCGAATGTGGGGCCAGAGCCGGAAGCGGCCGGCCTCGACGAGCAGGGCTTGGGCTGGAAGAACCGCTTTGGCTCCGGCAAGGGCGGCGACACCATCACCAGCGGTCTGGAGGTCACCTGGAGCGCCACACCCACGAAGTGGAGCAACAACTACTTCGAAAATCTCTTCGGCTACGAGTGGGAGCTCACGAAGAGCCCGGCCGGCGCCAACCAGTGGGGGCCGAAGAACGGCGCAGGCGCCGGCACCGTGCCGCATGCGCACGACCCCGCGAAGCGGATCGCGCCATCCATGCTCACCACCGACCTCGCGCTGCGGTTCGACCCGGCTTACGAAAAAATCTCGCGGCGTTTCTTGGAGCACCCCGAGCAACTCGCCGACGCGTTCGCGCGGGCGTGGTTCAAGCTGACGCACCGCGACATGGGCCCGCGCGCGCGTTATCTCGGCCCGGAGGTTCCTAAGGAAGAACTGATCTGGCAGGATCCCATTCCCGCGGTCAATCACCCCTTGATCGATGCGCGGGACATCGCCTCTCTGAAGAGCAAGGTTTTGGCTTCCGGTCTGGCGGTCTCGCAGTTGGTATCGACGGCTTGGGCTTCTGCGTCCACCTTCCGCGGCTCCGACAAGCGCGGCGGCGCCAATGGCGCCCGCATTCGCCTGGCGCCGCAGAAGGATTGGGAAGTCAACCAGCCCGCCCAACTGGCGAAGGCGCTGAAGACCCTGGAAGGTATCCAGAGCGCGTTCAACGGCGCTCAGACTGGCGGCAAGCGGGTCTCGCTGGCGGATTTGATCGTGCTGGCCGGTTGCGCAGGCGTCGAGCAAGCGGCGAAAAATGCCGGGCACGAGGTCGTCGTTCCCTTCACGCCGGGGCGCATGGACGCCTCGCAGGAGCAGACCGATGTGGAATCTTTTGACGTGCTCGAACCCATCGCGGATGGCTTCCGCAATTATCTCAAGGGCCGATATACCGTACCGGCCGAAGCGCTGCTGGTGGACAAGGCGCAATTGCTGACCCTGACCGGGCCCGAAATGACGGTGCTCGTGGGCGGCATGCGCGTCTTGAACGCGAATGCCGGTCCGAGCCGACACGGCGTATTTACCAAGCGGCCCGAGGCGCTGACCAACGATTTTTTCGTGAACTTGCTCGATTCGAACACCGCTTGGAAGCCGGTTTCGCAAGACGCCGACGTCTTCGAAGGCCGCGATCGGAAAACGGGTGAACTGAAGTGGACCGGCACGCGCGTCGACCTCCTCTTTGGCTCGAACTCCCAACTCCGCGCCCTGGCGGAGGTCTACGGAAGTTCCGACGCCCAGAAGCAGTTCGTCCATGCCTTCATCGCGGCCTGGAACAAGGTGATGAACCTCGATCGCTTCGACCTCGCCCGATCGTAAGACGACCATGCACGACAAGCAACTCGCGGCGCCAGACAGCGCCGCGGCGAGGGTCGCCTTGTGGCGGGACGAAGAAGCAGCCCGGTGAATCAAGGTCGGTGAATGAGGTTCCTGACTGGTCAGGGTCTCGTGCGTTCGGGTCCGCACCCGCTTAAATGAGCATCCGCACGACTTGGGGACCGTTTGGAAAGTAGCCGGGCCAGTCGGCAACCACGTGCAGGGGCGAGCGTCCTTTGGCAATACCGCCGAGCGTACCCGAATTGCCGCCCTTGCCGACCGTTTGAACTCGGAAAGGCCGACTGGAATAAAGCTTTGCAGCGACGCGCGAAAAAGACTCTGCTAGACGCGACTTGATTGAACCCGGCGAGACGTGCCGAAAACGCTGGGTATCAAAAGAGAAAAATCATGTCGGGGCGACCAGATGGCTATTGAACTTTTTGTGGCGGGAGTCCGGGGCTGGGACGCCGGGCTTCGGCGGTTTCTTGCCCCATCGGCAGATGGGAAATGATCATACGAACGTTCGAAATGAGCGGCGTGACGCCGCAGGCGAAGCCTGCCGTGGCACGTCCGCTCGATGGAGGGGTTAGGCCTCAGAGCCACCGACGCACCTGGCCCTTATATGCCATGTACTCCGCTCCGAAGAGAGACGACAGCACCTGCTCTTCGGGTTTGATTTGGAAGCGATTGATGTACAGCACGAAAATGGGAACAAACAGGAGCGCCACCGGATTGAACAAGAAGACGGCCCAAGCCAAGAGCGTGAGGAGCAGGCCAAGGTACATAGGGTTGCGCGTGAAGCGATAGACGCCGGTGGTGACCAACGATGAGGCGGCGCTGGCTTTCGTCGGGTTGATTGTGGTTCGTGCGCTGCGGAAGGCGACCATGCCAGCGATGCTGATGCTCTGCCCGATGAGGACAAGGACGAGTGCCATGCCAACGCGGACTTGGAGCGGCACCTCGGGCTGGCCAAGTGAAGGCGCAAACCACATGAGAAATGCGAGGCACAGAGCCACGACCGGAGGAGGCACTTTGAGTTCAAGACGATACATGATCAGACCCGCTCGACATCTTCTTTCACCAAGGCGCGTTGAACGGCCACGCCCACCATGCTGCCATCAGACACCGCTCCGGGCACGCTCTGCATGCCGGCGGACGATGCGTCACCGATGACATACAAGCCGGGGACTGAGGTCGCACCGAACGCGTCCGTCTCGATGGTGCCGGCCTGCCGACCCTCCGTCAGCACCTTGCACCCGAGCTTCTTCGGCAGGTCGGAGCGCTGAACAGACTCCGGAAGGACAAACACCGCCCGCACGCCGAGCGGTTGGCCGCCGTCGAACGTCACCCCGATTAATTTCCCTTCCTTGCCGTCCAGCCCGGCGATCTTCTCCTCCCGCACGGCAACGCGGTGGTCCTTGAGCCACTTCAACTGGTCGGCGGTCGGCCGCGGTCCGCCGTTGGTGAGGTAGGTGAGGGACTTGCTCCAGCCCGAGAGCAACGTCGCCCACTCGACCGCCTGCTCGGCGGGGGCGATGCACGCCCACGGCTCGTCCCGCACCTCCCACCCGTGGCAGAACGGGCAGTGCAGCACCCCGATCCCCCACCAATCCCGAATGCCGGGGATGTCGGGAAGCTTGTCGGTGACACCGGTGGCGAGTACGAGCTTCCGCGCGACGACAACCTTGTCCTTTCCCAGCGTGACCTTGAACCCGGTCTCCACCTTCTCGGCCTCGTCGACCCGTCCGTCGTGCCACTCCACGGCGTAGGGTTCGAGCTGCTCCCGCCCGATCTTGAGCAGCTCGGCGGGGCTGATTCCGTCGCGCGAGAAGAACGCGTGAACGGCCGCGGAGGTGTGGTTCCGCGGCTTCCCCGCGTCGCACACCAGCACCTTGCGGCAGGACCGGCCCAGGACCAGGGCGGCACTCAGGCCCGCCGGCCCGCCGCCGACGATCACCACGTCGTAGTCGAACTTCGCTTGCGGGGCCTGCTTCTCCTCGGCGTGGGCGTTCGTCTCGGCGGCCAGAAAGCCGGCTGCCGTCCCGCCGGCGAGCAGGGCGATCGCCTCTCGGCGACTCAGGTTCTTCGTCTCGTTCATGGCGTTCCCCTTGTGTGATTGGTGCTGTCGGTTCGTTCCCATAACGGTCTCCTTTCTTTGTATATGCAAATAACGGCAACTCAAGACACCCATAGTCAGTTGCCGGTGTCGATGAAGACATCGACCTGCTGGCCGACGTAGACGTCTAAGTCGGCCTCCTCCACGGCGTAAATCACTTGCAACACCCGCGTGTCGACCCGCTCGGTGTTGTCGCCGGTCAGCCACCGCTTGGCCACCACATACGGCTCGACGCGCACGAACTTGAGCGGATAGTGCCGATCGTTCTTGCCACGAAACTGCAAGACGGCCTCCCCGTCGACGTGAAACTCGGCGATGTCGTGCTCGTCGATGTCGGCCCGCACGTGCAGCGGATTCAGCCGCCCGATGACCATCAGCGCCTGCTGCGACTGATCGGCGACGTGCTCGCCCTGGCGCACGTTCACCTGCAACACCTGGCCGTCGATCGGCGAACGCACCGTCGCCCGCTCGATCTCCGTGCTGATCTGCGACACGTCGGCCTCGGCTTGCTCGACCGCGGCACGGGCAATGTCAATGTCGGGCTGCCAGGCCCCGGCCAGCAACAGGGCGTGCTCACGCTGTGCCCGCTGCCACTGCCGGACGGCCTCTTCGTGCAGCAGGCGCTTGGTCACCGCTTCCTGCTCGGAAACGGCCCGCTGGGCCACGAGGCTACGCGCCCGCTCGTAGTCGTCGAGCGTCCGGTCGGCAT
>DATNCY010000012.1:0-3587 GCA_035553375.1 Gemmataceae bacterium
TGTCGATTTCCCGTGCTTCCGGCAACTGCACGGCCGCGATGCCGGCCTCGCTCCACACGATGCCGCAACGACCGATGCCGGTGTCAAAGATTGCGTAGTTACGCCCCATAACGCCACCCCAACCCCGGCAGCATCATAACATTGTCACAAAGTCGCGCACCCGGAATCTTGAGCCTGGGTTAAGGTAGCGGTGGACGGCCGGCCATCCGCGGCCGCGCCAAGCCGCTTGGCGGATCGCCCAGTCTCGGCTAATCAAGGGAACGCGCGGGCGTAGTTCAATGGCAGAACGGCAGCTTCCCAAGCTGCATACGAGGGTTCGATTCCCTTCGCCCGCTCCATCTTGCCAAACAAGGCAATCGCGAAAGCTTCTAACGGTGTTACTTCGCCGCTCGATCGCTTTGTTGACGGATCGTGGATTGCGATCTGCAGAAGTAATCCCTTGAGTGCGATTGAAGTCTTCCCGCTCGGTACGGACATTCGCCGGTCCAGTGGTGGCGATGGTGCTTGGAACAGCGCGTAGCTGCGCGGATCAGCACAGGCCGCGAAGTCTGAGTCAGTTGCGTCAGACTGACTTCGCCGAAACGCGTCAGGACTTTGCATTCTATTTGACATAAGATGCATTTTCGATGAATGTTTGATGGCGGATCCTCGCGTGGGATCGGGCGGATGTTCGTTGCCCACAAGGGGCTCTGGAAAATCGGTCATGACGATAGGTTCACATTGATCCTTCTGCCGCTTGGACTTGATGCTCGACCATCTCATCCTGGACCCACAAAGCTGGGCGTCTGCCGCACCAGCTACAAGACAAATCGGGACTAATGAGAAGGAGATATCATGCCCAACGAAATTCCCTATTCGCGGAAGCTGGGGCCGCTGACGCCATTCGTCGGTGAATGGGAAGGCGACGTGGGGGTCGATCTTTCGTACCATAACAAGGACAATTGGACCACCGAGACCACCTATTTCGAAAAGGCCTGGTTCAAGCCGATCCCCGTCCAGGAAAACGGCCGACAGGTATTGTGGGGCCTGCATTACGGTATGACTGCGTGGCGCCACGGGGAGGAAGCGATGGACCCTTTCCACGATGAGGTCGGCTTCCTTTTATGGGACAAGGATCACGGCGAAGTCATGCGCAATGTGGTGTTCGGGCGTGGTATCGCGATCCTCGCCGGCAGTAGCGCCAAACCGCACGACAAGGTCCTCAGGTTCGACGCCAAACCTGGGGTGGCACATTATGGCGTGCTGCAGAACAAGTACCTGCTGGAACGCGCAGAGATCCGGGACTTCAAGAGCACTTTCACGATCAGCGACGGCGCATTGAGCTATACATCCGATCTGCTCCTGAAGCTCGCCGCTACCGGCACGGAAATGCATCACACCGATCGCAACACCTTGCAGCTCGTCAATCGCTATCATCCCAGCGCCAAAAGCGGCTGATCTGGCGGGTTTCCATGCCGGGTGTCTTGCCCCGGCGGCTCTCATGGAGGTTATCGGCGAACCGCAGGTCGCCTCAGGTTCTCGAAGTCACGGCCCATAGGCGTCGCAGACGCTGGATCGAGCGATAATAGTCTGAACCGAGATGAGGACGACATGAGCGACAACGATGTCATGAGCGGCGGCTGGCGTCCGGCTTCGCCGATGCAGCCCGACAAGACGTTCCGTTTTCGCGTTTCGGCCGACGAACTGGTCGACAGGATCACGCCGAGTTCGGACGTGTTTGCCCTCGCCCATTTCGGTATTCCACGTATCGAACGCGAGACGTGGAGGCTGCATCTCTCCGGTCTGATCGAGCGGCCTTGCGCGCTGTCGTTTCAGGACATGCTTAAGTTTCGCAAGCATGAGATCGAGGCGTTCATCAAGTGCGCGGGCTTTCCGCACAATGAGAAGATCGCAACGAGGAACGCCTCGAACGCCGTGTGGGCAGGAGCCAGCCTTCTCGACGTCATGGACAGCGTTGGCTTGAACCCGGAGGCGACGTTTCTGTGGCTTTATGCGCCTGATCGCGGCAGCTATGCCGAGTGGTCGGCGGAAAGCTATGTGAAGGACGTTCCGGTCGAACGGGTCAAGATGGGCGATGTTCTGCTCGCCTACGAGCTTAATGGTGAACAACTATCTGCGGAACATGGCTACCCTGTCCGCTTGTTCGTGCCGGGGTTTTACGGGACGAACTCGGTCAAGTGGCTTTGCCACATCAGGGCTGCCACCCAGCGTGCGACGGGGGTGTTTGTCAGCGAACTGTATAACGACCCGGTGGTAAGTGAGGATGGAACGCCGACCGCTGCGACCGTTCCGGTTTGGGAAGTGCCGCCTGAGGCGCTCATTGTGTATCCGGCCGCGAATTCCGTGGTGCCGTGCGGGAGGCTGCGCGTGTCGGGTTGGTCCTGGGGCACGACCGAGATCGACTTCGTCGAGGTCAGCACCGATGGGGGGATATCGTGGCGGCGAACCAGGGTCGAGCGGCGCCATCAGATGTCTTGGCAACGTTTTGAAGCAGAGGTTGAGCTGACCGAGGGCGAAGTCATGCTGTCAGCACGGGCAACCAATCTCAATGGCGTGACCCAGCCCGACCAGCATGCGCGCAATGCTGTTCATGTCATCCGGGTCACGGCCAGCTAGCTGTGTCAGCCGGACCAAATGCGCCTGCACCGCGAAGTCGCTCGCGGTGTCTAGATCGATTTCGATAGCCAGTCTGATGCGAAGGGTATTCTGGCGTCGCCGGATATATGCCGGGTCGCTTCCGGCCGCTCCAGCCGCCTGCACTCGACGCAACCACAAGTATTCCGACGCGGCCGCGTCCATTTGCGTCTGGACCAACTTTGTCATGCACGGGTTATAGTCCAGGAACCGATAGCGGCGCCGCAGTTTGGTATTTTGGCGGGAACTTCCCTGCACCAACTTCATCAATAGCGAAGGAGGACATCGACATGGCCGGAGAACAGAACTCACCCGCAGGTCCCGATCTCGCTTTGGGCGTCAGCGCAAAAGACTTCAAGAACGACACGCTGCACGGCCATGTCGGCGACGAAGAGGTGCTGCTGGCGCGCGCCGGCTCGGAGATTTTCGCGATCGATGCGCATTGCAGCCATTATCACGGGCCGCTCGCCGACGGGCTTGTGGTCGGGACCAGCGTGCGTTGCCCCTGGCATCATGCCTGTTTCGATCTGCGCACCGGCGAGGCGACGTGTCCGCCGGCGCTCTCGCCGCTCTCGGTCTGGCAGGTTGAGCAGGAAGGCGGCCGCATCTTCGTGCGGCGGAAGCTGGATCAGCCGCAGCCGGCGAAGAAGGCGCCGGCAGGCGCTCCGGGCCGGATCGTGATCGTCGGTGGTGGCGCCGCCGGTTTTGCCGCGGCGGAAATGCTGAGGCGCGAAGGTTATGGCGGCCAGATCACCATGCTGAGCAACGATACGGCAGCGCCCGTCGACCGCCCGAACCTGTCGAAGGATTACCTTGCCGGCAGCGCGCCGGAGGACTGGCTGCCGCTGCGCCCCGACGGCTTTTACCCGGACTTCGCGATCAATCTGCACCTCAAGGCCAACGTCACCGCGATCGACACAAAGGCCGGTCATGTCGCGCTCAGTGGCGGCAAG
>DATNCY010000013.1:0-15595 GCA_035553375.1 Gemmataceae bacterium
CCGGGCGTGGGTGGTTACAATGGCATGGTGTATGACACGACGGGGTTGTCGTTGGCGGGTCATTCGCTGGTTTACCTTGCCATTAAGCCGCAGAATTCCGACGTGTTCACGCAAATCGCCGTGCCCCTCAATGTCGGCTGATGCCGATCGGCGACGCTCTGGAGAAGAGCCAAGAAGTAAGAATCTGTTCCAAAAAGCCGCTGGCGACTTATACACACGCTCGGTGATGCTGTCCGATTTCGGCGACCAGATCCCATGATTTCCGGGCATTCTCGCGGGTAAACTGGGCAGGCTTATCGGGCGTGTGTATTAGAGCATCGATACAGGCTAAGTCGCCAGCGGCTTTTTGGAACAGACTCTTACCCGATTGACCTTTCGGGCCATCGATAGCATCTCTACTATTGGTAGCCGGGCGGGTTGGCGAACAGAGTTGAGCCTCGGAACGCCGGCGGGTACAGGTCGATAGGGATTTACAGAGGACAGTCTATGCGGAAATCGGTGTTGTGTCTTGCTTATTACTTTCCGCCTGATGCCACCAGTGGGACGCATCGGACCCGGGCTCTAGTGCGCCATCTGCCCGCATGGGGCTGGCGGTCCATTGTGGTGACGGCCGATAAGGAGTCGTCAATGGTTGCAGATCCCGCTCTCCTACACGGACTTCCCAGCGACTTGGTTGTCTACCGGACGCCGGCACCGTACCTGTCGGCCCGATGCCGGCGATTGTGGTCCATGGTACAGAATTTCCCCAGGCGCGTGCGCGGTGGGACTCCCGAAATTGACTCAATGGCTTCCGCAGCGTCTCGCACAAGCTCGGACAGGGGATGGGTCGATTGGTTCAGCCGTTGGCTCCAAGTTCCTGACATGGCCATCGGCTGGCTGCCCTGGGGACTACGAGCTACCATCAAGGCTATCGGTCGGCACAACTGCGCGGCTATCTATTCCTCCGCCCCGTGCTGGACGACTCATCTTATCGCTCTGCTGGCCAAGCGACTGACCGGTTTGCCGTGGGTCGCGGATTTCCGCGACCCTTGGCGAGGCACGCCGATGCGGCGTGACATTCCTTATGCCTCGATTGACCGCGTTGATGCTTGGCTGGAAAGCCAGGTGGTGCGCGGTGCCGACTATGTCATTTGCAATACCGAGCCTGCTCGCCGGGATTTTATGAGCCGGTTTCCCCAGCGGAAAGGCCGTTTCGTTACGGTCCCGAATGGCTTTGACCCCGAGGATTTTATTGACTTGATGCCCCGGCGGACTGTCGATGAGAAATCGTTTGTTCTGACCCACGCGGGAAATTTCTACGCCACGCGGCGTCCGGAGCCTCTCTTCAAAGCGGTGCGGATGTTGCAAGATAGAGGGGAACTAGGACGGCCTATCTGCCTGCAACTGCTCGGGCAACGGGATTTCGAAGGCGAACCTCTCGATCAACTCGCAGGCCAGTATGGGATCGGATCGTCCGTCCGCTTGCTCGGCCAGGTGGCCCATCGGAAGGCGCTGGAATACATGCTCGGCTCGGACGTGCTGCTGGCAGTTGGTCTCTGTGGAGGGATCGTCGAGCCGCAAGTCCCTGGGAAACTTTACGAGTACTTCGGCGTCGGAAAACCCGTGGTGGCCATCGCTGCCCGAGACGGGGCCATTGCCGACATTATGACGCGAGCTGGCTTAGCGGATCAGGTTGGTGATCCCGATCACCCTGAGACGATCGCGGATATCCTATTTCGTATAGCCTCGGATCGCAGAGAGGACTCCCTTGTTCCAGCCGATCCTGCAGGGACTTTGCGGCAGTTTCACAGACGCTACCAGGTCGGCAGAATCGCTGCCTTGCTCGGTGCCCGATACTCCGGAGATAAGCGATTCCCTCAGACCTCTCCCCGACCGGTGGCTGTACCATCCTCATGTGGGCTATTTGAGCGGCCTCAAGATCCCGTCTAGGCAGCGGTGTAATGGCCCGCTTCCCTCATAACCCTTTGCGAGACTCCACTTGTCCATTTTAGTTTACAGTCTTCCTTCGGTGTAAACGAATTCGACCGACAAGCTTTCAATGTTTCTAAGAAGATATGATTTGCAGAAGTCGTTAACAGGTAATTATTTACAAATTTTTGGCCCTCCGAAACAGCTTCTGCCCCACGGTTGGCCTCTGTTTTGCTCTTGTAAGGGCAGTTATCTGACATAGGTCGATGTCCTTGCTTCACCCTAATACGGCGGGTTTGCTGAAGTGGCTTTAATCACCTGGGATGAGGGACTATGGATCATCCTTGCAGCGGCCATCCTTCTTGTTACGTATGTGTACCTCGGCTACCCTTTGTTGCTTGGCGTTTTGCATCTGTTGGGGGCAAGAAAGCAACATCAGACCGATGAGATCAGGCCTCGCGTGACTCTGATCATTCCCGCCTACAACGAGTGCAAGATCATACGGGAGAAGGTGGAGAACAGCCTGAAGATCGACTATCTAGCCGACCGCTTGGAAATCATTGTGGCCTCCGACGGCAGTGAAGATGGCACCAACGACATCGTCCGCGCGTACGAGTCGCGGGGAGTGAAACTGCTGGCCTCGACCCCACGGAGCGGCAAAATTTCCGTGCTGAACCGGGCTGTTCCTGCCGCTGCGGGGGAGATCATCGTTCTCTGCGATGCCAACGTCTTGTTCCGGCCTGACGCGCTCAACCGCCTGATTCGGCACTTCGCCGACTCCTCGGTTGGAGCCGTTACCGGCGATGTTCGCATTAAAAGCGAGGATGCGCCCTTCGGCGAGGGTGAGGGACTTTATTACAAGTACGAGCGCTTTATCCAGCTGCGTGAGTCGGAACTAGGTTCGACAGTCACCGTGGATGGTGGCATGTACGCACTCCGCAAGGAATTATTCCGAACCTTGCCAAGCGATACAATCCTCGACGACTTCATCATCGGCATGAACGTGGCCTTGGCTGGTAAGCGGGTTCTCTATGACCCGTCGGCTATTGCCACCGAAAACGCCACCATGGATGTCTGGCAGGAGTTTCGCCGCAAGGTACGCATCGTGGCCGGGGCGTTCCGCGAGTTGCTCCGCGGACAGGGTGTGCCCGGTCCGTTTCGCCCGCAATTGTTGTGGTCGTACCTATCGCACAAGGTTCTCCGTTGGCTGGTGCCTTGGTGCCTGCTGGTCATCCTTGGCGTCAACATCGCCTTGGCCTGGCGACCAGGGCCGGATCTTGTCGCCATCGCGCTCTTGCTTGCCCAGGTAGCGTTTTACGGCTGTGCCCTGATTGGCCTGACGAGAGCGAACGCCCGCTGGCCGGCGGTGGTGGGGGTTCCCTTCTACTTCTGCATGGTCAATACAGCGGCCTGGCTGGGAGCCTTGCGCGGCGTCACGGGAATCGAGCGCGTCACCTGGAAGAAGGCGGAACGATGAAAGATCAGACCATAATTTGCCTGGCGAACAACTACTTCTTCGACCCGACCAGCAAACACCATGTTATGCGCGAATTGTCGAAGTCGAACAATGTCCTGTGGATCAACTGGCATGCCTCGCGCCGGCCATCGCTCAACCGTCGCGACTTCAGTTCCATCCTCGAAAAGCTGAAGCAATTTCGCCGAGGGTTGGTGCAGGTCGATGAGCGTTTCTGGGTTCTCACTCCGTTCGTCGTACCGCTGCCCAGTTCGTCGCTGGCGCGAAAACTGAACCGCTGGCTGCTCCAGGTTCAGACTCGCAGAGCCCTTCGCCACTTGCCCGGCCGGCGCCAGGTGTGGAGTTTCACTGCCGATGTCGGGCCCCTAGTCGGCAGCTTCGGCGAGGAGCGGGTGATCTACTATTGCGTGGACGAGTTCGCCGCCTTCTCCGGCTATGATGTGGAGACCACTCGCCGGCTCGACCGTGAATTGTGCGAAATGTCCGATCTGGTCCTCACCACCAGTCAGGCGCTGTACAACTCGAAGCGGGTCTATAACTCCAACACTCTCTTCGTCCCACATGGCGTCCTGTACGACCATTTCGCCCAGGCATTGACTGCCGACTTCCCGGTGGCTCCGGATCTTGCCGACCTGCCGCGGCCAGTCATCGGCTACTATGGTTTGATCCAGGACTGGCAGGATCTCGACTTGCTTGCGGAGGTCGCTCGGCGCCGTCCGCAGTGGTCCATCGCGCTGGTCGGTAAGGTCCAGATCGACATCGCGCGGTTCCGGTTGATCCCCAACATGCACTTCCTCGGTCAGAGGCCACATGCGGATCTGCCGCACTATTCTCGAGGCTTTGATGTGGCCACGATCCCGCACAAGATCAACGAACTGACGCGGAACATGAATCCGATCAAGCTGCGAGAGTATCTGGCCGCTGGCCTGCCCGTGGTCTCCACTCCGCTGCCCGAAGTACGGGTGTACGAGCCGGAGGTGCGGATCGCCGAGGGTGCGGACGGCTGGGTCGCCGCTCTGGAAAAGGCGATCACTGATCGTTCTTGCGAGAACGACCGGCGTCGTTCAGCGCTGGTGGCGACCGAGGGCTGGGCCGTCCGGGTGCGGGCAATCTCCGAAGAGTTGACGCGGCTCGACACGGAAGCGCCGGCACGGACGCGGGTTCGACGACCAACGACATCTCCCCGCCTTGTGTCCTCGTGAGGAATTCGGCTGGAAGGGGTGTTCCTCATTCCTCATTAACCATACCCAAGCATCTGAGAGCTATGCCCACCTACCTCCTTGCCCCGGTCTCCTACCACACGGGCTCGCTGGCGACCCAGAGCCGAGATATGACGGTAGCAGTTCTGGAGCGGGCTGACATCGGCGAGGCTACAGGCGTGCTGGATGTCGGTTGCGGTGCCGGCCAGACGCTTCGCGTTATTGAAGAGCTAAACAAGACAGCCTTACTGGTTGGTGTGGATCCCGATGAGACTTCGTGCCGCTGCGGTCGGCAAGAGAGCGGTCGCATCCACTTTCTCAAAGGCGAGGGGGAGCGACTGCCCTTAGCCGATGCGACGTTCAGTCATGTTGTCTGCCGGGTGGCTATCAACTACATGCACCAGGAAACGGCTCTGCGTGAGTTGGCACGTGTGCTGGCACCTGGGGGAACGATGATACTGGCGTTTCATGGCATTGGCTTCAACCTGCGGCAAGTGCTGCGACCCTGGAGGGGTGGGCTGCGGCAATGGCTGGGCGACATCAAGGACTTGTTAGCTGGCATGGCCCTCCAGTTGGGGCAGATCCAGGCGAGACGGGGAACATTCTGGGGACATAGCGCCCCCTATACCTCCTGTCAACGGCTACGCCATCAACTCCGTGAGCGGGACTGCACGATGACTTGGCTCCGATGCGAACGGCGTTTCCTGGGGACGGCGGTGAGTTGGTGGACTATTATTACCAAGAGTTGCTCAGCGGCCATCGTTACGAGCAAGTCGGCCAAGGTCGGTCAGCCGGAATCGGCATTCCGCATGACTGAATTTTCAACTGGCTATGGGTGTTGTGGTGAGAAGGTTGCGTGCGGGAGATGAGGAATGTCACACGAAGAAATACTGAAAGCGAATGAGGTCTACCACGATGTCGAAGCGGGCGCATATGACGCGACCATGCCGTATATCAGGAATTCATTCGCCCAAGCAATATTCAATGCGGATATCGCAACAATCATGGGCTTGCTCAAGCATGCCCAGAAGCCACTTAGTGTACTGGATTGTGGGGCGGGGACTGGAAACCTGACGCTACTAAAATTCCTGGCTCTGGGCTGTGCCGTTACAGCAGTCGATATTTCGAGAGGTATGCTTGAGCGACTGCGCGGCAAAGTATCAAAGGCAGACGAGAGCCGCCTCCAGATCGTTCATGGAGATGTTGATACTTCCTGGAACGGACGCCCGAACGGTTTGACATCATTTGCTCATCAAGCTTCTTACATCATCTGCCAGATTACCTGGCCACTTACCGGCACTTTATCCGCGTTTGTAAGGATGCGGGAGTAATCTATACGGCGTTTGAGCCTTCCCCCCAGGCGCGCTGGGGACGTGTTCAGAAGGCGTTATCCAGTTTGGACGTGGCCATGTACGAGTTCGTGCAACGGGAATATTACCGGCCGGATGTTCTTGGCAGGGGATTGCTCCGAAGGATGGGCCTTCTCTCCACTCCCGCACGATCGCAGGCGCAAGTTGCGGTTGATCAAGGTCTGGTTGAACGCCCACAACTCGGGATTAGCGCTGAAGTCCTTACCGGGTTGCTCAGCGAGAACCACTTTGACAACATAATCACTCACTGGCGGTCCATTAAACGCTTCTGGTTGACGTACACGCTCGACAAATGGTTTGTCCGGTCCAACAATGCACTCTTCATGGTAGCGCACCGCAGCGGACAAGCCCCAATCCCGGCATGAACGGGGCAACACCGGCGGGCCAGTGTCCTTGCTACTGACTGTGACTCTGGGTTGAGGCTCCGATGAAAGTTTTCTTATACCTGACGCTATTTGGCGGTCTCGGGGTGGCAAGCCTCAACGCACCACTCGTCGGGGCCATCAACTGTATGCTCGCGTACTTCTTGAACCCGGTGATCTTTGGGCCGGAGGTCCGATATCAACTCCTCACCACTAGTGCGTTCCTTGCAGCCTGCTTAATCCACCGGCCCTGCGGGGTGGATGCCGTTGGTAGGGAAGGCGTGTTACTGCGTCTGCTGTGGGCCTTTCTCGCTGTGGGGGCGCTGAGTGCTTGCTGGGCCGTCGTAAGTTCAGAGGTCGCGATGGTACGCATCTGGGAGGTGGCCAAAACGGTACTCTTGGCTTCCCTCTTGCCCCGTGTCCTGCGCAACGAGCGGCATCTCTCCCTCCTCATGGTCGCCTGTGTGATTGGGGTCTGGCATGCCGCGTTTATGCACACCTTCGGTATCTCGTGGGGGTATGTGCCAGGGTCACTCGGCCGTGAAATTGGTGTCCTTCCAGACGCGCAAAGCTCCGTCATGATCCTCTTCGTCCCGACCCTCTTCTTGTTCGTTATCTTCGGCAGCACCTTCGAGCGCGTCCTCTGTTGTTGCGCCTTGCCCTTCGTCCTGAACAGCATTGTCGTGTCGTATCAACGAACCTATTTTCTCGCCCTAATTGGGCAAGCGATCGCGCTACTCTTCTTGCTGCCCCGCAGGGTCTCGATCCGAATCCTCCCTGTATTTCTCGTGGTCGCCCTTCTTTACATCGTGCGCTTGGCACCGCCCGACTATTGGCAATGGATCGCCACGATCAAGGATCCAGAGGCAGAGGCATCGGCGAATTGCCGGCTGGTCACGAATGAAGCGAGTTGGCAGATGTTTCAGGACTACCCGCTGGGGGGAGTTGGCTACCGCAACTACCCCGACGTAAGCCCCCAGTATCTCGATGCTTCGTATCTCACGGAGGGGCGTCGATCCGCTCATAACTCTTACTTAACCATCCTGTGCGAGACCGGACTTGCCGGCTTCATCCCCTGGATGTGTGCCTTCGCAGGCACCATCTGGTGCCTGCGGCGGATTCGGCGGCAGGCAACCTCCACGACGGTAACCCGAGTCGAATGGTTGGCGATGGGGATCGAAGTCGGTTTATATGGGTGGTTCGTCGGAGGGCTTACTATGGCGGATCACGAGATCGATCCGGCCTACTGGTTCGTGGCCCTCGCCGTGGTGTTGGTCCGCCTTCACGCCAAGCAACGCCAGGCGCTCGCTCAGCCAAACCACCAGGATGCTGATTGTACCGGCGAAGAAAACGGATGGAGTTCGGAATATCCCGCCGTCTCTTGTGAAGCCCTCTCACAGGGTCAACTGCTTGAGCAGGATTCCGCTGGGGTTCAGCCCAGTCGTGCGCTTGAAGCGGCTGGACCTCGCGCCCATACGCACCCGAGCGCATTCCGTGACGAAGCCGGCAAGCCTCTCGCGGCCTGGCGCACTACCCACGGTTAGATGGCAGACCATGCGATGACCGAAGACTTCCCGATGAAGGACCAAGATCTGCAAGAGCTGTTTCTCCTCAAGTACAGCCGCCCTAATGGGATGGGCTGGGGGCCTCGACTGCGTCGCCGCTTCAATTACTACACCCCCGACGACTACTACGAGGCGATGGTGAGCAAGCTCGTACAGGCGGGTTGCGCCTGGGCCGATCTTGGCTGTGGACGAGAGATTTTCCCCGATAACCGGACCTCTGCCCAGATACTTGCCGATCGGTGTGATATTCTGGTGGGTGTTGACCCCGACATCACCCTGGAGGAGAATAATCTGGTCCACCAGCGCGTTCGCAGCAGCATTGAGGATTTCCAGACGGACCAGACCTTTTCATTGGTGACACTCCGCATGGTTGCCGAACACATCGCCGATCCAGACCGGACTCTCCAGGCTCTGTCTCGTATCACTCGCCCAGGTGGGAAGGTCGTAGTCTTCACTGTAAACCAATGGACTCCTCTCGCGCTGCTGGCCCGATTCATTCCATTTCGTTTCCATCACGCCATCAAAAAATTTATCTGGAAGACGGAGGAAAAAGATACTTTCCCAGTGGCCTATCGGATGAACAGTCGAAAACAGTTAGCCAAGCTCTTCCTTAAGTATGATTTCAAAGAACGCTACTTCGCGTACCTGGACGATTGCCGGACGTCATTCCGTTTTCGCCTTGGTCAGCTGGCCGAACTCTCGTTATGGCGAACACTCAAACTCGTGGGTCTAAGGTATCCGGAAAACTGTTTACTCGGTGTCTACGAACGGCTTTGAGCCAAGATCCCCCCTTTCCCAGGTTTTCCATGAATGGCGCAACCTATTCCCGTTCTTCAGCCGGCCCCCAGCAACGCTTGTTGAGTGACGCGGAAGATGCCGATGCCAGCCTGACCCGAGAATCCCCTCGCCAAGGACGGAAGCCGCACATCGGTCATGTAGTCGATTGTTTCGGTGCCGGCGGCATTGCTACCGGGGTGCTGGACCTGATCCGCGCTTCCCAGGGTCTCGTTGAACACTCGATCATCAGTCTGGTGGATGACCTTCGGCTGTCGGCCCAGCTGCCGACGAAGCCAGCCGCCTACGTGATCGAACCAGGCCGCACTCGTCTGCTCGGTTTCAGCAGTCGCCTGGCCTGGCTGGCCTACCGTAAGCACATCGACATTCTGCACTGCAACAACCACTTCGCTTGGCTCGATAGCAGCCTAGCCGCCCGCCTCACCGGCGGCGTCTGCCTCCAGACCTTTCATGGAGTCGAAAAGCCGCTCGCCGACATGCCGCGTGACATTCGCATCAAGTGCCGCCTGGCGGCTCGCTTCACGGCTGGAGTGACAGCCGTCAGCGACGCCAGTCGCCATATGGTCTGCACCCTGGGCGGACTGTCGGAAAGGGCGGTCGAGGTCATCCCCAATGGTGTCGATCTTCATCGCTTCCGCCCTTGTCCCGTGGAAGGTCTGGAACGAAAGGCTCTCCGCCAGGCATTGGGTGCCTCCGAGGCAACGCCCTTGATCGTCCACGTAGCCGGGCTGCGCCCCATCAAGGACCAAGCGACGCTCCTGCGGGCCTGGAGACTCGTTGTACAATCCGGGCGGCAGCAGCCTTCTCCGACGCCCCTCTTGTTGATCGCCGGCGAAGGTGAATGTCTCCAAGCGCTCCAAGATCTAATCGGCCAACTACAGATCGCGGACACCGTCCGTTTCCTTGGCCAGCGGCGCGATTTGGATACGTTGCTGCCCGCTTGTGACATCTTCACGCTCAGTTCTCTCAGTGAGGGGATGAGTTTTGCTATCCTGGAAGCAATGGCCGCTGGCTTGCCCGTGGTCGCCACGCGGGTCGGCGGAAATAGCGAACTGGTGGAGGACGGAGGCAGCGGTTTGCTGGTGCCGGTGAAGGATCAGGCGGCGCTGGCCGGTGCCTTAGGGCGGCTGCTCCGCGACGCGGAGCAATGCCAGCGGATGGCCCGTCGTGGGCGGCAGATTGTCGAACAGCGTTACGACCAGGCGCGTTCGGTTGAGCGCTACGTCGAACTTTACCGCCGCTTGACACGACGCCCGAAGACACGGAAACCTGCCCTCGTCAGGGCGTGAAGTTAAGGCCGAGACCCTGGGCGGTTGCTCCGGTGGTTGCAGTCTGGTAAAGAGTGGTTGCCGGAAGGACGCGAACGAATCGTGCGGATCATCAGCGTGAGTACGGATTACCCCAGCCCGCGAAATCCGCGCAGGGGTCTTTTTGTGCAGCGGCGCCTGGAGGCACTGTCTCGGATCGCGGACGTTCGCGTCATCCACCTGGAGCCGTGGTTCCCCGTGTTGCGTCCTCGGACGGAGACGATAAGAGCGAACGGCTATTCGGACGCTCTTCCCACTATCCGGCCGGGCATGTTCTACCTGCCAGGCGTACTCAAAGGGCTGGACAGCTATTGGGTCAAGAGAGCGGTCGTGCCTGCAATCCGCGCCCTTGAGGGCCCGAATCCGGCTGACGTACTCGACGCTCACTTCGGCTACCCTGACGGCGTGGGCTGCGTGAAGGCAGCCCTTCGGTTGGGCCGGCCGGTGTTCATCACCATGCGCGGCCTGGAGCGGCCGATCCTCCGCTATCGCTGGCGTGGCTCCCAGTTGCGGTGGGCTCTCAAGCAATGCACGGGCATTATCTGCGTATCCCACTCCCTGAGGGAGTTAGCATTCGCTCACGACATAGATACCAACAAGGTCCACGTTATCCCTAACGCGGTGGATCGGCAGTTGTACCAGCCGGGCGACCGTGACGAAGCGCGGCAGACTCTCGGTATCGATCCGTCTGCCCGCCTAATTGTCTGTGTCGGCATGCTCGTTCACGGTAAGGGCCAGCACTTGCTGCTACAGGCGCTGGCCCGCCTGCGGGCCCACCACCCCGACTTGCGGCTGGCGCTGATCGGTGGGCCGGCCCACGAACCCGCCTACCCAGCCCATCTCCGAGAAATCGTGGCTGAGTTGGGTTTGGCGGATGCCGTCCTGCTGACCGGCTCGTTGCCCCCGCAGCAAGTAGTGACTTGGCTGCGTGCGGCGGACCTGTTTGCTCTGCCGACATTCGATGAGGGTTGCTGCAACGCCATCCTAGAGGCGATGGCCTGCGGTCTGCCCGTCGTGACCACGCCGGCCGGGGACAACGCCCTCCTCCTTGAGGCTCCGAACCGGGGCCTACTGGTGCCCATGGACGATGCGGAGGCTCTCAGCGCGGGCATTGAGGCCGCGCTGGCAAGACCGTGGGATCGAGACAAGATAGCCATGTATGGTGCGGGCCACAGCTGGGACGAGGTGGCCCGGCAGACCGTCCAGTTCTTCCGGCAGCGACTATCCGCAGGGAATCCGTGAAGGATGCAGGAAGTTTGCGCAGGCAAACCCATTGTGAAGGACGACATTCATGTGTGGAATCGCGGGCATCCTGGGACCGAGCGCTTCGGCTGAACTGCTGGGCCGCATGGCTCAATCTCAGCGCCACCGCGGCCCCGATGACGAGGGGATCGAGGTGCTGCCGACCGCTATCCCAGGGGTCGGGCTGGCTCTGGGGCAGCGGCGTCTTTCAATCCTCGACCTCAGCCCTGCCGGCCATCAGCCGATGCACGATCCGACTAGCGGCCTGTGGACTGTCTATAACGGTGAGATCTATAATCATCTCGATTTACGCAAGGAACTGGGCGGGCAGTACCGCTCCACCTGCGATACGGAGACGCTCCTGACGGCGTTAGGGCGTTGGGGTGTCGAAGCGGTGCATCGATTCCACGGGATGTTCGCGTTCGCCGTCTGGAACCCCGCCCGGCAGGAGTTGTTCCTTTGCCGCGATCGCCTCGGCATCAAGCCACTTTACTACACGCAGGTCGGAGCCAATTTCCTTTTCGCCAGCGAGTTGCGGGCCTTGCTCGCCACGGATTTGGTTCCGCGGCGGCTGGATTCGGACGGCCTAAATGGCTTCTTGGCGTTCGGTGCCGTTCAGGAGCCTTCTACTATCGTCCGTGGCGTCCGCCTGCTGCCGGCCGGCCACTGGCTCCGCGTCTCCCCGAGCGAAGGTGCCGGCAAGCCGCAGCGCTACTGGACCCCGCCGTTCCGCCTTAACGAGAGTGCGGCCTGCAAGGGTGAGCCGGAAGAAGTTATTGGGGGAATGGTGGAAGAAGCAGTCCAGTGCCGGCTGCTAAGCGACGTTCCCTTGGGGGCGTTTCTCTCCGGCGGGATCGACTCCAGTGTTATCGTCGCCGCTATGGCTCGCCGGCAACATAAGACGATCGAGACATTCACGCTGCACTTTACCGAGAAGGGATATGGGGAGGGGCCTTACGCCGAACAGCTGGCCGCCCTGTACAAAACGCGGCACACCACCGAACACGTCTCCGCCAATGACTTGCTGGCCCACTTCGACGAGGCGCTCGACGCGGCCGATCAGCCGAGTACCGACGTAGTAAATAGCTATTACGTCTGCAAGCTGGCCCGCCGCGCCGGTTTGAAAGTGGCGCTGTGCGGCCACGGTGGCGACGAGTTGTTCGGCGGCTATGATAACTTCCGACTAATCCCCCGCGTGCTGCGTTTGTGTGCCGTGCCGCGACGGTTGCGGAACCTGATGGGGCGAGTTGTCGGCGCGATGGTCCCCCCACGCGTCGCCACCCGCAAGGCCGCTAATCTGCTTTTCAGCCGCGCCGACATCTACGAGACCTATGCCCTCGCCCGCTCCATGTTTTGGGACGAGATCCGCGCGGAGTTACTGGAACGTCCCGAAGAGTTGAGGCCGGCCGCGGACATAGTACGAGCCGCGGTCAGCGAAGAGGAGCTAGCCCGCGATCCCGTGAACCAAGTCTCGCAGATGGAACTGGTTCTCTACTTGCGCAACACCCTTCTGCGTGACGCCGATGTCTGTAGCATGGCCCACGGGCTGGAGGTCCGTGTGCCCCTGTTAGACCACCGCTTGGTGGAATATGTCGCCGCGCTACCGGGCCGGCTGAAGGTGGGCGGCATCGCCCCCAAACGCCTCTTGGTGCGGGCGATGAAGGATTCGCTGCCTCCGGAAATCCATACGCGGCGAAAGCAAGGCTTCCTCATCCCCTACGCGATCTGGATTCGAGGTGCCCTGAAGCAACGCTTCGACGAGGTCCTCACTTGCGGAGATTTAGCCCGTAGTGCCGGCCTTCGTCCCAGCCGGGTGGCCGAGGTCTGGCAGCAGTATCTGGAGGGTTATCGGGGGATCAATATGCAGCACCCTCTGGCCCTCTACGTCCTGCTGCGTTGGTGTGCGCGGCACGGGGTGGCGGCGTAGCAACATCCGCAGCCACTTTTCACTGTTCAACTCAGCAATCTTGGGTGACAAGCGTTAACAAGCGTTAACAAAAGCTAACAAGCGAGTTAACGAAAGCGAACATCTTAAGCCGCAAGGACTCGTTCAGGAGAACCGAACGAGAATTGTGGCCCCTATCTCTTTTTGGCCCTGCTCAAAATATTATAACCGTAAATTATTTTATTGTCATAAGTTATGGCATTTGCAGACGGCTAAACATTGGGTATTCGGCTGGGAAAATGCTCACGGGAGTTTACAGTGATGATTTCGGCATGATGATTGCGGTATACATAATCAGATTTGGAGTGGTGGTACATTTTGACATTCTTCGGCTCGGCGTTTCAGGTAGTGAGGGTAAACGATACCCCCTACAAGGTCTGGACGAAACTTGACATACCACCGCTAGGAGATAACCTGCATAGGATGGTTTTTCACGAATTGAGTATCCCCTGAAGTAGTATCGAAGTGTCTTGCTCCCGCTTGGCAGCACTTCGGTATCTTATCGATGGAGTAGCTTTCACACGGAATGGTGTAAAGCTGGTTCCACTTCCTTTGCTCGGAGGAAGCTTTTGCCGCTGTTCGCCAAGCGGATTCCACATCCTGGGTCATTCCAGGTGTTTCCAGCCTACTCCGTTGAGTGAGTAACAAGGTTTCATTCTTCGCTTTGATTGACTCCAGGGTTTCCGAACATGCCTACACCGACAGTGCTGTTGGTTAGTCGAGATGCGTCTGTCACCCAAATCGTCCGCGAATTATGCGATTCGATTCCCCAACTTAGCTTGGAACTCTGCCGGGGACTCGATCAGGCGCGCGAACAACTCCATCGCGGTGCCGTCACGGTTGCTCTCGTTCACCTCGGCGTTGGGCAGCCGGAGGAAAAGGTTACGAGCCTACTCCGGACGATGACGGTCGAACGTTGCCCCTGCGCCACCATTGTTCTCGTGGAGAACTCGGACGAGGGCCGGGTCAGCGCCCTACTCCGTGCCGGGGCAACGGATTGTCTACTCCTTCCAGCCGACCGTAATCGACTGGCCCACCTTCTCGAAACGCTCACCATCCGAAGCCGTCTCGCCAGCACGCCAGCCCCTGTTGGGGATGGGGAGGATTTTTTTTTCGACGCCCTACCTCCTGGACTGGACCAACTAGCCGAGCAGGTGCGGCGGGTAGCGCCTCAGGATACCACCTTGTTGCTGAGTGGAGAGACAGGGACGGGCAAGACCCGCCTGGCCCGCCTCATTCACCACCTGTCGCCTCGCAGAGACGAGCCGTTTCTGGTGATCGACTGCTGTGCGCTCTCTCCCGCTTTGATTGAAAGCGAAATGTTTGGGCACATCAAAGGTGCCTTCACGGGGGCCGACCGCGACCGGGCCGGTAAATTCGCCACGGCCCGACGAGGCACACTGCTTCTGGATGAGATCAACTCGCTGCCCATCGAACTCCAGGGCAAGCTGCTTCGCGCGGTGGAAGAGCGCGTCTTTGAGCCGGTGGGAAGCGATCAGCCGCAACCCCTGCGCGCCCGGATTATCGCAGCAAGTAACGCGCCCCTGGAATGCGAGGTGGCATCCAGTCGTTTCCGTGCCGACCTGTTCTACCGGCTCAACGTGGTGGGCTTCCACCTGCCGGCTCTACGCGAACGTGAGGGTACGGTGGCCCCGCTGGTGATGAAGTTCCTGACGGAGTTTAGTACACGAAATCGGCCTGACTTGCGCGGTATCAGCAGCGAGGCTCTTCAGTCCTTGAAGGAGTACCACTGGCCGGGCAATATCCGTGAACTGCGCAACGTGGTGGAGCGACTAGTAGCGCTCTCTCCAGGTCCAGAGGTTCAGCTGCGTGACTTGCCGGAGTCCATCCGCGCTGCCACGCCCTGGCCGTCGAACTCTTCGCTGAGGCCGGGATTCACCCCAGCAAGAGACGGTTTAGCCACGGGCACGCTCAGTCAAACAAAGGAGGAAGCAGAAATTCGCCGCATTCTCCAGGCGCTGGAAAAGCACGGCAATAACCGCCTGCGAGCCGCTGCTGAATTGGGCATCAGCCGCATGGGACTCTACAAAAAACTGCACAAGTACAGACTATTCCGCGATACGCAACCGCTGCCCAGCCTTCATTCGGGTTCATCCACCCTCGTCGCCGTCCGGTAGACGGAATCTCCGGCCGGAAGGATGAGGTCAGCGATGAATAGTGGCTCCCCTTTGCCGGGGGCGCATGGATCGCTTGGGCGGGTCACGCTCTACCTTGCGTTCGCATCTCGGTGGAGCCTGGACCGAAAGATAAGGACTTATGGAAATCCCTGGACTTCCCCACGGATGGTGAGCGCTCAGAAAAGAGTGTAAGCTCTTTGTGAGGAGGTCTTTTATGAGCGAACCCCGGCGTATTTTCACCCGCGAGTTCAAGATCGAAGCTGTCAAACTTGTCACCGAGCAGGGACGCA
>DATNCY010000014.1:0-16269 GCA_035553375.1 Gemmataceae bacterium
AAACGGTAAACCCGTGTGGACACTGAGCCTCGTTTCAGCGAGGAACTCAAGGCCAGAAGAGATAAAAAAGAGAGCTTGTTTGAGCCAAAAAAGTGGTGGGAAGAGGTGGGATTGCTGCGTGGGAGTGCCGCGTGAAACCGGCAACGGGCGGGTAGAAGTCGCGGTTCAGTCACGAAAGCGATGCCAAGTCCGAGTCAAGAGAGACGCCGGGTATTACGCCGCTGTTTCGGAGAGCCGATTGGCACCGCAGCGCACCTCGCGGCCTGGGTCCATCTCTTGGCAAGAACTCGCCACCGGCTAAAATGCCGCCAGATTCACGCCCGATGTAGGAATTGGGTTAACGGGGCTGGGTGGCGTTGGGCCGGAACTGCGAATGTGGGAGAGTTTTGGCATGTGGAAAAACCTGACCGATCCAACGTTCGCCGCCCTAACCGCAATTCGGCACTGGCCGGACAAGTCATCGCTAGCGAGGTTCGCGATCGAACGACACGGCTTTGGAGACAGCAACGGAGGTTTCGGGATCACCTATCCTGGCGACTTAGACGAATACGATCGTGAGGCCAATGACCGGCAGATCCCTGATGGATTCGTATTGGCTTATGGGTTCTGGGGGCAGCCCGATGGATACGAAGTTCTCGTTCCGGAATGGCTCTACCGGGATGTCCTTGCTGAAGTGCTTGAGTGCCTCGGCTTGAGCCGCGAGGCTGCGAGTGTGCGTGTTTCGCAGGGATGGCTTGGACCTGGCAACTCAGCCGGTGGCTCAGCCCGGACGCACGGGTGATGTGCTTCACATACACTTGCCGGCGCTCACCCGACGCATCGTTGAGTCACCCAACGTGAGTTCCCCATGAGGAACTGGATGGAAACGATCACCAGCGAGGCTTTTTTGCGATGGGCGGGAGGGGGCGGGATCGGCTTCGATCCCCGCTACCCCGACTCGCGCTGCCTCTGTCTGATTCCAGTTCGTGAACACGCTCGGTTCTGGGTTTTGCCACCTGATCCAGCAACATGGCCCTATTTCACTTCTTCGGTACTGGACGGCTTCGATGATTGGAAGGAAGGGGTTCTCTGGCCTCGATCCGGCAGGTGGCCCGACAGGACCAGTTCGCAATCGTGTAATGAGAGGACGAGGGATGTCATCCTCCGGGGAGCTGGAGTCCCTGACGGCTGGTCAGGGGCGGTACGGTTTCGGGGTGACGAGGAAGACGCCCTGATTGCCGTACTGTACGCTTTCCTGGCATTCGGATGGTGCGTGGACGACGACCTGTTTTTCATCCCGGATCACAGGAGGCAACTTCTTCAAACGGATCACCACGACGTGATTCACGTCTCGTGCGAGTCGGAGGAACGGATACGGCAACTGGTAGAGCACATGGCTGAGGCAGGGTACGAATTGCCACGCGAACTGCCGGACTGGACGTTCAAACGTCCGGCTTGGATGGATCATGTCGATCCGATCGCTCCTGAGGAAAGGCGGCCTGATTCAGCCAGGGATTCACCACCCGGCTGAGCGTCGGGTGGTCGATGACATTGACGCACTGACGACGTGAGGTTACTTCGGTGTGTCCGTCCTCCGCGCGCAAGGTCGAGTGCTGAACCCTCGCTCCAATCTCTGCCCGTCGAGAAACCGGCGGCTATGTGCAGGCCGTTCTGATGCCCCGTTTCCGGATTGGGCTAACCGTTCGGCCGGTAGTTCAGAACGAGAAGACTTCGAAACCCGCGGAGGAGAAAGCCCGGAGAGGCGATGCACAGGACGACGAGCGCAAACGTGAGAATTGAGGAAGCTTTCGGCAGTTCGTGGCCCTCATCCACCAGAATAAAGAGCGCAAAAAAGAAGAGTATGACCCCGAGGACCAGGCCCGCAAAGATAAAGAACGCCCCCGCCAGATTCTTCAGTTCGAGATACAATTGGCTGCGGACGTAAGCGACGTGCGAGGACTGATGCCAGTTGCACGCCGGGCAGGGAACGTCATCGTGCTCGGTTTCCAGGACCTTGGCCAGGTTGGCTCGCGCCTTCTTCAACGCTTTCTCGGGTCCCTGGGACGAAGAGAAAAGAACCTTCTCGATACCGCTTACAATCCGGGACATGGGGTACGAATACATGTGGCCGCAATTCTCGCACGTCACGTTTTTCGTGACGGACCCCTCAAGCGTCGCGGCGTATTCTGTAGTTGGAATAAGGATGAACATGGAGTGCCTCCCTTCGAGCGATTTGGCCATAGAAGCGTAGGTCAGGACGGGAAGAGAAGCAAACGGGTGAGCCAAGCGGAGAGTATAACGCGGTCCCCGATTGAGCGGAGAATAATCGGAATCGTCGAGCGGCATGCTGATATCGAGATTGAATTCGGCCGAGTCGAGAAATTGCTGAGTGCGGCTGATTTGACGGCAGTTGGCGTTCTTCGATTTGCGAAACCAGAACTTTGGCATGTCCGCATCTCTAGCAGGATCCTCGGCAACCCGTGAGGACCAGTGAAACTCGGCGCACGGTGCGGCCCGCCGGTACCTTGTTGCTGTCCATTCAGTGTCCTGCGCCGGGCAGTCGTCGCAAAATCAATCGGGACGAGAGGTGTGCCACTACGCTATCCTGGTTTGGGTTAACGTCCATAGAGGTCAACAGATGACGGAGGCAGAGTGGCTGGCGTCCGATGACGCTTTTTCGCTGCTGGAGTTTCTGCGGTCGGGTGGTCACCTCTCCGACCGAAAGGTCCGCCTGTTCGTGGCCGCGTGCTGCCGTCCTCACTGGGAGCGACTCCGCGACCAGCGAAGCCGGGCCGCTATCCTGGCCGCCGAGAGTTACGCTGACGGACATTCGGATGGCGAAGCGTTGCTGGCAGCAGCGCGCGATGCGAACGAGGCCTGCTACTTGCCGGACGGTCAGAAGGCACCAGAGCCTGCCCTGTCTGCCGCCCACCTCAGCACGTACGCGCCGCACACGATCGAGGCCTTCACGAACCCTCCTGATCGGGCGCGGCCTGGGTCCGGCGGATATGCGACGGAAGCCTTCGACAAACCGGAGGGCTTCGCTGAGCTGGCCTGCCTATCCGCCGCAGATGGGGCTGCCACGGCGGCGGGGTTTTCGACCACCGCCGAGTGGGAGGTGGTGGCGGGAGACGAATTCCGACGGCAGGCCGACTTGCTGCGTGACATCTTCGGTAATCCGTTCCGGGCCGCGCTCCTCCCGACCGTAGGACTGGGGATCGTCGCCTCCCTCGCTCTCGCCGCCTATGACGAGCGGGAATTCCCCTCCGGCCACCTGGAAGCGGGCCGCCTCGGCGTGCTCGCCGACGCCCTGGAAGAAGCCGGCTGCACCGACCCCAACATCCTCGGCCACTTCCGTGGCACCGGCCCTCATGTCCGCGGCTGCTGGCCACTCGATTTATGCCTCGGCAAGAGCTGAGCACGCGACCTGGTTTCCGGTAGGGTCTTTAGTCGAGAGGTTGCTATAATCAGGTCTGATTGAACGCCGTAAAGACACGAAACGGAGAACGAATGAGTGTGCCTGTACGCAGTGAAATTCGCTCGGGGTTGCGCGTGCAAATAGTGGAGAAGCAGAACCAAAGCACCGGCGCATTGACGGAGGGCATCGTGGCACGCATCCTCACCAAAAGCCCCACACACCCGCACGGCATCAAAGTGATGCTGGACAACGGCAAAGTCGGGCGAGTGCAGGCGATTGTTTGAGGTGGCTCCGCGCAACTGAAATCCGTCTCAGGTTGCCAGAAATCGTATCCGTTCCCGGACTAAGAGTGACATGCGTGCAGCAAGGAACGGAGGTCCGAGGGAAGCCGGAGGCTGGGTAGACTTAATCCTGGGCCTCGGAGAGAGGATCATGAAGCGAATGATCTTTGCGTTAGTGGCCTTGCAGTTGTCTGCCAATTTCCCCCCTACGGAGTGGGTAGTCGAGGCGGGGCCAGTCGGTGTCTGGAGGGTAGTCAAAACTACACCTGACGGTTACAGTATTTGCCCGGATTGCTTCTATTTCGATGGAAAGTATCTCACGAAAGTGTATGTCCCTTTCCACGCAATGTTTTGGGAGGCTTCTGATTATACTTACAGGATGCAAACTCTGTGGCGAGAGAACGATCTGTACTTCCGCTGGCCAAACGGGGGAAGCCCAGGGAAAATCACTTTTAAGGATGAGCGGTTCGTCGAGCGGCGTGGGCATGTGGAGGTTGTCTACAAGAAAGTCCCCCCTTGTCGGCTGAACGAGGAAGAGCAGCTTCTCATCAAAGAGCGGGGGCCACACGATTATCGGCGCACGCTGCTCCATCTATCGAAAGAACGAGACGACGGCGGATGGCTACTCCCAAATGGACCTTGAAGAGGCTCGTTGGCTACAGCTCGTGGGGGCTTCATGATGTGGTGATTTCTGCGCGTAGATTTCCTTCCGCTATGCCAGCCAGCTTGGGCAAGCGGTCTGTGGAGCTATGTTCATCTTGCAAGGCGTTAACCCAACTCCGTGCCGGGTGATTATATGATGATTCGTTGCCTTCAGAAGAAATCTATCTGATGGCTTGACAACCTCTTCACGGCGCGATCTCATGTTGTGAGGCTGCTACACCGTGGCCTCCACATCCAATACCTTGCCGGTCTGATCTGCGAGGGTTCTGATGGCTGACGCAAAAGATTTCGCCGTGAAGGAATACGAGGCGTTGCGCAAGGAAATTGCGGCCTGGTTCAAAAGAGCCTCATTTCGGGTAACAGTACGCACCCTATGCGGCCCTGTCTGGTTTGACAGGTTGGCGACCGTTGTTACGCGCTAATTCCTGGAGAACGGCGTGTAGCCGAGCAGCGTCAGCCAATGCGGATGCGTTTCGCCTGTGAGCAGTTCGGCCGGGCTTTTGCCGATGCGTTCCGCGTGCTCGCTGCGCAGGAAACGCCGGTGGTTCAAGAAGAATTGCAACAACGCCAGGTAGTCCGCCCCTAGGTGCCGACGCAGAAAGAAATAGTTCCGCAAGCGGCTGTTGAGATTCTCGATCACACTGCTGGCACGCACCACTTGGCCCAGCAACGCCGTCACGGCTGCCCGCAACACCGCGTAGCCTGACCCCAAGCGTTGCCATAACACCTGCTCCTGCTGCCAACGCTCCGGGCCGTTCGCCGGCAAGCTCAGCACCCGGCGGACTTCAGCAACCACCGTCACGGGCACCGCGCAGTCCTCGGCTAGCGTCCGGAGATCTTGGTCGAGTTGCTTGGCGAAGGCCAGCAGTTCGTCGCGGTGGTTTTCCAACAGGCAACGGACGGGCCGCATGCGGTGCGGGCATTGGGCTTCCCGCGCCCGCAGTTCCGCCACGATCCAGTCGTACAACGCGCAGCGACCGGCATAGTCAGGACCACGCACGGCCAGCACGTCCTGACGCAGCCAATTGAGCAACACCGCCACCTCGTCCGCCAGCGTCACTGCGGGCGTTTCGGCCGCCCGCGCGTAGCGCAGTTGACCTGTCAGGGAGGCATCCTTGCGTCCCTGACGGTACTCGGTGCGGGCCTGACGGTTTTCGAGCCGACTGCTGGTGGCGATGGCGTCGTAGGCGCGGTTCTCCAGGTAGCGGACCAGTGGCATGGCGGTCTGCAAGGCATGGAAGACATCGCCGCGACAGGGCACGTCCGGCAAGGCTTCGGCTTGGCCGGCACGCAAACCGCCAGCAAAATCGGCGATGGTAGCGTCGGGGCGAAAGCCGCGGTCGCACAGTTCCAGGAGACGCACGCCCCAGGTGTCGGCATCGCGGTGTTCTTCGGGACTGAGGAGGTAGCAGTAGGTCGAAGCGACATCGGCACCGACGAGAACGGGGCGGCCAGCCTGGAAGATCTCGTCGTGGGCACCGATGCGCACGGCGGCGAGGTCTTGCTGCATGTTGTGCGGGCGTGCGTTGGCGACGGCCTGTTGCAGGATGCTGTGGATCGAGCCGACCGACAAGGGGTAATCGAAGAGGTCGGCGAGCAGTTCGTGGACACCGCGGACGGAACTGTGGCAGATAAGCGTGAGGCCGAGGACCAATTGCCGCAGCCAGGGTTTGGTCACGGGCATCCAGAAGAGGACCTGCGGCGGTTGGTCCGCTGGTGGAGCGAACGCTTGGTCCAGGGCGTCGTGGGCGTGGCCGAGTTGCTGATAGACAAACTTGCGGCTGACGTGGTGCTGATCGGCCAAGGCCGAGATGGATTGGCCGGCGAGTGCATCAAGGGCGAGTTGCTGGCGTGCCTGGAGTGGCAGCAGACGGGCGGGAGCGGTTGGGACAGCACAGGTCGCGGACGGTAGAATGGTCATGCCTGGAACTCCGGAAGAGCAAGGGAGTTGAGATACCCTCGATCTACGGAGTCCGGGCCTTTGCAGCTGCGCCTACTTCACCAACTTGTTACCCTGGTTTGAACCAGGCCGAAATTGCGGATGCGGTTGCCGAAACAAGGTCTTTGGAACGCTATGCGGTCGCGGGAACCGCAGCCGTTTGGACATGGCTCCTCGTTCAACCTGCCAACAAACCCTGGGTAGGGTTCGTAAAGTGGATTCCTGCCTTCTTTTGCGTGCTTGCGGCCGTCCGCTGCATCGGATTGCTGCTCGATATTGTTGATCATGCCCGATACATCAAAGAGGTTGAGGTTCGTTGGGAAAACAAAGCTGTGTTTTCGTGGGAAAACTTTATCGCCAAGCGCAATTGGTATCTGACTATCACGGCAGCCATTATCTGGGTGATTCTTATCATTGGCAATCTTGTAATGGCGTGGAACCTTGGCCCAGAAGCCTTTGTGCCGCCTGCAAAATAAGAGGAATCGACGACCCAGTCCACCCGACCGTTACATGGGCGCACTGACTTGAAGCTTGGGAGAGCGTGAGTAACGATGAGCAACCAACATGGTCCTTACCATCGCCTCGGCGAACCCGGAGGGCCGGGCTGTTCGGTCGCCGTTCTTCCGATTACGATGCGGGGAAAAGATGGTTCCCTCATTTCCGGGCAACTGCTCGACGCGGGGAGAGATGCCTCAGAACTTGAATTACTGCGCACGATAGCTCAGGGATTGGGAGTACGGTGGGGTCGAGATGACCTTGGCTGGTGGGCAGCAGTGCCGAGTCAAAGATAGGTCATGGCAACCCATCTGCATGTCCAGTGGTACGAGCGGGGGATCTCTTGAAGCGAACTCGCCGGAACGCGCGAATGTCCCAACAGGCAGAGTCGATTCAGTGAGGGTGCTGGGAGCTGAGCATGGGCTTTCGCCAAGATAATAAGCGAAAACGAGAGCAGCAGAGTGCTTATCAAGCCTGGTGCGCGGCGAACAGTGTCCTGATTGCCGAATCGGGCCTGCCGACCACTGTGACGCAGAGCCGGGACGACTGGGCTTATTTCCTACAATTCCGATACCACGACCACGGAAACTGGAACACGCCGCCCTTTACCTGCATTGACTTCATCTGGGACGATCTCCCTTTCGAGAGACAAAAGAGCGTCCAAGCTCTCGAAATGAACTGGAAGCAATGGTTGGACCGCCACCCGATCTTGGCGAAGCGACTGTCAGCGCAGAAGGCGCTTTGAGGCTCGGTCGTAAGGTGTACCGGATCGATAGTCGGTTGCACGAGCTGGGATGCCGGTCTATTCTCTGCGCATGCTTGAGCAGTGCCAACCCACTTCCCAAGACATCGAGAACGCCGCGATTCGAGCCGCCATCGCCGAAAAGCAGAATGCCGCTTCCCGCCAGCTCATGGCCTGCGCTGACAAGATTATGGCGCTGGAGTAGTATCCTTCCGCAGGCTCCGCGTATTACGCTGCTGTTTCGAGTCGGAGAGTCAATTCCCGATTCGAGACACTCGATCCGCGATCATTCGGGCACACGGACGGTACTTCCATCGAACTCGGCAGAGATTTAGACTGTCTACGTGATAGCCAACTTGTTCAGTCGGCCATCGCGTAGACCTTTCAATGTTCATCACCCCAATAACGAGATCGGTAGCGGGCTGCGAAGCTGTACAGATGAGTCGGCAGTGGTTCGCGGAGGTCATGTCGCTGCGAAAAGTGCGCCCCGGCAGTGTTGCCGCGCAGGGCGCACCCCCTCCCCATCCGTCCGGAACCTTTGCCTCAGCGAGGGCGGTAGACCTTGTGGCGCGGGACGACGATCTTGTCCTCCTCCCTTGGTATCCGATACTCGCCCCTCTCAAATCCATCCCGGCCAAACTTCTTGTCGAACCGGTAGAGCTTCCAGGCACCGCCGTCATTGTAATACCAATGGGTGCCGTCGGTGTAGTACCAGCGCTGATCCCCCTGATGCCAGTAGCTCCAGTGCCCCTCGTAGTGACGCCAGTGGTCCTTGTCGGCGATCGCCCTCTGCTGTGCGGTCGAACGGCCTGCAGAGGTCAAGACCGTCGCACCGGCGAGCGTGACCATGATAAGGACTGCCATTGCCCAGACTCTCGCTTTCAACATCTCGTCCTCCTTTCAGGTGTCGGAAGATTCGTCTGGATACGGCGGAAGGATATGCAACTTATGTACCGCGGCTAGGATAGAAGTCGATCGATGAAGCAGGGCAGGAAGGTGGGTGGATTTCTCAGAACCGATCATCACGGGTGCAGGGAGGCATTCATCGCCATGCCACAACCGACTTTCGGTCAGCCGGTGCAGCGAGGCTTGATCCGCAGGTACAGTTTCGAATCTCCGTGTAGATGAATGGCGGGACGGGCGGCGGCAATCGTCTCATTCTGTCGGTTCGATTCGCTCCCTGATACAATGGTTGTTTATGTCGGGTGGTGCGGTCAACGACGACCGGACGGTGTTCTTTTGCGTCGTTGCCTTAATTCCACGACACCTGTTTCCCTACCCCTGAAACGAAGCCGCGTAACGGGACGGGCGTTCGCTGGGCCGCAGGCCAAGCGCCGATGAGGGGATCATGCTTGAGTTCCTGAAAGAACTATTCCAGAGGCGGGCGGCAGCGCCCTCAACCGGCGAAGCCTCCTTGCGGGCGGCAGTCGCCGGACAGAGTCGGGCCGAGACCGGGTTGCGAGAGAGTGAAGAACACTTCGGGCAGTTGGTGTCCGGGGTGCGCGATTACGCCGTCTTCCTCCTCGATCAACAGGGGAATGTCCGCACCTGGAACGCCGGAGCGGAGCGCATCAAGGGCTACCGGGCCGAAGAGATCATCGGCCAGCACTTCTCCCGCTTCTATCCCAAGGAAGCCGTGTCGTCCGGCTGGCCCGCTCACGAACTGAGCGTGGCGTCGGTCACGGGCCGGTTTGAGGACGAAGGCTGGCGGCTGCGCAAGGACGGCTCCCGCTTTTGGGCCAGCGTCGTCATCACCGCCCTCCGGGACAAGTCCGGCGAGGTCCGGGGCTTCCTCAAGATCACCCGTGACCTGACGGATCGGAAGCAGGCCGAGGAGAAGCTGCGCTTGAGCGAGGAGCGCTTCCGCCTGCTGATCGAGGGCGTCCAGGACTACGCCATCTTCATGCTCGACCCGCAGGGCCGGGTCGCCACCTGGAACGCCGCTGCCCAGCGGCTCAAGGGCTACACCGGCGAGGAGATCATCGGCCAGCACTTCTCTCGCTTATACCCCCAGGAGGATGTGCAGGTCGGCAAGCCGGGGCGAGCGCTGGAAATCGCCACAACGACCGGCATGTACGAGGAGGAGGGCTGGCGGGTGCGTAAGGACGGCAGCCACTTCTGGGCCAGCGTCGTCATCACCGCCCTCCGGGACGAAGGCGGCGTCCTGCGGGGCTTCGGCAAGGTCACGCGGGACATGACAGAGCGGAACCAGGCCGAGGAAAACGCCCGCCGCCTGCTGCAAGAAGAGGCCGCACGCAAAGCCGTGGAAGAATCCGCTCAAGAGATCCAAAGGCAGCGGCAGCAGTTGCACGTCACCCTCTCCAGCATCGGAGACGCCGTGATTGTAACTGACATGCACGGCGTCGTCACCTTCCTCAACCCGGTGGCGATAGAGCTAACCGGGTGGCAGCCGCACGAGGCGGCGGGGCAACCCGTGGAGCAGGTCTTCCGCATCGTCAATGAAGAGACACGGCAGCCCGTCGAGAACCCGGTCCACCGGGTTCTCCGCGAGGGCGTGGTGGTCGGGTTGGCCAACCACACCGTCCTCATCGCCAGGGACGGGCGGGAAATCCCCATTGACGATTCGGGCGCTCCGATCCGGGGCCAGGACGAGACCATCGCCGGGGTGGTGCTGGTCTTTCGAGACGTGACGGAGGCACGCCGGGCAGTGGAGGCCCGCCTGTACCTCGCCGCCATCGTCGAGTCGTCCGACGACGCCATTATCGGCAAGACCCTCGACGGGAGGATCGCCAGTTGGAACCGAGGAGCGCAACGGCTGTACGGCTACACCACCGACGAGATCGTCGGCCAGCCGCTCTCCCTTTTGGTCCCGCCCGACCACCCCGACGAGTTGCCAACGATCATGGAGCGGATCGTGCGGGGCGAATTCATCGAGCATTACGAGACGGAACGGATGCGCAAGGACGGCAGCCGGGTCGATGTGTCTCTGACCATCTCCCCGGTCCGGAATGCCGAGGGCAAGATCATCGGGGCGTCGAAGGTCGCCCGCGACATCACAGCTCGCAAGCAAGAGGATCGTCGCAAGAATGAGTTCATCGCCCTGCTGGCCCACGAACTGCGCAATCCGCTGGCCCCGCTCCGCAACGCTCTGCAAGTCATGCGGCTGGCGGGCGACGACCGGAAGACGGTCGAGCAGTCTCGGACCATGATGGAGCGGCAACTACAGCACATGGTACGGCTGGTGGACGACTTGCTCGACGTGAGCCGCATCAGTCAGGGCAAACTCCAACTGCGCAAGGAGCGGCTTAGCTTGGCGGCGGTGGTGAGCAATGCCCTGGAAGTGTGCGAGGCACTGGTAAAGCAGCAGGACCACGAACTGACGGTGACGCTGCCGGAGGAGCCGTTGTATGTGGACGCCGACAAGACTCGGCTGGCGCAGGCGTTGTGCAACCTCCTGAGCAACGCCGTCAAGTACAGCGACCGGGGCAGCCCCGTCTGGCTCACCGTCTGGCGTGAGGAGGACGAGGCGGTCGTCAGCGTGAAGGATGCCGGTATCGGCATCCAGGCCCACATGCTGCCCAAGGTTTTCGATCTGTTTACGCAGATTGATCGGTCCCTGGAAAAGTCGCAGGGCGGGTTGGGCGTCGGCCTGACCATCGTGAAGCGGTTGGTCGAAATGCACGGCGGTAGCGTGGAGGCACACAGCGAAGGTCATGGCCTGGGGAGCGAGTTCGTCATTCGCCTGCCGCTTGTCCTGTCGGTGGCGCAGGAGCAACAGGACGAGGAGGACGACCGGCAGACCTCAAAGACGACCGGATACCGCATTCTGGTTGTGGACGATAACGTAGATGCTGCCAGCAGCCTGGCGCTGATGCTCAAGATGATGGGTCACGAGGTTCGCACCGCCCATGACGGCCTGGAAGGGGTGGAAGCGGGGGCGGCGTTCCGGCCCGACCTCATCCTGCTGGACATCGGGATGCCGAAGTTGAACGGCTACGACGCTTGCCGCCGCATCCGAGAGCAGCCGTGGGGGAAGAGCGTGGGCAAACGCCATTCGCAGGAGGCGGGCTTCGACAGCCATCTCGTCAAGCCGGTCGAGCCTGCGGCGTTGGTAAAGTTACTGGCAGATTTGAAGTCGGAGACAGCTTGACGGTCGATTCCGTCCCGTGCGGGTAAACGAACCGCACGGAGGTCGGGATCATGCCAAACTTCATCTGTACGACCTGCGGGAGGCAGTACGCCGGTAGCTAATGTTGGCCACTTCAAAGGCTGAAACGCGTCGCGGAATTCCCTCCGGGTATCCCTCCCGAAGGAGGGAATCATGTCGAAACCGTCTCATCACGATCCGGCTGGGACAGCGGTCCGCGGCTGCAATCCGCCAGGAGCCCGGTCGATTGGAGCCCGAACGCAATCCGCCGGGAGCACGGATAATCGGAGCCTAAACGCTCTCGCAACAAGAGTTGACCTGTCACCGGCGGCGCAGTGCCAGCGGTGAACGGATTCGTGAAAGGATCCGCGTCCTGGTATCATTTCTGATTGGCGATCGATTATCATCCGTCGCGTTTGCCGGAGAGTTCGCTGGCACAGACCAGGTTGTCGAACCGGCCTTCTATTGCTCTTGGGGAGTCGTCGTTATGACTCAAACCGTTCCCTGTCCGCATTGTGGCAAGTCGCTGAAACTCCCCGATAACGTGAGCGGCAAAACGATTCGCTGCCCCCGTTGTGAGCAAACTTTCAAGATGCCGCCTCCGGCAACGAGGGAGAATATGCCGGAGGTGGCATCGGCCGCTTCCGTCGCCGAAGCGATCAAGGAATCGCCCGTTCTGGAGGTGCTGCCTGGCGATCCCGACGAGGTGGGCCGCAAGCCGGCTCCAGCGGGAAACGGCCGGCTACTCGGCGTCGTCCTGGGTATCCTCGCGGTTGTCCTGATACTGTGCGGTGGCTTCGGAACGCTGGCCTTTTTCGGGGGTAGGGCCTTCGTGAAATCCCTGCAATTCACGACCACCACCGCCCCCCCGATAGTGAATGCCCCGCCGCCGCCACAGCCGAACCCGAAGCCCAATCCGCCCTCGAACCCCCAACCCAATCCCCGACCGAATCCGAATCCGAACCCCGTTGCTACGCCGGCAACGGAACAGCTGAAACGGGAGGGTGACCGGCTGAAGGTCCACACTGGCGGCACGCGGATGGTGCATGCGGTGCCCGACGGCAAAATGCTGGCCGCCGTGGGCGAAGATGGCACAATAACGCTGCTGGAGTTGCCCAGGTTCGGCGGCGATCCGATGGCGTACGGAGTTCACCGTACGTTCCCCATCGATAGAAAACCGTTTCGCGGTCTGGCCTTTCATCCGAGCAGCCAGATGGCCGTCGTCGCGGGCGACCGATTGGAGATCTACAACACCTTTACGAAAAAAATGGACGGCTCGGTGACCTGTAACGAGCCGGTCGCCGCCGTCTTCAACCCTTCGGGCACCGCACTGGTCTTTGCGGTGCAAAAGCCGGGCGGCAAGGTCAGCGAGTTGCGCGTTTGGGACACCTGGCGGCACGTCCAGATCGGCAAGCCACTCTCGCTGCCCGGTCGCGTCACCCACCTGGATCACGCGCGCTTCCCCACGTACTACCTGGCCGCCGCCGAGGACGACAAGGTCCACCTCTACTCTCTCTCGGCCCGCAACCGGGACTTTTTCCGGCACCAGACGATTGCCACTGGGCAAGGCTCCCTCCGCGGAATGGCTTTCAATCCGAACGGTCAAAGTCTGGTCACGGTCGGCGACGACCGGACGGTGAAGTGCTGGGCGGCAAAGGACGGGAAGTTTCTGCGTGCCTACGAAGGAGCAACCAACCCGATGGGCCGACCTGCATTCACACCGGATGGCTCGCGCCTGGCCGTCCTCGACGGTGACAAGGTCCGCCTCTGGCACGCCGCTAGGGGCACCACCCAGGCTACCCTGGACATCACACCGGCACAGGGCGGCAATCTCGACTTCCTCCGCGACAACCGTACGCTCGTCGTCGCCCTGAGGAACCAGCCGATCCGCTTCTGGACCATACCGGATGCGAAGGCGTCCGTCCGACCCGCGCCGCTGCCGCCGCTTGGCAAACCGGAGCAGCCGGACGAAGCCAATCGTTTCCAGGTGCCGATCGCCATTGATAAGGTTGCTTTCAGCCCCGACGGCAAGACGTTGGCGGCGAGCGACCGCACGGGTGGTTTGACGCTGCTGAACGTGCCGGACTGGACGCAGCGGATGGTCAAAACCGTCGTTGCCGGCCCAAAAGTGGCTGATCGCGGGTTGACGCTGACCCTGGCCTATGGAGGCGATGGCCGGCTCGTCTGCGCCGGCGGCGGCGGCAAATCCGCGCGCGTCTATCTGTGCGACGGCGAGACGGGCGAGTTGCGCAGCGACTTCCCGGCCGGCGACGGTTGGATTCAGTCCCTCGCCGTCTCGCCCGACGGCAAGCGGATCGCGGTCGGCTTCGAGTCTCGGGCACCGCGTCGCGTCGGCGAGTTACCGCGAAAAGGTGACACAGCCTTCGTGCGCCTTTGGGACATATCTGGACAACCGAAACGGCTCGGCACACTCGATAATGTCTATTACCCATTGGGCGGTCTGACGTTCGGCCGCGACGGCACGATCCTGTACATCGCTTCCGGCAACATGGTACGCCGCTGGCGCACCGAGACACGCGAAGAACTGCCCGCGCTGGAAGGAGCGCTGGCCGACCTGGCGGCTCTGGCCGTCGCTGCGGACAGCCGCGTCTATGCTGCCGGCGCGGATCTACTGATTCACTCCTGGGATGCCGAGGGGCGGCACGCGGTCCCCTGGGAGGGGCATCGGCTCGGTGTCAATCACGGGAGCGTCAGTCAAGGAGGCGTTACCGGCTTGGCGCTCACGTCCGACGGCAAGCGTTTGGCCTCGGTAGGGTGCGATGGGACGTGCCGGCTGTGGGATACGGCCACCGGCGAGACGACCGAAGTCGCCAAGGACAATTCCCAGAGTGGCCACGTCGCCGTTGGGATGCCGGGGTTCAGCCCCGATGGCAAGCTGTTGCTGGTGGCCGCAGACTACCACAAGGTCTCGGTCCTGCGAACGGAACGAGTCAAAGGAAAAGCGCCGACGCTGCCGGTACCGACGAAGAAGGCCACCACGGAGCCGGGAGCAGTGACGGCCATCGTACCCGTGAGGATGAACTTTTTCTCCCTCGCGGGCTTCAGCGACGACGCCACGCTACTGACGGCGGAACAGAACGGCGTCCTGCAACGATGGGAGTGGCCCAAGGGCACGTTGCGCGACGAGAAGCAGCACTTCAGCACCGTCCAACTTATGGCCCGCAGCCGCGACGGCAAAGTCGTGGCCCTGAGTGCCGGCAACTCCGTCTATTTGCGTGACGGAGCCACCGGCAAGCTGCTCGCCTGTGTACCTTGTCCGCGGGGCGAAAAATATTTCTATGCCATGCTCAGTGCCCTCGCGGTCTCTCCGCAGGGCGACTTGCTGGTCCTGGCACGGTATCTGGCGTTGCAGAACGGTAACGAGTTGATCGTCTGGGACATCAAGCTGGGGCGTCCGCGGACCATCGTTCACCCCAAATACGCGGTGACTTCGCTGGCTTTCAGCCCCGATGGCAAGACGCTCGCCGCTGCGACGGGTTCAAAGAATGTGGTCTTGTACGACACGCTCGATCTGAAAGAGCGTAAGTTGCTTGCCAAACAGAAAGGCACGGTCCGGGCGGTGGCCTTCAGCCCCGATGGTACACGTCTGGCCACGTCGAGCATCGATGGACTGGTCAAGATGTGGGATTACGCTGAGGACAAGGAATTGTGGAGCAAGCCGTGGAGTCGAGCTAATGCCGACGGTCCGCCGCTGGGATTCAGTCCCGACGGCAAGTGGCTGGTTGCCGCGCCCTTGTCGAAGAAACACGGGCTGGTGTTGGTGGACGCCGCCAATGGAAATCTACGACTTGAGGTGACGCGCCGCCCAATGTCCGGTTACAACGGTTGCTTTTCTTTCAACCCCGATGGCAAGTATCTGGCGGTGTCCCAGAAAGCCCCGTATCAGGTCGTGGTCTACGACGTGGCCCAGCTGCTGGCGCGAACACCCTGAAGCCGGTGGCCGGCAACGTCTGATTCGCGAGATGTCGAGATAATGCGATGTAGGGAAATACTCCTCCAGCAATCGACCGGCCATCTTGCCAACGAGCGAGGGATCGGCCCGAAAGGCTTTCTTCACGTCCCGGTTCGAGTATTCGCTTTTCTTGGGGAACGAATGCGGATAATCCGCGCTCGGGGAGACCGCGCGAACTCCCCCACGACACGTTCCCTGATCTTCTCTTGGCGCAACCCGTCAAGCATAGTTCTTATCACAAGTGGCGCATAGAATGAAAGTATGCACTCTTTACCCTGCCCCTGGAGCCTCGCCTCCAGCTGCGCTACCGCCAACTGGTGTTGGAACACCTTCACGTGAGCGACCCCCTGGCTGCTGGCATCCATGCCCTAGCCGTTTCGGGGCTGGCCAATGGCTTCGCGGCCGTCCTCGGTGCCCATCGCTTCTTCGCCAACGAAGCCGTCACCCTGCCCTGTCTCCGCGAACCCCTGCACCGACTAGTGGTCTGTCACACAACTGATTTGGGATAGTCGGCTCTGTCGATTTCGGAGATCATGGCGGCAACTACGGAGGGTTGGGCCATGAAGAAGAAGTATATCGTGCGGCTGACGGATGCGGAACGGGCGACGCTGGAGCAGATCGTCCGCAAACTCAAGGGATCGTCGCAGAAGGTGCGGCGGGCCAACATCCTC
>DATNCY010000015.1:0-104999 GCA_035553375.1 Gemmataceae bacterium
TGCGTCCCTGCTCGGTGACAAGTTTGACAGCTTCGATCTTGAACTCGCGGGTGAAAATACGCCGGGGTTCGCTCATAAAAGACCTCCTCACAAAGAGCTTACACTCTTTTCTGAGCGCTCACCATCCGTGGGGAAGTCCACTCATTGAAACCTACCTTCAGGAGCCACCCCCGCAGAATATTATCGGCATCGAGCACGAGATCATTGCCCCGATCCACAACAGCCGCGGGGAATATCTGGAGAGGCCGCTGCTGTCCGTCGCCGACCTGATCACCGAGAGCAACGAAGAGTTAACGGTGCAGGAGTTCAAGACAAGTGGTCGGGCTTACTCGGAGATGGAGGCAGAGACATCCCTCCAACCGACGTGCTATGTCAATGCAGCCCAAGAAGCATTCGGGCAGCCGGCAATCGTGGAATACACGGTGCTGGTCAAGACGAAGACGCCCAAGATTCAACGGCTGAAGGCAGTCCGCCACGAGGACGACCTGGCCCGGCTCGGCGACATCGTGGAGAACATCGACCGGGCCATTGAAGCCAAGGTGTTCTACCCCGTTGAGAATCCACTTAATTGTTCGACCTGTCCACACCGCCAGCCCTGTCGGGAATGGGGCCGGAAAGAACACACCGAACTCGTTCAACTCAACATCAAGACCGCTGAGGCTGCGACATGCTGACCGAACTTCATCGGAAGGGCGGTTGCCTATGTCAGCCGGCCCGCGAGGGAAAGCTCCGCTGTCCCTTGATCGTTCGGCCCACCAGTGAAGATGTCGTCACTGGCCATCTCTTCCAGGTCTTGAAGGTGCTGAACCCTCACTGGTGGTTATCGGACCTTTTGAACGAAGCCCTGGACATCCACGCCTTTTATCGCCAGGTCTTTCGTGGACTTCGCATCGAGCCGTGGGTGAACAAGCCGACCTACCCGCGTGAACTGCTGCCCTGGGACGAGGGAAGCACACAGGTGGATGTTATGATCACCTGGGAGAACCCTCCGACAACCGTCTACGTCGAGATGAAATACGGAAGCGACCTGTCGCAGACTACTTCTCGCAACTACGGGCAACACGGTTTCCCCGCCGATCAACTCTCCCGGAATGCCAGGGTGGGATTGCTGGAATGCGGATACTTCCAGATCCGGAGATTGTTCGAGGGGAAGAAGCGAGACTTCTTGCTGCTGGTCATCAGCCCGGAGAAGGGACAACCGCTCGTCGCTCGCTATCGTGACCCGACTCGACTCCGGACCGCCATACCGCATAGCGACCTGATTCCGCAACTGCCACGGCTGCCGTTCATCGGCGAACTCGGTTACCACGATCTGGTCCGGATGCTCCGGCGGCAAAGGCGGTGGTTCACATCACCAGAAAGAATCCTGGTTGATCAGTTCACCGAATACCTGGAGTTCAAGCTGGCCACCCGGCCACGGAATAACCTGGTCGGTTCCCACACGTCGCTGTTTGAGCCGGGACAAGAGGCTGCGGCGGGTAGCAAGATCGTTGACCCATCCATCAAACCAGGAGACCGCCATGCCGAAACAGAGTCCAGTCCAACCCGTTCATGAAGTCCGTATCGGTTCCGTCAAGGCCGCCATCTGGGAGAACAAAACCGACAACGGCACCCGGTACAACGTCACCGTGAGCCGCATCTACAAGGAGGGAGACCAGTGGAAATCAACCGACAGCTTCGGCCGTGACGACCTGCTCGTTCTGGCCAAGGTGGTCGATCAGGCCCACTCGTGGATCTTCGAGAACGCAAAGTCCCGGAACGAATGAACTTTTCCGTGGATCATCTGGGGGGCGAATCCGAAGAAGTTTTCGGACCCGAACAAAAGACTTTCCGGTGTCTCCGGGAGGACGACGCAACTTTCACTCCCGGAGATGGTGTCATGAAGCGACAACGCTGGTCGGCCCAGGAAATCCAGATGATACAAGACCGCTATCCCGAGGAAGGGCCGAAGCAGCTGGCACAAGAGCTGGGCCGGTCCCCAGATTCGGTCAGCAGCTTCGCCCACCGCTGCGGCCTACGCACGCGGCGATGGCTGAACGGACAGGAAGCCCGACTGTCCCCTGCCGATCCGGCCGGGGCTGCTGGTTGTACACATTCCCCGACGGAACGCTGACCCACTACTGCCAGGCCAAGAGATACAATCTCCCTGTTACCCCGACGTGAATCCGGGGAGGGAGGTTGTCGCCGTGGTTTCCCTTGACCCCCAGCACCTGCCGAAGTGTCCCATCAACCCGGAGCGATACGACCGGCTGTACGCTTTCAATCAGGGTCTCGACGATCAGATGCCGGACGCAGCCGAATGGCGGGAGATACGCATCAAGACCGGGCAACCGGAGGAAGAGGTCTATCGTCTGCTCCCTTCCGCGGCCGATTTTGAGTGCAGCGGTTATCTCACCAAATCCCTCGTCCGGTACATCCAGGCAGCCTCTTCGAGTGCCGGGATGATGATGGCGAAACCCTGCACGTTCCACAGCCACCCGACGAGGAATCCTTACCTGGCCGACGTTCCTTCGCTACAGGACATCCACTCGTTTCTGTTCTACCGGCACCTGCGGTCGGTGACGGTGGGAGCAACGAAGATCTGGGTCTGGGACAAGACCAGGGCCACGCTGGGAACAGTGCGGAAACTTGCCGAATGGATGAACGCGAACCATTTTCGCGTGGTCAACCACTGGATGAGGAAGGACTTTGCCAACTGGCAGACAATGTACGTGCAGACAGTGATGAAGCACCTGGGTTGGGTGTGGCCGGACACCATTGAGGAGATGGATGCTCAATGGCCCCGGATGCTCCGCAAGGTCTTCAAGATCAAGGTGCGAATCTTCTCCCGTGACCCCGGAGTGACTGCCCGATGACGACGCCGAAGAAGGGAAAAAGCAAGCTGCTTCCGTCCGAGGCCTCGTCTCCCAGGCCCGAGGCGGATCGTCGGCTACGCCAAGCTGACCGGCTGGCCAGGGTTCTGAGGATGCTCCAGCTCTTGTTAGGCCGGGGTCGATGGAACTATCAGGACATTGCCGCCGAACAAGAATGTTCGGAACGGACAGTACATCGCGATCGGGAGGTCCTGCAACTGGCCGGGATTCCCGTCGATTACGATGAGGACGACAAGTGCTTGCGGATACGGCAAGATTTTCGGTTCCCGGCTTTCAACGTCACCGAAGACGAAGCTCTCGGTCAGGCGACGGCCGCATCCATCACGAAGGGTCCGGGCCTCGACATCAATGAAGGAGCAACGCCGATGAGCCGCAAACTGGCGTCGTCCTACAGGGAAGAGACGGCCCAACTCCTGGCCGATGCGGAGGAGCTAATTAAGGTCGTGGACTTGAAGCTGGTCGATCACTCCAGGCACCGGGAGAGCATCCGAACGATCCAGTGGGCCCTCGTCAGGAAGAAGCAGCTGGCCGGCGTCTACCGCAGCCCTTACGAGGGCCAGGACGTGAAAGTGCAGTTCCATCCCTACCGCCTCTGCCTGGTCAAGGCAGCCTGGTACATGATTGCCAGGCCAGTGGATGAAGATGTCCCGAGGACGTATCGGGTGGCACGGTTCAAGACGCTACGGATGACCGACAGCAACGCCCAGGTTCCCGAAGACTTCGACCTGAGGGCCTACTTCGCGAACGCGTGGGCCGTGTATCGCGGAGAACAAGCCTACGATGTGGAGATCCTGTTCGGCAGGGAGGCCGCTGTGACGGCGACGGAGACGGTCTGGCACCACACCCAGAAGGTGCGGCGAAACAAGAACGGCAGCGTCATGATGAAGTTCCGGGTGGATGGGTTGAATGAAATCGTCCGCTGGGTGCTGGGCTGGGGGCACCGGGCCAGGGTCATCCAGCCGCCGGAACTCCGTGATCTGGTCCTCCGAGAACTGAAACACACAATCGAATCCTATGGACCATAACTCAGACACGGTGCGGGAACGGACCATCGCCATTGGGGACATCCACGGGTGTTCCATCGCTTTGAAGGCCCTGCTGGAGACAATCTGCCCGACGACGGCCGACACGATCATCACCCTGGGGGATTACATCGACCGAGGTCCGGACAGTCGGGGCGTGCTGGATCTGCTCCTGGCCCTTCGCGACGAATGTACCTTCGTCCCCTTGATGGGCAACCACGAGGAGATGCTCCTGGCCGCCAGGGAAAGCCGGTCGGAGCTGCAATTCTGGCTCAAGTTTGGGGGTGAGGACACGCTCCGCTCCTACGGTGAGAAAGGGGGCTGGGAGATCATTCCGGGGAACCACCTGGAATTCATCCGGGGATGCCGAAAGTTCTTCGAGACGACCTCGCACATCTTCGTCCATGCCAGCTACGATCCGAAGCGGCCGATGCACGAGCAATCGACGGGGACGCTGTTCTGGGAGACGCCGCCTTTTGACCGACTGGTCCCGCACGTATCGGGGAAGACAGTGATCGTGGGACACACGTCGCAGCTGGACGGGTTCATCCTTGATCTCGGATTCTTCAAGTGCATCGACACCTTCTGTCACTCCGGGGGATGGTTGACGGCACTGGACATCGAGACCGGGAATTGCTGGCAGGCCAACCAGCAGGGGAAGGTCCGACCGGGAGGTACGAGGGACCGAATCGGCACGGTACACAAGCCTGCGAGTTTCGCCCATGATCGCTGAATGGAACACCAACTGCGTCTTCCTGGCGGCGATGCTGGAAAGCCGTCATCCCAAGTTGTTCCAGGGACTCCGGCAGTCGCTCGTGGACCACGGGGTAGAAGTCCGTCTGCTCCAGAACGTCCGGGACGTGTGGGCAGTCGATTACTGCCCCGTTCAGGTCGCGGAGGGGACGCTGGTGAAGTTCACCTACTCCCCCGACTACCTACGAGGCCACGAGCACCTCATCACCGGAGACGGCGTGGTCGGGTCGTTTCGGGACGTGGGCCGGTGCCACCGATCCAACATCGTGCTGGATGGAGGAAATGTCGTCACGTCCGGGCGAACGGCCTTCGTGACGGACAAAATTTACAAAGAGAATCCGGGATGGGAGCGGCCCCAGCTGCGTGACAAGCTGCAAGAACTCCTTCAGGTCGATCAGCTGCTCGTCATCCCACGGGAGCCGTTCGATCCCATCGGCCATGCGGACGGCCAGGTGCGTTTCCTCGACGAGCAGACGGTGCTGGTGAACGACTATTCTACCGTGGACCCGGCCTTCGGCGAACGGCTCATCAGGATCCTTCGACGATACCGATTGCAGGTCGAGACACTGCCCTATTTCCATGAAACCCGGTCCAGGGAGGGCATTCCATCGGCAGTCGGGAATTTCGTCAACTTCCTCAGAACGGAGAAGGTACTCGTCGCTCCGGTCTACGGGACAGCCCAAGACGAGATCGCTTTAGGGAAGCTGGAATCGCTGTTCCCAAGTCTGCCCATCGTTTACCTCAACTGCACAGACCTGGCTCGGGAGGGTGGCGTCCTCCGGTGCATATCGGCGGCTTATCACATCTCCCCGAAAAAGTCCGCAGCACTGACCAACTCCTGTCACAGGCCTTCGCCACAATAAGGCGACTGCAACCCGAAGCCCGATCGGCTTGGGCCGCCGGGGTACGGTTGCAAGGGGACGTTTGAAGGCCGGCCCCTGGCCGAACCAACAAGGGAAAACCATGTACGACGACAAGAGGGACGACTATGACCTGGGCCGTGAGATCGAGCGGTCCTGGCTCCTGCGGGGCGAGTACGAGAAGGTCTTTGAGGCACAAGGCACCGCCTACATGATCTTCGGCGGCATTGTCGTGGTGAGCATCATCCTGGGTTTCGTGCTCAATGCCTTGGGTATCTGGTGAACTTCCACTGAGGCACGGCGAATGGGGCCTATTGGCTGAACACAGATGTCGTCGTCTGTGTCCCGCAAGTAATCGGTTCCGAAGACGACAACGGGCATGGTTGAGGAGCAAGATGATGCCGTTGACCCGAGCGGAATCTGACTTCCTGGCCGGCTACACTTTCGAATACATGCGTGTCGAGCTCGGTCCGGCGATCCGCAAGCTCAAGGAGTGGGGGGGTGTCTATACTGACCTGTGTTATCTGCTGGAAGCCTACATCTGGGAGAACGGTCTCCAACTCAGCAAGGTTCTGGATCAACACGGCAACTTTATGGAGACTGAGGGCTTCGGACGCTACGACCCCATTCCACCCGATCCACCGTGGCCTGACCAGGAAACCGCTCAACGCCGTAATGCCGAGATGTTAGAGGAGAGGGAAAAGTTAAGAGCCGAAAGGCAGAGGCAGGAACGCTCGTCGTGAAATTGACCATCCATCGCGGCAGCAAAGAGATCGGCGGCTCGTGTGTCGAACTGGCGACGGCCACGACGCGGCTCGTCCTCGATCTCGGTCTGCCCCTGGTGGATGGCAACCGGGAGCCGTTTGATTCCCGGGCCGCTCTCGCGAAACCGACAGAGACCCTGAAAGCCGAGAAGGTGATCCCGCCGATCGCCGGCCTTTTCGACACCGACCATCCGGCTCCCGACGGTGTGCTGCTCAGCCACGCCCACCTCGACCATGCCGGTCTCTTGCATCTTTCTCGGTCCACCGTCCCGATCTATGCCACCAGCGGCACCAGCAAGATGATGTTGGCAGCAGCGGTGTTTGCCGGGCAGAGGGAGCTGGACCGAACTCGCTTCCGTGAAGTATTCAGCCAGCAGCCGGTTCAGATTGGTGACTGCCAGGTGACGCCGCTGGCGGTGGACCATTCCATTTATGGCAGTGTGGCCTTCCTCATCGAAGCCGAAGGAAAAACGATCCTGTACTCGGGTGACTTTCGTAATCACGGCCGCAAGCCCGGCATGATCCGGGATCTGCTGGATCACCTCAAGACCAAGACGGTCGATGTCCTGATCTGCGAGGGAACCCACTTCGGCAGCGACAAGGAACAAGGGCTGACGGAGTACCAGCTGGAACAACGGATCGTCGAACTGGTCAAATCGGCACCGGCCCTTGTCCTGGCAACTTTCTCGGCCCTAGACGTGGACAGAATTGTCACGCTCTACAAAGCGACCCAGGATGCCGGTCGGGTATTCGTCGTTGATGCGTACACTGCCTTCGTGATGTACCTCATCGGCAGGCGTGCCAAGGTGCCCCGGCCGAGCAGGGACATGGGTGTGCGGGTCTACTTCAACCAGCTCTTCGAGCGACGCAGCCTTGACAACATCCGGGAGAAGTTCATCTCTGATCGGATCATGCTGGAGGAGATACTCGCCGATCCCACCACTTATCTGATGGTCTTCCGACCCTCGATGAGGAAGTTCGATTTCAACGGAACTTTACCAGCTAAGTGCCGCTGCTTGTACGGCTACTGGAAGGGTTACCTGTCGCGGCCGGACTGGGGAGATCTCCTAGCCCACATCGTCGAAGTCAGTGGCGACTTCATCGAGGCCCACGTGAGCGGGCATGCCTATGTGGGCGACATCATCAGCTTTGTCAATTATGTTAGACCAGGAAAAATCATCCCGATTCACACCTTTGAACCTCAGGTGTATCGCGATCACTTCTCAAACGTCCCGCTCCTCCAAGATGGAGAAGAATGGCAGGTCTACTGACACCAAGGTATTCCCATTCAGCCATGACCGACACTGCCAGATCATGGAACCTTTGCCAAACGGTTCAAAAGCCATCCGTAGCTGTTTTCAAAATCTACACGTTCATTCTCAGTCAGTGGTTTGGTGTGAGCATCGACACGTCTGGCTCGATTTAATGTGTCAAGGTTCATCTCGAACCGGCTCTTTTGTCCGTCAAAAAGGGGTCCAAATGTCTCCCAGTTCTCAAGCATGATCGACTTCAGATCTAATGTGTACAATTCAGTCATCACATCTTGCGGCGATCTTCCCACAAACAAATCTTTGGGGCTTTGCCGATCAGGACGCTTGGCAAGTCCCTTCACAATGGAATTAGCTACTAGGCCAGCGTTCCAATTGTGCTTTACTCCCAGATAAAGGATAATCGCCTTACGAAGTTTCGTCTCGATTTCTGTTCGTTTTTCAAAGAGCTTCCCAAGGAGCTCCAAATCGGGTACCTCGGGAAGCAACTCTGGAGGCATGTCACCTCGCGTGAATGGTGAAAGCTCCTTCTTGTAAGCTTCACCGCGTTCTTTGAGGAAAACCTTAAGGTCATCGATTGCAAATTCACCAGATCCTTCGCGGAGAACACCGTACCGAGCGAATTGAACAAATGAATCCGGATTCACCTGAAGGTACGAGTTCACAAATTCAGCATCGCCATCAGCAAGGATCCGTAACAGATCATATTCCTCGGGATACCACCATACCAGAGAGAGCAATATATCTCGGATTGGATTGGCCAACCTAACCCGTATGTCAGAACTTAATCGCTTGAAATCAACATTTTCCACCCGGACAAGCTTCTCGGGATTTGTCCTGTCACTGGCCTGGAACACTTCACTACAGGCGAGACGAATGAGATAAGGATGCCCTCCGTATCGCTCTTGAAGGTGCGTGCAAGCACTTTCCTCAAATTGCAGGCCGGCGTAGCGGCCAATCGATCTGACCATCTCACGGATGTTCGTCGTTTTCAATGGTTCAAGAAAATGCGGTATGGCGAGTTGAAAGATGGGGTTGACAATGGAGTCAAAATGAGAACGCTCGACGCACGTCGGATTCACTCCAGCAACTAGAAAAGTAAATCCGCCTTTACTTTCCTGGTGGGTAGATCGGATAGTCTGCCAGAATGGCACGAAATCCTCATCCCAGTGGGTACCCAGTTTGCCGCTAAGTCGTGGCGTTATGTACTCGATTTCATCCAGCATCAGAATGGTGTTCTCAAGGTTGCCGTATTTGAGAATCGCTTGGATGTCGGAGGAAAACCGAATACCCGCGTTCGCTTGGTTATATCCTTCTTGGAGCTTGGCATCGCGTTTGAAGTCTCGTTTTAAAGCTTCCCCCAAACGAAACACCAGGTTTTCGAGGACCTGCCACCATCTGGCCGCATGGACCCCGGGATTCTGGCAATCGACGAACTCTGCCAATACTGGTCGTCCTTCAAGGCGACGCTGAATGGCAAAAAGAATCGAAGTCTTTCCTGTCTTCCGTAACCCGAATAGACCACTATTGCCTTTGCTGACGACGCTACGATTAGTGAGGACTTGAACCAGATCGTCACGACCAAAGAAGTACTTATCCGATGTAATTGGTGACGACATCCCAAACAGATCGATCGCCCCGATCTGCTGAGCCAGCTTGGAGCGAAAGAACAAGCTGCCGCGTTGCGGATTGAGAAGTTCGTCAACGTGTATGGAGACAATTATTCGATCCGTTGCTTCCCGGACCAGTTGCTCAGCGGCTTCAGGGTCACCTTTGTGAATTAACACGGACAATACTTTGTCTACACGGTGGCGGAAGTCGGGGTGTCGAGAAATGTTCTCGACGGCAGTCAAAACACGAGCATCGGTTGAAACGTGGGGCGAGTAAACGACGAGAACCTCTTTCTGGAGCCCGAATCGCTCACGCGTGTGTTTCTGTGGATCGGCAAGCCAAAAGGCGAGTTGTCCATGGGCATTGCCAAAGGTAACGTCGAATGCTTCATGCAGCAGTGCCGCTAGCTGTCGTTCTTCTGGCCGCTTTGAAAAATATGCGACATCGGCGTCTGTTTTGATGGCCATATCAAGTCCTCGAATCACATGCCGAGGTGGAATCACCCTCTACGGGTACTATTGTATAGGCCCCTTCACGACCCGCAATCCAGGCATGAGAACATTTCCATCGGGCGTTGTGAGGACTTGACATCAGAGGCAGCCACCTGGCGTGAAGAAACCTATCGTACGTAGTAACGTTGCGGCGGGCATGCACGATTCGACGGTCGGTCGCAGTGTGTGGTCAAACTGCTAGGAAATCGGCCTTAGCCGCGGACAGCGAATCTGGCTGAGTCACGGAACCGCCCACACATGTGAAAAAGACCGGGTAACCTTCCTTGCGAAATGCATCAACGAGGGCTCGGAATCCAGGCCTGGCGTCCATGATGCTTGTTCGGGCCTCGTAGTTCCAGAATGTCCAGTACTCGAACGGGCCGGCCACCACCAAAGCCACTCGGTCGAGTTTCTCGGGCAACACCGCTTCAATTCCAATCTTCTTGGTCTGGGCCGCCAACTCTGTCTTGAAACAGGGCCAATCAGCCTGAAGAACACACGCATATGACGCCGCTTCCAGAAGGGCGTGGAGGGGCGTGTCTGCTCCTTTGTGCTTGCCCGTTCTGACGATCTTGAGCTCGATGATGACCGGCAGCCCTAGGTGGTCGATGGCGAGCAGATCGATTGCCTTCAGTCCCATCACGGACTCCCGCCGGTCCTTCACAGGTATCTGGTAGTCGAGGATCCGGTGCCACCCTGATTCCGGTGATCCGTCATGGGACTTCCACCGTTCGAACATAGCTCGCTCGTATTGGACCTCGGGATGTACGAGTGCTGCCTTCTTGTCTCGCTTGAGACCGAGGTAGCTGAGCCTCTTCGCGGACCTCAAGCACGAGGCCGCCGCTTCCTTCGTCGCCTTGGCTGCCAATCCCACAACCGGGGCAAGGAATTCACAGTACTCTCGCAGGTAATCGCGAGTCGTGAGCACGTCCTTCAATCTGTGGAACCCCATCGCTGGCACGGCGTCGAGAGAAGGATGATGTTTCTTGACGGGCATGGCTGCTCTCCATGGAAGGCCTCTCCGAGCAGCCAGCGTAACGACCACCGTTGCCAACACTGGGTCAAGATGAGGATTCACCTGGTTGAACGGTGAAGTCGAATGCTTGCGAGCACAAAGGGAGTTGGCTGAAATGACCCACTAATGACGGTGGCAGATGCTACGGTCACGGCACTTCGGTGAGACCAAGTGCCCGGATCGGCAGTTCGATGACCAGGAAGCGTACAGATGCGGAGAGGCGTGCCCGACAGTGCGAACGGCTCAGTCGTTTGCTCCGCGTCCTCCGTCTGATCCTCGGTCCTGGCCGTTGGGACGCGGACGCCCTGGCTCGTGAACTGGAGTGCTCACCTCGCACGGTTCATCGAGACCTTCAAGCTCTGTCAATGGCCGGTGTGCCCTGGTACTTCGACACCGAGAGTCAGGCCTACAAGGTCCGTCCCGGCTTCAAGTTTCCGGCCATCCAGACCACGGCTGCCACGGAATCTGGAAATTTACCAGATCCCATCGTGCTGATCGCCAACGCTAAGAAGATGCTTGCCGAGGGGGAACGGTTTCTCGAATCGCTCCGCCAACTCATCGCTTGCCTGGAAGGCCTACCGGCCCCACCTGCTGATTGAATCGTCACGAAGCGTTACCACCGTCGTCGGGGTAACAAGGCCATCGTCACGAACGATGGACTGAGGAACTCCGACCGTGAAGAACTTGGCCGAACTTCAAGCCGAATGTGCCGCCCTCGGAATCACCGTCGAGACCAATGGCCGTGCAAGCAAGCAGGCGTATCTCGATGCCCTTCGGGATTACCATTGGCGGAAGGACCATCCTGACGAGCCGCTGCCCCTGCAGATTCAGCCGATGCTTCTGGCGTCCTGGGAGGATCTCGATGAGGACGAAGCACGACAGATCGAGGAGGACTGCCACGCATGGGTGGCCCAGGAGAAGTTTGATGGTGTCAGGGTCTTGATCCATGTTGAGGATGGCCGGGTGCGGATCACTGGAAGAACGATTTCCGAGGTCAGCTATCGTCTGACTGAGCACCAGGAAAACTTGCCCCACCTGACAACCGGCCTGTCCACGCTCACCGGGACCATCCTCGATGGCGAGTTGATCTGTCCGGTTTCCTGTGTGGACACGGGTAGCACTGTCACCGCAACTTCTCTGCAAGCGACCGTCGCAGTGCTGGCCACCACGCCGGCGAACGCCCGTCAGATCCAGGAGCACCATGACGCTCAACTTCGGCTCAAGGTGTTCGACATTCTCAGCTTCTGCGGTCGGGACGTGACGCAGCGACCCCTGATCGAGCGGCAGGACTTCCTGGAGAAGGCCCTGCGTCAATCGGACAACCCGTTCATCGAGCCGGTTCCGAGCTTCGTGGTGAACAAGCCGGACATCCATCGCCGGATCATCAGCCGTGGTCGCGAGGGCACGGTCTGGAAGAAGGCAAACTCAATCTACCTACCGGGCCGTCGTGTACCCTTCTGGGTGAAGCGGAAACGGGGCATTGAGGTGGAAGCGTTCGTGACCGCAGGCAAAGCGGGCAACAACGGCCATGCCCAAGTGATCGGAGCCGTCGAATTCAGCATTCGCAACCCCGACGGCACCCGGGTGGCTGTCGCCTGGGTCTCCGGCTGGAGCGACGAGGAGCGTCAAGCAATGACCGTGCGGGACACCGATGGAGTCGTTCGTCTGAATCCGGACTTCATCGGTCGAAGAGCCGTGCTCGTTGGGCAGGATGAATCAGCCAAGTCGCGGCGTATTCGTCACGCACGATTGAAGCAGTGGGTGGCTTCGTGATCCAGGCGGCCTTCCAGCCACGATGAATATCGGAGTCTTCATCTCCGAATAACCCGACGACGCCGTCGAGTACCCGTCCCTCGTTGGCCATCGCCGGTGTTCCCGCGAGGTTGCCCCCTGCGGTTCGGATATAGCTCGTCAACACGGACAGTCGTCGTCCGGTCCAAAGGCGGGTCGAAGTCGAAAAGGTCTGCCAGTTCAAAATCGGGCAGAAGCCGTCGAAAATAACGGATCAACGCCTCGGCATATGCCGTGTTCGTTACGGGTGCCCTGTTGAAGCTGTTCAGCGGAGCAAGGGTACCCCGGGGGATGTTGACCGCATCCGCCACGTCCTGGATGGTCAGCCGCTCTTCTCGCGGCCGACCGTGATTGTACCTATCCAGCAAGTCGGTGATCTTCAGTCGAAGCATCGCCAGGATACCCTCCCTTGAAAGTTGTGGCCCACAACCTTGACGTGGCTGCCCGTCTCGGCTAGCTTGTAGGTTGTGGTCCACAACGTTGTTGCGGACAACGACACAGACAGTCTAGGTTTTCTCTTTCACGACGCAAGACCAGTGAGTCAAGGGCCGCATGAGGAAGCCTGGCTGCCCCCCCCGACGTGGGGCCAACATGGAGATCAACAATGAAACTTCGTCGGCTCACGGCAGAAGACCGCGAAATCCTGGGGCGGGTCATACGTGACTACGGCCGGAAACGAACAATGGCAATTGCACGCTACTGGCTGGGCATCGCGGATTTAGACATCGTCGATGACGACGACGTCATGCCAGCCCTACGATTCTTCCGAGACCTCTTTTGCGATTACCGCGACAAGGCGGTTCTCAAGGCGATCAAGAAAACACCGAAAGCCAAACACAGCTGGTCACGCAATTGAACAATCTTTGATTTCGAGATAAACAACAAGTCGGCCAGAAATGGCACAAGACAAGAACAAGGTGCTCCGAATCGATCCTCGACCACGCCCGGGGAGTAGCCGCGGCAAGGCCTTGAACAAGGTGGAGGCCCCAGGTGGCGACGATACGATGAGGGAGCAGCTCCTGACGCAGCGGCAAACCGAGGCTTCCCTCCTCGAACCGCGACGGACATCAGCTCAGAGGTGCAAGTTGCACCGAAGGGCTGGTGTGTCCCGTGCGGAAGAAAACAAAAGCTGCCGCTGGAAGGTCATCACGTTCGCGAGGGGACGGAAGCAGGAATGCCCGGCCGGCTAACGACAAACCTCAAAAGCCAGACGCCTTGGGCAAGAAGATTGGCGAACTGAAAAGCCTGGTTCAGGGCGTCCTTGATCAGCTCGATCATTACGGCAGTTCCCTGGTAACACGTCGGTCCAGAGTCCGGGTCGAGGTCGAGCATCCGCTCCGACGGGCTCTCGACAACTTGGCAAGAACGGACCCTGATACCTTCGCGATCGGAACGGAAGGCAGATTTTTTGTTGCCAGCCTCCTGATCGGCTCGCTCTGCCTGAGCCGCTCACCGGACCGCCTTACCCTTTTCAAGCAAGCGAACGAACTGGCCGCTTGGCTCCGGCAACGCTATCTAACAACTACCCCAGCCGACCTCGGCCGAACCAATCAGCTCGACTGCGAACCACGACCAGACCGTCAGGGTGGATCACCCGCAAAGGTCACCGGTGTTCACCCTCCTTTTCCCGAACTCGGCCGCACCTGCTTTGAAATTCTCCGGGCGACCGATCCTGAGCCTCGGCGGGGGTGGCAGATTGCGGAGCGTGTTGGTTACGCTCACGACACGGTTCGACGCCACCTGCCTCGTCTCATTGAGCTCGGCCTAATCAAAAAGACAGCACGCGGCTACTACCGTACGTGTTCACTCTGTGAACACACTCTTGACACACGAGCAGCACAGACGCCTTCGTGATCTGATGAGAGAATGCCGGCATGGAACATGTAACCACGCCGTGCGTTCAGCTCGCAGCACGGCCCTGGTTGGATAGCAGGGCGAGCATGCATAGGAGTTTTTCCGTGTCTCCTTCACTGAACCTACAAGCCGTGCACCCGGCACTCCACGAGCAGGCTCGGGGAGCATTCGACGCAGGCGATGTGATGCTGTTACTCATCAGTTGCATGGATCGCCAGATGCAACTCGGCTTTGTCGTCGACAACATCGTCACCCTCAAGAAACGCGGGATCTACGAACCGTGTCTCCTGGAAGCCTTCACCAACGCCAAGACCAATTTCTACAACTGGTCAGATATTGTCCTCTCTTTCCTGTTCCGCACTGCAGACCGCAAACGTCTCCTTGAGAGTGGCGATCTCCTCCCGGAACAGGAGACTTTTCGCCTCTACCGGGGCGTGGCCGGAGTGGGTCGGTGGCGACGGCCGCGAGGCTTCTCCTGGACCCTGTCGCTGGACGTGGCCTGCTGGTTCGCAGTCCGGTTTGACCTGGCCAACCCGGCGGTCATGTCCGTTGAAGTTCCGCGAGACACCGTTCTCGCCTACATGAACGACCGCCATGAGGAGGAAATTCTCTGCCGACCTGAAACTGCCGAGCGGATGTCGCTCTCCAGCGAGGAGCTGGCCGTACACGCTCGTCACCAAACCGAAGCAGTCGAAGCCCGTAACGCAGAGCTGTGGGCGACAAGAAAAGCAGTCACGCAAGCCGACCCGGTGGCCAACTGAACGACTCCGAGATCAATGTCTCCCTCTTCGTGCCGACGAGCAACTTCGCCCTACTCTGGGCACGAAGAGGGAACCCTCATGGTAACAAGCACCCAACTGAAGAGGAGAATGTCTTGCACACCCACAAGCAACATCAACCCGCCTGTGCCTGTGCTGCGTGCAGCATGGGAGAGGACGTAGTTCGTACACCACGGGCCAGCATCATCACCCGGATCGACTCAGCTGCCATGGGCCGCGATACCCCATGACAGCGAACGGATGCAGTGGCCTCTCTGCACAATACAAAGTAGCCTCCTGCCTCATACGCAGAAAACCGACCAGAAAGGAACTGACCGTGTCCAGTTCAGAGCACCAGTTTACGATGCGACGATTGCTTCGTGCTTCCGAATCACGCAAGCCGACGCCCAGGCAAAAGGCGATGCTTGCCCTTTGGGCAATCGTTGGTGAGGAACTGTTTGATGAAATAGAAAAAGACGGCTTGAGCAAGCTGGGTTACGAAATCCCAGGAGTCGACTCGTTTCTCGTCTATCCCCCTAATCGAATCTGCGTTGCCTACACGGGTACGAAATGGCTGGATAAGACGACCGACGAGATCCTCCGCAATTCAACAGAGGCTGAGGCGATTTTCGCACTCCTGGCAAAGTGACAAGCGACCGGGCCCGCAGACCGATGCGAAGAATGCGTCCCCGAATTCAGAGACCCGGAAGTGCGTTGGGCCATCAACCTGTGAGGATTGAGGTGTGTCATGGCGAAGAAGGATCAAATTGAAGCCAAACAACCCGAAGGAAATGTGAACGCTGAGCAATCACTGCCTGAAACGGCGAGCGTTGGCCGACGGTTGTGGAGCTTCGAAATTCTTCACTCTGAAGACTTGACCCCCAACGACCGACATCCGTTGTTCGGCCTGTCGGCACAAGAACGCGAAAAAGCACGGGTGGCGGCGATGGGTAAGATTCTGGCAAACATTGCTATACGCAAAGCGACACCACCGAGTGCATCGGCCAGTGCTGCTTCACCCGCAAATTCGTAGAAGTACGCAAAAATCAATGCCCTCTCTGGTCCGCTTAGTGGCGGAGACCTTGAGCCCCGAATAGGTGGGGCTGACCCGAGGCGGCAATTCAAAGTCGTTGGAGGCGACCATGACAACACGAGTGTTCCCTGCTCGTACCCTGGCCTCTCCGGCAATTCCCGCAGCGGCGGGACCACCCGGAGAGCAGAATGCCATCGGACAAATTCACGCGATCCAGCAGAAAATCGCGTAGAGCACATCGGGACGATCACGCGGGTAGCCAGGGGCAGGTCGATGCCCGAGGTATCATCGTGACTCCCGTTATTGAAGAACAAGGTGTTATTCGTCCTGAGGAACTGTACACCCTGGAGGAATTCAAGCACCGCCTCGGCATCTCCAACTCGACCCTCCGGGCGGCACGACGAAGCGGCTTGCGAGTGCATTACAAGCACAAGCAAGGCTACATCTACGGCCGCGACTGGATCGATTACATCCTTCGCTCGGGCAACGAACCGAGTCAGGTGGTGCAGGGTTGATGCGGAACGGCGAGCCAAAAATCTGGTTGGCACAGGCCAACAACAGTCCGTTCTGGGTCATTCGCTACATTGACCCCGAAACCGGCAGGACGTTGCAAAAGTCCACGGGCACGACCAAGAAGAAGGAGGCAGAACGGAAGCTCGGGGAGTTTCGGGCCGACTTGCTCAACGGTCGGTACGCAGGGCCAGCGAACGCTACCTGGCCGACCTTTCGTGAGAAGTATGATGCGGATATCCTTTCGGGGTTCGCTCCTGCTACAGTGAAGAAAATCGACACCGTGCTGGATGCCGTCGAACGCATTCTCAAGCCAAAGAGGATGGGTGATCTGACGGCAAGCCGGATCAGTACCTTTGTCGCCAAGCTCAGGGAAGGAGGTCGAAGAGAGACCACGATCGCCAGTTATCTCGCCCACCTTCATGCTGCCTTGAGTTGGGCGGTCAGCGTGAAGTTGCTGTCGGCGGTCCCGAAGATCAAGAAACCGAAGCGAGCAAAGCTGCTCAAGAAGCCGAAGGGCCGGGCACCGACCGAGGAGGAGTTCAAGAAGATTCTGGCGGTGATACCGGAAGTCATCGGCTCAAAAAGGGCGGCTTCCTGGCGGCACTTTTACGAAGGCCTTTGGTGGTCCGGGCTGCGGCTTGGTGAGGCTCTGGAGCTCTGGTGGGATCGGGACGACAGGCTCTGCATCGACCTGACGCAGGGCCGTCCGTTGCTGCGTATTCCGGCGGAGTTAGAGAAGGGCCATCAGGATCGGCTGCTGCCCATCGCCCCGGAGTTCGCCGAGTTCTTGCTCAGGACGCCAGAGGAACAGCGGACAGGCCGAGTCTTCAAGCCCGAGCCAGAAAAGACCGGGAAGAAGCCGCTGACCATTATCTGGGTCATCAAGATCATGGCCCTCATCGGCGAGAAGTCGGGCGTGGTGGTCCACGTTGACCCGAAAACGGGCAAGAAGAAATATGCATCAGCCCACGACTTCCGAAGGGCATTCGGCGACCGCTGGGCTCTTCGGGTCATGCCGCCGGTGCTGATGCAGCTCATGCGGCACGAAAGCATCGAGACGACCATGCGGTTTTACGTCGGGCGGAGCGTCCAGGCGACGGCAGATGTCGTTTGGGAAGCCTACGAAAGGGCGAAGGAGCAGCCAAGAAAGGAAAGTTCGCCGTTACGTGACACTTTACGTGACACCCAGGGGGTCTCCGGAAATGGCCGTAAAGGGGCCGATGACGCAAATTCAGGAGTTCCAGGATGATTGGGCGAAGATTTCAAAGAGGCCCCTCCCGGATTCGAACCGGGGATGGCGGATTTGCAATCCGCTGCCTTAGCCGCTTGGCGAAGGGGCCTGACTTGTGGCATGTTAGCGAGCGTGTGCCGTAGGGTCAATCGCGCCTGGACGCGGGAGCGTCGGCGTCGCCGTCGTCCTGTTTGCCGCTGCGGTAACGCAGGAAGGACAATACGGTCCATACCGGCAACAGCATCGTGGTCAAAAGGACATACCAACCGGCGGCTCCGGCGTCTCGATCAAACGACAGGCCGAGCAGGAAACAGGCTCCGATGGCGAACGGGGCACGCATGAGCAGAATCGCCAGAAGGATGTTGCCCGTCGCCACTTTGCCCAGCGATTCACTGGCCACCGCGCCGAACTCGGGCGCGGCCAGTTCGCGCAGGGGTGCGGGGATGTCGGCTGGTGCGTTGGCCTGTTGTCGCCAGTCGCGCAGCCGTTTCGCCAGCTTGGCCGCCGCTGGATCGAGTCGCCACAGCCCATGCCGGCCACTCGCCGACAGATGGAAGGTTCCCGAGAGGGCGTGTTCGTCGTCGCGCCAGACGAGATACACGCATTGCGCGATTCGCCGGCTTGGTCCGGCCAGGCCCAGGTACACGTCCCGGATGTTCTCGCGGTCCAGGGCGAAGCGCGTGCGATCACCCAGGTAGCACAACCGATCGCCGATAAGCATCAGAAAGCCCACATCCCAGACCAGGAACCCCTCGTAATTGCGCGGCTCGGCGTGTGGTGCCAGGCCAACAAAGATTCCGCCCCAGGCGTCGGGCGTCAAGCCCTCCCTGGCCAACTTATCGCGGAACCCCTGCTGTAAGGCGTGATCCGTCTGCCTCCCAAAGTAATGGATCGCCAGACGACCGAACAAGACAGTAAGGAGCAGGCCAGCCAGATACGCCAGAATGAGCCAGACGCCGTGCCATCGTTGTCCCTCGACGAGGTACGCCGTCAGGGCGGGCGTCGCAATCTCCAGAGCGAGAACGGTCCAGTTCTGGCGCGAAAGAGCATGCTGCTTGAATGTCCTGGAGAAGACGCGGCGATCGGCTTGCGGCGCGATCTGTGCCGTGGCCGGCAGCGGATCGTAGCGATCCTCGCCGCTGCCGGGACGAACGAGGATTTCCCGCAAGCGCTCGGGCGGAATGGCGGCGCGGTCGGCCAGGTTCCGCAAGCGCGGCCATTCCGCGAGAGCGTTCTCGGCCGCGCTCGGTTCTTCGCCGGCGACGAGCGGCACCATCTGAAGACGACGCAGTTTGGCCAAGGCCGTGATAAGAGCCTCGGGATCGCCTGTGATGGCCAGGGTGTCACGGTCCAGGCGAGCGGAAAAATGTTGTCCGCGACGATGCGAACGCAGGACGAGCAACAGCGGAAAGATAAGGGGAAGCAGCAGCCAGGAGGACTCCAGCCCAGCGGAGATAGTCAGAACGGTGGCACCGACGATTCCTATCAGCAGTGTGTAACCCAGGAAGCGCCACAACGCGGTTCGCCGTCGCCGCCATAGTCGGGCCAGTTCCATCGCGAGCAACGCATCCACCTCCCGACGGCTCAGGTGCGGCAGTACCTCCGCCGTGACGTGAACGCATTCGCCCAAGGCACCCACGACATTGAGCAACCGCCAGTGGGCCGAGGGCATCGAGTACACCTGATACACGCGGACCTGCATCTGGTCGGCTAACTCGAACAGGCGTTGGCGCAGCTCTCCGGGCGGCAAGACATTCAGGACAGGGTTGCGCGACTGAAACCAACCGCCGATGCACACTATTAGCAGGCCGACCGCCGCCACGTAACCCAGAACCGCCCACAAAATAGCCCAGTAGACTGTGGGGGCCGCAACTTGGGCGTCGAGACCGAAGGCCGCGCAGACGCCGATGGCCACGGTTCCCAACTGGGTCCACAACGCTTGTTTGAACAACCAGTCCCGTGTCCAGCCCACCTCCGGCACACGGGCGAACGCGGGTGCCGATAGCATCCGTGATGCCAGCCCCGTCAATGCCGGCGGTAGCAGGAGAAACAGCGCCAGCCACACCCAGTCGCCATGCTCGAAGATGCCGCATAGGACGAAATCGGCTAGCGGCATGGCATTCAGCACGGCCGCGCCCACGAACCAGGCACACCACATCGTGAGAATAAGTCGCCGATGGAATCGCCCATATTGAAACCACGCCGTGAACCGATCGCTGTCGAATTGCCGCGAGCGTCGCCACAAGGTCAGGACGATCGGCACCAACAGCACCGCCGCCAGCGGTAGAAAGCGCCAGGCATGCGCCGCCTGGAAACCAAACGCCAGATGCACCGGCGGCAGCTGTTCGACGGACATGTCGGACAAGTAAGTAGTATGGAGAACATTGCGCCACAACGGCGAATCGTTCAGCGAGCAGTCAGTGAAGTCAGCGGAGGGATGCTCGATGGATACCGTGAGTTGTGCAGCACCGAGGAGGTCCAGCATGGACTGGAGGGAGGTCAAATCGACATCGCCTTCGACCGTCCAGCCACGGCGGCGCAGCACTGCGCCGCCGTGAGCGTGCAACGACCAGGAACCGCGGGTCTTCTCTTCACGCACCTGATCGAGGGGGGTATGCAGGGCCATGCCGAGCGCCTGCCGACAGAATGCCGGATTGGACGGCCGGATGGGCAGCGATAACGTCGCCCATACGTCGCCACGACGATCGAAATTTAGGTTTAGCAATACCCATATTGTTCGTCGAGGAGTGGGCGGCACAGCCGGTTGCGCGGCGGCAGCCGATACCCAGACGAAAATCAGCCCCAGACCGGACAATCCGCATCGCATCAGAAAGCGACTTATCATCGTACTCTCGCCGGAAGATCATTTATCAACGACGTTCGCGCATGGTCCTGCTTCCGTTCGGAGTGTACAGTAAACAGAGGCGAGGAGCCAATTTCACGGTTCGACGGGAGCGATCATGCGGCTGCGGGTGGGAGTGATTGGCCTGGGCCGGCGCTGGCGGCGCTATCGGCCAATCTTGACGCGCTTGCGCGAGCATGTCGAAGTACGCGCGGTGTGCGATCAGATCGCCCGACGCGCCGAGATTGAGGCGCGACGTCTGCGCTGCACCGTGGCCGCCGGTCCCGTCGAACTGCTCGAACGCGGTGATGTCGAGGCGGTGTTGCTACTCGACGCCCAATGGTTCGGCCTGTTCGCGCTCGAACGCGCCTGTCAGGCGAATAAACCCATCTTTTGCGCCCTAGCGCCGGACAGCGACGAAGCCCACGCCGATGCGCTGCGCCGGCAGATTCACGATAGCAGTCTGCCCGTGTTCATGGCTCTGCCTCCCCTGCTCGCCCCGGCGATGATTTACCTTCGTGCGTTATTGACCCAACAGCTGGGACTGGCGCGATTGGTGCGGGCGGATTGGGGCGTGGCGATGCCGCCTGCGAATTCCGCACGCGATCTGCTGAGCAATCCCGTGGTGCTGCCTCTGCTGGCCGCTTGCGCCTCCCTGATGGACGATACGCCGCAGAGTGTGTGGGCGATCGACGGCGCGAAGGCGTCTTTCGTGACCTTGGTTATGCACTTTGGCGAGGAACGGCTGGCGCAGGTGACGCTGTGGACGGCCGCGACGGGACGTGCGCCGGGACGGTTTCAGGTCATTACCGAGGCAGGTACGGCGATGGCGGAACTGCCGCGTCAACTCCGCTGGCGGGATGCCGAGGGACAGCACGCTCAGCGTTTGCCGTCGCGCTCGCCGGAGCAGAACGGACTGGAACGCTTCCTCATCGGATTACGCTCGGAGCAACCACTGCGACCGAACTTTGAAGACGCTTATCAGGCGCTGGTCTGGCTGCGTGCCGCCATGCGCAGCCGGAAGGAAGGACAACGGATCTCGCTGACGAGCCATTAGCGCTTGCCGCTATGCGAGAGACGGCTTACGATAAGCAGCATTGATCCCTGACGCGCTGACGCGGAAAGAAGGTGGGGCATGGATACCGAGAAACAGACGAACGAGAACGGCTTGGCCGGAGTGTGGGCGGGCGGGATGGCGGTGGCCGCGGGGCTGATACGGCTGTTGCCCCATCCCTGGAACTTCACGCCAGTCGGCGCGCTCGGTCTCTTCGGCGGCGCTCGCCTCCGTTCGTGGCAAGCCTATGTTCTGCCGCTTGCTGTCATGGCCGTATCCGACCTGCTTTTGTGGGCGATCCACGGCATCAATTACACACCGTTCAATCCGTGGGTCTACGCCTGCTTCGCGCTCAGCGTCGTATGCGGCCAACTGTTTTTGCGCACCGGCTCGGCGTGGCGTATTGGCTTCGTTAGTGTGCTGGTCAGCGTGCTGTTCTTTCTGGTGACGAATTTCGTCTCTTGGTGGACTTTCAGCCTCCCCTTCACGCAGCCGGACGGGACGGTGATGGCTCCGCTTTATGCGCGGAATATGTCCGGCCTGATGGCGTCCTATATCGCCGCCCTTCCGTTCATCGGCACCAATGCGCCGCCGTTGGGCTTCTTCGGCAATCAATTGCTTGGTGATTTGTTCTACAGTGCCATTTTGTTCGGCGTGTACGCCTGGATGCGCGGCGGCGTATTTGTGCCGCGCCGTCTGCGGGCGCTATCCGCTGCGAGGACGATATGAAATACGCTGCCATCATCGAGTACATTCAGGACAAGGATAAGATTCAGTCGATTCGGCCGACGCATCGACAATATCTATCCACGCTGCGCGAGCGCGGCCAACTCGCCGCCGCCGGGCCGTTCACCGACGACAGCGGCGCGCTCATCGTCTACGAGGCCGCCTCCGTCGAGGAGGCCGAGAAACTGCTGCAAGGCGATCCCTTCCATCAAAACAAGATCTTCGTCACCTACGTGCTGCGACCGTGGAATCCCGTCCTCGTCAACCGCGAGCTATTTCCCGCCTAACCGCCATCCCGCAGCGCGAGCAAGAGGCATTCCCTTGCTGGCGCTGCGGGCTGGCAATCCCGTCTTGCCAGCCCGCAGCGCCAGCAAGGGGCATTCCCTTGTTGGCGCCGCGGGCTGGCCAATCGATCTAGCCTGTTCGCCGGACATTTGGCATGATGCCGCCCTTCGCCCGGATCGGAACCGGGCCAGACAGGGAGGTTCCGTTCAATGCAGAATGCAGAATGCAGAATGCAGAATGAAAACCCAACAACCAGCCATCGTTCGATTCGACGTTCTGTCTTTCATTCTGCATTCTGCATTCTGCATTCTGCATTGAGTTTGCGCGGCTGCCTGCTCGGATTGTTGCTGGCGTTCTGCCTCCACGCCGGCTACATCCTGATCGGCAGCAATTTTCACACCGTCATTCCCGGCGATGTCTATCGTTCGGCTCAGCTTTCCGCCTCGGGACTGGAACGGCTGATCCATACCAAGAACATCCGCACCGTCGTCAACCTGCGCGGCTGCTGTGAGCCGGAGCCGTGGTATCTCGACGAGGGACGGATCACCCTGCGAAATAATGTGTCCTTGGAAGATCTCGGTTTCTCGGCCGGCCGGCTGCCCTCGGTCATCACCATGCGTCAACTGATCGATGTAATCGATCACAGCGAACATCCGATTCTCTTTCATTGTCACAAGGGCGCGGATCGCACCGGCATGGCCTCGGCCATCGCGCTGTTGCTGCGGACGGACAAAACGCTGGAAGAAGCGCGCGCTCAACTCGGCTTTCGCTACGGCCATCTTCCCCTCGGCCGAACCGCGAACATCGATCGCTTTTTCGATCTGTATCAGGAATGGTTGACGGAACAGAAGTTGACGCATTCGACAGCCATTTTCCGACGCTGGATTGAAGAGGATTATTGTCCCGGCGAATGTCGCTGCCGGCTGGAAATTCTCGAACCGACGGGGCAGCCGATTCGCCTGGAACGCTATCAACCGGCCGCGCTGCGCGTGCGCTGTCATAACACTTCCATCAAGCCGTGGCGGCTGCGTCCGGGCGGCAACGCCGGCATTCACCTCAGTTACGTGCTATCTAACGATAGGGACCGTCGCCTCGTCGAGGACAAAGCCGGCCTGTTTCATGCGACGGTTCCGCCCGGCGATTTCATCGATTTGACCGTGGCGTTGCCGAGTCTGTACGTGCCGGGTTTGTACGAACTACGGCTGGACATGGTGGACGAACAGCATGCGTCTTTCCTGCAAGCCGGCTCGGAACCGTTGATCTGGAGGTTGGAGGTGCCGTGAAAAAGCACTGGCGATGGATGGGTAGTCTGATTCTGGTCGGCCTTCTGGTCTGGCGCATCGATTGGCGGCAAGTGGCGACGGCCTTCGCGCAGTTGGAGGTGACATACTGGCTGCTGGCTCTCGTGCTGTTTCTGCTGGCGCAGGGCGTCAGCGCCTGGCGTTGGCAGATTTTGGCGGGCACGCTCGGCCTGGGCGGACGCTGGCGCGATTACCTGGGTTACTACTTCATCGGCATGTTCTTCAATCTCATCTTGCCCACCTCGGTCGGCGGCGATGTGGTGCGCGCTTGGTATCTGGGTCGGCGCGACGGGCCGATTCCGCCAACGGGTCGGCGCACGGCCGCCTTCCTCAGTGTGCTGTCCGACCGTGTCAACGGTTTTGCCGTACTCATTGTCGTGGCGTGCGTGGCAGCCCTGTGTTGTCCGACGGTGTTGCCGCGTTGGATCACCTGGACGGTGGCCGGCATGGGCGCTGCCTGTGTGCTTGGCCTGGCAATGCTGCCTGCGTTGCCCTGGCTGCGCAAGGTGTTGCCCGCTCATCCGCGTCTGACGCATCTCCTTGATGGTGCCGCCTTGTGCTTGCGCAACGGACGCGGCATGCTCATCGTAACGGTGTTGTCGCTGGTGGTGCAGATAGTCGGCGTAGTGCTGGCTTGGCTGGTCGGCGAGGGATTGGGCCTGGATGTACCGCCTCTGTATTACGGTGTGCTGGTGCCGTTGGTCGCCTTGCTGACGCTGTTGCCCATCAGCCTCAACGGTATGGGCCTGCGCGAAGCCGGCACGGTACTACTATTGGCTCCGCTGGGCGTCAATTCCGCGTCGGCCGTCACGCTGTCGCTGTTGATCTTCGCCGTCTACACCGTGGCGAGCCTGGTGGGGGGTCTGTTCTATCTGTTCGATCGCTCCCCACGGTTCGCGACGGAAGAATCAGTCGCAGGAGTCAGGAATCAGGAATCAGGAGTCAGGAATCAGGAATCAGGAATCAGGGAACAGGAGTCAAGCGTCGGGGAAGAGATAACCGCAGCCTGATTCCTGTCTCCTGATTCCTGATTCCTGACTCCTGACTCCTGCGACTGATTCCTGTCTCCTGCGACTGATTCCTGGCTAGAGGAGTATTTCCATGCAGACGCTGTCCGTGGTGATTCCGATCAAGGACGAACGCGAAAACCTACGGCCGCTGCATGAACGGCTGCGTCACGCTCTCGATCCGCTTTGCGCGGCCGGCGATCGGCCGGCACGATTGCGCGATTATGAGATCCTTTTTATCGATGACGGCAGCGGCGATGACTCGTTCGCCGTGCTGCAAGAGCTGGCGGCCGCGGACCCGCGCGTCAAGGTGATTCGTCTGCGCCGCAACTTCGGCCAGACGCCGGCCCTGCGCGCCGGCATCGATTGGTCCACAGGTGACGTACTCGTCACCATGGATGGCGATCTGCAAAACGATCCCGCCGACATTCCCATGCTGCTCGACAAACTCGACGAAGGCCATGATGCCGTGTTCGGTCTGCGTGCCAATCGGCAGGATCATTTCCTCATCCGTAAATTGCCGAGTTTCATGGGCAATTGGCTGATTCGCCATGTCACGGGTGTACACATCCGCGATATGGGCTGCACGCTACGCGCCATGCGCCGCGAGTTGGCCGAGGCGCTGCCGCTGTACGGCGAACTGCATCGCTTCGTGCCGGTGCTGGCCCAGATGCACGGCGCCAGCATTGTACAGGTTCCCGTCCGCCATCACGCGCGTGTCGCCGGCAAGACGAAGTACGGTCTGACGCGCACCGTCCGCGTGCTGCTCGATCTGATGACCGTGAAGTTTTTGCACAGTTATTTGACGCGGCCGATGCATGTGCTGGGAACGACGGGGTTGGTGTCGATGGCCCTGGGCGGAGTGAGCCTGTTGGCTACGATGGCCATGAAGTATCTTCTCAGTCCTCCGCTGTTCATGACCGGCAATCCGCTGCTGCTGTTGAGCGTGATGCTGGAGTTGGTTGGTGTGCAATTCCTGTGGATGGGTCTGCTCGGCGAAGTGCTGACGCGCACGTACTTCGAGAGCCAGGGCAAGTCGGCGTATACCGTGCGGGCAACGCTTAACGTCGATACGGAGACGAAACGCCGGGCGGCGTAGTCCGAAAATATTGCCAGCCCGCAGCGCCGGCAAGGGGATTTTCTTTCCTTGCTGGCGCTGCGGGCTGGCAGGTTTTTTTCGTGTGACTCAGAACCGCGAGCCAATCTGGAAGAGCAGATTCATGCTCTGATAATCGCCGTTGTTCTGGCTCTGCAAGATCGAGGTCCAGATATAGTTGTACTCGTAGCGGATGCCGCCGAAGAGGATGCCGCAACGCCAGGGATATTCGACATCGGTATGGATGGCGCAATACAGACCGCCGATCGCGTCGGTGTGATGATTGATCTCGTTGAACTGCACCATGGCGGTGCCGTAACGTCCGCCGCCATCGACGCCTACTCGCCAATTGCAACCGTGCTGCTGTCCCGGATCGGCGGAGCCAAGCAACCACCATTCCCGACCGCCGCCCAGATTCACGAATGTCTGATTGAGTGAACTGACCGTTGCCTGGAGATGTGGGACGTTGACCGTCGCCGGTGTGGTGGCGCGGAGACTGCCGGGGATGTTGGTCTGTCCTGGCACCTCAACCGTCGTTTTCACCGGCACGTTGAACAAATCGATGGGTTGATTGGCGTCGCCGGTACGATTGAAGATGTTGCTGACGCTCAGGCTGACGGTCCAGGCTTTATCCACCTGCGGATTGAAGAACAGCACCCGGGCGCCGCCTTCGATGTCCCAACCGGGATGCAAGTATTTGCCGAAGATGCCGCCGCCGACCGGAAAGGCGATACCGCTGCGGACGAAGACTTCGGAGCCAATCGGGCCACCACAGTGGCCGACCGGCCCGCAGCAGCAGGGCGAACGCGGATAAACCAGCCACGGCGAAGCAGGCAGTCCCAACGAGACGGGTCCCGTTGTCGCCGGAGGTATGGGGCCTTCATTCACGGCGACCGCGCTGCCGAAGTTGGCCGCCTCCGACTGGCCCGGCGCGGCCGACGGCGAATAGGGTGATGTCCCTTCCACACCGTTGGGCGAGGTCAGCGGTAGGACTTGCGGATTGCCGGCGGAGGGCAGACCCTGGGCTTGGGCCATTCCCAGACTGCCGAGCAGACCGACTAGACAACTCAGGCCGATACGTGTCACGCTCATGCCGCCCTCGTCTCTTCTGAACCGCATCGATCGACTCAGTGCCGACACGCTGGGGTAGATCATCCTATTCTTCGGATGAATCCGCGAACGGAATTAACTGAAATATCGAAGAGAACGATTGCACGGGTTGCGCGGCTTGCCCTATCTATCTGGCCGGCGTGGGAGAATAGGCTGCTATAATGGGATGGGCAAACGGGAATCGGCCCGCGGCAGCGGTAAAAGAACAGTCCCTTGCTGGCGCTGCGGGCTGGCAAAGAAACCGGAACAATCCCGACCATGAGCCGATACGAACTGCGTGACTCTGAGGAAGCGCGTCGCTTCCTGTTACAAGGGCTATGGTGGCAGCGTGTGACACCGCCTCGGCCCGGCAATGTGCGTCCGACGCTGGAATGGGCGATGGAGATTGCATCGAGCGGCCAGGATTTGCCGCCGCTGGGTTTTCTCGCCGACCTCGGCCACGCCGCTTTCGGTCAGGACCACGACGAACCCGCCGGCCGCGACGCGCTGACCGTGCCGGCTTTACCCATCAACCTGCTGCGCACCTACGAGGACCACGTCCTCGGCAAGTTCTACGCCGACTGGACCTTTAGCCGAGCCAGCGATGCGCTGCGCGGCTATCAGGGACGCGATCGGGCACGCGGCCTCGCCTTTTTGTTCCGGCAGTTCGCTCAGCGTTCCGGTTTCCACGGCGTCCGGCTCAGTCCCGGCGTCATCAAGTCCATCCTGGAAATGCCGCCCGACGAGGCCCATACTCAGGGCTGGGAGTCGCTGGGCCGCGAGGGACTGCAAACCGTGCTGACGCCGCAGTATGACATGCTGATAGCGGCCGCGCGCCGCACCGCCGAGGTACTCGGAACCGAGGACATCTCGCAACTCGAGCGCGGCACCGCTCTCAAGCCGGAGGGTGAGCAGTTGGCCGAACGCCAGGTGCTGCGCGCGGCCGGTACGCTGGAGGCGAGCCTGCCGCGTCATCGTCTCCGCCCCCAGGCCCGCCGCATGGAAGTGCCTACGCGCATCCTCGACGAGGATACCTATCCCGTCGGCGGCTTCACCTCCCTGGCGACGCGCGGCAGCATCGAGAGCCTGCTGCACTCGCAACTCGCTTACATGGAAGAGGACGAACGCCCCGATCTGTTCGACATCAAGTTTTTGCGCGACGAACTGCTGTACTATGCTCGCGATGAAAACCAATTCTTGCGCCGCCGGCGAACCTTCGTCTTCGTCCTTTATCCGAATCTGGATCAGACGCGATTCAAGGATCGCGGTCTGGAGTTCCAGCGCGGCGTCCTTCTGCTGGCTCTGCTCTGCACGGTCGTTCGCAAACTCTCCGAGTGGCTGAGTACGGATGCCCTATCGTTCCACTTCCTGTTCCTTGCCGAAGGCGGCCACGATCCGCTCGCCGCCGAACGCAATTTACTGGCATCGCTGTTGAGGGACGACATCGCCAACGGTTCGGTGCATCTGGCGAAAGTGGCGGAAGACAAGGTCGCCGGCCTGTGCGGCCAATGGGCGCGGCGCAGTCTGTGTCATGGTCTGCTGATTGACACCCGGCCGCGCCAACTGCACGCCAGTGATACGGTACTTACGTCGCTACGGATCGATGGTCCTCATCCCGTCCTGGACGATGAGGGCAATGAAGTAGTCGCTCATGAAGGCGATGATCCGTTGGAGCGCTGGGGTGCGATTCTGCAAGAAATCCTCCAGCGCTGGATTTGAAACGAGGACAAAACCCCGCCAGCCCGCAGCGCCAGCAAGGGAAGGACTTCCCTTGCTGGCGCTGCGGGCTGGCGGGGTTTTGTCTGGAAGCCGCAAGCGTTTCGGTCTGGATTACTTGTTGACCGGACTCCCCGGCGTCTGCGCCCCTTGAACGCGGCGATGCACATCGAGTTCGATGTTGCCAAACGAAGCCTCGATTCGCTGCAAGGTCGCCACCAGCGCCCGCGACAGTCGTTTGGCCGTGAAAAAGTTCAGGACGAGACGTTGGGTGATCTTCACTTCATGCTTGCCCTGAACGAACGGATTGGGATTGAGAGCGAAGTCGATGATGACTTCCTCCGGCGTGGCGGTGACGCGCGCGAAGTTCGAGTAGGCGGTGTGCGCATCGCGATCGTTGAGTACGATCTCCGATTGCACCATGGCTTGCCCTGGTTCCTCGCTTGCTGTGCGTTGTTCGCCGCCGATAAGTTTAGGATTAATATCCGCCACGCGCTTTCCCTCCTTCGCACGGGTGTTCGTGCCATCTGTCGTGCCGGGGCATCCCACGGAGCCGCGCACGCCGATGGTTTTCGTGTGTTAGTATGTCGATCGCGGCGAACAAACGCAAGAGGCGGCCGCGCTCGCGCTGGTCATTCCAGGTAAGCTCGACGGCTCGCTTCTCGATAGGTATGTTCCAAATCGACGACAATAATTTGCTGCGTGTCCAGCGCCAACGGAATCGTAGAGAGCGGCTGCCCCACTTGAAAGGCACGATGCCACAGCGCCAGAATGGTCCCTTCGGGAACGGTGCCGCCGACGCGGTAGCTGACCGCGCAGGGAGTGGGACACGGCGCTTGCTCGAAGCCGAGACTGGTAGCCAGCGCGTCGGCGAAAGAGAATCCTGCCGGGCGAGGTAGCACGTCAACGAGCAGCAAGTGGATTCCTTGACGCAAGTAGCCCGCGTAGCGGCCCAGATAGCGTTCGCGCGCCGCGGGACGATCTTTGTTTCGCGGCGAAACGACCTCAATCGCCGCAATCAGTTGTCCGTGCAGATCGATATGGACGGCGTGCTGCGCATCGAGTGTGAATGTGGCGACCGCCTCCATATCCGGTTCGTTCTCAGGGGACGGTGAGGCACTCGGGATTGGCTCGGCCGGAGGCGTCCATTGTCGAACGCTCACATCGGGACGGCCGTTGGGCGTGTCAATGGTCAGCGCCGGTACCGAACCTAGATACGCCCGATAGCCGGCCGGCAAGCGCGGTTGGATCCAGTCGAGCAACTGAGCCAACCAAGGCAAATGCACGCTCTCCCAACCGCGATCGTCGCGCCAATCGTGCAGAGGCATCGCGCCGCCCTCTTTGGATAACCAAGAACTCGCAGTCACTTTTCCAGTCTTACCACCGGCATCAGGTCCGGCAAACGCGGTACACCATCGGAAGGAGTGATGGTCAAGTGGACCTTCTCTTCTAGTGTTCCCGCTGTGGCCGCTTCCTTCGCCGGATGCAGGCGCGGCGGCCGCACCAGACGCTCGAACTGATACATCAAACTGCGGCCGCGCACCCAGGTAAACATCTGATCGTCGCGCAGGGACAGTGTCGCCCACAGCGCGTCGCCGGGACGGTAGGTTAGCCGCGATCCTTCGCCGAGACGGAAGCGATATGTCCATACACGCCGCTGAGCGTCTCGTTCGCCCTCACCCGATTGCTCGAACACCAGAGCCGGCTTATCACCCGATGAGGCGGGATGATAGACAAGAAAACGCGCATCCGCAGCCGGCTTCACCCCCAGGCTTTCGGGGATCTCCAGCGTCAGTCGCCGTACATCGAGCGTGAAACTCGTTTTGGCAAGGAACTCCGCCAGGGCGGTGACGGGATCGCTCGCCTCGGGATCGTCCAGGCGAACCAGCACACTTGCCAGCACACGCCAGCTTTCCAGTTCTTCGGGCGAGCGCAGCCAGTTGCGCACGCTCTCCCAGCGTGTCCGTGTTTCCTCGCCGCCGCCGGCCTGCTGAAGTTGACTCAGCACGGTGGCGCGAGCGGGTCCGAGTAGATGCTCGTAGTTGGTGCGCGCGACCTGGCGCACTCGCGGACGAATCGCCTCCGGCAGTTTATCGAGGATAAAATCGGTCTTATACTGAGGATATGCTTGCGTCAGCGTTTTGGTGCGCTGGCGTGCTTGCGGGAGGGTGAATTGTCGCGGGACGACCAACACAGCCGGCCGTTTCTCGCCGGCGGGAGCCAGCCCCAGCGCGGCGCTGACATCGAGCAAACGCTGCAAGCGGCGTTGATCCGATTCCCAGTCGGTACGGCTCCTCAACACCTCGTCGAATCGCATCACCGTCGCATCATAGGTCAATGTCGAGGCGGCGTCGGGAACCTTATGGGAGCCGAAAAAGGCTGGCCGGCGCTGGGGGTTGAGCAGCGTTTCGACTTCGCGCGTCCACGTTTCCCAGTTGACGCCGGCCGTGTCCGGCCCGGTTTGCTGTCCGGCAAACGTCCACAAACTATCGGCCTTCTCCACGCTGTCGAGATACCAGTTGCGCGTTCGTTTGACCGCCGTGTCGAGCGCCTCGGCGTCCTGCAAGCGAACTGCATGGAGCTTGCCGGCTTCGGTCTCGCTCCAGTCGGCGCTCGGCAGAGCCAACTCCGTCTTCAGCTTCTCTTTGATCTCACGCAGCGCCTTCTCCGAATGCATATCCTGCGGACGAGGCGATTGACGCAGGCGATCGTAGTAGCTCAGATACGCCTTCAACTCGTCAAGGCGAGCGTGTACCAACTGTTGTTGTTCCGTCGAGAGTTCGCCGAACTGCGGATCGTTCTGGACCTTGGTGAGTTCCTCCATGCGGGCGTGCAACTCGCGGATCGACGGACGCAATCGCTCCGCCGCCGAGGATAAATCGGCATCGTGAAGAAGTTTCACATGATTGCGCAGCGCGTTCAATTGGGTATCGAGATTTTGCACCGTGAAGGCGACGGCCAATGAGGCCATCACGGCGACGATGCCGGCCGCGCCGCCGACCGTCCACAGCAACCGGCGACCCGATTGGCGACGACGCCCTCGGAAGGCAGCGGCCTGTTCGAGACACTGACGAAACAACTCGGCCACGCCGTAGGGTTCGCGCGCCTTGGCCGGCGAACCGGCCAGGGCCGGCCGCTTGATGGCCGTCGCCCACAAATGCAGATCGACACGGCCAAACGGCAGCGGCCCGGCTTCCTGTTCGCGTCGCGCCAGGAAGTTGCGAAAGCGCGTATCCACATCGCGCTTGCGCTGCTCGATGCGTTCCATCCAATCGGCGGCCGTGTCGCCCGCTTGCACCAGCAGATCGCACTTGGTCAGCACCAAAAACACCGGCAGTCCGCCCACCTCGGCGCGCTGGCTGCGGCTCCTCTCCAGCTGGCGCAGGAAGCGATCGAACTCGACGAAGTCCGACTCGACCTGCGCCGGCGGCGCGGAGGCATCAATCACCAACACGAGTGTATCCGCCTCGATGACTTCGTGCGCCAGCGTGCCTTCGGGACTGTCCTCGGCGAGAGCTTGCCGGCGCACCAGCAGGTCGTTGGCCACGCGGCCATCGCAGTCGATGACCAGGGCGCCGACGTGGTTGCCGGCGTCTGCTTTCTGTCCATCCTGGTTGAACGGCTCGAAATCGACGGGATACGGCACGACCTCATCGGCGGTGCGGCGCGGACTCTCTTCGTAGACGCGCCGCCGCAGTTCATCCAGACCGTGCGAGACATCGGTGAGCCGGCCATTGAGCAAATGCTCTTGCGCCTGCGCCGCCTGTCCCAGCGCACCCAGCAGCGAGGATTTGCCGGCCGCCGGCATCCCGAACAGGACGATGCTGAGGTCCGAATCGCCCCCAGGCGTTTTGGTCACGGTCATGGCGTCTCCCTCATCTCCTGCTCGCCATCTTACGGCGCTGCATGAGGCGAAGATAGTCCCCGGAAGGTAAGGTATTTGGCCCAGGCCAGAGGAGGTTAGCTGACGCTACGGATGGCCGGGTTCCGAAGAGGCACTAAACTGGACCTTGACATCCACTTTAGGAAACTTAATATAGAACAAAATGGATGAGTATATCCATTTTGTGGGGCCGTACCTATTCGGCGGAGAACCAAGAGAAGTCAGGAGGTTCATCATGGCTTTGAGGCTATCGGCTTGTCTGGGGACCGTGGTTGGAGCAACCGGAGTCCTATTTGCCCTCCATGCGTTGAGCGCGGTTTCCGCCGAGTCGCCGAGCGGCGAGGCTCCGGTTTCCGTCGCCACGGCGCGCGAAAAAGCGAAACTGATGCATAACATCTACGAGGCCACGTTGGATTCGATGCACCATCACTTTTTCCGAAACAACCGGGCTACCCTTCCCGCGCGCGCCCTGGAGGATGTGTTTGCCGAGATGGAAACCAAGTCGAAAGTGAAGACGAAATGGATTGCCGTGAACACCAGAGCCATGAACGTCGATCACGAACCCAAAAGCGCGTTCGAGAAGAAAGCGGCGGCCGCGATCGCGGCGGGCAAAGGAGAATTTGAACTCGTGGAGGATGGCTATTACCATCGTGCCGCCGCCATTCCACTCGCGGCGGAATGTGTCCGTTGTCATACGGGGTTTTTCGCCGGTGCCCCCAAATCGCCACGATTCGCCGGCCTGGTGATAAGCGTGCCTGTAACCAAGAAGTGAGGAAGAGGAGCGCCAGCGACGGGTTCTTGTGCCCCGTCGCTGGCGCTCCGGCGCTCGTCATTCTTTCTGTTCGTGCCGCTTACTTGGTGGGTGCATTCGCGTCCGGTTGCGAGAGATCTACCTTCATTTTGCCGCCGTCCAGTTCGCTGGCCCATGCCTTCAATTGGCTGACAAGCCGCACACGCTGGTCGGGACTGTCTTTATACAGCACAAGCTCGATACGGCGCAGCGGCGGTTGCTTTTGTTGACGAGCCTTGATGGCTTCCTTGATCTCGGTGAACGTCAGCAAGCGCGGCCCTTCCGCCGACTCAATGCGATAGCAGCGCGGCCCATCGACATCCTGTTTTTTCAAGGTGTCTGCGCCCAGCACCTCGATACGCAGCGTCTCGGCAGCCGGCGATTGGCTATCCGCGTCGGTCTTTTTATCGCCGTTGTCTTTCTTGACGGTCGCGGTTGTCTTCTCGCCCTCGCCTTCGCCCTTGCCGGAGCCGGACCCCAGACCCCATCCGCCCCTGCCGCCGATGCCGGGACCACCGCCGCCGAACAACCACAAACTAACAAGCCAGCCGCAAATCAAGCCGCCGAGTAAACGAACCGTCAGAACGGGCCAAGCGGGTAGTTTGCGCGTGGTGAACGCTCGGCTCAACAGCTGCGCCAGCAAGCCCAGTCCCAGACCGCCCGCCACGCCGCCGCCCACGACAGCGAGGATCTTTACCACTACGTCAGTCGTCATGGTTGCGCCCCTCCCGCCGACACCCCTGGACTATCGTAGCCCAGCGCCACGCCCTGAAACCAGCGGTCGTAGCTCTCACGCTGTCCGCGCGTCGGATACGTGCTGGTCGGGCTGCGCGGATACAGAATCAGATAGTACAACTCGCGCTGTCCCAGCTTACGGCGATCGTCCTCGATCAAGGCATGCGCCACCGCCTCATCCGGGATCAGGATACGTTGCGGATCGCGATAATACAGTTTTCCCGTGTCGGGATCGATCTCCAGCACGCGCACCGATAAACGCTTTTGCAGCGCTTTGCCCTTCTCCTGACGCAGCTTCTCGATCTCGTCGCGCAGCGCTTGCGGCATGTCGCCGCCGGATTGACGGAGGCGTTCGACTTCCTCTTCCTTCTGGCGCAGACGTTCCTCCAGCGCCGCCACGTCCGCCGAGGTATCGCTGGGATCTTTCGCCAACGGCAGCACAAGGAAGATGCAGAAAAGCAGCGTCAGCACATCGATGAGCGGGATGAAGAACCGCGTCACACTCCGCTGAGGTAGCTGGATCATATTTCTAACCACAGAGACACAGAGGCACAGAGAATCCAAAGGAACGAGCAATCAACGAAAGAAGAATTATTGTCCTGCACTCTACACCGGGTAATTTTATCGGTTTACCTTGTCTTCTCTCTGTGTCTCTGTGCCTCTGTGGTTAGAAATGGAATATTCGTCTACAGGAGGCGCATCGCCGCCGAGCGAGCGGATGATGTCACGGCCGAGCAGCACAACCCAACTCGGCAGGATGTTGATGAGGGCCATGAACAGACCGCTGCCCGTGGCCGTGATGGCCGGCGCGTAAAGTTGAATGATCGTCGCCGGCGGCGTTGGTCCCTTGATGGAACTGAAGGTTTGCAAAATGCCGGCCACCGTGCCAATAAGTCCCAGCAGCGGGAACCACTCGGCGGCCTGGGCGAGATGCGACAGCCAATGATCGGGGCGTTCATCGAAGTTGCTGCCGCGCCATTGCAGAGCGCTCCAGGCGAGCATCATCTGCACCACGAAGAGGCTGCCGCCGAGACCGAGGATCAGTCCGTCTAAGGAGGTGAGACGATCGAGATAGAAATTGCGCGCCGGCGCCGGCAGCGCGACGACGATGAGTACAGCCGCCAGCGCCGGTACCAGGCAGAAGACGAGAGGCAGCACGATCTGAATCAACTGACGGCGCACGGTCGATCCTCCCCCTTCCTGACCAGTCCGCAGCGCGAGCAAGGAAGTCCCTTGCTCGCGCTGCGGGCTGGTCAGGAAACCAATGCTCAACCGGGATCAGACGGAGGCGGCTTCACCGGCGCGCCCTTGTTATCTGCTGGTTGCTTATTGGTCGGCTTCGTCGTGGTCGGCGTGGTTCCCGGTGTGGAAGCGGGATGACAGCCAAGACTCGATCCAATCAACATGGCCGCCAGCCAAGCTACGAAACCCCAGCGCCAACTCGTTGCCTTCCTCATGGTCGCTCCCTCACGTTTGGCTTAGGAAATCCGGCAGAGCCTGCGGTCGGCCCTCGCGATCGACGCAGGCCAGGGTGGACGAACCCTCCGCCAGTAGTCGCCCCTCGCAGAACAATTCGTAACGATGATCGATGCGCACCATCGTCGTGCGTACCGTGGTCGTTTTCAGAGTTAACAGATCGTCATAGCGCGCCGGCCAGCGATAACGCACCTCGATCTTCGTCAGCACCAGTAAATAACCCTGGTCTTCCAGATCCTTGTATGACAATCCGTTCGAGCGCAGCAGTTCGGTACGTCCCTGCTCGAAATAGATCAGGTAATTCGCATGGTGCAGCAGTCCCATGCGGTCGGTCTCCGCGTAGCGCACGCGGATGGTGATGTCTCCACTCGTCATGGCAATCCTGTCTTGGATCAACGGATGCGTCCGGCCCGACCGAACGGATAGTAGACCAGCAGCGCTCGCCCCAACAGCAAGCGTTGCGGCACCGCGCCCCAGGAACGGCCATCGGAGCTTTCGGGACTGTTGTCGCCCAGGCAGAGGAAATGCTCCGGCTGAATGTACAGGGTCAACAACGGCGGATCGCTGAGGTGGCCCCAGGTAGTCGGATCGGTGAAACTGACGCCGGGCACATCGGGATCGGTGGGACGGTCATTGCGATCGCCGCCGACCGTGTAATAAGTGTCGCGGAACAGTTTCAATTTGTGGACGGCAACCGTCGTTCCCTTGGCGCCGATGCTGGCCGGTTCCAGATCGTTCTTGGCGACCGGACCAATGTTGGTGGGCGGCAGATACGGAACGCCGCTCTCGAAGGGCAGATCGCCGTTCACCCAGACGACCAGCCGTTGATCCACGTTGGCGAAGCGCAGGCGATAATCGCCTTTCTTGCTCATCGCGGTTGGTTTGCTATCGAGCTTCTGCTCGCCCTCTTGGGTGACTCGCAGCAAGGTGCAGGTGCCCGAGGCCAGATCCCAACGAGCGCGGAAGCGATCGACGCCGCGACATAGTTCGAGCGTGAACTCGCCCTGCGGATTGTCGATGGTCGCCTCGCATTCGAGGATTAAATCGCCGACCCAGTTGTTGCCCAACAGCGGCGTGAAGTGCAAACCACCTTGATAGGTGTTGTAACCCATGATGTCGGTGATGAGGGCGGGCTTGCCGTCATCCTCGCGGGACAAATGGTGATAGCGCAGCCAGTGTTCCTCTTTCGCATCGCCACCGTCGAGACGGAAACCGTGCGGCGGACCCTCCGCCCAGGCGCGGCCCTTGCTCGTCCAACGTACCGCCGTGGCCGGGTCTTTCTTGCTCGGATGATCGTTGTCGTAGACCAGACGCATCATCGACAAGATATTGTCCGGGTTTTTGCGGACGATCTGAAACTCGCCCTGCTCGAAGCGCTTGATCGCTTCAGGATCATTGCTGTGCATGTGATCTTTTTGCCAGAGCGTGGCCATCATCACCGGGTCGCTCTTGGCCTTCTCGTAGTCGTCGTAGCTCAGTCCCTTGTCGGGGCGGAGGAAGTACAATTTGCCGCCGCGGATGGCGATGGTTTCGCCCGGCCGACCGATGAGACGCTTGATGTAGTTCATCGGCACATGATTTTTGTTCGGACCGGATGACGTGGGGAAACCCAGATCGCCGGGATATTTGAAGACGACGACATCAAGGCGATCCGGCCATTTGCCGAGCAGATCGTAGACGAACTTGGCGACCAACACGCGATCGCCGCTATTCCAGCCTGGATCGTCGATCTCTTTAGAGGTCGGGTTGTCGCGTTTATAGGACTCCGGCGCGCTGGGGAAGTGGATGCGTTGCCGGCAATTGGGACAGACGCAAGCGTAAACCGAAGACGGTCGGCCTCCCTCGCTGGGATCGACTTCCTGACTGCAATTGATGGGGAACTTGATGCCGCAATCGGGACAGACGATTTCTTTCTGATAGCCCAACAGCGTTTGCGCCATCGAGCCAGTGGGAATGACGAACGCTTCGGCGGCGAACGACTTCAGCAGCAGGACGAGAACGACGACAAAGACGATGGTTTCGACAATTTCGCGGACGCTATCGTTGCGTTGCAACGGTTGCTGTTGCCGTCGGGGTTGGGTCGCCAGCCCCGGCAAGGCCGCCGCCTCATTTTGATGCAGATTCGTCGAACGAAACAGCAATCCCGGCACACCGAGCAGCCAGAGCATGAGCGCGGAGTGCCACGAATGGCTGCCCGGTTCGATCCGCAGCCCCATGAAGCGGCTGAGCCAGAAATTGCGTTCCAGGAGGAGGAACAGACCGAGATTAAGGACGGCGGTGATGCCGAGGGCCAATTCGGGGCTTTTCGAGTGCGAGCGGGTGAAGAAAAAGACCAGCCCCAACAAGCCCCAGCCGCAAGCGAGGACGAGCAGCAAGCCCAGCACCCAGCGGCCAAGCATGACCAATTCTGGCAGGGCCGAGCCGCCGCTCTTCTTGGGAGGCGGAAGCTCGCTGTTCCGGGGAGACACCGGCCCATTAGACGATGGCACGCCGTTGGTATTTTCAATCGGCGGCGTCAGCGGGGAAGGAGCCGAAAACCCAGTGGAGGAATGCGGCGAAGGGGGGATGTGTTCATCTGGCATGGGACACCCTAAATGAGCGAGAAGACGCCTCCGAGAATACTTCGGAGTTGCCCGCCCCGCATTTTGGCTGGGTTAGCGCAACGGCCCAACTCTCTGTAAGGGATAGTACACGAAAAAGGCTCTGCCCAACAAGAGGCGGTCGGGAACGCAGCCCCACATCCGGCTATCGGAACTCTCGGCGCTGTTGTCGCCCAGCACGAAGGACTGGCCCGGCGGGACATAATAAGTGGCCAACGGCGGCTTGTCCAAGCCACCCCAGGTGGACGGATCGGCGAAGTTGACACCAGGCACATCGGGTTCGTTGGGACGGTCATTTCTCTCATCGCCAACCGTGTAGTAGATGTCGCGGAACAACTTCAACCGATGGACGGCGACCGTCGTTTCCTGCACGCCGATCCGCGCCGGTTCCAAATCGTTCTTCTCGCTGGGACCACTTCGTTTGGGCGGCGGATAGGTGACGCCGTCGCCGAACGGCAGTTCCTCGTTGACCCAAACGATCAACCGCCGATCCACGTTGGCGAAGCGCAGGCGATAATCGCCCTTCTTGCTCATCGCGGTCGGCTTGCTGTCGAGCTTCTGCTCACTGTCCTCGGTGACACGCAACAGAGTACAAGTGCCGGCGGCCAGATCCCAGCGGGCGCGGAAGCGATCGAGGCCGCGCGACAACTCAAGAGTCAACTCGCCCTGCGGACTATCGATGGCCGCTTCGCATTCGAGGATCAAATCGCCAACCCAATTGTTGTCCAGGAGCGGCATGAGATGGAAACCGCCCTGATAGGTGTTGTAGCCCACGATGTCCGCGATGAGTGCGGGCTTGTTGTCGTTGTGGGGCAAGACGTGGCGATAGCGCAGCCAGGCAGCGCGCTCGGCGGCGTCGGCGTGAACCTCGTAGGAATGAGCGTCGCCGGCCTTCCAGCCGTCTTCGCTTTCCCATCGCGCCGGCTGGCCCTTCGCTGGATGATCGTTGTCGTAAACGATATGCCGCATCGTCAGCACTTGCGTGGGGCTTTTGCGGAGGATTTCAAACTGTCCGTCCTGGAAGCGGCGGATCGCGTCGGCATCGTTGGGATGCATCCGTTCCTTGCCCTGTGAGGGATCTTCCAACTCCTGTTTGGTCTCGCCCTCTTCGTAGCGGAGTCCCTTGTTCGCGCCGAGGACGTACAGATCGCCGCTCTTTATGGCCAGCGTCTCGCCCGGCAGACCGGCGAGCCGTTTGACGTAAAGCATAGGAGTCGCTTTGAAAGGATATTGATGCACGACGACATCGAAGCGTTTCGGCTTGATGGCCGCGGTGCCGAGAAGACCACGGCCGGCCAACAGATGATCGCCGCCGCTCAAGCCAGGATCGGCGGTCTCGACGGAGTCGGGATTGTCGCGGCCGTAGGAAGCGGGAGCGATGGGGAAGTGAATACGCTGGCGGCAATTCGGACAGACGCAGGCGTAAATCGTCGCCCGTTTGCCTTCCGAGGGGGCGGCTTCCTGGCTACCGTTGATGGGGAATTCAAACGCGCACGCCGGACAGCGAATGTCCTTGTGATAACCCAACAGCGCGGGGGACATCGCCCCGGTGGGAACGGCGAACCCGCTGGTTACGCTGGTGCTGATGGCATACACGAATCCCACGGTGTAGAGGATGCCAAACATTTGCCAGAGCAATCCAACGATGATGGCCCGTCCCAGAGAATGTGTCACGAACGCACGCAGGAAAACGAGCAACAGAACGACATGAAAAATCAGCGCGCCGATCCCCAACCACGGCGAATCCTCGCCCCGGCCCGGCACGACAAACCATAGACCGGCCACAACCAGCAACCCGCACAACCCGAAGGCGACGACTACTGCCAGGGCACGCTTGTAAGAAATACCGCTTCGCTCAACGGCGGCGACGGCTTCCGTGGGAACGGGCACGCCGCGCCGGACACGGCAAATCTTACAGCTCAGCCAGAGCAAGAACGCGCTGACGAAAAGGTTGACCAACGCCAGCACACCGAGAATCACGAGAGGGAGAAAGGGCATGATCGCACCGAGGTCACTGATCCGATTCCAGTACGGCGAGGAAAGCTTCTTGCGGCAACTCAACCTGACCGACTTGTTTCATGCGTTTCTTGCCGGCGGCCTGCTTGGCCCATAGTTTGCGTTTGCGCGTGATGTCGCCGCCGTAACACTTGGCCGTCACGTTCTTTTTCATCGGCGCGATACTCTCGCGCGCGATGATCCGGCTGCCGACAGCCGCCTGCAACACCACCTCGAATAGATGGCGATCGATCTCCTCACGCAGTTTCTTGAGCAGTTTCCGCCCGCGCCGGTCGGCCGTGGCGCGGTGGACGATGGTTGACAGCGCATCCACGCGATTATGATGAACCAGCACATCGAGCCGCACGAGATCGGCGGGACGGTAGCCGAGGAAATCGTAATCCATCGTGCCGTAGCCGTGCGTCACCGACTTCAACTTGTCGTACAAGTCGTAGATAATTTCCGCCAACGGCATCTCGTAAACGAGAATCGCCCGCATCGGACTGAGGTACTCGGTGCGCACGTAAACGCCGCGGCGTTCGGAACACATTTGCATCAGGTCGCCGATGTTCGGGGCCGGCAGCAGGAAGTTGATGCGCACGAACGGTTCGCGGAACTCCTCGACTTGACCGCCCTCCGGCACCTTCTGCGGACTATCGATCACGATCGTCTCGCCCTTGCGCGTCAGGATTTCGTAGGTGACGTTGGGGGCCGTCTGCACCAGATCGAGATCGCTATCGCGTTCGAGCCGTTGCTGAATAATTTCACGATGGAGCATACCGAGAAAGCCGCAGCGGAAACCGAAACCGAGTCCCTCGCTGACTTCCGGTTGATACGTGAAACTGGAATCGTTCAGTTGCAGCTTGGCCAGCGATTCGCGCAGCGTCTCGAAATCGTTGTTGTTCACCGGATACAGTCCGCTGAACACCATCGGCTTCGGCTCCTTGTAGCCGGGCAGCGGCTCCTCCGCCGGTTGCAGCGCATCGGTCACGGTGTCGCCGATATGCACATCGGAGAGCGTCTTAATCTGGGCCATGAAGTAACCGACCTGCCCTGCGGATAATTCATCGCAAGCGGTCATGGCCGGACGAAACTGGCCCATCTCGACGACATCATGCGTGGTTGCGCCGCGCATGAGTTGGATGCGCTGGCCCTTGCGCAGCGTGCCCTCTTTGACGCGGACGTAAACGACGACGCCCTTGTAGGTGTCGAAATGGCTGTTGTACACGAGCGCCTTGAGCGGCGCGGCCGGATCGCCCGGCGGCGGCGGCACGCGCTCGACGATGGCATCGAGTACGCCTTCGATTCCCAAGCCGCTCTTGCCGCTGGCGCGCAACACGTCTTCCGGTTCGATGCCCAGCGCCGACTGCATTTCGGCGATGACATCATCGGGCCGAGCGATCTCCAGATCGATTTTGTTGAGTACCGGCACGATGGTTAGCTCGCTCTCCATCGCGAGGAAAGCGTTGGCCACCGTCTGCGCCTGCACACCCTGGAAGGCATCGACGAGCAGAATGACGCCTTCGCAGGCGGCGAGACTGCGCGACACCTCATAGCTGAAATCGACATGGCCGGGCGTGTCGATAAGGTTCAGTTCGTAGTTCTGGCCCTTATGCTGGTAATAAATCGTGACCGGGTGCATCTGAATGGTGATGCCGCGCTCGCGTTCGAGGTCCATGCCGTCGAGAACCTGATGGCGGAAATCGCGTGCGGTGATAGCGCCCGTCTTGAGGAGGAACTGATCGGCCAGCGTACTCTTGCCGTGGTCGATATGGGCGATGATCGAAAAGTTTCGGATCTTCTTCGTGTCAGTCATAGGTGGTCTTGCGCTCTCCTCAGCAACGGTTCCGTTCGCCTCCGTTGTTCTTCTGGGAAAGCATACCAGCTTGCGCACGGGCTGGATAGAGGAGGGCCGTTGGCGACCAAGCCAAGGCGCGTTCCTCATTTCCGAACCGCCGGCTTGCCGGTGGTGATGCCGAGCATGTCGCGCCATTTCGCGGTCGAGTCGCCGCCATCCTTGCCGGTTAGCCCACGCAGCGCATACAGCACCGCCTCGCGCTGGAGTTGGCCGGTCGGCTTCTGGGTGATCTCCGGCATCTCATCCGCCTTGACCGGGCGAACGCGCGTCACGAAATCGAAACGCTGTTCATTCGGCCAGGGGGTTGCCGCCATGACCGGCAGGTTGACCGAGAAATCCTGACGTAAGAACGTGATGTCGGCACGGACGAAATTGCCGGTCTGACCGGCATAGTAAAGGCGCGGCAGCGGTTGTCCCGGAGTCGGCACGAGACCGCGTACCAACCCATCCTTGTCGCTCATCGAGGGAGCATGACACAGCAAACAGTTGCGCATGTGATTGAGGCGAACCAACTCAGGCACCGCGCCCTTTTTTGCCTTGGGATCGAGAACGGGCACGGAAGGATCGAGTTTATCGAGGACATCGACCAACTTGGGGACCGCTCCTTCGGGTTTGAGGGTGAGCAGGGCGACGGCGGCATGATCGGCGACGGGCGCCCACGGATAGCGTAATCCTTGCAGCAGAATAGGAACGTATTGGGCGGCCGGTCGTTTTTGCAAGGCGGCGACGGCAGCTTGGCGCACTTCCGGCGACAGGTCCACGAGGCCGCGTTTGGCGAGTGCGGCCGTCGCGGCCGCATTGTTGACCTTGGCTAATTCACGCACCAACAACAAACGGGTCGCGTCATCCTCGACTTGCAGCATTTGCAGCAGGGTAGCGAGAGCGCCGCGGAATTTCTCGACCTTGTTGACGTCGCACCACTCCTTGAACGCCTCGATTTTCTCTTTGGGCGAGCCATTGAGGTTGGTCGTTCCGGCGACATTGGCAACCTTGCCGCTGCGGAAGCGCACGCGAACCGGCGTAACGGGAACGGACACGAAGCCCATATCGCGCAGGTTCTTTGAAAGAGTCTGCACGATGGTGGCGCTGGCGGGATCAAGTTGACATTTCGGCCCCGACAACAGCGACAAACCGGATTTGAGGGCCGCTTGCCGCATGGCCTTGTTCAGACGCAGGTTGAAGGTGTAATCGATTTGGCTTCGCGGCACTCCGCGAACGGCACGTTCGTCCTTCTTCTCCATCGCGCGAAAACTCTCGATCTCCAGATCGCTGAATAGCCGCAGTTCCGGGACGGCGAGCAGTTGCTGGCGCAAGTCGTCCTCGCTCGCTTGCAGTCGCTTCTCGAAAGCGACATCGGCGGCTAAGCGTTGCGGTTTCGCGGGCGGACTGGGAGGAACATCGGCTGGCTTCGGCGGAGCGGGAAGTTCTGGCGCTGGCGGGAGGGGAGGAGGATTGTCGGGCCGAATGCTCGGACGCGGTGCCGATGCCGGTAGCGGCGGCGGAGCAGGAGGCGGTTGCAATCCGCCGCCGAGAATCCGATCGACCTCATCCGTTCGAGCGAGGTGGTTGTCTTCTGTTGAACCGACCTTGAGCGGCAACAATTCGGCGTCCGAGTCGTTGTCTTTCGCGGATGGGGCCAGATCCGTGGACGGCGTCGCGTCTTCGCTTTGCGCGTTCACTTGCTCCGCTGGATTGGCTGGCGACGCATTGCGGAACTTCACCATAAAAATGGTGAGGAGTGCGAACAAGAAGACGCCCAGAAATGCCGTACCGAGTAGAATCCAACCCACACGCAACAGACGAGAGCCGCTCAAATACGTCGCCGCGTTCGGTGACGGATCACTTTCTATCCTCCGAGTTGCCGCGGGTTGCACCTGACTGTCATGAGGGATGGGCCGGTGGTGGGGATGCGGACCTGGCGATGGACCTTGCATGGGAACCCCTCTGACTCGATCGATCGGGCTACAGTGCCCTTCTAATTCTATTCCCCTGCGCTATCGAAACTCAAGCATCTTCTCGGAAATGTATCCTCATCGCTGCGTTCCTTATCCTTCGCCCTTCCTCTTGCTGCCGTCCTATTCAAACCCTAATATATTCGCGGAAGGTCGAACCCCTACGGTAGTGCGGTTGTCCATCAAAGGATCGGAAACCGACACGGTCGGGAGCAGACGAGGGAGGCGGCGTAGCTCAGAGGTTAGAGCAGCGGCTTCATAAAACAGAAAGAACACTCAAACCCCTGGATTTCCAGGGGTTTTTTCATTTTCCACTACACCAGTTGCCCTCAGAAAAACTTGTCAGCGGGTGTAGTCGGGTGTAGTTTTCGGACAAGACTTGTCCGTAGTTATGGGCGATGTGCCGCTTGTTCTTGCCGATCGCTGACCGAAGGGCAAAGGTCTACGGCGACGGAACGAATCCCCTGATGCGAGTAGCGGAATTCATCCGGCAGGGTGTCGCCTTCGATAAACAGGGTGAGCCGGCCAGTCGGAGAATACTCCCCTCCGATCACCCGGACATCAGCACCTCGCACTTCGGGGGGCAAGTGGCCGGCTCGGAGAAGGAGAATCATCAAGTCATCGGCCAGGATTTGCACCATCCCCAAACGCCGCTCATCGTACTTCTTCATGGTCGCATCTCAGTAGGGTTGGACGATCCCCATTGCCTTCAGGGAGAAGGTCAAGACCAATCCGCAATCTTCACAGTATACAGGGACGACCGGGACGAAGGGCCTGCTGCACTCAACACCATTAGAAGCGAGGCCAGCAAGAGCAACCAGATCATCGCCCTTCTTCAGCTTCTTGGACTGGCAGTATGGACACTCCCGATTCAGAACCTTGTCCTGCAACCAGGCGTCAATCAACTTCGCGTCCGCGTTTTGTTTGGCTGTCATCTTGATTACCTCCTGACGGGCAGCGCCCTGGCCGGCTCCGTGGGAGGTAAGCAACACGGAGCCGGCCAGGGCCAACCGGGGATCAGCCGGCGTCCCGATGTCAGCATACTCGCATTTTAGGGCCGTGGGTTCAAGCATCATTTCGCGTCTACTGCATCGTGCGATCCACAAGCGGCGTCGAGCTGACTGCCGGCACCGGATGTGGCAGAGAGCGAATGGTGCGATGGGAGGGACTGAGCCGGCCGCGTTGCGTTTCACCCAATCCGTCAAGACTCACCATCTCCTCATCAACGATTGCTTATCTTTACATGACAAGACAGTAACCAACCTCTGCCCGATGGTGCCTCGCTCTCACCCCATCCCCACCTGCCGGAGCCTTTTCATGGCCAGCACACTCCGAATACTTCGGCTTCTCACCCTCGCGACGGTCCTGCTGGCACCCCTTTACGCTGGCCTGTTGCTTACTGGCAACGAACATCAGCCGGGTATCTCGGCCGTCGCCGTCTGGTTGAAGGAACAAGAGCGTGCCGAGCGATTGCGGAACACCGGGGACATGATCTGCGAAAGCCACGAGGTGATGGAGGCCATCATTTGGGATCTGATAGAGGGGCGTCTCCCCTTGCGGAAAGCTGCCGCCGACCTGAATGCCGCAATGGGGAGTAGGGTTCCTAACGGTCCCCTTTTCCGCGTGGCTTCCCCTGGACAGTCGGCGGAGGAATCCAGTTTGCGCTGGGCTATTCACTGCGCCGAAGTGCGTTTGAAAAAGGACGCACGCGAAGCGGAAGTGCTGCATCGACTTCATGCCGAACTGCAAGATTATCTGAGCGAGAAGAGCAACCCATCAGCACCCCCTCATTCGCTGCCGATTGCCTTGGCGGACGACAAGGCTTACTAACGAGAGCCGGCCGCGTGGCCACTATGTCGCCAGCAGCAAAGATTCATCATCTCCTCATCAGCGATTGCTTATAGCTCGATTGGGGCTGCCCATCCAAGAGGGAACGCGCATGAGGCGTCGTATGCTCCTCGTCGTGCTGGCTGGAGTCGCGTTGTTGCCTGGCTGCTGCTGGTTTCATCACTATCGTTGCTTCAAACCCGCCTTCGAGATTCCCTCGGAGAAAGCAGCGGGCACGCCACAAGATAAGAGCCGCTGATTCGCTGTCTCCCGCGTCCCTGGCGCACAACCGGGCGTCAGGCTGGTTTGCAGCGCCGGACGCCATACAGAGCGAATGGTGCGTTCTGGCGGGGCCTATGGGAATGTCCATCGACCGCCTGGTCAGGACGCGCTGCACGCGCTCGATACCCCGCAACGACCTGGCCGCCATTGCTCTGGCTCGGTTTAATCGTTGACAAGGGGTTGTCAGTTCGGTCGAAGCCCGCCTTCCATTGCAGTTCTGCAATGACTACTGCAATGACCGGCCCCCCCATAGCTAATCACTTCTTGCCCTTGCCCCTCTTCTTTGGCGCTGGCTTCCCCTCCGGCGCCGATCCTTCCTTCTGACCAGATGAACGCTTCGAGCTGGCCGGCGGCGTATCGGCCTGGTCGTTGGCCGCGTCCCGGAACTCCTCGCATGAGACTCCGAGAGCATCGGCCAGAGCAACAGCCGTCGCCCATGATGGCTCTCGGTCACCTTGCTCAAGCTTCGTCAATCCATGTAGATGCAATCCGGCTCGCTCTGCCAAATCCGCTTGCGTGAGACTGGCTGCTAACCGCAGTTCCCGAAGCCTGGCCGCGAAGCCGGTTGCTTTCTTCTTCGCCATGCGCCCTCCGATGAAAAGCCTTCTTCTAACCTGTCTAAAAGTATACCCCATCTGGGCAATCCAAAGCAAATAAAAAAAGTACCCCAATTGGGGTTGACGATGTTACCCCAATTGGGGTACAATGATCCTGTCCACTTGGAAGCACTCTTCAACCCAGCAGGAGTCTCGAACATGGCAACCGCAACGAAGTCCCGCAAGCCCGCAACGAAGTCCCGTAAGGCCACCATCGGCACGCTCACCAATGGCAAGCTGCTGCTGTGCATCACGCAAGGCTCCGACGTGCGAAGCTACCTGCTGACGCCGATCCCGTCCGACTTCGGCACCGGATTCCATCTGCTCAAAGGCGACAACGGCGACGGTTCCCCTCGCGAGGAATACGACGTGTTGCTGGCGGGTCGGGATTCTTCCTGCACCTGCAAGGGCCACACCTATCACGGCCATTGCAAGCATGTCGAGAGCCTCACCGCTCTGCACAATGCCGGAAAGCTGAACGTCGTCACCATCTAAACCACGGCACCACGGGAGGGCGGACAGCAAACGTCCTCCCCTTGGGAGGAATGAACATGAACGCGACTATCCCTCTGTCTGGCTCCCCCAGCAAGCCGGTTCGCCGTGGTTTCCCCTCGGTGACGTGTATCAAGTGCGGCAACGCCGATGCCGTGGTCACAGTCAACCTGACCGACGTGAGCGAGTTCCATTGCAACGAATGCGATGAGGACTTCAGCGCCGCCGACGTGCGGGAGTTCGTCGGCCAGTGGCAAGCCGTGTTGAACTGGATCGAGCTTTGCCCCGCCGTTGAGGACTGACTTACCCTCCCCCGGTAATGTTCGCCGGGAGATCAACCTGTTCCGCTTTTCAGAAAGAGAGTTCCACCATGAAGACAACCCGAACCCTTTCCCGCCGCAAGAACCGCAACCGTGATGCCGTGGCCGTCGAGTTGCTCCAACAGCTCGGCCGCTGTGTCCGCCTGCTCGATACGCTTCTTGACGACGATGGCCACAACTACCCGCTGTCCCAGCTGCACGCCCAGAGCGCGCGGTTTCTGCTGGACAGTCTCGAATGCGAGGTTCCCACGGCCGTTCTCGATGCCGCCTTTGCCGGGGCTTGAATCACTTCCCTGCGGTACAGAGGAAGGGCCGGCGGCTGGCCGGTTCCGTGTGGATGGTTGAATCCTGTTCTCTGCCGGTCGTTCCGGCAGGGAGAGGTTTGAGCCAGACTGAGGACCGCACGGAGCTTGCCGCCGCCGTCATCTCAACACCAACAGCGGAGAAGAGGCAAACCGCAGCCGGCGGGATGGTCCTGGCCGGCGCTTAAAGAGGAGTGCCGACGCCGGTGTCATTACCACCGGCGTCGGCCGCATGCAGAGGACTCGACATGAAGGCTACCACGAACTACGTTTCCGCGAAAGCTCTTGAGCATGAGTGGTGCGCGCTTGGCTTTGAAAATGGCGCACCGTCTCATGTTCCCGATGAACTCGTACAGGCGGACATTCGCATCTATCATCGGCTCCAGTGTGGGGCTTGTGGGCATCGTGGCCATAAGGTCACGCCCTACCACCGAGGTTCAGAATACCGGCTCCTTTGTGCTTGTAGAAAATGCTCGTCTGGCTTGGAGGCATAAGCAGCAGTTAGCATTGACCGCAATGCTCTCCCCGGCAATACCGCTCCAGTCGGTCAATGACCAGTTCTTCATCAGACCCGGCACCGATCGCCGGGTCTGATGTGTTGTCACCAACTGCACACGAGGGAGAGGCATGGAGCGAGATACCGCCTTGCAGGGTTTGAAGAGACGGTTGACCCGCCTGCTCGTCACGAAGATCACGGAAGCCGGACTTGCCCGCCACGTCGCCAAACTCATCGCCGAAGTAGCAGCCAGAGATCTTGAACAAGCGCTGGCGGAAGCAGCCTGCGACCTGCTGGCCAGCCCTCGATCGGAGTCACCAGCGCCGCCGCTGCCTGGATCCTGCGATGCGAAGAAGGCAAGGCCGGCAAAATGCGGCACGTCTGCGGAGCCAAAAACCATGGCCGAAGTCGCACCGGAAACCGTATTGACTGTGGCGCAGCTCGCCCAGGCCGTGGGGCCGCGCCGAGCCAACCGCCCCACAAACGTCGAGACGGCACGCGCCTGGATGTTACAGGGAATCCAGGGAGTGTTCCTGCACTCCTGGCTGGATCTGTGCGTCCGCAAGACCACCTGGGGCGACTATGTGAAGTTTCGCGCGGAAGTGGCCCGCGTAAAGGAAGCGGAACGGAAACGGCTTCGGGAAGTCGTGAAGGGACTCAGCCGCCGGGAAGAGAAGGCGCGAAAGAAACGAGCGGAAGACGCCAAGCGACGGCTCGAAGAGATGGGCCTGCGTTAATGGGTATGCTGGACTCGACGGATGGAGTTGCTGTAGGATTGGTGTAGCTCTCTCCGGTCAGGAGAAGATCAGAGCCGGGTTTCTGGTAGGCAGGAACCCGGCTCCTTTTGTTGTTCTCAGCAACATCATCTCAGGCGCCAGCCTCAACAGCCGCTCCGGTCGGAGCATTCAAGACGGTCACAATCTGAAAGATGTTTTGGGCATCCGCACGATGCCGCTTGCCACATCGCGAGCAGAGCGGAATAGGCGGAAGTGGCGGCTCCGGTTCTCCAGCCAGCCAATGAACGATCTCGATCTGCTGGATTTCGCCTGGACACTCACCCGGTTCATAGACGCCAAGTTGGTTTTTCAGGCAGTTCTCAAGGGCCTCAAGCCGTCTTTGAATGGCCATGTGCTTTCTCCTTCGTAAGCTTTCGCACCTGCTCTTCCAGTGCGGCCAAACGCGCGTCCGTCTCCTCAGACTCCCGCAGCTGGTCGCCCAGGCCCAGGATAGCGCGGGCGGCGCCGAGACGAAGCCGGTGGTCATCATCACGGAGCAAGTTCCGCAGAACAATCGAAGCCTCGGCCGCACCCTTACTCAGATGGCCGAGAGCGCGTTCAAGAACATCGGCGCGAGCCTGGCGGACCTTGGAGCGGAAGGCGAGATTCTTCAACCGGCGGTAAACCGTCACATCGGAAACGCCCGCTAACTTGGCCGTCGCTTCTACGGATTTTCCACTGGCCAGGTGCGCGATAAGAACCGAGTCCGCATTATGTTTCGGTCCACCTGGCATGACCATACTCCCTGTCGGCTGGTGACGGCTGGTGAAACTTCCCCACGGAAATCCATCGTAGCCCGTTCGGTTCTCCGCAAGAAAGCCTCTCTGCTTATCGCGTGCGGAACTGCCCGCGCTGATTCGCCCACTGTTGATGACGGAACGCCTCGATCTCGCTCTTCATGCGATGTTCCAGGCCGGCGATCAGTTGATTCAACTCGCCGCCTACCTTCCTCGCCACTTGATCGGTAAGGCTTTGTTGATCGAACTTGATTTGAATGTTGACATCGGCTTGCGCCTTGATGAGTTGCTGATTTAGCGCCTGCTCCCGCTTGTTCTGGTTCGTGTTGCCCATGATCTCGGCGATCATCTGGCCTGTCATTCCTTGCCCGGCGCGATCCGCGCCGATCTTCTGGAGTTGAGAACCGAACACGTCACTATGCTGCTGCATGAAACCGATTTCCGCTTGATTCACCTGCATGCCGGCTTTGACCTTGCGGGAGATGCCCAACATGGTTCGCAGCTTGGCCGGATGCAACAACCCCATCGTCTCTTTCAAGCCTTGTTTGCGGCGCTGCTCGGCCTGAATCTGCGAATGGATCGTGCTGAGGTTCGCCTTGAGAACATCGCCCTGCTGCTGCTGAATCTGCCGGAGATTCTCTTCGCCAGCTTTGCGCAGTTCCAGCGCGCGAGTTTGGGAGGATAGAAGTTGCTCCTCGGCGGCTTTGCGTTTCTCCGTCGCGGCCGTGGCCAGGTCGTTGAGTCGAAGCATCTCTTCGACGGGAAGGTTCTGCTGATGCGCGTTGAGTACAGCGCCGCGAGCTTGCTTTTCCTCGGCGCTGGCCTGCTGAAATCGGCCTTGGTGGAAGCCGCGTTGCTTCTGCGCCTCGGCCAGCTGCGCGTCAATAACATCCTGACGCGATCTCCCCTCGGCACCGATGCGGAGCATGGATTCGCGTGTGCCGATCTGCCGAAAGAGGTCTTCCGTCTTGGCCTCGCGCGAGTAACCGAACTCGCCCCGGCTCCCCAGAATGGCCGCAGACCTTGCCGCCGCCCCTCCCGCCTGGAGTTGGAAGTCCGTCGTGCGCATCCGCAGTGACGCTTCCGCCTGCGCCCGAATACGCGCCCGGTCTAGTTCCAAGCCGCCTTGCCTGCCGACGAAAGTATTCTCATGCGAGGATTCGGTTCTGGCCTTCTCAATCGCTTGTCTGGCTTGGAAGTTGGCGAAATCTATGTCCTCACCGGATCTGCCGAGAGAAAACTTGAACTGCTCGAAGGTCATCCCCTGGCGGCGCGCCTCCTGCTGTTTTTTCAACTTGCTGTCAGGGGTGAACGCGCGAGTGAACTTGGCGAGCGGCGAATCATACTCCGGCTGGAGCCAGGATTGCGAGGGACCGCCTTGCTGAATGTATCGCTCGTAGTCTTCCTTCTTCGTACCCATGCCGCCGCGCCGATAGAACTCCTCTCCGGAGTATTGCCCGGTTCGCTTAAACAGGTGCGGCGCAAGCCCCCACAGATCGCGGGTGAAACTGGACTCTCGGCGTTCCTTCCCTTTCAGTCGCTCTTTGGCCGCTTGGTTCTCTTCCGCGCGGCCTGTCTCTGGGTTCTTCTGAAGACTCTCATAGTGCAGCTTGTTCGCGTGGGTTGCCGCCTTGACTGCCAGGGTGAAGGCCGACAGCGCCGCCGTCGCGGGTGCCAGCAACCCGCCGAAACCAGCCATGCCCGCGATGCCGCTGCCAAATGAGCCGACTTGTCCGCCGATGTGTCCCGCTGCTTGGCGGAAGGCGCTCGGCCCTTGCGGAGTCAGCCGCAAGTTCTGCTGGCCAATCTGACTGTACGATGCGCCCTGCTTGGCAGCGACCGAAGAGAAGGCTTTCTCCGCTTGGCGTGCGCCAGCCGCGATGTCCGAGAACGCCTTGGTTCCGGCACTCCCCACAGAGCGGAAGCCGTCAATGAGTTTGGATAAACTGCCAGTCAGTTTGTCGATGCCGCCACTGGTCTTCGTGAGAACATCGTCCGCGTCACGTCCGAATTGCTTGGCGCTGGCCGACAGGTTTTTGAAGGGTGCGTCACTGCCCGCTTTTAGTGTTGCACCAAGTCTCAAATTCAGGTCGCGGTCAGTGGACATCGGGGGCCTCCTTCGTCGCTCGCTCATTCACGGTGTGGTATTTGGCCTGCGCTTGCTCCCAAAGGGATCGCAAGGTGAGAAACTTGCGTCGGGGACAACGCTCCCGGCCGGCGCTCCATGCCTCTAAAGCCTCTTCCATCGCGTGATCGAATCGGAGCCGTAATAGGTCTAGTTGGGGAGCCATTGCGTGCATGGCAGCAACGCATTCCTCGGCGCGCCGGATGTCCTCAGGCGGAAGCGCTGCGCTGTCCAGCATCGGCCGGATGTTCAGGTAGCGTTCCATCAAGGACGTGCTATGTCGCATATGGGAGATGACTCGTTCCATCATCCGGATCGCTCGGCGCGTTTTGTTTCGCATGGATGGCTTCCAGCATTGAAAAAAATCCGGAGGCGGGGTGGCGTCGGGAAGTACGCAACCCACGCGCGGCCGCAAGCCCCGCTCGCCTCCGAAAAATCACACCTTGCCGGCGGGAACCCAGACCCCGGATTCGGCTGGTAAGCCAAGTCCATTGAGCAAACCGTCGCCCAACAGAGCGCCACACTCACTCTCGGCTTGCAACAGTTCGGTTAAGACCGGAGACACCGCCGCAGCCAGTTCGGTAAGCAATTCCCGGCGCCGTTCCAGTGCCGCCTGTCGGCGCTGCTCCAATGCTTGCTGCCCAGCCGCCCGGATTTCGTCATCGAGAGCGGATTGCTCTCGCGTGAGATGCGGTTGGATTACCGCAATGGCGGCATCCGTTGCCTTTTTCTGGCCGGCCAGCACCGTCTCGCGGACGGCGATGGTCTCCATCTCGGCAGGCAGATCTTTGACGCTCAGCAACGCCGGATCGACCCGGCGCTGCTCAAGGGATGCCAGTTCCTTGCTGATCACGTCGAGCTTGGCTTGCATCTGGTTTTGCTGCTGCTGCAAATCCGTCAGCTTGGTCTTGTGCTGAGACTTGGCGAGTGCCACTGAGACGGCCTGCTGTATCTCGGCGCGGAGGGCCGCTTGCACATCGGGAAACCCGCCGCCCACTCGAAAGAGACACGAAGCGCTCAAGCGCGTACCGTCCGTATCGGCCTGCAAGCGAAAATCTCCGGGCATCTGACTACCCGGCTCGGTCGCTGTGATGTTCCAATCCACAAATCAACTCCTTAACATGTGTGAAAGTGAAAGCGTTAGCGCAGGCGTCGAACTACTCTGCTCGGTGCCCGTCCGAAAACCTCGGCGAAGTTGCTCCGGCTGTAACCGAGCGAGACCAACGCCGGTCGGTGTCGATCGAAATAAGCCACCGCCCGCGTGGTCTTCTCCGAGAAATCCATCTCGTCTTTCTTGGTCGGCGCCGGTACGTCATACCCCAGCGCTCGCAGGGCTTCATCTGGTTCTTGCACGCCGGCGTCGTCGGGATGAGACTGCATCCGCTCGGCGCTGACCTTGGCAACGTGACGAAGTTGCTCCAAGGTCATTCCTTCAAGGATGCTCAGGTCGAATCCGAAAAGTCTGGCCAGTTGAACGGCCAACTCGGTCCGATCACTGCGGTCTGTATCTGCCGCCATCTTCGTGTACTCCTCATGGTGGTTAGAAACAGCGCCGGCGCATGGCCGGCGGCGTGAGGTTCGGATCGATGCCAGCAGGCAGCACAGTCTTGTCACCGCCACTGACGGCATCGAGTAACTTGTTGAGCGCCTCGGTCGCATCGCCAGCCTCAACGACTCGCCGCCACGGATCGCGCGGGTGAAGACGAGACCAGCCAATCCAGAGGGTAGTTGTCGCGTTCATCGTCCGCCCTCCGCTCTTCGCCGCTGTATGTGCGCCGTCGTCAGGCAGGCCGTCGCCTCGGCCAGACAACCGGCCACAGCCGCCAGCGTCCGCGCATCAATACCCGGTTCGTCCAGCCGGCGCCGCAGATATGACACCCGCTCTGCCAGGCGGTCAGCAATGCTCTGCGTGTCGCTGAGCGCACCCCAGTCAGCAGCGATCATGTCATCGCACTCATCGTCGGGACGGAACAATCGCAGTGCTGCCATCGAGAAAACCTCAACACTGAGGACACGTCTGGGAATCGCCCATGAAGAGGTTGACCAGCACTTGCGGCGTGGGCGGTCGCACGGCCTCTATGATGGTCGCCGAAGTTTCAGCCCACGATTCGCGTCGGCAACACCGTCCATCCCGTTCATGCAAAATGATCAACTCGGAATACTGCCCTGGCTGCGCCTCCAGGAGCCAGCGGCGGAAGCGGGCCATCTCCGTGGGTTGACGCCGGACAAGTTTCAAATGATCGAACTGGATCATGGGGTGACTCCTGTGCGTCAAGCCGCGTCCGTATCGAATGGGGTTCGCGTACTCTCAGTGTCCTCGCCGGGGGCAATGTAGGCAGTGGGCGAAGGCGGCTCCCTCCCTTCGTTCGACAAGTTGACAAGTTCGACAAGTTCGGCCGTTGGTTCTGTCGAACTTGTCGAACTTGTCAACTTGTCGATGGGTACATTGAGTCGGAAAAAACGTGGGGTAGGTCCAGCTATTGGCTTTGGCCCTTTTGCCCACCGCCCAAGACCAGCCCTGACGAGATCGTCCAGGGCCTTCTCCGCTTCTTCGGAGTTGGGATACTTTCTCGGTCGATACCGATTCAGATCGCGTCCAGAAATACACGCCCCCCTTGCCTGGATTAGTTCGATCAAATCTCGCGTTGACGCTTCCGCGTGCGTCTCCGAAAGGATCCCGTAGACTCGCTCGGTTTCGTAGGCGAACCACTTCACAATCGAAGTGGCCGCCTTGATCGTCGCGGCAGTTACTTCCGCTATGGCATCACCAGGTAGCCGAGAAACGGTATGGATGACGAGCGCCAGCCTCGCCGCGTAGCCTTCCTGCTTGGCAAGGGCTGACTTCAAATCGCCTTGTGCTTCGTTTTGCGTAATGGCAAAGGCGTCGTAAAACTCGTTCCACATCTTGGTTGCCGCTGTGGAAAGCGTAATCTCGTATGGATCCCCATTGTCTTTGGAGCCGAGCTTCAAAAGTTCGTCGATCAAGTTGCTGTATGCCGCCTCTGTGGCGGGATCGATATGCGTTGTAGGCCGGGCCTTGATCGAGGCAGGAGGCATGGCCAGCAGGAGACGTGCGGCCAGGCCGGAATCTCGATGCTCAGGGCTGAGGACTTGCCGTAAGATGCGGCCCTGGATAGTCCCGGTGATGCTAACGCCTGCCCTTGGCACAACGACCGAGCCTCGGCCGAGCCGATCGACGGAGAGAATACCGGCACGATGAAGTTCGAGCCACCCCGCGGCGTCCGAACAACCGCCCTGTTTGTAGCGCTTGAATCCCCCAAACCAATTGGCCAGCTCGTCGCGAGTCACTAGCAGGCCGCGAGGGTTCTCCGCGAGAATAGGGGCCAGTTTTTCCAGGGTGACATCGGAGCAAACGACCCGGCGACGTTTCGGTTCGCTCGGCTCGGTCGCGGACTTCCCAGCCTTGTACTCTCTTAATTCCTTGGAGAAGGTTTCGAGGTCTTTCTTGTGTTGAACGAAGTATTCCACGTCTTTGATTTTGAGATGTTCGACCGCGAGATCGTAGGCGGGAGATTTGAGAGTACCTGAATCCGCTACAACAACGGTCCACAATACAGATGGCTCTCGCCATCCCTGCCATGGCGCGATTCTGCGCGTGTTGCCAATGCAGCTGGCCAGGGTTGCCAGTGCGGGGAGCGCTATCAATGCGGGATCGACGTTCAAGCTCTTGGCACCTTCTTCAACGTACCTGCGGACGACGCCGGGCAGATGCTCAGTCGGGAAGGGGCGGTAGAGAGCAACGGGTTGACAAATCGACAAGTTCGATTTGCTGTCCGTGATCGTAGGCGTTTGCCCTCGGTGGATCGCACCGTTTTGATTTCGCTCCTCGTTCAACAGCCATCCTCTCGGCTTGCCGTAGTCTACTGTGTTCGCCTCGGCGCATTTGTGCCGTAGTTCCCGCTCCGACCAGGGAGGGTCACAGCGCGGGTTGTAGTGCTGTGCGAGAATGGAATAACCGAACTCCGGCCCCAGGTCGAATCCCCAGACGATGACGCGAGCAGCATCCATCGTCTGGTTGTGACCTCCCTGTCCAGAGACAGCAGGCGGGATTCGGGCCAGGTACGCGATTGCCCGATCAACGATGGACGATCCGCCTCCCGCTGTCACCGTGACAGTCCGGCTTGCCGCCGCCTTCTCGCCGTTCTGCTTTGCCCAGGCGATAAGCCAACCAGGCGCGTCCGCCGGCTCGCACTTGGAAGGATGTATCTCCCACCTGTACGATCCATTTTTGTTCCGGGAGGGCGGCGCGACAACTAGGCCGTCTCGCCCCCTCACGTCGATTGGTAGGCCATGATGATTGCGACGGTTGACGATGCCGCCCTCGGCCGGCCACTTGAAGTAGTAGTGCCTCCCTCCGCTTCCAGATCGCGCCGTTGGCGTGCGCGGCAATCCGCTGTACTTGCGGACTAATTCCGCAAGCGCTTCGATCCCCGCCTCTCCGTCTGGCCCAACCATCCACACGCCAGATTCAGGGCCGGTCCTCACGCCGACGTTGGCCACTGGCCAGCGCCGCCACCAGCTGCGGATCGCGTCCGCGTTGGCGGTGGCGTCTTTCAGCCCCTTGGTGGTACGGGGGTGTTTTCCGTGCTGTTTGCAGTCGGCCTTCCCGCAGCTGCAGCGCTCGCCATCGACGTGATGCAGCGGCATGATGTGCCAGCCCAGGCAGGCCAGATTCAGGGCCGAAGTGGGGAGACTGCTTTCGTTGTTTTTCATCGCCATGGCGCGTATGATGCTTTTGGGTGTTAGATTTGGGCCGGCCGGACTGGTGCGTTCGGTCGGCTCTTTTTTCGCGCCGGCCCAGCTCAAATTGGATCCATCAAGTCTGCGGTTCGGCACCGTTCGCCGAACCGATCATGTATTCATCCAGATCGCAACGATCGAACACGACGCGCCCCGGCGACGGGTGCAGCGCCCGGAGCTTGCCGGCTTGTGCCAGACGGCGCAGAGTCCACCGGCTGAGCCGGGTGTATCGCTCAGCCTCGGCGTAGTCGAAATACTGGCGGTCGATGGTCGCTGAGTGCATTTGCTGCTCCTTCTTGCTCTTGGCTGCCCCATGATGCCAAAACCAAGGACAGGAGGGCAAAGCTGCCCTGTCCGATCAGTCAGGGTAATAGTCCACCATTTTTGTCCGCTTCCGCCGCTTCACTGGCTTCGTCGTCGCTGTGACAGTCCGCCCCCGCTCGAAGTCATGCAGAGCCTCTGGCATGATGACCCAGCTGGGCCGGCCGCACCGGGCGTCACGGCGGTTGACCGCGCGGAGCTGGCCAGCGACGATCCAGCCACGCACCTTGTCGGGTGAGACCCGATAGCGGCGGGCGATTTCGCGGACAGTCAGACCGGCGGTTGAATCCACTATCGCAGCTGCGCCGATGGCATTGAGGAGGCGTTTCATTTCACGCCTCCGTTGCGCAGCCAGGAGAGTACGATTTCCCGCGACCACCGGCGGCGGCCGGGTGTGGGCAGAGGCTTCGGGAGCCTGTTCTTGTTGTCGCGGAGCCACTTGCGTGCGGTTACTGTGCTGACGCCCAACAGATTGGCTAGTCCAGTGATGCCGATAACGGCAGTGTCTGCCGGGGGTGGTAGGGTGGCTGGCATGAGGTGTACTCCAGGATGCGAATGAGAACATGCTCTCCGTCTGGAGAGGCTTGACATGTTGCCGCCCGGTCCTGGCGGTCTACGAGTGGATGCCATCCCTGACGGACTCGCCACATGCCGCCTGATCCTGGCGGGCTTTCCTGGAGTTCGCAGACCGTTGGTGATGGTCCGCTCTTGAGTTCGCCGTCCCATGCTAGACAGCTAATTTTGAGATGCTAATCGAAGTGTACAAAAATATACAAAAACAACAAGGTTATTTTTCGCTCGCGGTAAAAAGAAACAGAAAGGCCAGCGCTGCTATCTGGCAGCGCTGGCCTGCATAGGTTTCAGGCGGGATAGATGTGGTCTCTCGATCAGATCGGTTCCGGTGTCGTCCTGGCGTCCGCCAGCGTGAACAGCCAGGCGCGAACATGTTCCGTCACCGCCTTGAGCCGTTCGTCGCTGATGCTCTCCCTGTACACCGAGGACATATGCGTTGACTCATGGCCCATGATGTGATCGACGGCCGGCTGGTCTTTCGCTTCGTCGGCGATCGTTCTGAACGAGTGCCGGAGCGCGTAGAATCCGAGTCTCTTTCGCCCATTGATATCCAGCTTGCGGAGCAATTTGCCCATCTCCTGGCTAACCGGGTTCGTGCTGGTGTCCTTGCTCCAACCGAGACCATACTTGGTGATGAACACCAGGCCGGCGTCTTCCTCACTCTTGGGAGCCGGCCGCTTGGCCAGTGCCTCCCGGATCGCGGCCTCGGTCTCCGGCCACAAAGGGCAGCGCCGGCCAACGCCTGTCTTTGGTCGCGGGTAGTCGATCCAGCCCGTCTCCAGGTCGAGGGCCGACAAGGGCAAATTGCCACAATCCGAGTTGCCGAAACCGCAGTTGATGCCGAGCAGGATCATGGCTCTCATCGTGGGGCCGGCCTCGGTGAGCAATTGCCGAACTTCTTCCGCCGTGAACAGCTTTTGCCCTTGCTCGGCGCGGTGGATGCGCATGACCTTCTTGGCCGGCCGCTGGAAGCCGGGACCGAAACGTAAGGGGCGGTCGATCATCTCGGCATCGTAGGCATACTTGAACACGGAGCGGACATACTGGATGATCTTCGCCAGTCGGTGCGCTCCCCACTTCGCGGCCATGTGCTTGCGCAGAGCGGCGAAGTCATCCGGGCGAAGGTCATCCACGAGCCGAGACTTGCCCAGCCGGGTGATGAGCAAGTCCGTCGTGGCCTTGTATTCCGTCCAGGTTCGCGGCGACAATTCGCCGGCATCGAGCAGCGCTTGCTTGTGATTCAAGAATGCGTTGGCCACGTCCTTGACCGTCATGGCATCGGCATCGGGGCGCGGCGTCCGTCCAGCGTGCAAGTCTTCCTTCTGCTTCATGTAGGAGTCAAGGGCGGCGTCGGGATCGTCCCACTTGCCGAAGTAGTGGAGCTTGCCCCGGATCTTCTTGGCCCAGACGCCGGCGGCGTGCGGAAACAAGGGGAAGTCGGGATAGGGCTTGTTGGGCTTGGCGGACTTGCCAGAGCGAACCGGAGAGGTAGAATCAGTGTCAGACATGGCAACACTCCTGAAAAGCAAGTTGCTGTGTTTTTGGCCGGTGCGTGTACAAGACGCCCGGCCACTGTTTTTCTAGTATATGGGTGTAACAGCGGGTGTAAAGGTGAGTAGGTAAGAGGGAAGGAAAGAGCCGTAAGCCCTTGCGATTGCAGTCTTTCGGCGGCGTAGCTCAGAGGTTAGAGCAGCGGCTTCATAAGCCGCGTGTCGCTGGTTCGATCCCAGCCGCCGCTACTACAAAAACCCCCGTGAATCCTAGACTGAGGACCACGGGGGTTTTCTTCATTCATACATAAACAGCCCGGCTCGAAAAAAACCGTTGCTTTCCCAGCCGGGTCGGGCGACAATAGCTGTGCTGCCGATTTTAAGCGAGCGGCACCGTCCTCCCCGGACGGATGACCACACCGCTCGCTTCTCCTGCCTTAACGGTCCTGCCTTACTAGGGGGGTATGTTCCAATGACTCACACACGCTGGCCTGTCCTGCTAGCCCTCGCGGCTCTCACCTATGCAGGCGGCTCCCTCCTCGCCGGCGATCTCTACTCCGGCAAGGAACCAGCCAAACTCGAGAGCGGGCTTCTGCCCAAAGCGTCGGAAATCAAAAACTTTACCGTGCATCCCACGAAAATCGCCCTGAAAGGCATTGATGATGCCCAGCAAGTGATCCTCACCGCCGAACTGCTCAACGGACGTTCGCAGGATCTGACCGGCGAAGTCAAATACGAGGTCGCCGACAAAAAGATCGCCCGCGTCACCAGCACCGGCCGGGTTATCCCTCTCGCCAACGGAGCGACCGAGATTACGGCGTCCTACGGCGATAGGACGGTCAAGGTGGCGGTCGCGGCTGAGAGCTGCGATGTCAATTTACCGATCAATTTTCCCAATCAGATCGTGCCGATCTTCACCAAACTCGGCTGCAACTCCGGCGGTTGCCACGGCAAGGCGAGCGGCCAGAATGGGTTCAAAATCTCCCTGCTCGGCTTCGAGCCGGAGGTCGATTACAATGCGCTGGTCAAAGAGGCGCGCGGTCGGCGTGTATTCCCGGCCGCTCCCGACAGCAGCTTGCTTTTGCTCAAGTCGTCCGGCGGCATGGCCCACGGCGGCGGCAAGCGCATGGAAGTCGGTTCCGATGAATATCGCCTCATTCGTCGCTGGGTCGCGGCCGGCATGCCTTATGGCGAGAAGAGCGATCCCGTTGTCACGCGCATCTCGGTGTGGCCCGAACATCGCGTTATGACGCGGAACAATCATCAGCAGTTCGCCGTCTACGCGCATTACAGCGATGATACGGTCGAGGACATCACCCGCCGCGCCCAATACGAAAGCAACGATCAGGAGATCGCCATCGTCGATGCGGCTGGCCTGGTCCACACTCTCGGCATGAGCGGCGAGGCAGCCGTCATGATCCGCTATCAAGAACACGTCAACGCCTTCCGGGCGACGGTGCCGTTGGGCGTCAAGATCCCGGAATATAACTTCCCGGTGCAGACGCTGGTCGATCAGCACACGCACAAGAAATGGCAGAACCTCGGTCTGGTACCGGCAGAACTATGTACCGATGAGCAGTTCCTCCGTCGTGTGTCTCTCGATCTGACGGCGACGCTGCCGACGCCTGCCCAGGTACTCGCTTTCGTATCCGATACCGACCCGAAGAAACGCGACAAACTGGTCGATCGACTGCTGGAGTCGGACGAATACAGCTACTACTTCGCCAACAAATGGGCGGACATCCTGCGTGTCAAGCGGCGTAACCAGCCCAACCGGGCCAGCGGCACGTTCGCCTTCCACGATTGGATTCGCAACAGCATCGCCCGCGACAAACCCTACAACGAGTTCGCCCGCGGCATCCTCGGCGCCAGCGGCGATGAAGTGTCCAATCCGCCGACCGTTTGGTACAAGGAGCTACAGAATCCCGAGCAGTTCGTGGATGACACCGCCCAGGTGTTCCTCGGTCTGCGCTTGGCCTGCGCTCAGTGCCATCACCATCCCTATGAGAAGTGGAGCCAGGACGATTACTGGGGTATCGCCGCCTTCTTTGGCCGCGTCGCACGCCGAAATGTGCAGGTGCCCGGCGAGGTCAACAACCAACAGGGCGGCCGTCAGGTCATCTACACGCGCTCGCGCGGCAACGTGACCAACAAACGCACCGGCCAGGCGGCGATCATGAAGCCGCTCGACGGCAAGCCGATGGAAGTTGGTCCCTACGACGATCCGCGCCAGAAGTTGGTGGACTGGATGGTTGCCCCGGGGAACCCGTTCTTCGCTCGCGCCGTGGCCAACCGCTACTGGGCGCACTTCTTCGGCCGCGGCATCATCGATCCGCTCGACGACATGCGCGTCACCAATCCGCCGAGCAATCCCGAACTGCTCGACGCCCTGGCGAAAGATCTGGTCGATTCCAAGTACAGTCTCAAGCAGCTGATTCGCACCATCTGCAAGAGTCGCACCTACCAGTTGAGCGCGACGCCTAACGAGTTCAACAAGCACGACAAGCAGAACTATGCCCGCTATTATCCGCGGCGCATGAGTGCGGAAGTGCTGTTTGACGCCGTCAATCTGGTGACCGACAGCCCGACGCCGTTCGGCGGTCTGCCGCAAGATCAGCACGCGCCCAAGAGGGCGATCATGCTGCCGGACGAATCGTTCGCGTCGTATTTCCTCGACGTGTTCGGCCGGCCGCAACGCATCAGCGCTTGTGAGTGCGAGCGGGTCAGCGAGGCCAACCTGGCGCAGGCGCTGCACCTGCTGAACTCCGACGAGATTCAGAACAAGCTGGCGCGGGCGGGCGGACGGGCCGACACGTTGGCCAAGGACAAGCGACCGGACGCCGAGAAGGTCGAGGAGTTGTTCCTGTGGGCCTTCGCACGCAAGCCCACCGAGGAACAGCGTAACACGGCGCTGGCGCAGATTGCCAAGCACGCCACGAACAAAAAGGGCGCTTACGAGGACATCCTCTGGGCGCTGCTCAACACCAAGGAGTTCATCTTCAACCGTTGATGTTCTCACCAGCCCGCAGCGCCGGCAAGGTTCCCTTGCTGGCGCTGGGGGCTGGTAATTGTTCCGCTGGTAGACCGTAAGCGACTCACTTTTTCCCCCATCGTTACAGCTTCCCATTCGACGCGCACGGAGTGATCGAATCCACTTCCGGCGGGCGCATCCGCGCGCTTCGCGCGGCTAAACTAATGTTGCATCCTCGGCGAATCAGGCTGTCCGGGCGGATACGCCCGCGATCGAGCCCCGCCCCGGCTCCGGGCAACGTGTGGAACATAACAATGCAGAATGCAGAATGCAGAATGCAGAATGGAAGACAAGGTGGTTTTCACTCTGCATTCTGCATTCTGCATTCTGTATTGAGTTCGTATTGGCTGACACCCTTCCTCTCTCTCTGGCTCTTCTTTCCGTTCTTCCCGTGTAAATACGATGCGCCGCTGGCGCCAATGTCCCACGCCATCGGCGAAAGCGCCGCCACGCCTGACACCAGTTCCCTCGTCGCGACGACGGACTCAGTGCCCCAGCGTTCGGAGTTATTGGAACGCCTGGGCGTGTCCGCCTGGCACGCGCACGGCTGGCGTGGACGCGGCCTCAAGGTAGCCGTACTTGATTCGGGATTCAGCGGCTATCAAACGCATCTAGGCAAGGCGCTCCCCCGAAACGTCAAAGTCCGCTCTTTCCGTTTCGACGGCAATTTCCAGGCGAAGAACAGCCAGCACGGTATCCTGTGCGCCGAAGTGATCCACGCCCTGGCTCCCGAGGCGGAGTTGCTGTTGGCCAACTGGGAGCCGGAGCGTCCCGATCAATTTCTCGCGGCCGTTCGCTGGGCGCGTCAGGAGGGGGCGCGGATCATCTCCTGCTCGATCATTATGCCGACCTGGAGCGATTGCGAAGGCCACGGTCGAGTTCACGAGGAACTGGCTCATCTGCTCGGCACGGGCGAGCCGGCTGGCGACGCCCTGTTCGTCGCCAGCGCCGGCAACACCGCTCAGCGTCATTGGAGCGGCACGTTTCGAGATGGCGGCGATGGCTATCACGTCTGGAAGCGCGCCGGCAGCGCCGCGCAAACGGAGAATGCGATCAAGCCGTGGGGCAGCGAGCGTGTGTCCGTGGAGCTATGCTGTCCGGTCAGCGCCGGCTATGAAGTGATTGTGACGGATGCGACGGCGGCGCGGACAATCGGCCGCACACGCTCGGCGGACGTGCGCGGCATCGGCAACGCGGTGGTGGCGTTCGCGCCGGAGTCCGGCCACGATTACCGCGTGCGTGTCCGGCAGATTCGCAAGGCGCGGGGCGGCTTCCATCTCGTCGTTCTGGGCGGCGGCTTGCACCATGTCAGCAGTTCAGGGAGTATTCCCTTTCCCGGCGATGGTTCCGAAGTTCTTGCGGTGGGCGCGGTGGATCAGGCGGGACGTCGGCTAAGCTACAGTTCGTGCGGAACGAAGCATGACGGCACGAAACCCGATTTTGTGGCGACGGTTCCATTTCCGAGTAGTTGGCGGAGCAAGCCCTTCTCCGGCACTTCCGCCGCCGCCCCGCAGGCCGCTGCCCTATCCGCCCTGGTGTGGTCGCGTCATCCCGACTGGAGCGCTCAGCGAATCCGCGACACACTCCAAAACGCCGCGCGTCCTTGCTCGTCGGGCAGCCCCGCCTGGGCGACCGGCCACGGCTTGATTCATCTTCCCAATCGCTCGGCCTTGATGCCGTGATCTCTGGCGAGGGCGGCTTGCCGCCGCTCTCGAATGCTTCCCCACAGCTTCCCCACAGCTTCCCCAGACCGCCCCTAGACAGGTAGTTCATCTTCGGCCATCCTGACACGGATGGACCAGGACCGCGTCGATGTACGCTGCTTCCAAGGGATCGCCGGCCTGACTCTTCCTCATGATCGCGGCCGTCGGTCCACTGATGGTACCCCAGAGTCAGGGGCCGGCGGCGCGGTCTCCATCACGCCTAGAGAGTTTGCCAATGACCGAACAGGAAGTTGTCGCTCTGCTGTCAAACTTGGGCAAGCGGCTCAACACGCTTGCCGATCAGGCTTGCGAGACGCGAGAGCAGGCGCACCACGTTCTTCAGCGCATCACTCTTCTTCGCGAGGAGGTGAACCAATGGAAACACCGGCTGATTGAAGAGGCGAAGGCGAACAGGTGAACACTCCGCGGCGTCCGGTCCTATTTTGATGGGTCGATCGGGTGGGACTGGCGTCGTGGTGTTTTTTTCGTCTCTCACTTCGGTTAGCTACTACGCGCAGCAGAGCGCGAACCGGCTCACGCTCTGCTGCGCGTAGCGGCTGCACGAGAAGTTATTCTTGGACAAATTCTAACCATCCAAAATGCCGTGCCAGCGTCTCAGCGATTGGGCGATACATCCGGCAAACGCAGCACGCCACCAGGTGGAACGCACAGCCCTTGCAGACGAGCCGTGAGGGAGCGATTCGCACTGGGAGCCAGCACCGCCAAGCCAGCGGCGAAGGCGGCCGCTTCCGCCGTGCCTTCGCTGCGGTCGTAGGCCAGCACATCCGGCTTGGCCAGCAGTTCCATATTGAACGGCGCTCCGCCGGCGCTATAAGGTTGCCGGCGATTGCGTTCGTCGGCGGCACCGACGGTGATCGCTGTGCGAGCGTCGCCGGGCATGCCGACGCTGCCGTTGGCGGTGACGTAATCGTGCAGCACCGCCCGCCCCGTGGCATCCAGCGGCGTCACGAACAAACGCAGCCGCATTTCTCCCTGCCTGCGCATGGCCGGCAGCGTCGGATCGTTTGCCGGATAGATCGATTCGGGCGCACGGCCCTCGATGCGCACGGCATAGCGGCCGGCTTTCTTCACCTGCACTTCCAGGGTCAGTTCATAAATGGCCGAGCCGGGCGCGGCATCGAGCCGCTGCGGTAAGCCGACCGACTGCGCGACGATTTCCAGATCGTCGGCGGGCTGGAGCTTGCCTGTAGGGTCTGCCTGGTGCAGCAGCAGGACACGCAAGTTGCGAGCGAGTGGAAGGCGATAGGGGTCTTCTCCCGTTTGGGCATACAGTGGATCGTGAGCCTCACGCCACTGGAGCGTGATACGCAAGCGTGTGCCGGCCGGGATGTCGCGGGCCGCTTTCCCCGTTGGAGTTCGCCAGGACAGGAAATTCAATTCGGGCGACCACAGATCGGCGGGCAGCGGTTGTTCGGGCGCGGTGAACTCCATGACGCCGTTGTTGTCCGCATCGTGGAACAAGCCGGTCCAACTCTGGCCGCGTGTGTCGCCGGCTGCCTGAAACCACAGGGCGGCGCGGAAGGGTCGATCGTCGAAATAACGGCTCAGCGCGCTGGTGCCATCGACGGGAAAACCATCGTGCCAGGATAGCGCCGACGCCACGATGCGGATGCCGCGCAGGGTGGCCAGATCGCGTTTGAATTGCAGATAACGCTGAAGGGTTGCATGAAAACGAGCCGCATCTTGATCGTAGACTTTTTGCTTATCGAAGTATGCCTTGCGCCGCGTGAGCGCTTCACCTTCCTGACGAAAATCCTGCAAAACTTCCCGGCGTTCCGCGAGCAATTCATCACGGCGTTTGTCGAGTAGCCCCTGTTCGCCGTCGAGTTGGTTCAGGCGTGAATCGAGGCTGATCGAGCGAACCGGATCGCCGTTGATGGTTCGCGCCACGGCTTCGACCATGTAGGGAGCGGCGGCATCAATGCGGATCAACGTCAGGCTAATTTCGGGCGCGAGGCGCGCGATGGTGAGCGCATGGCGTGTGCCGGAGCCTTGGCCCTGGCCGGCAGGAAACGGATCGGGCAGCATGTCGGCATTGCGTTCGCGCGTGAGATCGAGGAGGCGCGTATCGGGCGGCAGCCCCTTGCCGACAAAGCCTTCCCAACCGCGAAAATCGCTATCCACGACGGCGAGTTGAATGCCGCGTCCGCGCTGTCCCAGCGCTTGCAGTCGCGCCGCGCCGCTGGCCTTGAGCAACGGCTGCCAGCGGGCGTTGTCGGCGGCAGCGGATGGTCGAGTCGGTTGCGGCAAGCGCGGCAGACGCACGCCGGTTACATCGGGCAGAGCGGCCAGCGAGGGAGCCTGGCTGGGATTGGCGACAACTGTAACCAGCGGTCCAAGCCGCCCTTCCACGATCAATCCAGGAGCCGCGCGACTCAGCAGGGTGCGATAACCACGATCTTCGGGAGCCGGCGTCGCGGCCAGGATCACTTCCAAGCGCATCGGCTTGGCCGCGCGCGCCGCATCGCTCAGCACATCGCGCAAGTCAGGCGAGAGTTTCTCCTGTCCCTTCGGCACCTGGGGCGGACGCGGTCGAGGGACGGGTAACGGCATACCGGGGAAGACTTCCGCCACGCGCACGGCCCACACGCCCTGAAACGGCCGCGGCTGCCGCTGTCCGGCAGGTTGCGCGCGCAGATCGGTCAAGAGTGTCTCCAGGCGGTTGTAGGGCATGGAGCCGACCAACCGCGTATCACCGCGATGATCGTAGCCGACAGCTCCCCGGAACTGGATGCCGGCCAGCACTTGGGACGTCTGCTCACTGAGTTGTCGCTGCCCCTCCGGCGATAGGCCACTGTACAATTCCAGATCGACGCGGACCAATTGCGTTTTGTCCTCGGGCGGCTTCGTCCCATGCGGAATAAGCAGAATCGACTTGATATGCCGTTCGTTCAGCAGATCGCGCGCTCGGCGGGCCGGGATCGTGCCGCGCAAGCGCGTGCTGTTGACATCCTCCGGCTCGTTCTCGGGTACAACTTCCTCCGGATCACGCTGGAAGCCGGCCTTTTTGAGGAAGCGCATCATCTCGTAATATTGGAACAAGCGTTGATTGCGAAAGGCGTTGATGCGATAGGAGATTTCGACATCGTACACTTCGGGCGGCGCGGCCGCACTGACAAGATGGCAAGGAGATAAGATGACCAGGTAAAAACCCAGCAGCCCGAACGCCACAGCCATACGCTTCATAGGAGCATCCCCGTCGAGAGACCGTAACGGTGAAGTGAGGGTTCCCTATCAACCTGCCATTTTGTCACTCCGCCACAGTGCCACTCCGCCACTCCCCCACTCCGCCACCTTGTCATTGTAACACGCTTCGGGCGTCACATCGGGCTTGCGGCGAATCGAGCCGCAAGCGAAAGTGATAGACCCGATCTCGCCGCGCCAACTGCGCCTGTCGCGCCGATGAGGCGAACCGGGAGAGCCGTATCAGGATTGCCGGAGGTGCCTATGTCGTTCGCGGGTCAGGTCGCCATTATTACAGGAGCTTCCAGCGGCATCGGTTGGGCGCTGGCACGTACTCTTGCCGCCGAAGGGTGCAAGGTCGGCCTGGTAGCACGGCGGCGCGAACAACTCGCCGACCTTGCCGGGGAGATCGAGAAACACGGCGGCACGGTCGCCTTCGCGACGGCTGACATCGCCGAGCGCGAGCAAGCGGTGTCCGCCATTCGTGACGTTGCCGCACGTCTGGGGCCGGTCGATTTGCTTATCGCCAATGCCGGCGTCGGCGCGCCGACGACGATCGAGCCATTCAACGTCCCTGACGTGGAGAAGATGTTCCGCGTTAACGTGCTGGGGGTAGTTTATTCGCTGGAGGCGGCGTTGCCGCAGATGCTTGCACGCGGTCGCGGCCATTTGGCCGCCATCTCCAGTTTGGCATCCTACAAGGGATTGCCGGGCGAATCGGGCTACACGGCGAGCAAGGCGGCGGTGAACATTTTCATGGAGGGATTGCGGATTCAACTGCGAAGCAAGAATATCGCGGTGACGACGATTTGTCCGGGTTTCGTCAAAACGCCGATGACGGAAGTGAACGAGTTCAAGATGCCGTGGCTGCTGACGGCGGACGACGCGGCCTGGCGCATCGTCCGCGCGCTGAAGCGCAAACGCAAAGTCTATAATTTCCCCTGGCAACTGTCGTTGTTTCTGAAGTGCGCGCGCTGGGCGCCGGACTGGCTCGTTGACCGCATGATGCATACGTATAATGAGAAGCCGCCCTTCCCCAAGACGCCGCTGTGAAAATTGTTAAACGGAGAACGTGTCTATCTTTTTGGGAGGCGCGACACATGGCCGGCATTTCCCTTCACGCGGTCATTCAACACCTTCGACGCCTTCATGGTGCTTCGGACGCCGCCCAGCGGAGCGACCGGGAACTATTGCACTCGTGTGCAACGAACAACAATCGGGATGCCTTCGCTCTGACGCACGAGGCGGAAGCCGCCGCACCATCGCTGATCCAGGCCGCGCTGCGCGGGGCGACGGCGAGTGTTCCGCGCAGCGCGGCGGCACTGGGCGTCGCCGCCGGCGCTCTGATGATGATGTCCCTGTCTGCCGCCCTTCACGCCGAGCCTCCCGCCGATTCGCCCAAGGCGAACGACAAACATACGCGGCGTGTCAATCTCTTCGGCGATCCGCTGCCGCCTGGCGCGGTCGCACGGCTGGGAACGATGCGGCTGCGCTACGCGACTTGCATGGCGATTTCCCCCGATGGCAAAGTCGTGGCCACGGCCCAAGGCAGTTCCGTCCATTTGTGGGATGCGGCCAGCGGCAAGTTTCTGCGGCGTTTGACGGCACCGCACTCCGCGCGAGGGGCCTACACGATCGCCTTTTCACCGGATGGACGAAAGATCGCCGTCATGGACCACCTTGGCCTCGACAGCGTAGTTTGGGAAGTGGACAAAGCGAATCTCTTATTTGCCACTCATATCGAGGGGCGGAGGAGCGCTCATCACTTAGTGATGGCGCGAATCGTTTTCTCTCCGGATAGCAAGACGCTATACACCGGCAACGATCAGACGGTCCACGGTTGGGATGTGGCGACCGGCAAAGAGACGGCGTGTTTCCAGCACGGCAAACCAAACGAGACGCGCACCAACATCCTTATCTTCTCCCGCGATGGCAAACGCTTCGCCACGGCTAGCGACTCGCAATCGGAAATCCGCTTATGGGATCTGCACGCGGGTAAGCGGCTCCATGTCCTCGATTCCGGCGCCCTTCGCACCCGAAGAGGCGTCCGTTCGGCGGCGTTCAGCTCGGATGGCCGCCTGCTGGCCACCGGCGGCGCGGATGGGAAGGTGCGCCTGTGGAACGTGAAAAGCGGCAAGGGACTCCACAATTTGGGAAAGGTAGGCAACGAGGCGGTGGACGATGTCGCTTTCACTCCCGATGGCAAGACACTGGCCGTGGCCAATAAGAATCCCTTCTCACGCGAAAAGCAATTCATTCGCCTGTGGAACCTGGATGGCGACCATGTCCGGCTAGGAAAGGTCCTCCCGGCTCTCGGCCTCAACGCCTTGGCGTATTTTCCCGACGGCAAAACGCTCGCGTGGATTTGCTGCGAGCAAAGCGTGCGTTTGCTCGACGCGGCCACGGGCCAAGAACGCCTTTCCTTCGCCAGTCACTACGGCGGCGTCAACTCCATCGCCTATTCTCCCGATGGCCGGCTGATTGCCACTGCCAGCGACGATTGCACGATCCGCCTGTGGAACGCGGATACGAGCAAGCCCAAAGACATGCTGCGCGGACATGGAAGGAGGGTCAATGCGCTGGCTTACTCGCCCGATGGCAAATGCCTGGCCTCGGCGAGCAGTGACGGCACCGCCATCCTCTGGGACATGGAGACGCGGAAAATGCGCTTCCGCTGCGAAGGGCATGGCAATCAGGTCCGTGCGGTTGCCTTTTCGCCGGACGGCAAGACGCTGGTGATCGGCGGCTATAACTCGATCATCCAATCGTGGGACGTTCGCACGGGGAAGGAGCTGCGCACCATCGAGCAAGAGGAGCATACGAACGCGCTGGCTTTTTCACCGGATGGCGCTCTTCTCGCGGGAGGCTCTGTTTCTCTTCATCTGTATGACGCACGCACCGCTCGGCTGTTACGGAATGTCAAAACGGAACCCACGATCACGTCCCTGGCTTTTTCGCCAGATGGCAGAACCTTGGCGTGTGGCGGCGACTCTGAGACGATTCTCTGGGAGTTGGCTTCCGGCAAGGAGCGTGCGCGGTTGCCCGGCCACTGGAACCAACGCGGCGCGCTGGCGTTTTCGCCCGACGGCAAACTCCTCGCCTCCGGCAGCCATGACATGGGCGGCGACATGAACGAGGTCGTGCATGTGTGGGAGTTGGCCACCGGCAAAGAACTCGGCGCGTTCCGGGGACACGAACAACCGGTCTTCGGCGTGGCCTTTTCTCCCGATGGTAAGCGCTTGGCCACGGCGAGCGGCGACGCGACAACCTTGATCTGGAATCTCGCCGCCGTCGCCAAGCGCGGACCGCATCCCGCCATCGATAAACGCTCCTTGAAATCTCCGCTCGCGGCGGCGGATCTCGAAGCCGCGTGGTCCGACTTGGCGAGCGCTGACGCGGTCCAAGCGCAGCAAGCCATCTGGAAGCTGGTCCGCGCGCCGCGTCAGGCAGCGGCGTTTCTGGGCCAACGTCTGCGACTCGCCACGAAACCGAAGACCGCGGACATCGCCGCCCGGATCGCCGATCTCGACAGCGAACGCTTCTCGACGCGCGAGCGGGCCAGCGCCGAACTGACGCGACTCGGCACGCTGGCCGAGACGATACTGCGCAAGAAGCGAGCGGAGAAAATATCCCTCGAACTACGGAAACGCCTCGATATTCTGCTGGAAAAGCTGGATGCGCAGGCACCGGCATCGGCCGAGGATTTGCGGCCTCTTCGCGCAGTCGAAGTGTTGGAACACGCCGGCACGCCCGAGGCGCGTCAAGTCCTGCGCACCCTGGCGGGTGGAGCGGAATGCGCTCGGCTGACCCGCGAGGCGAAAGCGTCGCTACGCCGGTTGGAAACGAAATAATTTGGACGTGCCGGCGTCGCGTCTTGTAATGGTTAGGAGGCAATCCATCTTTTCGGGAGGCGCGACGCATGGCCGGCATTCCCCTCCACGCTGTCATTCAGCATCTTTTGGCTGATCCAGGCGAGACTTAGGTCACCTGGGATGAGGACGAACCACGGAGAAGAGGCAAGCGTAAAGGATATAGGGCATACTCTCAGAGTAGAGATGTCATTCTCTATCACGCAATCTCCTCGAACCGAAAGAGGCATGCTAGAATGGCGGAGTTGGAGTTCGTGCATGCGGAGACGGCGCTTGACAGAATCCTTCACGAACCAGAGGTTGCAATGTCCCGCTGGGGCGGTGGCACGGGGAAGCACGATGACCAGCACTCCCGATTTTGCCAATCCGCCCATCGTCGAGTTGGTTCTTGGCGCTCAGTTTTCACCATTAACCAAGCTAACCGCTGGCCATTTTGGGCTGTTTTGGAAAGAACTTGGAAGCGATTGGACCGAGCCGGAAGATGGACCGCTTCTTGAGGATCAGTTCGAGTTGCTCGACCGCCCGCAGTGGAGTATGCCGGCTGGCTTGCAACTGCGTTTCGGCCCTCCCCGACTTCCAGGGCGGTTCCTAATTGGGCACAAAAGCAAAGATCGTCTTCTGCAAATCCAGGCGACGCGCTTGCACCTAAACTGGCGGAAGCGAGAGGGGTTCTATCCAAGCTACAAACGATTGATCGCCGAATTTGAGGACATGTTCACTCGTTTCGCCGCATTCGCAGCGAAGACAGGCTTGGGAGAGTTAGCCCTGAACCAGTGGGAGTTGACGTACATCGACGCCTTCCCGAAGGAGGAGTATTGGCAAACTCCGGCGGACTGGTCCGTGTTCTTGCCGGGTTTGTTCGGCAAATTATTCCCAACGGACGGCTTGGGCTTGGTACTCGAACACCGAGTAGCCGAGTGGAGCTACGAGATCCAGCCGAAGCGCGGACGGCTGCACATCGCCACCCAGCCAGGCCGGGCTGCGGAGGACAAGCGGGATGCTCTGCTCCTGCAAATGACCGCTCGCGGCCCCGCCGGCAAAGAGGGAGCCGAGACATTGCGAGCCGGTCTCGATTGGGGCCATGATGCCGCAGTGGGAACCTTCCTCCGCGTGACGTCTGACGAAGCCAAGAAGCGTTGGGGAATGAAACCATGAGCGCGATCATGCAATCCGCCCGAGGAGCCTCGGCTTTTACACAGCCCGATTATTCCTTTGTCTGCTCGACGGGCGCGGCCGATAAACCTTTCACACCTTTCTTGGGGTGCGATGAAGCGGCGGCACGAACGTGGCTTCCATTGATTGATGAGTTGCTCCATATTCGCAACCTTCAAGACGATTGGGATGGTGAAGGGACGGAAGCACCACATCCTGCTTTGGTCGATGGAGCGATTACGCTGGCTCAGTACCTTCAAGCGAATCGGACTCCACCCGCCGATAGGGTTCTCGCGGGGGTGAATGGGACGATCTACTTCGAGTGGCATACGTCCTTTGCATATCAGGAAATTGAAGTGACCTCTCCGATCGATGCGGAGTGCCGTTGGGTTCAGAAAGACTCGGACGTGACGGAGGTCATCAACCTATCTCGTCGTTCGTAACCCTCCGGTACAGGCCGTCCGCAGCTGGACGGTGCGACGATGAAAGTCGAAACCGACCCGATCACCGACGATGAATGGCTTCTCCGTCGTGTCCCCGTTAATAGGTTCCGCACGGACGAGGTTCCGATCATTTCCCCAAACGCCTTCGAGCCACGAATCAAGGGACGAGACCCGGACACGGACGGGATCAGCCTCTATCGTGCAGCGTGTCTCGCCGATCCGTGCGAGGTACTGGCGACAATTGCCCCGGAACGCCAGCATGAGTGCGGAATTGTGCGGATAGCGGTGTCTTCACTCCGATCTTTGCAACTGTCCGTGAAAAGCAAACCGGACGATCGAATCAAAGGCCATGTCGTGATACCCGAACTAAATTCCGTGGACTACGCCTCCGATAAGTCTCGCTTCACTCCCATCAAAGAACGGTTGGCCGTCATGGCGAGCGCGGATGAAAACATCGTGAAACAACCACAACGCGATCGGACCAGCTGATGTCTTGGCTCGACTGACGCATGCGGTATCTTCTTATCTTCTGTCTTTTTTCCGCCTTTTCCGTCTTTTCCGTGGTGAAATTCTTCAATTATTTCCTTTGGCCGAGATTAGCGAACAGATGCGTGAGTGAGCGCATCAGGCTTTTCCAGTCGCCTTCATGCAAACTCTCGTTGGGCGCATGGGCGTTGCTTTTGGGGTCTTCGATGCCCAGCAGCAGAGCGGGCGCGCCGCCGAAGAGTTCGGCCAGGGGGCCGACGAAACCGATGGTGCCGCCGCAGCCAATCGAAATGGGATCGCGCCCGAAGCCCTGACGCATGGCATCGACCGCCGACTCGAAAGCGGGGCCGGTCGGATCGGTCATCCACCATTTCACCGGCTTGCCATGCTCCTTGACCGTCACGCGCACGCCCCACGGCGGATCAACCGTCAACACCGCCTTCAACTGTTCGTAGACTTCCTGCGGATCCTGATCGGGTACAATCCGGCAACTGACAATGGCGCTGACGCGCGGCAGCACTTGATTGGACGCGCCCTTGATGGAACTGGCTTCCTGGGCGATGACCGTGACGGCCGGCTTGCGCCACGTCTGCTCGTAAACGCCGGTCTTGCCTTCGAGAGCGAAGTGGACGCCGGGCAGAATGCCGAGATCGTCGCGGAACTTGGCTTCGTCGGCGGGCAGCACGGCCAGCGCCTCGCGCTCGCGCGGCGTCAGCGGACGAACTTTGTCGTAAAAGTGCGGAATCGGCAGCGGGCCATTGCCCCAATATAGACGCGACAAGATCACGTTGAGGGCAAGGGCGGCATCGGCGAGCGCGCCGCCGCCCATACCGCTGTGAACCGGCAAACGGGCGCTCTCGACCTCGACCGTCACGGCCACGATGCCGCGCAGCGCGTAGGTGATGCTCGGCAAACCCGTGTCGAGATTTTCCGTGTCGCAGACCACGATCACATCGGAATGCAGCCGTTTCTGATGCTCGTGGAAGAACGCGAGCAAGTTTTGCGAACCAATTTCCTCTTCGCCCTCGACAACCATCTTGATGTTGATCGGCAGTTCGCCGCGCGTTTTGAGATAGGCGGCGACGGCGGCGAGTTGAGCGGTGATGGCTCCCTTATCATCGGCTGCGCCGCGGGCAAACAGCCGGCCATCGCGCGGCGTCAGCGTCCATGGCGCGGACTGCCAATCGCTGTCGTAGTTGATCGGCTGAACATCGTGATGGGCATACAGGAAGACCGTCGGTTTGCCGGGCGCGCCGAGCCATTCGCCATAGGCGTAGGGATTCGAGCCGCCCGTCCGCAGGATGGCGATGTTTTGCAGACCGGCGCGACGCATCTGCTCGCAGGTTAGCTCCGCTGTCTGCTCCACTTCTTTCTGATGTTCGCCATCGGTGCTGATGCTGGGGATGGCGACCAGTTCGGCCAGGTCGCGCACCAGGTCGGCGTGATGGGTGGTCAACCAGTTCAGGACGGATGTGTCAGCGCCCATGATTCCTCCTCAAAATAGCGAACGGCCGGCGTAAGCCGGCTGGTGCGGGTCGTACCAGCCGGCTCACGCCGGCCGTTCGCCCTTATTTGATTTGTAGAATCACGGTCTACTCTGGAACAGTGGGGCGCACATCTCAATCAGGCGAGACAGGAAGATCAGGCTACCGATGACGCTGGCGGTGATGCTGGCCAACAGCACCGCGCCGGCGGCAATGTCGAGGCACGGCCCGGCGCGAAACCCACTCTCCTCATCGAGTCCGCGGAAGAGCGCTTCGATGGCGCTGTTGACCAGTTCCGTCGTGAGGACCATACCGATGCAACCGAGTAACAGACACCACTGCACGAGATCGCAGTGCAGCACAATGGCGGCGGCCAACACCAGCGCGGTGACGAAGAAATGGATGAAGAAACTCGAATGACCGCGCACGCCCAGCTTGATGCCGCGGAAGGCGGTGCGAACCTTGTCGCGCCACGATCGCCGCGAGCGAAGGCGAACCGGCGCATCCTCGATCCCGGCCAACGCCGACGATGACTGTAAAATTAGCATGATCGATTGGTATCCAACCTCGCCCCGCCCATCGGCCGAGCGTCCTCGTTTCATCCCTCCAGAGGGCCTATCAAGGTAGCGTCCCACGCGGTGGGCGTCCATCCGAATTGGGGAAACAGTGTTCAGTTTTCAGTGTTCAGTGTTCAGTTTTCAGTGTTCAGTAAACTAATTCCTGCCTTTTGTCATTAACTGAACACTGAACACTGAACACTGAAAACTGAACACTGCTTTCGTTTACAATCCTCGCTGCGAACTGGTGCCGTTCGCTCCCACAGGCCCCATCGCGCGGTTGGAGGGCAGCAGATTGGGAACGATGTTGAACAACACGCCGAAGTTGTTCTGGAGCGCGTTGTAGCTGAATCCTAGACTGACTTGAAGGTCCGATCCCATGCGCGTGAACAGCAGGTTGTTGGACAGAGCCAAGTTGGTGCCGAAATCGTAGGTGCTGCTGGCCGTGGCGGCGTATTTGGGGCTAAAAACGTAGGTGACCGCGCCTGTCACCGCGCGAACCTGGAGCGGATCAATCATGCGATAGCCGAGGTAGAAATTAGTGCGATCTGGACGATTGAAGAAGGCACCCACCGTCCACACTCTCACGCCGCCTGGAAATGGGTCGGTCCAGCCCGTGCTGTTGAGGGCGGTGCGATCGCCGATATTCCATAACCAATCGTACTGGAGGAAGGCGAATTGGTGGCCGAAATTATCGCGGTTGGCAGCGGGGAAGTAGTACGCCGAGGTGTCCAACGTCATCCAGTCCACAATATGTTGGTAGCCCGGAAAGCCGCGCTTGGTTTGCCAGCGTTGGCGCACGTCGATTTGCAATTCCTCGACGGTACTTAGCGTGTCGATGCGGTCGAATAGCCCGCGACGGATGGCATATGTCTGCGGAGTATTGAAATAGGGCGAGAAGACTAGGCTTAGTCCGTGGTTGCCGAAGACCGCGTTAGGATTAAACAAGAGTTGATAGGGCCGGATGTCACGCAAAGCCTGATTCGTGGCGTCGTCGTTGAGTCGGTCCAACTGCGGGAAAAGCGTGTAGGGCTGATTGGTATAGGCATAAAAATAGTTCGCGCTGGCGACAATCTTGTGATTGATACCGTTAACATTCCACAACTCGCTCTGAATGGTCGGATACAACTGACTGAAAGGGATACTGGCGCGAAGGCCGGCCGCGCCCCAGGCGCGGCCGGTGGCATTGCCGTTGAGATCATTGGAGTATTGCGTCAGTTCGGTGCGGCCATAGGGCGACAACTTGAGTGGCCCCACATAGAAAGGCAGCTGCGCTTCCTGCATCCAGCTGCCCCGAAAGGTTGAATCGTTACGATCCGTCACGCTGACCTCGGGCAGCGGGTCGGTCGAGGTGCGCAGCGAGGCGTATTCCGCGTTGAGGTGAGTCGTGTAGGTAATGGTCTTGAAAAAGTCCTGGCCGATGAGCCAGGCATCCCCACGCGGCAGATCCTGCGTCGTCGTCACCCATTCACGCAGACGCGGCTGAGCCAGCAGCGACAACGCCCAGTTGTTCTGCTGCTGCTTGAGAAACGCGAAGGTGGCATAGTTCGGATCGAGATCCCAGGAACGCTTGTAATACTGCTCGATGAAATTGCGATCGCTCACGCCCGCCAATTGCCCCAGGAAGCTGAAACCGTAGGGCATGTCCTCGACGGTGGTGCGGTTCAGGGCCACGCCGCGAAAATTGGTCGGGTTGAAATCATTCACCGGGCGCGCCCCGCCCAGGATGTCGAAACCGCGATCGATAATTCCGTAGAGACGTGTCATGCTGCTATATTTGGCCGGTATGCCAAACAATTCCGTGCCGCTAGCATCGTAACGCGTGCCAAGAGCGGGACCACGGTAGCTGAGATAATCCACATTCATCAACCAGCGTCGATTCGGCGGCGCTTGCAATCCAAGCAATTGATACATATTCAGCGTCACACCAAACTGGACGCCGAACAGATGATTGTAACCGAACATAAAATCCTGGAGCGGGCCGAGCGGTTGCTGGATGGTCGTCGAAAGGTGAGGCAGCCAGAAGAACGGAATTTTTTCTAACTCAAAGAACGTATTATTGCCCGTCAACAGGGTATCGCGAACCGTGATCGGCTGGCCCGTCTTGCGATCCGTGACAGGCAGGCCGAAGATGTTCTTGAGCGGGATTACTCGGTCCTCAATGACGCCATCCTGGAGGTAGACTTTCAGACCGGGGTCGGACGGCAATTTGCTGGAAAAAACCTCGGTGTGGGCAAGCTCGAAGGTGTTAGTGGACGTTTGCCGCAGTTCCTTGGCGACGGCGACGAGCGGATCCTTGAGGGTCGCTTGCTGGAGTTCGAGCCGCGCGTCGCGCGCGATGGCCACGTTGCGGTTGACGTCATAATAGACCTCGTTGGCGGAGATCGTGTGCTGCTCGTTCTTGACGTTAACCGTCGGCGCTTGTCGAATGATGACGTGGCCGGACAGATAGACCTCTAGGTCATTACTGGTGTGCCCGGACGGTCGCTGGATATTGGTGCCGAGTTGGTCAGCCTCGCTTCCTTTGGTCCAAATGACAACGCGGTCGGCCTCCATATCGATCATGCCGACATTGGCGACATTACGCACTTGCAGAATGACCCCGCCGGTGACAATCCAGATCGACTCGCCATTGGGTCCGGGTTCTTTCTTGAACGCGAAGGTACCGCCCTGGCGTGGGGCAATGATGAAGTTGCGCGCCGGGACTACTTTTCCCGCCGGCGGAGGCGGCAACGCCTTCGAGGGCGGCGGCACGGGCGGCGTTCCGGGTGGGACGCGCGTCGGACCCGACGGCGGCACCGACCCATCCGGCGCACGCGGCGAGGAGTTGGCCGGGCCATCCGGTTGAGGTGGCTGCGGTCCTTCTCCCGGTAACGCGGTCGGGCGCGCCGGCGCCGGTCCCGATTGCCCCAGCAACCGATTGGCTCCCTGCGGCTCCTGACCGGGCGTATTCGGCGTGTCGGGAACAGACGGATCGACCGGAGGCGCGGCAAAGGAGGTTCGTTCCACGGGACCGACGGGCGCGGCAGAAGTCCGTGGTAATGGTATCGGCGGCAGCGGCTTCACGGAGGACGGGGGCGTCGGCTGAGTCGGCGGCACCGGCTGAAGATTCGGGATGGGCACCGGTTTCGGGCCTGATTGCACGGTCGGTGGCAGGATCAAATTGCGTTCGTCGTGGGAAACGCGCTGCAAAGGCAGCGGCGGTTTCGCCACGGTCTTCGGCATACGTAGGGACAGAGGCCCCAACCCCTCGGCTCGTCCGCGCTGCACCAGCGGATCATTAGCTTGCGTTTGCTTGACCATCGGCGCGCGATGCGCGGCCAGCCGAAACTCGCCGCGTGTCGTCAAATCGAGGACGGCACGTGGATAATCGTGGATCGTCGTACCATCATCGACGCGCACTTCGCCTTCAACATACAATTCCGTGCGCAATTTGCCGGTGATCTTGTAACGGCTGACATCGACCCAGGCGACGCCCTGCTGGAAGCGAACCTGGATGATCCCTTGTTGCGCGAGTACCAGACCGCGCAGCAGGAAGACGCAATACTCGTTCGTGCCGTTCTTCTCCGTCCACGAAGCGATTTCGTCGGCGGCAAGGATCACCGGCTTGGAATCACCGGCCTGATCGCGCTTGAGACGATAGATGTTCGTGCCGCCCGCAGCGGCTTGTGTCGGACTTGAGGCCCCGGCCGGCAGAATGCTCGAAGGGGGTGTGCGTGGCGACGATTCCCACCAATGCCGCGTCGGAGCCGGAGCGGAGGCGTTGACGTTGGCGGGTTGTTGGCCGCCGCGCGGTGCCGGAACGCGATCCTGGGCGGTGAGCATGGGCAGGGTGAAACTGCCGGCCACAACCATGAGCGCGAGCAGGCCTGTCAGCCAGCGGAACGAGGAATACCTCACCACGGCGCCTCCTGTTCAATGCAGAATGCAGAATGCAGAATGCAGAATGAAAGACCGTCCTTTTTCATTCTGCATTCTGCATTCTGCATTCTGCATTACTCCGTGTCGCTGCCTGTCCGCCGTCGCTGTGGTCGTTCGTGCGGACGAAGCAACCTCGAACACAGCTCGATTCACGGTCAATGACAAGGCTTCACGTGCGAGCGGCGGAGTATAGAAAGGCGAGGAGAATTGTCAAGTCCAAGCGCCGATTGTACCGATGAACTACGAGATGAATGCCAGCCCGCAGCGCCAGCAAGGGAAACTTACCCTTGCTGGCGTTGCGGGCTGGTCAAAAAATTATCACCGGCGCGGCCGGCTCGGCAGTTCGCTGGGGAACAATTTCACTTCGTTATTGTTGTTGTCGTAGCAGGTAAACTCCAGCGTTTCGGGCGGCGCGCCGGCCATACCGCGGATTTGCACCTGAATGTTGCCGGATGTCTCCAACCCCGTAATCTCGCCGCGCTTCTTGTTGAGCAGATAGTTCGCCACATCGTCGGCGACGCGAATTTCAACGTGGTGAACGTGATCGCGGTGCGCCGCCAACTGGAGCATGCGCATCACGTCGATGCTCATGCTCTCGCACGTCTTCACCTGAGCCATGCCGTGACAGTACGGACAATCTTGATAGACGCTGCGTTTCAGCGACGGCCGAATGCGCTGGCGCGTCATCTCAATCAAGCCGAAGGCGGAGATTTTCAGGATCTTCGTCCGTGCCCGATCGCGCTTGACCGCGTCGCGCATGGCCTTTTCGACGGTACGGCGATGTTTCTCGTCGCGCATATCGATGAAGTCGTTGACGATGACGCCGCCGAGATCGCGCAGACGCAATTGCCGAGCGATCTCCTTGGCCGCCTGCAAATTCATCTGGAAGGCGGTTTCTTCGGCGTTGTTGTCCGCCCGGAAATTGCCGCTGTTGACATCGATGGCCACCAGCGCCTCGGTTTGCTCGATGACGATGGAACCGCCATAGGGCAAGGGGATTTTACGCTGCTGAATGCGAGCAATCTCCTCTTCGATGCCGTACTTGTGGAACAGCGGTTCCTTGCCTTCATAGAGCTTGATGCGGCTGGCGTAGCGCGGCATGACAATCTGCAAGAACTCTTGGGCATGCTCGAACGCGGCCGGCTCATCGACGAAGATGGTGTCGATGTCGTTGGTGAAGGTATCGCGGATCGTCCGCGTAATCATATCGCTTTCTTGGTAAATCTCCGACGGTCCCTTCAACTTGCGGATGCGGCGGACGACGACTTGCCACAAACGCGACAGATAGAGCAAATCGCGTTGCAGTTCCTTCTTGTTCTTGTCGATGCCGGCGGTGCGGATGATGAAGCCGAGACCGCGCGGCGGCTTCAGTTCGTTGAAGATTTCGCGCAGACGACGGCGCTGCTCGTCGTCGGCGATTTTGCGCGAGACGCCGACACGGTTGAGGCCGGGCATCAGCACGAGATAACGACCGGCGATGCTGATGTAGGTGCTGAGGGTCGGTCCCTTGGTGCCGATGCCTTCCTTGATGACCTGGACAAGCACTTCCTGACCGCGTTTGAAAATATCCTGGATGAGCGGCTTGGGGCGTCCGAAGCCGGGGCGTCCTCCGCTGGGGCGAGAACCATTACGGCCACGGTCACGGTCACGTCCACCATTGCGGGGGCGGCGGTCGTCGCGGCGATCATCACGCCGGCCACCCTCACGCCGGCCACCCTCACGATGCCCCCCTTCGCGGTGGCCCCGATGTCCCTCGAACGGTCGATCCTCATCGTGGTGCGGATGCCGGCGCGGAGGAGGCTGCGGCTCAAAGTCGGGTTCGCCCTGCTCGCCCTGCTCGTCCGGTTCCTCAACGAATTCGTGAACAGGTGCCGCCTCGCCACCCACCGATCCCATCTCGGCGGCTTCCAGGTCGGCGGCGAGATCCCTCTCGATGCTGTTGCGACGATCCGCCGGAGCAGGCCGTGCGCGTGGCGGCGGTGCCAGCGGAGCGGCGGGACGGCTGTAGACTTCCGCACGCGGTTCCGGTTCCGGCGGCGCAATTGGCTCAGGAATCGACCGCGCTGGCTTCTCGGGTTGGCGAGGGAAGAACAGCAGTTCGTCGTCGCTGATACCGGAGTCGCTCGATGGCGACGAAACTTCGGGATCTTTCTCCGTGGTGCGTCGTTCGGCGGAATCCATGAAGCGTGGTTTTTCCGGCGTCTCGTGCGTGGTCTCGGAGGGTGCTGGTGTTTGCGGCTCCTCGCTCGGAGTCGCTTCGGCGCTGGCCTGCGGAGCGGCAGTCTTACGCGGTGAACGGGATCGCCCGCGCCCGCGCCGCCGTCGCGTCGGCTCCTCGTCAATCTGTGTCTCCGGTAGGGCCGTCACTATAGCGTCCGTGTCGGCTGAGATTTCGGAGGGCGTTTCTTCGGTGGATTCCCCAGCCGAAGTCTCCAGTTCGTCGGTCGTGATCTCGACGACTTCCTCGGCCACCTGCACTTCGAGCGCGGCCTCGTCCGGCAGAAGCGTCGCGGCGTCATCGAGAGGAGCCAGCGCTTCATCAACTGCACGGTCCACATCATCAAGGTCGTATTCCATCGGTCGGCGCGGGCGATCGTGATCGCGGTCACGATCTCGATCGTGGCCTCGGTCGTGATCTCGATCGCGCCGGCCGCCGCGATCACCGCGATCGCCGCGATCGCGCCGCTGTTCGAGGTGACGATAATAGGTCGGTTCCACGTCGGAGACGTGCAGGAAACCATTGCGGCCGACGCCGAAGTCCACGAAGGCGGCCTGAATGCTCGGTTCGATATTGACGATGCGCCCCTTGTAGATGTTGCCGACGTAGCTTTCGTGGCTGGTGCGCTCGACGTAAAGCTCCTCCAGAACGCCGTCCTCCAAAATGGCGATACGGCATTCTTCGGGCTGCAACACGTTAATCAGCATCTCTTTTTTCATGCGATCCCTTTGCTAGTTCGATTCCGCCGTCCGGTTCGGAGGGCGGCAATTCATCGTGAAGCTCGAGCCGAGTGCGTTCAAATACCGCGCCCGCGTCGAGCAGATCTTCAAGTCCCAGGAGGCCCAACACTTCTTCGGGGCGAGCCGTCCCGGACGGAGTCAAATGGAGTACCATTTCAAGAATGCAGAATGCAGAATGCAGAGTGCAGAGTGCAGATGAATTCTGTCTTTCATTCTGCATTCCGCATTCTGCATTCTGCATTATTCGCAAGTCGGCGAGGAAGGGACGCACATCGAGTCGTCGTCCCGGTTTGCGTGAATGCGGTCGATGGCGATCGATCCCGCATTCGGGAGAGGCCATCACATCAGCGATGCGCCGGCTCAAATCCGGCAGTCGTTCCGCTGGCACCCCGACCGCGTAAGACAGGCGGCATACCTGCGCGTTGACTTTGGGGTTAATGCGGCGGACAGAAAGGATGTCCAGACCAGGAGGCGTCTGGCGGGCGAGACGGACGTGAATCTCTTCGGGAGGCAGCACCTCGGCGAGTTCCAGTTCCACGACTTCCTCGCAGCCGACCACGCCCAAAGGCAGCGACAACGCGAAGATGAGCCGGGGTTTGGGATGAAATCCCTGCGAACGGTGGAAAGGCAATTCACTGCGGCGTAGCAGACGCTCGAAAGTGCGCATGAGGTCGTGGTGACTGAGCAGACGCAGCGTGCCGCCTTTGCGGAAGCGAATGCGTACCTTGTCGGCGGCGCGTTTCGGTTCGGGGCGAACAGCCTTTTCGCATGGGGGAGCGGTTTCGCCGAGATTAGCGCACGCCGGCGACTCGCTCGTGAGAGGCGGAGGAACGGGGGGTGTTGTTTCGGGTGCCCCAGGCACGGTTCATCCCTATTCGGGGGAACAACCCACATCAATAAATCCGAAATCCGAAGCTCGAAATCCGAAAGAAATCCTAAACCTTAATAACCAAACTCAAAATTTCCTCTCGTTCTGTTTTGGATTTGGAGTTTAGATTTTTCGGTTTCTTTCGGATTTCGGATTCCAAATTTCGGATTTTCCTCCCTCAGTGGACCACTTCGGGGAGAATCCGGCGCGTTTGTTCCCGCAAGTAATTGTTTACATCACGCGCTGTTTCCAGACGCATGGCTTCCTGGGCCACCGTGACGGACTCCTCGACCGACACGGCGCGAATGATTCGCTTGATTTCCGGAATACTGTGCGGCGTCACGCTTAGTTGGCGTATCCCCAGGCCCAGAAGCAACATCGTATACAGGGAGTCGCCGCTCATTTCACCGCAGACGTTGACAGCAATGTTGTATTTCGCGGCGGCCTGCACCACGCGCTCAATCAGACGGAGTACGGCCGGATCACCGGGGCTGTACAGCGAGGAGACGGTTTCGTTGTTGCGATCGGCGGCCAACGTGTATTGAATCAAATCGTTGGTGCCGACCGAAAAAAAATCCACCTCGCGAGCCATCTGCTCGGCCAGAATCGCGGCCGAGGGGACTTCAATCATGGTGCCAACCGGCAATCGAGGATTGAAGGCAATGCCTTCTTCCTCCAGGTCCTCTTTGACCTCCGCCAGAATCATTTTGCACTGGCGCAGTTCCAGCAATGTGCTAATCATGGGAAACATGATGCGAACATCACCGAAAGCACTCGCTCTCAGAATGGCACGCATTTGCGTTTTGAACAAGGTCAAATTTCGCAAACACAGCCGAACGCTGCGCAAACCCAGGAACGGATTGCGCTCTTGACGGGTCTGTTCGGCATGCGGCAGGAACTTATCCGCCCCCAAATCCAGGGTACGAATGACCACCGGACGATGCGGTCCCAGCGTGCGCAACACGGTCAGATACGCTTCCAGATGTTCCGCCTCGGTGGGGTCAATCTGTTTGCCGAGATAGAGAAACTCGGTGCGATACAAACCGACGCCCTCGCCGCCGCGTTCCAGGCAGGGCGTACTCTCTTGCGGGAACTCGATGTTGCCCAGCAGGGCGATACGGACGCGGTCGCGGGTTTCTCCGGGTAGATGGCGCAGCTCGCTCAGCTGGCTCTCGTGGGTGCGGAAGCTGGCGCGGACATGCTCGTAGCGTTCGAGCGTTTCCTCATCGGGATCGATGATAAGCAAACCATGATGCCCGTCCACGATGACGCGATCGCCGCCGGATACATCGTTGATGAACTGGCCCAGACCGACGACGGCGGGGATGTCGAGGACGCCGGCGACGATGGCGGTATGGCTGGCCCGTCCGCCCGATTCGGTGGCGAAGGCGTGGACGCGCTGCGGGTCCAGCATGGCGGTTTCGCTGGGTGTCAGATCGTGGGCAAGAACGATAACCGGCTCGCGAAGGTCGCGCAACTGCTCGCGGCGCTGGCCAAGCAGATGACGGAGGATGCGCTTTTCGATGTCGAACAAATCGGCGACACGGTCGGCGAGGTAGCCGCCCTCGATGCTCTCCAGTGCCTTGGCGTAGCGGCGCATAACTCGGCTGACGGCATACTCGACGGCGAAATGCTCGTTACGAATGAGCGTTTCGATCTCTTGCGACATCGTCGGATCAGTGAGCATGAGCGCATGCGCACCGAAGATGGCTCCGTATTGCGGGCCGAGTTTGGCGGTGACGGCCTCCTGATTGGCGCGGGTTTCGCGCGCGGCCTGGGCCAGCGCTTGGTGGAGACGTTCGGCTTCGGCCTCGATTTGGCTGGAGGGGACGGTACGTTGAGGGATGCGGAACCATTCGGAGTCCAGCACCAAAGCTGGACCGATGGCCACGCCGGAAGAGACAGCGATGCCGCGTTTAATTTCCATTCGAGCTTGTCGCCCCACTAGCCTGGAGCGCCGGTGACGGGGATTCAGCCGGTCGCTGGCGCTCCAGGCTAGTGGGGCAAGCAATCCGCAATTCTTAGGTCATGCTACGGGCGGTTCCGGTGAATCTTCTTCGGTCGGCGTTTTTAACACACGGACGAGGGCATCCAGCGCGTTCTGTGCGTCGGGGCCAGCGACTTCCAGGGTCAATTCCGTCCCTTGAGCGGCGGCCAACAGCATGAGATCCAGAATGCTCTTGCCGTTAACACTTTGCCCTTCGCGGCTGACCTTGACGCTGCTCTGGAATCGTGCCGCCAGTTGCGCGAAGGCGGCCATCGGGCGCATGTGGAACCCTTGCGGGTTGGTGATAACCACCTTCTGTTGCAGGGAGGCCCCGTTCATGACCGCTATCCGCCATCCGCTATCCGCTATCCGCCATCCGCTGCCCCTCTCCGCAATCCGAGCGGATAGCGGGTAGCGGATGGCGGTTTAATGGTCGGCTCTGTCGAGCAGAGCGATGATTTCTTCCTGTGTCGTGGCTGTCCGCAGCGAGCGGACGAAACTATCGTCGCGCAGCGAACGCGACACGTTCTCCAGGGCGCGCAAATGATCGCCGGGTCGATCCTGCGGCGAAATGAGCAAGACGAACACATGAACCGGCTCTCCGTCGAGGCTATCGAAGGCGATACCCTTGGTCGAGAGGGCCACGGTGCCGATGAGTCGCTCGACACTGTTGTGCTTGGTATGGGGGATGGCAACGCCCCGACCGATGCCGGTCGAGCCGAGAAACTCGCGTTTCAGGATGGCCCGGATGATGTCTTCCAGGTCGGCGCCGCGGAACTGACCGGCGGCGCGCAGACTCTCGACCATCTCACGGATGACGCCTTCCTTGTTGGTGGCGGGCAATTCCGCGATGATCGCGTCGCGTACCACGAAGTCGGACATTCGCATGCCAGCTCCTCCGTCACTCCTCGCTGGATTCTTCCACGGCGGGCGCGCCGGCCACCTCGCCGGTCGAGGGCGTCCGGCGGTGGTCCTGAATTTTTTCTTTGTAACGACGCAGCTGCCCTTCCAGCTTGTCGAGGACGAGATCGACGGCCGCGAGCAGGTCGGCATGACTGTCCTGGGCGACGAAATCGTGCTTATGCTCCGCCTGGACGAGAAACTCGACCCACTTCTGATCCTTCTGCATGTCCACCGTGACCGCAATCATGGTGAGGCGCTCGAAGAAGTGCAGGAGTTTCTCGGCTTTGTCGCGGATGAACTGCTGCGTGGTGTCATTCAGATGTCCATGTCGCACGGAGATTTTGATTTGCACAGAGTCGCTCCTTCTATCCGCCGACCCGTAGATGGGCCTCGGAGGGCCTCGCGGGGTAATCAACGCAATTCTAGCCCAGCGCATCGGTTTCTTCAATGGCCAAACCCTACCAGCCCGAAGCGCAAGCAAGGGTAAGCCTTTCCCTTGCTTGCGCTTCGGGCTGGCAATCCGCTCACGCTCGGCATAGCGGATGTTTAAGCGACTTCCACGCTCCATTCTCGGCGGAGCTGGCGACGCACTGCGTAATGAAGTTCATGCCATCGACACCGTCGGCGACGTTGGGATAGAGACTGTGGGCATAGTCGAACTTCTGCCCGCTGGCTCGCGCGATCATATCTTGATATGCCGCCGTGTAGATATTGGCAAACGCTTCGAGGAATCCTTCGGGATGGCCGCTGGGAATGCGCGTCGAGCGCCCGGCCAATTCACCGAGGTACGGCCCGCCGGCGCGGGTGTAAATCTGGTGTGGTTTGCCGTTGGCGCGGAAGAGCATTTTGTTCGGCTCTTCCTGATGCCATTCGAGAGAGCCTTTGGTGCCGTCGATCTCGATCCATGCTTCATTCTCGCGGCCATGCGAGATTTGCGAGGCGGTGATGGTGCCGAGCGCGCCATTGCTGTAGCGAAGGACGGCGGTACCGTAATCGTCGAGCGGCCGGCCCGGCTCGAACGATTTCAGATGACAGGAAATCTGTTCGGGAATCAGCCCGGTGATGAAGCGACCGAGATTATAGGCATGAGTGCCGATGTCGCCGAAGCAGCCGGCCGCGCCGGACTTCTTGGGATCGGTGCGCCATCCCGCCTGCTTCTGCCCGGATGTTTCAAGGCGTGTGCGCAGCCAGCCCTGAATGTAGAAGGCGCGCACGGCGTTGATCTCACCGAGTTCGCCGGCCTGCACCATTTCGCGGGCCTGGCGAACGAGCGGATAGCCGGTGTAGTTATGCGTCACGGCGAAGACGACGCCGGTTTTCTGCACGACTTTCGCCAACTCCTCGGCCTGGGCCAAATCGAAGGTCAGCGGCTTATCGCAGATGACATTGAAACCAGCCTCGGCAAATGCTTTGGCAATCTCGAAATGCGTGTGATTGGGCGTGGCGACGGAGGCGAAATCAATGCGTTGGTCGGCCGGTAGCTTCGACTCGGCGGCAACCATCTCCTGATAGGAGGCATAGGCGCGATGGGCCGGGATGTCGTAGTCGGGCGCAGACGCTTTGGCCTTGGCTGGATCGGAAGAGAGCGCACCGGCGACGAGCGTAGCGCGATTATCGAGAACGCCGGCGATGCTGTGAACCTTGCCGATGAAAGCGCCTTGGCCGCCGCCGACCAAGCCCATACGGAGTTTGCGGTTGAGGGGTGCGTTGATGCCCATGCGATCGTCTCCCTTGGTAGGTACGTCATGGATGCTGGTACGATATGAGGAGACAATAGCGATGCAGCGGCAGCGCGGCACCTATTTTGTTTAGCCATGATGCGCCGCGGACGCTCCCGCGCTGCGTTAAACGAGAGGTTATTCTACGAACCATGAGCGGCGTCCGCGGGAATTCCATCCTCATCGAGCATGACCCGTTCAAAGTCCGTAATCGAATCAATCCAACTACCTCGCGGAAGCCGTCGCAACACACCTTTGAAGAACACAAGACCCGAAGCAAGGTGAGCAGCGCCGGCCGAGGCATAGTCATCCGCTGTCAACTGGGCGCGCGCGTGAATCTCGCCTTCCGCGTCATCGAAAAGCGTGAAAGCCACCTCCCCGGCGGGACGAGCCTCTGCCGAGGTTGGTTGTCCGCGCAGAGCATCCACGAAGCCGATGAAGCGGGCTGGCCGAGGCTGAGGCTGGGAGCGCATTCGCGGTGCCAACACTTCGGCCATCTCGAATGTCTCCTGATGCAGTTGGACTTGCCGGCTCGGCTTGCGCGATGAAGGCAACAACGCGCGCGACCATGTTGCCGAAACCGTTAGGCTGGCGCGGTCTCCAGACGGCCGAAGCATTAGTAATGCCTCGCACAGGTTCGCGCTCAGGCCGGGGTTCCTCGCAAGGTCCGACAACTCCTCTCCTTTCGGGGCATCGCTGGCCTGGGCCAACGCCTCCAGCGATTCCATCAGAAGCGTTGTCACTTGGCGGGCAAATGGTTCTCCCATGCCGGGTAAGGATAGCTGGAGTTCCAACGGGCAAGATACCGTCAGCGCGAAACTACCCCGTTCCGTCTGCCCCAAGCGGCACCGGCCGATGAATTCTTCCGCCTCGCTCCGCGATAAGCGAGGGTGGTAGGGTTGGGGCACGAGAACGCTGTGCGCCACCGAAAGCAACAAGCGACGTGTGCCGTTGATGAGACCTACCGCGTGTTCAAAAGGTAGATGGCCGGCTTCGGCATCGGGGCTGACCTCACGAAACCGCAGCACATCGGCGGGCGGCAGCAAGAGATGATTGAGAACGGCTTGCGCGGGCAACTTCTCAAATTCGGCCAGCTTGCGAACCACCTCTCCCACCATGTCACCGTAATCCTCAAGCGTTTCGTCCATTGGGACCAATATCTGATGAAGCTCGGAGTCGGGGCGGTGAAAAATGGCGATCCACGGGCGTTTCCCGTTGGGGACGGGTTTCCAGCCCAGACTTTCGGCGTAGGTTCGCAAGGCGCGGGGTGTCACCTGGCGGGCCATTTCCAGGGGTAAAGATTCACGAATCATAAATCATCTCTTCTTCCCGCGAACACCGCGTCATGATCTCCGTGAGTGCCTCAACGGAGAGAACTTGGTTTCGGGGGATGTACACCGTCTGCGCCTCCGCATTTTGGCTCTCCGCGGCACCTCGCAAGCTGACCCAATAGGCACAGCGCCGAGCGAGGAGTCCGTCTTCCGAATGCCGGAGCCAATCGCTCGGATCGGCCGGGAGATACAAGACGACGAGGATGCGCGGGACGCCAACACGAGTTTCCCGGAGCTTGTTATACTGGTGGATACGGAGACTGAATGAAAAACGACCGTTCTGCTCAACAGGTGAGACACGGGTCGCCTTCAACTGCACATGCAAGGTGAAGGATGCGTACCGCGAATCGCGAGCCAGAAATCGCCCATCTTCATTGACCAGAGCATCCACGCCCGCACCATCGAGATGCCGGTCTGAGTAAGAGCAAGAAAATCCGCCTCGTGTCGCCACCGCGTGTAAGTAAGCGTAACTTAATTCCGCTTCGATGTTCAGGTCCGTCAACATGGACATTCCTTCGGACTACCAGGGTTGGGCTGCGAAGAGCTATCGCGGCAGTTCCCCAGAGACGATTATCCTCCTAGCAATCGCGCGAAGCAAGTCGCGGCCATCGTTCAACCGTCATGGGGCAGGCGTTCGCTGGATCAATTGTCATCCATATCCCAGACGACGATGGTATGATCCGCGCTGCCGGCGGCGGCGGTCATGCCGTCGGGCGCGATGGCCACGCATGTCACCCAGCGCGCGTGCCAACGGAAACAACGCTTCTCCTGACCGCTCGCCACGTCCCACACACGCACGGTGCCATCGGCGCTGCCAGAGATCAGCGTGCGACCATCGGGAGTGAAGGCAAGCGAATAGACCGTCCAGGTGTGGCCGCGCAGGGGCGCTTGCGACCGGCTGGCTTCGGACAGCAAGATACTTCCATCAGCCTGGCCCGCCGCCAACAGGCGTCCATTCGGAGACCAGGCCAGCGCAAACAAGGGTAGTTGCCCCGTCAGCAGGGGGGCAAGCGTCGCGCTGGCGCGATCCCACAGGCGGAGCGAACCATCCTCGTTGCTGATCGCCAACGTCTTGCCATCGGGAGCGAAGGCCAACGCCGTGCAGGAGGGAGAGCTTTTCTGGAGGACGGACAGTTGATGCCATGTGCCTGGGTGCCACATCTTCACCGTCTGGTCCCAACCAGCGGTAATCAGCGTTTCATCGCCGGGAGAATGAGCCAGACAGCGAACCCCGCCGTCATGTGCTTGAATGTGATAGAGCCGCCGTCGCCGCGGCACCGTCCACGACCACACTTCACCGACGGCGGTGCCTGTCGTCAGCTTGTCGCCCTCCGGCGCGAAGGCCAACGCCTCAACACTGCTTTCGTGCTTCAACACCGTGGCCTCGCCGCCGGGCAGATCCCAGAGGCGTACCGTCTTGTCCTCGCTGCCCGAGGCCAGTCGCCGACCGTCGGGCGAATAACTCAGACAGCGCACGGCGTCGGTGTGGCCTGGCAGGATCAACACAGTCGATTCCTCTCATTCCTCGCCGCTATTCGGGTTGTGGCCCGGAGGCGGTTCAACCTCTATGTTCTCGCCGATCTCGGCGAGTTCGTCGTAAGCGTCGGCGTACTCCTCTTCCCTGCCGGGGATGGGCCGGATGTGTGTACCCGTGACATCCATGTAGGCCGACTCCCAGGAGACGCAATCCGTATGTTCGATCGGCTGGATGTGCGGCGTCTCGGCGAAGCTGAGCGAATCGAAGCGCATGGCCTTGACGGCTTCACGAATCCTCGGCGGCAGCTGATCGACGTGGATCGGCTGGGCGGGACGGCGGACGCGGCCATAGGCACCGGAGATCCAGTTCTCGGTCAGATGCGAGTAACTGAAAAATCCGCGCGCGGTGAGATCGAGGGAGCCTTCCGAGGGGTCTTCGCTCTGGAAGTACAGACAACAACCGAGACAGGCGCCGCTGTCATGCAGCTGTGCGGCGAGGGCTTCGGGCATCTGCCGGAACAGCACGGCCACGCCCTCGCTGGCCACCACCTCAACGGCGCGTCCGGCGTCAATCTCTTCGCGCACCGGATCGAGCGAAGCCAGGAACACAAGAGTCGGATATGGCAGCGCCATGCGGCCGCCATGTTCGTTGAACTCGCTCGGCTGGCCCGGTGTGACACGACCTTGGCGATCGTGCATCACCGCAACGCGGGGCAGCGGGGCCAGTTGTTGGCGTACCGAGTAAGCCGAATCGCCGGAAAGAGCTTGCACCGGCACCGCGCCGGCCTCGCCGGTGTCGAAACAGGCAACATGGCCATCGCGGTCGATGGCGAAAAAGCAGGTGTCCATCGAATGGGCGGCGGGATAGTCCGCTTGCATGATCGCTCTCCTTGTCTCAAGCGTTGATGGCGGTTCGGAAAGCCTCCAAGGATTCGACACTATCGAGCAATTCCAGCCAGCGCATCAGTTCGTCGGCGTTGGTCTGCGTTTGCACGACGGCCGCGACTTCCGGCGACGACGCGCCGGGGAAGCGCTTTTGCAGCAGACGGAGCAAGATGCCTTGAAAGGCTTCTACTCGGCCTTCTACTCGGCCTTCTACTCGGCCTTCTATTCGGCCTTCTTCTCGCCACTCTTCGACGATGCGCGATTTTCGCATGTTCCATCCCTCCAATCCTTGCTTCCACACAATTAAACAATTGGCCAGATCCGCGAAGACCAAAGCCAATCCCGCATAAATCGAGCGCAGATGGTGTTCCGGTTCCTGCTCGGCCAACTCCTTCCAGACCGCCACCGTCTCGGCGCGATCGCCACCCTGCATCAGTGGAATCCAAGGCAACAGACATCGTGCCGTCTGCCCCGCGCGGATGGCCGCCAGCGTTTGTCCGGCGTTCTCCTGAGCGAAGCTTAGACCGCGTGCCTGACAGTGAAAGACTACGCCGGTCGAACCCGGCAGCGTCATCTCCAAGGCGCTGTGTGGTGCTGGCCCCGTAAGGTTGATGACCGCGAGGGCGGCCAGGTACTTGTCTCGTCCATGCGGCCCATAGCGCAGTTCCCGGCGAGCGCGGGCCATATATTCCAGCAGACGCGCCACGATGTCGGGATGCGGCTCCGTTTGCAACTCTAGAATAAGCATCCAGTTTGGGGCCGCCCCCGATGCGTGCGCCAATTCGGCCACCGTGTCGCACCGACGATCGGGCTGGCCCGGAAACGGAATTGTCTGCGTCTCCAGCCAGCGCGTAAAGATCAAGTCGGTATCGAGTCCGGGCAGCAGCCAGCGCAGGAAGCCCACAGGATCGAGTTTGACGGCGAACCGTGCAGCTTGGTCGAATTCCGCCATGAGACCTCCGATAGCATCAAGGTATCCATGCTGTGCGCCGTCGGGAAATCATCCATCGGTACCTCCACAAAATTCGAGTCCCAGCCCATGGAGAGCCGCATTCAGCCCCTCGTGCGTCAATGTCCGCAACGGTGCCCGCGACCGCGTGTACGAACACCATGCCACCGTCTTATCCCAGCCAATCGAGCAAAAACGCGGACTGCGGCCGCACTCGGTCAGACAGGTCATCGACTGAAACGGTTTGCCGCCCGCGACGGCGGCGACCTCAGCGGGCGTCGGCGTGTCCTGACCGCGCATCGGCAAATAGACAATGCGCTCATTGCCGATGCCGGCTTGCCGCACCGTCTCGGCCGCTTGCCGCGCCGCCGAAAGATTCGAGCGCGCCACCAACAGATTGATGCCGCTGCGGATGCCGCGCTCGGCCAGTTCGTGAACTTGGCCGACGACACGCCGCACTTCGCTCTCGTGTTCGGGGAAATGGATCGACAGATGAATCTTGTCCGGCGCGGCGGCGATCAGTCGTTCCAGACGTTCGCCGTGCAGCAGCAGACCATTGGAGGTGAGCGAACGAAACAGCGTGCCGCGCAGACGTTCGAGGACGGTAAATAGATCGTCGTATTGCAGCGGCTCACCGCCGCCGAAGGACACCGCTTTGACACCGTGCGCGGCGCAGTCGTTGACGAAACTCACCAGTTCGTCGGCGCTCCAGCGTGTATCGCCTTCGGGAAGGCTGTGGTTGTAACAAAACCAACACGCCTTGGCGCAGCGATTGGTGACTTCGATGGAGATGCGGTCGAGGGTCATGGGTTTTCCGCCGTTTGCGGCTTAGCGTTTGCGCCGTTCGCAGGTTCACGCTAAGACGCAAACGGCAAACCAACCCATAATACCGCCGTTACTTGCCGGATCAATCTCCGTAGCGCCGTTTCACGCGCTTCGCCTCAGTTTTCGTAACTCGGCGTCACGCAGCGCATGACGACGCTCGGCGGCGGTTTGCTCGAACAGCGTGCGATATAGTGCCGCGTGCGTCTCCGTGAAGACGACGCCACGGCGACGCATGACCTCGGCCGCTGTGCGTAGCAGCGAACTCAACTCGGCGCGATCCGTCAGGGTCTCGTTCCACCAACTGGCAAAAGAAGGAAGGTATTTCGGCAGCAGACCGCCCGGCAGCAGATTGCAGAAAGCGCCGGCGTTGGTGCCGGTGTTTAACAGCGTGCTAAGGCCGGTCTTCGTGTGATCGCCGAGGAAACAGCCGATTTTCGTCAGCCCCGTGCGCACGCGCCGGCCGTTGACGGTCATGGTGATTTCGCCGTAATCATTGCGCAAATCGCTGTTTTGCGTGCCGGCACCGAGGTTGACCCATTCGCCGATATAGGCATGGCCGAGGAAACCATCGTGAACCTTGTTGCTGTGACCCTGCACGATACTGCACTCGATCTCGCCGCCGATGCGACAGTCCGGGCCAAGCGTGGTGCCGGCACGCAGTTTGGCTCCGTGAACCTGCGTGCGGGGACCGATCGAACATGGCCCTTCCAGGCGTGTGAACGCGGTAACGACTGCATCCCGATCAATGACGACGGGGCCGCGCGTCGTGTCGGCGAGAACCATCGGTTCGATGCGGGCTGTCGGGTGAAGGATGAGATGATCGCGCGGGCCGACGATAGCCAGACCATCGCGATCGACGCGGCGCGGTTCGGCCTCGAAGGGAGGGCCGACCGTCTGCCAATCGGCGAGGATTTGTTCGCCGTTGTGCTGCACCAATTCCCACAGATAGCGGAATAATCGACCGCCCGCCCGTCGCTGCGGCAGCGTCGCCTTCCAGGTGGCCAGGCAATCATCGAGCGTATCGGTTGAGCAATCAATCAGATGCTCCGGTTCCACGATTGCGTAAGCAACCTCGCCATCCACCAGGGCAACGCACGGCCCCGACAACTCGTTGATCGGCAAGGGGATGGACGGCGGAAGCCAACGACCATTGACCAGAATGGTCGGTCCCGCCCGCAGCCAAGCCAGATCGTTGACCGGCAGCGCGGTCGAGGTAAGACGATACAAGTCGGCTAAGTGCGGCCGAAGGAGGACGCCGCGAGGCCCCAAGGGAAAGAATCGGCTCTGCTTGGCGGCCAGCGAAGTCAGCCCGCACAGCAACTCGAAAACGGGACGGGTGAGGCTCAACGGTTCGAGATCGACGACGCCACGGTCTTCAAAGAGGCAGACGCGCATGACCACATCCTTTCGGTCATCGGTGCCAAGATTGGGTGAATCACCATCGTGGTGAAGGAGGGATTATACATCGGAGCCGGTAAGGGAGCCAAGAGCGAAGCGACTCCCGGCGGGGTGATTCGATGCGTCAAAACCCTTGACTTTGCCTGTCTCGTCCAGTCTCATCAAATAGTGGCGGCGAACCTCGCGGCGCTTAGGTTGTTTTGTGTTCATAGGTTCATCTCTTGGCAAGCGTGCGAGAACGCCCAAAACACCGTGAGGGTGCGCAAGAAAGCGAGTACACGTCCCATGAATCTTCACGACAAAGCCATCCGGCGTTTCCGCCGGCATTTGGCGGCGCTGTTCATCCTCAAATACGCCCTGCCCCTGGCGACGGTATGGGCCTTTGTGTGGGGCATCGCGGTGCTGGCGCTGCGCGCCGCCGTTGGCGTGGAACGACGCCCGCTCTTGTGGGGACTGATGGGCCTCGCCGGCTGTGTGGCGGCCGCGGTCGTGTTGGCCCGGCGACGTTTGCCGAGCGATACCGCCGTTCGCGCGCTGCTCGATGAACAGAGCGGCTGTGGAGGATTGTTGATGGCGGACGGCGAACAGGAGTTAGGCGGTTGGCGGCAAAAGCTGCCGATCCTCGCTCTACCGCGCATTCACTGGAATGGCCGGCGTGCCTGGACGCTGCTGGCGATCGCGGTCGGCTTTGTTCTGCTCAGTTTCCTGGCACCGCAGGGATTGGCCGATCTATCCGCGACTTCGCCGCTGGAGATTGACCGCGAAGTCACGCACTTGATCGAGCAGATCGCCTTGCTCAAGGCGGAAGCGCTTCTCGATCCGGCGCGGGCCGAATCGCTCAAGGACAAACTGGCGGAGCTGCGCGAACATTCCTCCGGCAAGGATCCGTCCCGAACGCTCGAAGCGCTCGATCACTTGCGCAACCTCACCGGCGCGACCGCCCGCGAAGCGGCCGAGAAAAATGCCCGCGCCAACGAACGACTCGGCGAAGCGCAGGCGCTGGCCGAAGTGCTGCGCAAAAGCGCCGATATGCTCAGTCCCAAGCTGAAGATGGAAGCACTGGCCGAACTGGCCGGTCTGATGGACAAGAGCGGATTGGATGTCAAACAATTCACCGAGCATCTCGACGCCGAGCAATTGAAGAAACTGGCCGAGGCGTTGCAAAGCGGCAAAATCGACCTGGCGCGTCAGGTCGAGAAAATGCACAAGGCCGGCCTCATTGACGCGGAGTTGCTGTCGAAGTGTCTGCACGCGGGCGAGTGCGATTGCGACGGTTTGCGGGCGTTTTTGCAGGCGAACGAGGGCAAGGTATCGTTGGATGATCTCAAAAGTCTGTGTAAAAAGGGCGGTCGCGGCGGCGTTAATCGTGGACCGGGCGCGGCACCGTTGACCTGGGACAAACCCGGTTCGCAAGAGGGATTCAAGTTCAAGGAGGAAGTGTTGCCGTCCGGCGCCTTGGCTTCGCTCAAAAGCAGTCCGACGAATTTGCCCGCGAATCGCTCGGCCCAAATCGTCATCCACGCCAAGCCCGATGATTCGGCTTCATCGGGAGCGCTGCGCGAAGCGACGGCGGGCAGTGGTTCGGCCAACACCGACATTATCTTGCCGCGCCACCGCGCCGCCGTGGAACGCTACTTTGAACGAAAATCCTCCCCGCTGCGCGGGAAACCCTCCCCGCTGCGCGGGAAACCCTCCCCGCTGCGCGGGAAACCCTCCCCGCTGCGCGGGAAACCCTCCCCGCTGCGCGGGAAATCCGAAATCCGAAATCCGAAATCCGAAATCCGAAAGGAAAAATCCGAAATCAAACCGTTTGTCAGTCCGTTTTGAATTTTGATGATTTGGATTTTGTGTTTCTTTCGGATTTCGGATTTCGGATTTCGGATTTCCCGCGCAGCGGGTGAGGATTTCGGATTTCGGATTTCCCGCGCAGCGGGTGAGGATTTCGGATTTTCTTCACTATGTCAAATGAAACGCCAGCGCAATCCCTTCTGCAACCCGAGGAACTCGCTCCGGCCGTCGAGTTGATGGCGAAGCTGCGCGAGCAGCTTGATCGGCAATTGCTGGGGCGATCGGAGCTACATGGTTTGGTGCTGGTGGCTGTTCTCAGTCGAGGGCATTTGCTGCTGGAAGGTGTGCCGGGCGTCGGCAAAACCGCGCTGGTCAAGGCGTTGGCGCAACTGCTGCATCTCGATTTCAAGCGCGTGCAGTTCACGCCCGACCTGATGCCGGGCGATATTCTCGGCACCCATATTCTGCAAGATACGCCGGAGGGTCGGCGCGAGATGATGTTTCGGCCCGGCCCGGTGTTCACGAACCTGTTGCTCGCCGATGAAATCAATCGCGCATCGCCGAAAACGCAGTCCGCCCTGCTCGAATCGATGCAGGAACGCGCCGTGACCTTGCTGGGCACGACCCGGCCGCTGCCGAATCCGTTCTTCGTGTTGGCCTCGCAAAATCCCATCGAGCTGGAAGGCACCTATCCGCTGCCGGAAGCGCAACTCGATCGCTTCCTTTTCAAACTGGTCGTTTCGACGGTCGAAGTCGATGTACTCGATCGCATCATTTCGACGCGCCGGCACGGAGAACCGCCGGCGCCGACATGGTCCATGAGCGGCGAGGAACTGCGGCAGGTGTTCGCCGTGGTCGATCGCATCTATCTGCCGCGGCCGGTGTCGCGTTACATCGCTCGCCTGGTGGCGGCCACGCACGTCCGCGCCGCCGAAGCGCCACCGTCGGTGCGCAGCTACATCGCGCACGGAGCCTCGCCGCGCGCCGCCATCGCCATCGCCGAGGCCGCTCGCGCCTACGCACTGCTGGCCGCAAGGCCGACGGTTGGCTTTGAAGATGTCAAGATTGTCGCCGCTCCCGTACTCAATCATCGACTGATTCTCAACTACAAGGCTCGGCTCGATCAGGTCGATACCTTCGCCGTCATCCGCGATCTGCTCGCCGGTATCGAGGAAACCGGGTTGAACCTGCCCGCCGATATGAAGATAGCGGAGGTGCGCAATGATTAGAAAACGGCGATCTTGCCAGCTCGCGGCGCCAGCAAGGGAACTCCCTTGCTGGCGCTGCGGGCTAGTCGTCTGCCTGATGGCGCTCGCGCTCGCGCCGGCGGCGCGAGCGGACACCTTCGGCGACATCGACATCGTTCTGGAGTCCGAGCCGAGGGGCGAAAGTTGGCACGGCTATTTTGAATACGCCTTTATCGTGACCAATCGCTCGCGCGAACGTGCGCATACGGTCAGCCTGAGTCTACCGGGCGAGAAATACATTTTGCGCGGCGACTATCTCCGCGACGTGCGGCGAACCGAGCAAGTCGGAGCGAAGCAGAGAGTGCGCATCACCTTGCTTCAGCCGGACTATCCGCCGATCGGCGGTTCGGGCCTGGCGATCACCATTGACGATCATCGCCAAGAGCGCGAGGTGATGCTGAAACTGAATGAAACACAGTATCGGGGCTATTCGTATTACGGTTCGAGAAGTTCGCGCTTTCCGCCGGGAGGTAATACGCCCCTCGTCCTGAGGAGTCACCGCGTCACGAAAAATTTTCCGCTGCCGAGCAAGGTCGCACCGGCGGGCGGCGGAATGGTTGGTATGCCGATGGCCGTGCGGCCGCCCGTTGCTGGCGCGATGCCTCCCACCGGCCTTTCTCCGAATACGCAGGTCGTCACCCTGGAACCGCTGGAGAGTTGGAGTAGCAATTGGCTCGCCTATTCGCGCTATGACGGCATCGTCGTGAGCGGCGAGGATTTGAAGGAAATGGCTCCCGCCGTCCGAACCGCCTTGTGGCAATACGTCGAAACGGGCGGCTCGCTGCTCGTGCTTGGCTCAGCCCAGCTCCCGGAAAGCTGGCGACGCTCGCTGATCCCGATTGCCGGAATGACCGTTTACGAAGCCGGTTTCGGCGAGTGTCTTGTCAGCTCCGACGTTAATCTCGAAAAATGGCCCGCACCTCGTCTCGCTTTCCTCGCTCATTCGTGGGACAAGACGGCCGTACCGTGGCAGGGACAACGAAACACCTACGACGCCAATCAATCCTTCCCAGTGGTGGACGACATCGGCATCCCGATCAAGGGCTTGTTCGTCCTCATGTTCTTGTTCACCTTGGCCATCGGCCCGCTCAATTTCATCGTCCTGGCCCACAAGAAGCGGCGCATCTGGCTGTTGTGGACGACGCCGCTCATCTCGCTTGTCACCTGTTTGATCGTGTTCGGCTACATGCTTCTCTCCGAAGGCTGGGAGGGACATCTGCGTAGCGAGACGCTGACTTTGCTCGATGAGTCGTCGCATCTCGATGAGTCGCCGCATCGTGCCACGACGATCGGCTGGACGGCGATCTATTCGCCGTTGACGCCCAGCGATGGTCTCCATTTCAGCTACGATACGGAGGTAATGACGCAACGGATGCACGAAGGCAGACAGGGTGGCACGCACTCCTGCACCATCGATTGGAGCCGCGATCAGCACTTCGCCGCCGGTTGGGTCGAAGCTCGTGTGCCGGCCCATTTCAAGATCCGCAAGAGCGAGGCACGCCGCGAGCGTGTGGCTATCCACCGCGAGACCGACCAAAAGCTGAGCATGGTCAACGGTCTGGGAGCCGAGATTCGCCGCTTCTGGTACGTCGATGAGAAGGGGATTCCGTATTTCACTGCCCAGGTGGCAGCGGGCGCTCGGGCTGTCCTGACGCCGATAAATGTGTCGGAGATCGCGCCTGGGGCCATTGAGTCGATGCGTCAAGTGCTTGGCTCAAACTGGCTGACCAGCATGCAGACATTCACGACGAACCCCCAGCGCCGTCTGCGGCCGCGCAGCTACCTGGCCGAACTGGACGATTCACCGTTTCTGGAAGACGCGCTACGCAATGCGCGGACGCGGAAATGTCGCGCGTTGGTGGTGGGATATTTGAAAGAGACAGGCGAGGGAGATTGAGGCAGCCACTGTCTTCTCCCCTCTCCCCTGTACTCGGGGGAGAGGGGTGAAAGAGGGATAAGCCCGACAATGCAAATCAAGATCGAACACCTACGAAAGCACTACGGCCGTACCCGAGCGGTGGACGACATCTCTTTCACCTTCTCGTCGGGCGAAATCATCGGTTTCGTCGGCCCCAACGGTGCCGGCAAAAGCACGGCCATGCGCATCATCGCCACGCTCGACGAACCAACCAGCGGCGATGTGCTGCTCGATGACGTTTCCGTCGTCGAGGAGCCGGAGAAGGGCCATCGCCTCATCGGTTATGTGCCCGACTCGCTGCCCGGCCATCGCGATATTTCCGTTCACGAATATCTGGATTTCTTTGCGCGAGCCTACGGTATCCGCAGTCCATCGCGGCAGAAAGTTGTCGAAAGCATTGAGGAATTCACCAACCTCGTCGGCATCCGCGAAAAGCATCTCAACGCCTTGTCCAAGGGCATGAAGAACCGCGTCAGCGTCGCCCGCGCCCTGGTCCACGATCCGGCCGTGCTTGTCATGGATGAGCCGGCCGCCGGACTCGATCCGCGCGCGCGCATCGAACTGCGTGAGTTGCTCAAAGTGCTGTCCGGGCAAGGCAAGGCCGTCCTCATCAGCTCGCACATTTTGACGGAATTAGCCGAGATTTGCACCGGCGCCGTCATCGTCGAGCGCGGCAAAATCCTGCGGGCCGGCAGTCTACGGCAGATTCTGACCTCGGATGTGCCGCATCGCACCGTCCTCATCCGCACGCTCGACGAACCGGAAATGTTGTACAAGCACCTGCTACTGTTGCCCAATGTCGAGGCGGCGCGGTTGATCGATCACGCGGTCGAGGTGGACCTCATGGGCGCCGAGGAAGGATGCTGCGAACTGCTTTCCCAACTCGTGCGGCATGGCCATCGCGTCGTCGAATTCCGCCAGCAGCACGCAGGACTCGAACAACTGTTCATGAACGTGACGCAGGGGGATGTCCAATGAAATCGGCGGGGTTCATGGCCAGGGCGGATGACCTGCTCAATCCGATCGTGGTGAAGGAACTGCGGCAGGCTGTGAAGAGCCGCGTCGTCATGGCCGCCTTGCTGCTGTTTCTGTTCCTCCAACTCACCATCTTGCTGGTCATCCTCCTGGCGGGCGAATACCGCAGCACGCAAACCGTCAATCTGCACGCCGGCCGCAAAACCTTCGAGGTTCTGCAAGGCATCCTCCTGGGAACGTGCATGCTGCTGATTCCGGTCTACGCCGGCGTGCGGTTGGCCGCCGAGCATTCGGATACCAACGTCGATTTGCTGTTCATCTCGACCCTGCGCGCGCGCGCGATCATCGCCGGCAAATTCCAGGCGTCCATCGTGCTGATACTCCTGATTTTCAGCGCCTGTGCCCCATTTATGACCTTTACGTATCTTTTACGTGGCATTGACATCCCTAGCATCCTGATGGTGCTGGGCATGGATTTTCTGGCGGTGCTGCTGGGCACGCAATTGGCCATCTTCCTCGGAACCGTGCCGGCGAACTGGGGACTCAAGATCTTGCTGGGGTTGATTGGCCTGGGTTGCCTGGGCGTGCTGTTCGGCACGATGATGAAGGGCAGTCTTGAAATGCTGGAACTCGGCCTGGGACCGCTGTTGGGCACCCTGGAGTTCTGGCTGATTGCCGGTGCGATCGTGGTGGCGGTTGTCGCGGTCATCGGGCTGCTGTTCGCCTGGTCGGTGGCGATCGTCACTCCGCCGTCGGCCAACCGCGCCTTGCCGGTCCGTCTGTACCTGCTGGCGGCCTGGCTGGTGACGGGAGGCGTGGCGGCGTATCTGACACGGCGTTTCGTCACGCCGATTCCGCTGTATTTCTGGATGGACGGATTCATTCTGCTTCTCTGCGTGCAGATACTGACCGCGATCAACGAACGCGATCGCTGGGGGCTGCGGGTGACGCGGACTATTCCGCGGCGCTGGTGGCTGCGTGGTCCCGCGTTCCTGTTGTACAGCGGCGCGGCGGGTGGAATTGGCTTCGCCCTCTTACTGATCGCTCTGACCATCGGGCCGCCGAGCTATCTCCTGTCGCTTGAGCGTGACTCCTTCTTTCATCTGTCTCGCGGCAAAATCGATGTCATCGACACCAACACTCTGGTGATGGTGCTGATTATCCTGTACACGTTCAACTACAGTATGACGGCCGTGGTGTTGCGAAACATGCTGCTTCCGCGCCGGCTCAAGTCGCTGTTCACCTGGCTACTCGCTCTGCTGCTGGGAGGACTCGGCTGTTCGTTGCCGTTTATCTTTCTGTTCTTGTTCAATAACGAGGGTCTGCGCTCCGGCCGGATCAATCCGTGGTGGTACATCACCAATCCGGCGGTGACCATTTACAACATCGTCATGGACTGGCGCAGCGAGGTCGGGGAGGATTTCCGAACGGGCGTGTTGTGGTTTCTGGTCGTCTGGGCCGTCCTGATGATCCTCCTATGTCTGCCGTGGATGGGACGACAAATCGGCCGTTTCCGGCCGCCGGAGCGTGTGGACGTAGTGGACTGAGAGCGGCGACATGGACAACTTGCGTGAGTACCTGAACGAGGGCGAGCGAGCCGGCCAGCGCTACGCCCTGGGCCTGCCGCGTCAGACGCCGCGCGGAGCGACGGGAGCCGCTCTGGGGCAGCGTGCCGGCAGTTCGCTGGAGTTCAAGGATTACCGCGATTACCAGCTTGGTGACGATCTGCGGCACATCGACTGGAACGCTTTCGCGCGCAGCGATCAACTCTCGGTGAAACTATTTCGCGAGGAGATCACGCCGCACGTCGATGTCGTGCTGGACATTTCGCGCTCGATGGCCCTGGAGGAAAGCGCCAAGGCGCAAGCCGCCGTGGCCCTGACGGCGCTGCTCGTCACAGCGGCGGCCAACGCCGGTTATGGCCATGCCGCTTGGCTCATGGGCGCCGACTTACGGCCGCTGCCCAACGGCAGCGCTCGACCCAGCGCCTGGGGCGACTTCGAGTTGGAGCATCGCGGCAGTCCGGCGCAATTGCTGGCGCGAGGAACGCCGGCTTGGCGTCCGCGCGGCGTGCGTGTCTTGGTGAGCGATTTGCTATGGGTGGGGGAGCCGTTGCTGGCCTTGAAACCGTTTACCGACGGAGCCGCGGCCGCCGTGGTGATTCAGTTGCTTGCCGAGGCGGACGTGAATCCGCCGCAAGACGGCGCCCTTCGCTTGGTGGACGCGGAGACGGAGCAGATGCGCGAGATCGATGTCGATGAGGTTGTCGCGCGCCGCTATCGTGAGGCGCTGACCCGTCATCAACAGAACTGGCATCAGGCATGCCGGCAGAGTGGGGCCATCTTCACCACGATCATCGCGGAAACGCTGCGACAGGAGTGGAAGCTCGATGAACTGGTGGCGGCGGAGTTTCTGCGCGTGATTTAGTCACTTGAAATATACAGAGCGCCCCCGACTCGCCCAGCTGAGGACGAATGCACCGGCGAGGACGATCCAGCATGTCCACGGCAGCCAATCACCCCAGCGCCCATACAGACTAACGCGATCGTCAATGGGAATAATGGCCAACAGCACGCCGGGGACTTTCTTGTATTCGTGCCATTGCGATACCGGCAATTCCGCTGCGCTGCCGCGCTGCATGGGGACCATCCAAACGTGGTCCTCCGCAGCCACTCGCGGGTCCGGTAGCGGCAGCGATTGCGGTTGCAGGACCCGGCCATTGCTGTCAATCACGGCGGAAATGCCCATGTTGACGCTGCGCGCCACGCTGCGGCGACACTCGATGGCGCGGAAACGACAGATGGCGAGATGTTCGTCGTGTTCGCTGGTGCCGTCGAACCAGCCATCGTTTGAGATGTTGAGCAAGAAGTCCGCCGGCGGCCCGCCATCGCCGCCGCCGTAAAGCCGTGCCAGAGCGGGGTCCGTGTCCTCGTAACAAATCAGGACGCCGAAGGTGAAATGCTTACCCGTGGATGGATCGGCGAGAGGGAAACGGGTGAAGTTCTGTCCGGGCCAGACGCTGTAATCGAAATCGTAGGGGGCGAAAGCATTCATCCACGGCAGCGTGTCGCGCAGCGGCACATACTCGCCGAAGGGAACGCGGTGCATCTTGTCGTAGCGTCCGCCTTTGTTGCCGTCGCGCTCAATCAGGAGGGCCGTGTTATAACGGTGCGGTCGGTCGGCTTCATCCAGGTTGGCGCCGTTCATGCCCACCAGCACATTGGTGCGCCAGCGCGCGGCCATTTGCCGAGCCATGTCGCGGCTGCGCGGCATCGCCGTTCCGTCGGCCTTTTCCACCCAATCGTAGGGATAACTCGTCTCCGGCCAGACAATCAGGTCGGGACGATAATACGAGGCGAGATCGGACAATTCGAGGAAGTGTCTTTCGACGCGTTCGGCGGCGTCCTCACGGATCGCGCTGTCATTGCGGATGCGCTGATCGAGATTTCCTTGCACGAGAGCGAGACGTGGTCCTGGCATCAAACGATCTTGCCCCAGACGCCAGAAGCCGTAAAGGGTCGTGCCGAGCAGCGCCGCCAGAAGCGCGAGACTCTGCACGAACAGACCGATTCGGCCCCAACACGGTAGGACATCCTTCCCCGACACCCACGCGCGAAACCAACGCTGGCTCCAGAAGAACTCGAATAGCAAGGCATTGACGGCGGCGACGAGAAAGCTGACGCCAAAGGCACCCGTGAGATCGGCGATTTGAATGAGCGGAAGAAATGTATGTTGTGTGTGACCGAGCAGATACCACGGAAAGCCCGTGATAAGAAACGAACGGCAGAACTCCAGGGCCGTCCACACGACCGGCACGGTGAGGACCAGCGGCAAAGAGGTGCGTCGATCAAGAAAACGTATCAGATACAGAGCGAGGGGGAAATAGAGCGCACAGTATATCCCCAACAGCCCCCAGGTGAAATTCATACGCGGATCGGCAACGCGCATCCAACGCATCGCCTCGCCAAAAAAAACTACGCCGCCGACCCAGGCACTGACATAAACCGTCCAGGCTCGGGCGGGGCTGCGCACCAGCGCCAGCAGGGGCACGAGGGCGAACCAGGCGCACCAGCCCCATGCGACGGGGAAATAGCACAACCACAGAAGACCACCCATTAGCTGCGCCAGCAGGAACGCGCGGAGTCCGATCCTCGCTCGTCGCGGGGGACGGATCGCGACGCTTTGCGATTGGGGACGCGGGAGTGTGATCTCGTGGGGGGTCACGGTGATTTCCGAGGGCGGCATGCAATGGCCTCCCAAAGGAGCCGCTTGCGGCTTAGCGATCTTCACGCTAAGCCGCAAGCGGCTCAGTCCAAATTCAGCACATCAAACAATTGTCCCGACCGATGGCGATGTTCGCCGGGGGGTAGCACGATCAAGGCATTGGCCTGTGTCAACGCCCGCAGGTCTGCCGAGCCAAACCACGGCACCGGGCGCACGCGCCAGCCCGTGGCACACGATTCCAGCCGGGCCGGGTGATACGTCGGCCGATCCGTGTGGTAGGCGAAGTCTTCACCCAGGACGGCCGAGACAACATGCGGGCCAGGATCGCCGTGACCGCGAAGGCGGCGCAGGGCGGGACG
>DATNCY010000016.1:0-54386 GCA_035553375.1 Gemmataceae bacterium
CACCGTCCACGCGCAAGTTGGCCGACCGAGCATCGGCGACGAAGGCCAGCGGGCCGCGGAAAGGCAGCACGGTATTGCCGCGCACCCGCACATCTTCGTAGACCGGCGGGAAGTTGGACGTGAAGCCGAATAGCGTGCTACGCTGTCCGGGTTGGAAGCCTGCCAAGCCGGGGCGAAGCGGGTCATCGGTCCAGTACGCCACCACTGCCGGCGCGCGTCGCAAGGTATCGGCCACATTGGTTCCCTCCGCCGGAGGGATCAACGGACTGAACGGGTTGGAATAGGGATTGGCGAGATTGGAAGCCGGCAACGGAACCGAGAGCGGTCCCGGCGCCTGCACGCGGTCTTTCACGAGCCAGTTCGGCGCCCCCTCGAAGTTCGCCATCGATTGCAGCATCACACGTTCCGGTTCGCGGCCCGTGTCCTCGCCGTCAACCGAGAGCGGCACAGGTTTATTGCGCAGCAGAATATTCGAGAGACTATAAGGCCGCGGAGCATTGAAGTACGGAGCTGGATCGCGATACAAGGCGTCCGCTATGCCGGGATGTTCGGTGGACACCGGCAGAACCATGCTCTTGAGATTAGGTTTTTTCGGATCGGGATCGTCGAACTCCATCGCGAAGCCCGCGCCTCGGGCCGGCGCGACGCCCCCCTTCTCCGCGAAGTGTCCCCACGAGGTAATGAGATGCGGCGGGATCAGCAGGCGGATGGCCACGCTTTTGACCTGGGCGTCACGGTAGCTGTCATTGATGACTTGATAGACATACAGGTAGCGCGCCGTCGTATCGAGCTTATCGATGGCGCGGCCGCGCGAGGCCTGTCCCGGCACGAAGGAGGTTTCCAGGTTCTTGAAGCCGGTGCCCCAGGGATCGGTCGATTCGTCGCCGCCGAGTTCAAAGACCTTGAAATAGACCGTGGCGCCGATGGTGCCCTCGTCAACCAAGCGAACCGCGCCCGGAAGAGGACCGGCGGGACCGGTGGGATTGCCGGGCCGCGTGTAGCCGGTGAACTTCGTCAGTTCTTCCGCCCACACGGCGGACGGCAAAAACGCGAGGCCCAGACCGAGCGCCAGCGCCCAACGGACTCTCGATCGTCCTGGTTTCGTGGTTTTCATGGCTGCGGTTCTCTCTTCCAAGTTGTACCGGGGAGATTGTCTAAGACCGTGTCTCCCCATAAACAATTCCTGTCCCGCCTGAATCACCAGGAGGCTCTCTTCGCCAAACCGTTGAAACCTCCGTGGACGACTGCTTTGGACGATTCTTCGGCAGTCGGGATTATCAAGACCTTCTTGATAGCATTTTCCATTCCTTAACCATCATCAAACACTACTCCGCACAAACTTCATCCGGTTTTATTGGATTCTCTTATCTTTCGCTGGCCAATCTCCCTGGTCACGATTCGACAGTCTCATCGATCCTGTAAACATTCGCTTACAGGGTTGATGAATCGCGCTAGGAACGGTTAACATTTTGATGAGACAATAATTCCATCTATACCTTGCTAGCAGCGATTTATCTCGCCTCGCGTGTTCGCGCCATAGAGGAATTAGTTTGAAAATTTTCTTACGTTTTGATTTGACTTGGAACCGTCACGCGGATAGCTTCCGAAGAACGTCGCCCCAAGCGCGGCCATCGCCCGTCCTTCGAGCTTCTTCGCCAGGGTGGTTCCTTTCAGGTCGCTGCTTGGATTCTTGCGTAAAAAGTGCGAGGCATACACCCGATTGATGGCCGGACGAGCCGAACGTGTGCCCGCGCCGCCAAAGGTTCGCTATCGCCGGCCGACGGTGAAACTGGAATTGGAGGCACTGACGGATCGAATCTTGCTGTCCGTTTCGGGCTTGGTTTCGCCGTTGGTTGTGGCGACCACGCCGCTGCATGGCTCCGGCAACGGCGACGGCACGATGACGACGGCTCAGGAAGTGCCTCACGCTTCGCATTCGTTGCACCATCGCCAAGACCATATCTCCACCGTCTCCAATCAATCGTCCACCCTCGTGGCGCAACCGGCCGATATGGGTAGCGGTTCGGGCAGTGGCAGCAGTTCGGGCAGCGTCAGCGGTGAGGTGTGGCTGGACAACAACGGCGGCGGCATCCTCAATGGGATGGATTTCAGCTTGTCAGGGTTCCCCGTTAACCTCGATAGTCCGACGGGTCAGACGTTGATGTCCACGACGACGGACGCCAACGGCAACTACCACTTTAATGTCGATCTCTCTCTGGGCTACCAGTTTGAAATCCAGGTGCCCATTCCCAACGGTTACACGCCGACGCTGAACCAGGGCGTTCTGATCCAAAAAAATAAAGCCGCATCCGGCGGGGGACTCTATCTCGTTATGAACTCGACGACCGCCCTGAATACCGTCACCATTCAGGGGAATCAGCTTGTCGGGGTTGGCGGCGCGGGCGTGGGTATCTTTAAGAGCAATCCGATCACCTACAAACCGACCAACGTCACGAACCCCGATGGTACGAACTGAGTTATCGCAGGGGCGTGAGCGAGGAAAAATCCATCGCTCACGCCCCTCGCATGATCCCTATTTTTCACCCTATCTAAAATCGTCTCTGTTGTCATTGCATGGTGCCACACGCTTGCCATGCAACCATTTGGAGAGATTGAAAATGACACAGTGGCTAACTCCAGGATCTTCTGGCACGTTCCTTTTGGGACTTTTCTCGTATATGGCTCTCACCCTCTGCCCGCCAGCGTCTCGCGTCGCGGCCGGAGCGCCGCCGGATCGAGAAATTCGGCAGTTGATTACCAACTTGGGGAGTGACCGTTTCGCCGACCGTGAAGCAGCGATGCGAAAGCTGGTAGAAATGGACGAGGCAGAATCCGCTCTGCACGCGGCACGGGCCGCGGTTGACCTTGAGGTACGACGCCGTGTAGCTGAGATTTTGAGGGTGCGACAATCCCAGCGAGCGCTACGCGGCCTCGTCAAGGCTAAAGCTCTGGGTAAGCCGGACGCGCGATTGAGCCGCTGTGCGAGGAGGGCTTGCGCCAGTTAGAGCAACGCGGCTATCCGGTGTGGCGCGTGCGCGGCTATGCCGCCATCGATCTGGCACGCAATCAAATGGCCAGCGATGCACTCGCCAAGGGATTCGACGAACTCATGTGGATCGACGCCGACATCGGCTTCCGCGCCGACGATGTCGAACGCCTACGCCGTCATCCTCATCCCTGTGTGGCCGGCCTGTATCCTATGAAGGGCGTGCGCAGACTCGCCGCCTCTCTGCTGCCGGGAACGCGGCAGATTCATTTCGGCAAACAGGGCGGACTCCTCGAAGTCCGTTATGTCGGCTTCGGCTTCGTCCTGACTCGGCGAACCGCCTTTGAACGCATTCGCCAGGAGTTGCATTTGCCCACTTGCAATGAACGATTCGGCAAGGCGCTGATTCCGTGGTTCGCGCCGATGGTACATGACGATGGTTCGGGCAACTGGTATCTCAGCGAGGATTACGCTTTCTGCGAACGCGCCCGGCAAGTCGGCATCTCGATCATGATCGACTCCTCGTTGCGGTTGTGGCACGTCGGCTCGCACGCTTTCAGCTGGGAAGATGCCGGCAACGACATCCAACGCTTCGGCGATTACACCTACCACTTCAACGATGCCGCGCCGCCGCCCGCCCAACCAACAGCGCCGGCGACCGCTTCGACCGCAACGCCCCCGACCGCGCCCGCGAGCGCGCGGCCGCCGCGCAACGCCTTGCACGATGCCGTTGGATCGTTGCCCGCTTCGTTTCCGCGTTTCCGCGCTTACTGCGTGTCCTATCCGGCGAATCAGCCGAGTTTGCACGAGACGCTGAACGATTTTCGCCGGAGCGATTGGGGCGAGGAGCCAATCGTCTTCATGCAGCCGGACGATTGGCCGACCGGCAAACCGTCGGCGTCGCGCAACTATCGCCGTGCCCTGGAACACGCCTATGAGGATGGCTGCGATTTCGCCCTGATTCTCGAAGATGATGTTCGCGTCAATCGCTGGCTGCGACACAATTTGACGACGAACCCGCTCCTTCGCCGCGATCAGTGCGATTATCTCAGTCTGTTCATGCCGGATTTGATTGTCTCGCCGTGGGAGCGACACGAGCGGCATCTCGGTTATCGCTTGGCCAAGCCGCTCTATTCAGGCCCCAATCAAATGTGGGAGCGCTACCGCTTGAGTTGTCCCGTCGCTGGCGCTCCGGGCTAGTAGGTGATTCCCGTCGCTGGCGCTCCGGGCTAGTAGGTCATTCTGTTCGTGTCTTTTATTTCTCAGCCGGAAGCACGCCGCAATGAACTAGCGTGGGGATGATGGGATGCGCCTTCAGACCGGCAGCGCTCAGCCAACTCTGATACTCGGCGGCACTGTAGGCACGGCCCTCGGTCATGCAAAACAGGGCGGCGGAATACAGCGCCACCGGCAGCGGACCATCGAGCGCGTCGTTGAGAAACACATCATGCAGCAGCAGCCGCCCGCCTGCGGGTAAGGCGCCAGCACAACGGCCAATCAGTTCCTGACACTGCGGCATGTCCCAGTCGTGCAGCACATTGGACAGCAGTACGACATCGGCGGCCGGCACCGGATCGGTGAACATGTCGCCGGGGCGACACTCCAGCCGATCGCTCACGCCGTGCGTCGCCGCCATCTCGGCGGCAACCTTGAGAACCTCCGGCCGATCCCAAACGATGGCTCGCAGTTCCGGGTTTTTGCGCAAGCAGCCGATACTGAAAAGCCCTGTGCCGCCACCCACATCGAGCAGCACGCGCGCCTCCGTCAACGGCAGGCGTTCGGCCAACACCGGCGCGACATTGCGCGCACGCCCCGCCAGCGCCAGGGTCAGACGCCGAGCCTCCGCTTCCTTCTCCATCGCCGAGGCGACGCCCTCGCGGTAAATGAACGCGGTGCCGGCCTCCTCCGGCTTCATACCCGCCGGCCGATTGGTTCGCAGACGCTCGACCATGCCGAGTACGCCCGGGCTGTCCGCATTCAGGCCGATGTAGCCGCTGATGTCGAACGGCGGGCCGACGAGAAATTCTCGGCTCAACGCCGTCAGTTCCAGCCGAGCCGAGGCGTCCAGCGCCAGCAGTCCCATTGCTCGCAGGGCGGTCAACAGCACGATGGCGGGGCGCTCGGCCAAGCCGAGGTCACCGCGCAGGGCGTCGAACGACCGCGATCCTTTCGCCAGATGCTCGAAGACGCGAAAATGAGCGACGGCCGCAGTTAGCAGTTCGGAGCCGTAATGACCGCGGAAGTGTTCAAAGATCGGCGTCGGGTCCACAGGAGGGACGCTCAGTGGAGGCAAAGTCACGACGGCACACTCTCAACAAAAACACAAAAAAACCGACGGTCCCCATGACTGCGGTTGAGAATAGCCTATGAGTACCTTTGGGAGTTGTCGAGGTTAACACCGTAAACCGTACACGTAAACCGCGTAAATATCCGATAACATCCGTTTACTCTTTTCGCGCGTTTGAAATTATGCTGTCGCCTGAATTGGTTTCGCTCGCATATCATCGCTATTATTCCTCGACTACGAGAAAGCATCACCACACTTCTTCAGCACGCCAAATAATAGGTTGAAATCAGGCCATCACACGATTTGATGTTCTTTCCTCTTTCTGATGATAACGGCTCAGCCTGCCTCGGAATTGAGGGTCCATCGTATTCTCATGCGACAATAAATTTGCCTCCGCCCGCGTGGCATGCTACTTGCTTTATTGCCCATTGGTTCGCCTCTCCCCAACTCAGGCGACCACACTCCCCTTAGCAAAAGGATGAAAGATTAATGGGTTAAGGATGAAGAAGAACTTTTAACTCATCCTTTTTCCCCAAGAGGGAGTTGCCTCTAAACCATGACCAGGATGATCCCGAACCCGTCGAGCGCCGCATGGGATGAGGGCCGCCCGCGATTAGCCGCGTTGCTGGTCCTCGCGCTGGCGGTGCTGGCATGGGCCTACTGGCCGGCGCTGACCGGCCTGGTCCAGCGCTGGACGCACGATCGCCACTACTCGCATGGCTTCATCGTGCCGGGGCTGGCGCTGGTCGTGTGGTGGGTGCGCCGTCGAGCCTATCCCGTGGCAGAAGCGCGGCCGAGTTGGTGGGGATTGCCGGTGCTTCTGGCCGGCGCGGGGCTGCGACTGATCGGCGGCTACTACTATCTCGACTGGTTCGACGGCCTATCTCTGCTGCCGGTGCTGCTCGGATTGGTTCTCCTCGTCGGCGGTTGGCCGCTGGCTCGGCAGATGGGACCGGCCATCGGCGTGCTGTTCTTCATGCTGCCTCTGCCGTTCCAGTTTGAAGGCGCCCTCTCTGCGCCCTTGCAGCGACTAGGCACGGTGGTCAGTACGTTCGCTCTGCAAACACTCGGCGTGCCCGCCGTCTCGGAAGGCAACATCATCCTCATCGACGACATGAACATTGGTGTATTGGAAGCGTGCAATGGCTTGGGCATGTTGTCCGCCTTCTTCGCCATCTCAACGACGGTCGCCCTGGTCATCAAGCGCTCGCTGTCGGATCGCCTTATCATTTTCCTGAGCGCCATTCCCATCGGCGTGCTGATGAATCTGCTCCGTCTGACGGCGACCGGGTTGGTGTATGCCGTAATCGGCGCTCCGGCGGCCCAGATGTTCTTTCACGATCTGGCGGGTTGGCTCATGATGCCGCTCGCCCTCGCCACCTTGGGACTCGAACTGTACTTGCTCAGCCGGCTGTTTATGGAGAACGGAGTCGCGTCAGCGCTCCGAGACTCCGTGGTCTCGGAGCGCTGATGCGGCTCCGTTCGCCGGGGAACCGCATGTGGTTTTCGGAAGGAAAGGGAAATCATCATGGCATCGTCGCTCAAGACTCCTTCGCTGGACACGCCATCCGAGATGGGCGTTGTTGAAGCGATGGCCCCGCCGGGCCTATCCGCGCCGCCCAGTCTCGAATCGCTGTGGCACGCCCTGCGCCGGCGTTGGGTGTTGGCTGTCAGTCTCGGCGTGCTGGCCGGTCTGCTCGGCGGAGGCATTGCCTGGTTCGTGATGCCCGCTCAGTACACGGTGCAGACCCTTCTGCAACTGTCGCCGCATGCCATGCACAACGGCGGAGAAGGCGAGGACAACCTGCTCGCCTATCAGCGCACGCAGACGGCTCTGCTCAAGAGTTACGTCGTCATTCAAGGCACGCTCGAACGGCCCAAGGTCGGCGACCTCGCCGAGGTCCGCGATCAGTCCGACTCGACCCAGTGGCTGAGCAAGGCCATCATCACCGATACGCTGCTCGGCCCGGAAATCATCCGCGTCTCCCTCAGCGGCGATCGCGCGGAAGATGTGGCCATCATTCTCAACGAATTGGTACGTGTTTATTTGAAAGAATGCGCCAGCAAAGAAGAGGATAAAATTCACTCGCGCATCAAGCAATTGCAAGACAATTACCACCAGTGCGCCGACAAGCTCCGCGAGCGCCGGCAGACGCTGTTGAAGCGCGAAGAAGAGCTTGGTTTGGACGATCCGGATACGCTGCGTATGCGGCAGACGACGAGTTTGCAGCAGTTGGCCGCCGTGCAGAGCCAGCGTGTGCAGCTGCAACTAAGACGCAAGGAGACCGAGGTCGAGTTAGCCGGTCTACGCGATCGGGTGAACAACCCCGACACCATCGCCATCTCCGACTTCGCCATTCTTGAAGATCTGAAACTGGACGTGGTGATGAAACAGCACTTCGATCGGCTGACCGTGATCGAGAACCGCCTCCAGAGCATCCGCCGCCTCGCTCCCTCCGGTTCCAGCACGGATGTGAAGAACTACGAGAAGGAGCGGGCCGACTTACAGAAGGTGATGGCCGAGTATCAGAAATCAGTGCAGGCAGCGGTCGTGGCCAAGCTGCGCTCCAAGCAAATTGTCGAGGCCAGGGAAATCATCGTCAAACTGGAGCGGACCTTGCAGTTCGTCAAGGAATCGGAGCGTTCGCTGGACGGCGAAATCAAGCGTCTGGAGGCGCTGGTTTCCTCGCTGCGCGGCGCGGGGAGGCCGCTGGATAAAAGCACCTCCGGCGTCGAGGCGCTGCGCGATGAGGTTGCTCAAACGGAGGCGGTGGTCAAGAAAGTTGGCGAAGAGATGGGCAACTTGCAGGCCAGCTTGCCGGCGACGGCCCGCGTGACGCAGTTGGAGTCGGCCAAGCCGCCCCTCGCTCGCAAGCGCGATCGCCAATTCAAGGCCGCCGGCGCCGCCGGTCTGGGACTGTTTGGCCTGGCGTTCCTTGGCGTCGGCCTCTTGGAGTTCCGCCATCGCCGGGTCTACACCTCGGACGATGTGGCGCGCGGGCTGGGCCTGAACCTGTTGGGCACGCTGCCGGCTTCGCCGGAACCTACGCGCAACACGACGGTCGTGCCACACGAACAAAGCGCTCTGACAGAGGCGGTGGACAGTGTTCGCACCCAGCTGCTGCATGCGGCTCGCCATGAAGCGCGAAGGGTGGTGATGGTGACCAGCGCCATCGCCGGCGAAGGCAAGACCTCGCTGGCCAGCCAACTCGCCGCCAGCCTGGCGCGCAGTTCGCACAAAACGCTGCTCATCGACGGCGACCTGCGCAATCCGTCCGCTCATGGACGTTTCGGTCTGTCCGTGCAGCCGGGCCTCGCGGAAGCGCTGCGCGGCGAGACGCCGGCCGAACAGTTGGTGCGGGCCACCTCGGTCGAAGGGTTATCGATCCTCACGGCGGGCCGATGCGATCGCCAGGCCATTGAGGCGCTGGCGCGAGATGGAATGAAGATGGTCCTCGAACGTCTCAAGACCGATTACGAGTTCATCATTCTCGATGTGTGTCCGGTGCTGCCGGTGCCCGACGCGCTGCTGATTGGTCAGCACGCCGACGCGGTGCTGCTGACCGTGTTGCGCAACTTTAGTCGGCTGCCGGCGGTCTACGAGGCGCAGCGCCGTTTGGCGTCGTTGGGCATCCCCATGCTGGGCGCCGTCGTCCTCGGCGAGTCCACCCATAGCTACGGCGTCGAGCGTTATCTGACGGAAATGAAGCAATAACCATTCTTGCCAGCCCGCAGCGCCAGCAAGGGATTCCCTTGCTGGCGCTGCGGGCTGGCGAGAAGGCGGAGGCCGCCGAATGATACGCAGCATCCCGCTTTTGGCTGGCCTGATTGTTGTGATCGGCGTCGCTGTCGTGCAGGGCGTGTGGACGCAGCGTTGGCAGACATCCGCCGACCTGGAGACGGCCGTCGAGCGTTTGGCCCACGCACCGGGCAACCTGGGCAGCTGGAAAGCGGAAGCGGTCGAATTTGATGCCGAGGCGCTCACCGAGGCTGGCGCGCAGGGTTCCTGGGTGCGGCGCTACACCGATGCGCGTACCGGTGCTTCCGTGCTGGTCATTCTGCTATGCGGTCGCTCCGGCAAGATGAGCGTGCATCAGCCGGAACACTGCTATCGCGGGGCCGGCTACGAGATGATGGCCGCCCCGGTTCGCCATAAGGTGCCTGGCGATCATCCCACCGATTGCTGGACGACCAAGTTTCGCAAGGAGGAAACCACCGGCGATGTGCAGCTGCGCATCTTCTGGACGTGGTTTGGGGATGGCGCTTGGCAGGCGCCGGATAGTCCGCGTGTCACCTTCGCCCACTTGCCGGCCCTCTACAAGCTGTATGCGATCCATGAGTTGCCGTCGCGCCAGGGACGACTCGAACAAGATCCCTCTCTCGATTTGTTGCAGCAGCTGCTGCCCGCGCTCGCCGATGTGTTGGTTCGTCCTTGACCGAACCACAACCGTTAGGGAGCGGTTTCTTGACCGAACCGAGCCGCGACCGTTAGGGAGCGGTTTCGCTTCCGCTCCCTAACGGTCGCGGCTCCGATCCGGTCGCGGCGCGAAGAGCGATCGTGGGCTATGTTTTCTCCGATGGACCTTGGGCGATTTGATCCTTGAACCGCGTCGTGAGAATTGATGTCTTCCCTTGCCACATCGAATCGCCGGTTTACCTCACCCCCTCAGGGGGCTTACGCCCCCCGCTCAGGGCTGCCCGCGCCCTACGGACTGGGCTTCGCCCTGTTCCTCGTACTCAACTCCGTGCTGTTCGTGCGCCCCGCGGAAATCGTTCCCGCTTTGCTTGGCCTGGAAATTTATCTCGTTTGCATCCTCGCTTGCATGCTGTTTTCCTTCCCGGCCATCCTCGAACAACTCCTGCCGCGTTCGTTGGAAACTCGGCCGATCACGGTCTTTGTCCTCGGCCTGCTGCTGGCCGTGGTGCTGTCGCACCTGTCGCACTTCCGGTTCGCGGAGGCGATTCGAGACGGTTGGGACTTCTTCAAGATGATCCTGTATTTCCTGCTGCTCGTCGGCCTGGTTAGCACGCCCGGACGATTGCGGGCATTCCTACTCTGTTTCGTGTTGTTCGCCGCCGTGGTCGCTGGCCTGGCGGTCTTGCAGTATCACGAGATCATCAAGCTGCCCAATTTGAACCCTACCAAAGACAACATGGCCAACGCGGCCACCGGGCAGGAGACGGTTATCTATCGTCTGAAAGGCACCGGCCCCTTCCAGGATCCCAACGATCTAAGCATTCTGATGGTGATCTGCATTTTGCAGACGTTGTACTGGCTGACGGATCGCCGTTCCGGCCTCCTGCGCTTGGTCATGCTGGGACCGCTCCTGCTGTTCGCCTACGCCCTGGCGCGCACGCAGTCGCGCGGCGGCATGCTGGCGCTTCTGGCTGGTCTGGGCGTATTCATGCGGATGCGCTTCGGTTGGGTGCAATCGCTGCTGATCGGCGCGGTCCTTATGCCGGGACTGTTGTTGGTATTCGCCGGACGGCAGACCAATCTCTCGACCGCGTCGGGCACCGGCCAGGAACGCATCCAAATATGGAGCGATGGATTGGTTCTCTTCCGTGAGGCGCCCTTGTTCGGCGTGGGCCGCGATGAGATCGGCAAGTCGATTGGCCACGTCGCCCACAACTCGTACCTTCAGGCCTTCGTCGAACTCGGTTTGCTGGGCGGTTTCTTCTACGTCAGCGCATTCGCCCTGGCCCTGGAGTCGTTTTACCGCCTCAGCGCCGGTGGCCGGTGCATCCTCGATCCCGAGCTGCGCCGCCTGTATCCCTACTTGTTCGGCATGATCACCGCTTATGCGGTCGGCATGATGTCGCTCACGTTGAACTTCATCATCGCCACCTATGTGATGCTTGGTCTGGCGATCGTTTACCGTCGCATGACGATTACATCTCCCCCTGCGCCGGCGCTACGCTGCGATGCCGCCCTGATCGTGCGCCTGGGCGGGCTGAGCATCGCCGTGCTGATTGGATTTAGTCTGTTCGTCCGCATTTTCCTGGTGCGTTAGAGGCACGAACAGGCTCCCTTGCTAGCCCGCAGCGCCAGCAAGGGTATCCCTTGCTGGCGCTGCGGGCTGGCCAAAAAGTTAGTGCGTTAGTGACTCGCAACGCTGTTTTTTTCGGATACGGTGGTTATGAGTACCCAAATCGAATGCCCCGATCGTATCGCCCCGCTCCCTCATTTATCTTCGGCCAGCGAAGGCGCGAGCGCGCCGCCGCCGGTCACATTCATTCGGCCGGCGCGGGCCTGGCAGTTGATTAACCTCCGCGAGTTGTGGCACTATCGCGAGTTGATTTTGATCCTGGCGTGGCGCGATGTGAAGGTGCGCTACAAGCAAACGCTGCTGGGTGCGGCCTGGGCGGTACTGCAACCGGCACTAATGATGGTGGTCTTCACCATCTTCTTCGGCCGACTGGCGCACGTCGCCTCGGGCGGCGTGGATTATTCGGTGTTCGTCTATGCCGGCCTGCTGCCGTGGACCTTCTTCGCCACGGCCATCACCAACGCCGGTAACAGCGTGGTTGGCTCGGAACGGCTCATCACCAAGGTTTATTTCCCACGTTTGGCCGTGCCGCTCGCTTCGGTGGGCGCCGCCCTGGTTGACAGTCTCATCGCCTGCGGTTTGCTGCTTGTCCTGATGCTCTACAACGGTATCACGCCAAGCATTAGCCTCTTGCTCGCTCCGCTGTTCATGGCCGCGATTTTGTTGGCTGCCGTCGGCGTCGGCACGCTCATGGCCGCCCTGAACGTCGCCTATCGCGATTTTCGCTACGTCATCCCGTTCTTGACGCAATTCTGGATGTTCGCCACGCCAACGGTCTACATGCAGCCGGATAAGAACGCTTCGGGGACGCTGCAATTTTTCCTGGCGCTCAACCCCATGACGAGTTTGGTCGCTGCCTTTCGTGGTGCCGTGCTGGGCGAAGCCGTCGAGCCGATTGTCTGGGGTCAAGTCGCGCTGGCTGTCGTGCTGAGTGTGGCGTTGTTCCTGGCGGGTTGTCTGTATTTCCGCCGGGTCGAAGATTCGTTCGCGGATGTGATTTAATCGGCGAGCGGGGTTGCGTAAGCACCCCGAGATCGTGCCGCACTCGGGGCGCTTACGCAACCCCGCTCGCCAGAGACAAAGAGATTTACCGATGCCTCCCGTCATTCGTGTCGAGCAAATCGGAAAATGTTATCGCCTGAATCATGCCCGACCGCGCGGCGACTACAGCTACGGTAGTCTGCGCGAGGACTTGATGAAGGTGCTGCGCTCGCCTTTACGGCGTTTCACCGGCGGCGGTCCCGCGCAAGGCGGCGAGGAATTCTGGGCCTTGAAGGATGTCGGCTTCGAGTTGCAGGCGGGCGAAACGCTGGGCATCGTCGGACGCAACGGCGCAGGCAAATCGACGCTACTGAAAATCCTGTCGCGCATCACCAAACCGACCATCGGCGAGATCGAGCTGCGTGGCCGGGTCGGTAGTTTGCTCGAAGTCGGCACCGGCTTTCATCCCGAATTGACCGGCCGCGAGAACATCTATCTCAATGGCGCGATCCTCGGCATGAAGCGCGCGGAAATCACCCGCAAGTTCGATGAAATCGTCGCCTTTGCCGAGGTCGAGAAGTTTCTTGACACGCCGGTGAAGCATTATTCCAGCGGCATGTACGTGCGTCTGGCGTTCGCCGTGGCCGCTCATCTGGAGCCGGAAATTCTGATCGTCGATGAAGTGCTGGCCGTCGGCGATGTGGAGTTTCAGCGCAAGTGCATGAACAAGATGGGCGACGTGGCCGGGCAAGGACGCACGGTGCTGTTCGTCAGCCACAACATGGGCGCGGTGCAAACGCTGTGCAAGCGCGCCGTGCTGCTGGAAAGCGGGCAAGTGAAGCAGATCGGCACGAGTCGGGATGTGATAACGGAGTATCTCAAGGCGGGCGATGCGGCCCTCCATACGCCGTTGACCGAGCGCCACGACCGCCGAGGCAAGGGGCGTTTCCGTTTCGCGGATCTGACGTTGCTCGATAGCGAAGGCCAGCCGTGCGCCTACGCCGTCACCGGCGAGGACTGCTATCTCCGATTGAGCTTGTCCGTCTCGGACCCCGACGCCGCGATGATGTCGCCGCTCGATGTGGCCGTCATCATCCGCGATGGTCAGGGACAGAAACTCACGGAAGTCAGCACCTGGTTCACCGGCTCCAGTCCGCGCACTGTCGCTGCCGCGCGCGAACTGTATTGCCAGGTGCCCCACCTGCCGCTGTTGGCCGGACAGTATCGCATTGACCTGTGGTGCGGTTCCGCCGGTCAGAAGGAGGATGTGATTACCGACGCCGCAGTGCTGCGCGTCGAGCCGGGGAATTACTTCCGCAACTACGAGGATGCTCGCACGCCCCGCGCCGAGAAGCATGGTTGCATTATGATCCCGCAGCGGTGGCACACGCTGCCGCCCCTCTCCACTCCCTCGTGAGGAGGTTGTCCATGAACGAGAAACCGCTCGTATCCATCGTTATTCCCTGCTATAAGCAGGCCGAGTATCTGCCCGCTGCCATCGATAGCGCGCTGGCCCAAACCTATGCGCCCGTCGAGATCATCGTGGTCAACGATGGTTCCCCCGATGACACCGAGCAAGTCGCCCTCGGCTACGGCGATCGTATTGTCTATATTCATCGTCCCAACGGCGGTTTGCCGGCGGCGCGCAACACCGGCATTGCCGGGGCGCACGGCCGCTACCTGAAATTCCTCGACTCCGACGACCATCTGCATCCCGATCAAATTGCCTGGCAGATGGAGGCGCTGGCCGGGCGCGAGGATTGCGTGGCGCTCGGGGCCACACGTCTCTATCGCGACGGCCGGCCGGAGGAATATCTCGATCACGTTCCTCAGGGCAGAGCCTTCTTGCCCGACCTTTTCCGCGATTACGACTGGGGCGGGCTGATGGCCTGGATGTTCCCGACCGCGCTGGTGCGCGCCGCGGGCGGTTTCGATGAGTCGTTGCGCTTTTCCGAAGACTGGGATTTCCTCACGCGCGTTGGTCTGCTGGCTCCGCCCCTGTTCGTCGATCCGCGCATCGGCTGTTATTACCGCCAGCGCGCCGGCTCGATGAGCGCCAACCGCGTCGGCATGGCTGCCGCCCGCGCCCGCATTCTGGCCACTCTGCACGATAAACTGCGCGAGCGCGGTCGAGCCGATTGGTTCGGCCTCGACTTGCTCAGGTCCGAACAGGGCACCTATCAGTCACTGGTGATGGCGCGGGTGAAAGAACGGGACATACTCGATCCGCTGTTGACGCGCATCCGCGAATTGCAGAAGCGCGTCGGTTTCGGCCAGTTTGGCTGGCGTTTCCGCCTGATGGCCCGCTGTCTGGGCTACGCGCGGGCGGAGCAAGTGCGCTCGTTCGTGGTTCGTGCGCTCAAGATTCGGGCGCCGGAGACGCTCGACATCCAGGAGTGGAGATATGCGACATGAGTGAGCCATCGGTCAGCGTCATCATCCCCGCTTACCGGGCGGCCGCGACCATTGGCCGAGCGATCGATAGCTTGCTGGCGCAAACGCGGACACCGAACGAAATCATCGTCATCGACGATGGCAGTCCCGACGATATGACCGCCGCCCTCGCCCCCTATGGCGAACGGGTGCGGCGGATCCGTCAGGCCAACAGCGGCGCGGCCAGCGCTCGCAATCGTGGCATCGATTTGGCCCAGGGTGAGCTAATTGCCTTCCTTGATGCCGACGATTACTGGGAGCCGAACAAACTCCAGCATCAGCTGGCGATTTTGGAGCGCCATCCCGAGGTCGGTTTGATCGCCGCACATTCTTATGTGCAATCGCCGGGACAACCGCGCACGCCGATCAATCTGCCGTCACCGCACTTGTTCGATCGAGTGCTGAAGGCCGATGGGCCGGAAACGATGATGGTTGCCAAGCGCGTTTGGACCTCGACTGTACTGGTGCGCCGGGCGGTGCTGGGCGAGCAGCGCTTCGACACGACCTTGGTGACGGCCGAGGATGTGGATTTGTGGATTCGTCTGGTCCTGAGTACGCCGGTGTATTTGATCTCGGAACCGCTGGCTACGGGCGTGCTGGAGGCGGGATCGCTGTCGCGCTCGAACGCGGCGGCCGATTCGCGCAACATGCTGGCCGTCATCCAGCGCTACGCGCACGTCCTGGGGCCGAGGGGCGTGTGGGCCGCAAAGGTGCTGGTGTATCACGAATGGGCGGCCACTCACTTGGGCAATGGCGAAGCGCGGAAGGCGATCGGGCCGGCGTGGCAGCGTGCGACGCATCAACCGTGGTCGGCGCGGGCCTGGTGGATTGTGTTCAAGTCAACGATCTGGGCCGGCAAGACGTGGCTGATGTAACCGCGAAAACACGAGCGGCCAGCCATCGGAGACCTCCTCATGGGCACTCTTGTATCCGTGGAACGCCGGCTGCGTGTCGTCCACCTCACGCCCGGTCTGGACATGGGCGGGTTGGAAAAATTGCTTGTCGAGTTCGCCCGACACACCGACTGCCAGCGTTTCGCCCTGCGGTTTGTCAGCCTCGCCGGACGCGGCGTGCTGGCGGAAGACATTGAGGCGTGCGGTTGGCCGGTGGCTGCGCTCGAAGCAGCGGACGGCTTTCACCTCGGCCTGATCCCGCGTCTGAGCCGTCTGCTTCGCCACTGGCAAGCCGATGTCATTCACACCCACGACGACCGCGCCCACATTTATGGCACCTTCGCCGGGCGGCTGGCGAACGTGCCGCGGATCATCCACACGCGCCATGGCCGCAGTCCTCAACTGAGCCGTCGTCAGAAAATGCTGGTAAGTACGGCGTCCCGGCTGATCGATCGCTTCGTCTGCGTCTCGGATGACATTGGCCGCCTGGCCGTAAATCACGGCATCCGATCGCGCAAGATTTGCACCATTCGCAACGGCATTGATGTGCAGCGTTTCTCCTACAGCGGACCGCAACCGGATGGTCCGGCCGTCATCGTGGCGCGACTCAGTCCGGAAAAGGACATCGATACCTTGCTGCGTGCGGCGGCTCTCGTCGTCCGCGACGATCCGGCCTTCCGTCTGGAGATTGCCGGCGATGGACCGTGCATGCCTGCCCTGCGACAAACGTCGGCCGAGTTGGGGCTGGAGGCGAACGTCCGTTTCCTGGGTCAGATACGCGATGTGGCCGGTCTGCTGGCGCGGGCCGGTCTGTTCGTCTTGTCTTCCTTATCCGAAGGTGTGTCGCTAACGCTCTTGGAGGCGATGGCGAGAGGCTTGCCCGTCGTCGCCACGCGGGTCGGCGGCAATCCGGAGGTCGTCGCCGAGGACGAGACCGGACTGCTTGTGCCGGCGCAAGACCCTGCCGCTCTGGCCGCCGCGCTACTCCGATTGCGGCGCGATGGCGGTGAATGTCTTCGCTTGGGGCAAGCAGGCCGTCATCGTGTTGAAACCATTTTTGACGTGCGCCGCATGGTCGGCGAGTACGAACAACTGTATCGAGGAATTAACGTACTTAACGCTACAGCAGTTTCTTTTTGAAACATCATTTCTTAATTCCTGGTCCCTGTCCGCCATCATTAGCAACAAAACATCCGGTTTTCTCCGAACACTAAGCCAAACACTACGAACGGTAGTTTCCTCTGGGCATATGGCATATAGTTTGCTCCAGCGTCGATGCGTGTTGAGCCAATCCAATGGCGGAATTGGTGAAACGACAAAATCGAAAACACTCTCCCCTGACTTGCTGCACCGGCATTTTTCATCCATTGGAATTATCCTCTCATGCGACCGGACCCACGAAATCATTTAATTTTTGAGAGACGGTGAAGAGATGATTGCGCACTCTGATACGCAAGCGGCCACTCTGTCCAATCCGGAGCTTATTCTCACCAATGCGGCCTCTACGAAAACGCCTCTGCCTCCTACCGAGCCTCGGATAGTCTTGGTTCCACCGCCAGCGGTTCATCCAGCCGTCCGCGTACCGGCATCCTGGTATGTTCGCGGTAAAATCATTTTCGATATAGTTGTCGCTCTGGTACTTTTCATACTAAGCCTGCCCGTAATGTTAGTGACGGCCCTGCTTCTCAAACTGACTTCGCGCGGCCCCGTGTTGTATTCGCAAATCCGTCTCGGACTCAACGGCCGACCGTTCACGATTTACAAGATTCGCACGATGGTTCACAACTGTGAGAAATCGAGTGGGGCTTGCTGGTCGCCTCCGAGCGATCCACGAGTAACACCTCTGGGCTGCATTCTTCGCGCGACCCATCTCGATGAGCTGCCACAGTTATGGAATATTCTCCGTGGCGATATGAGCCTCGTCGGCCCGCGTCCCGAGCGACCGGAATTCGTGCCAGCTCTGGAACGCGCTATCCCGAATTATCGTGGACGGTTGCTGGTCCGTCCCGGCATAACCGGCCTGGCGCAGGTGCAGTTGCCACCCGATTCGGACATCCCTGGGGTTCGTCGCAAAGTGGCGCACGACCTCTATTACATTCGCCATTTCAGCTGGTGGCTCGACCTGCGCATTCTCGCATGTACAGTCCTCCACCTCTCCGGTATCCCCTGTCATAAGCTGTGCCGTGCTTTCCTGACGACCGCTCGCGAAGCATTGCCGGACGAAGGGGCGTCTTGCTGAATCGCGTTGAGAGAAGGAATCCCATCACATGAATTAAAGGCACTAACAAAATGACATACATACTAGCCCAGAGCGCCAGCGACGGGACAGCGCAACTCATCGCTGGCGCTCCAGGCCAGTCGTCAAAAAGCTAGTGCCTCTTAGTGGGATTCGCCGATTGTGGTCCGGCATGAATTGGCATACCAATTATGCTCACACAATAACTCGCCTCGGATAGATGCGCTCCATGCGATTGGAGCCATCAGAAACAATCGTTCATTCGGCGCTCATTGCTAATTGTGACGTAAACTTCCGTTGCATTAGCCCGTAGTCCGTAACTCTAAGCAACATTTTTCTATTTTTTTTACCAAGAGTTACGGACTAAGGACTACGAACTAGGGAGGAGAGACGACAACAATGCATGTGGTCCTTGTTGATGGAGACGTCTCTTATCCGCCGTGTTCGGGCAAGCGCCTGCGGACACTGAACCTGATGCTGCGCCTGGCCCGGCGACATCGTCTCACTTATATAGCCCGCGCTCATGCCGGCAGCGACGAAGCCCGCGCCGCCGTCGCCTTCCTCGGCGATCACGGCATCGAGCCGATCATCGTCGATGATCCTCTGCCGCGCAAGCGCGGCCCGGCGTTTTACTCGCGGCTGGCGTGGAACCTTCTTTCACCCCTACCCTACTCCGCGGTTTCACACCGCAGTCAGCGCATGACCGACGCCGTTCGTTCTTACGCCTCCCGCCACGTCGTCGATCTCTGGCAGTTTGAATGGACTCCTCACGTCGCCGCCGTGCCCGCTGGTCCAAACGTGCGGCGGTTGCTTATCGCTCACAATGTCGATTCCCTGATCTGGCAGCGCTATCACGAAACGGAAACGAACCTCCTGAATCGCTTCTACATCCGCCAACAATGGCACAAGTTTGAGCGTTTCGAGCGGCGTGTCTTCGCCGAGGTCGATCGCGTCGTCGCCGTCAGCCCCGACGATGCCATCCTGATGCGCCGGCAGTTCGGCGTCGAGCGCGTGGATGTGGTCGATAACGGCATCGATCGCCCCTACTTCGAGAACGTGCGCGGCACTCGCAAAGCCGAGACGATTCTCTTCCTGGGAAGTCTCGATTGGCGTCCCAATCTCGATGCGGTTCGTCTATTGCTCGACGACATTTTTCCTGCTGTCCGCCGTGCGGAACCGTGCGCCCGCCTGTGCATCGTTGGCCGTAACGCTCCCGAGTGGATGTCGCAGCGCATCGCCCACATGGACAACGTCGAACTGCATTCCAGTGTCGCGGACGTGCGGCCGTACCTCGGCGAGAGCGGCATCCTCGCGGTGCCGTTGCGTATCGGCGGCGGCTCGCGGCTGAAGATTCTCGAAGCGCTCGCTTGTGGTCTGCCCGTCGTCTCGACGCGCATCGGCGCGGAGGGGCTGTCGCTGCGAGCGGGTCAGGATCTTGTCGTCGTCGAGGATGTGCAAGGCATGGCGGCGGCCCTCGTGGACTGCATTCGCGATCCGGCGAACGCCCAGGCGATGGCTCAGCGCGGTCGAGCGATTGTGCTGGAGCGCTACGACTGGGACGCCCTGGCAGGCAAGCTCGAGCAGGTCTGGGAGAAATGTGTGTTGGGCGAGCAACGCCAATCGCGCGAGGGAGCCGTATGCGTATCGTCCATCTAATGGCCTCGCCGTTTCTCGGCGGCCCTGAGCGACAGGTACTCGGTTTGGCCGGCGCTCTGTCGGCGGACCATGAATCCATCTTCTTGTCGTTCGCGGAGCGCGGCCTGTCCCGCCCCTTTATGGAGCAGGCGCGGCGACAAGGTTTCGAGACGATCGAGCTGACGCGGAACGCCCCCCATATCCGCCGCGCCGCCCGAGAGGTAGCCGACCATTTGACTCGTCTCGGCGCGGATGTGCTGTGTTGCAGCGGCTACAAACCCGATGTGATCGGCTGGCGCGCCGCACGCCGGGCCGGTGTGCCGGTGGTCGCTATTTCGCACGGCTGGACGGCGGCAACCCTGAAAGTGCGTCTGAACGAGTGGCTCGATCGCCTGGTATTGCGCTGGATGGACCGCGTCGTATGCGTCTCCGTGGCCCAAGCGTCGCGCGTGCGTCGCGCCGGCGTCGCGCCGGAACGCATTGTGGTCATTCGCAATGCCATCGATCCGGATTCATTCGACAAAATCGACCTTTCTTATCGCCAAGAAATGCAGACGTGGTTCGCGCGGCCGCGCACACGCATCATCGCGGCGGCGGGCCGGCTGAGTCCCGAAAAGGGCTTCGATCAATTTATCACGGCGGCGGCTCAAGTGGCGCAACAGGACGCCGGAGTCGGCTTTGTCCTCTTTGGCGAGGGGCCGCTACGTGACGCGCTGGCCGGCCAAATTGCCGCATGCGGTCTGGCAGGAACCTTCATCTTGGCTGGCTTCCGCTCGGATGTACGTCGCTTTCTGCCGTGCTGCGATTTGGCCGTGCTGTCGTCGTGGACGGAAGGATTGCCGGTCATCGTGCTGGAAGCGCTGGCCGCAGGCGTGCCGGTAGTGGCGACCGCTGTGGGAGGGACGCCCGAGGTCGTTCGTGATGGCGTCAACGGCTATCTGGTGCCACCGGGCGACCCGGCCGCGTTGGCGCGGCGCATGCGGGACGTGCTGGCCGATGAAGCCCGACGCCACGCCCTCGGCGAGCAGGGCCGGCAACTCATCCGCGAGCAATTCACTTTCGCCGCCCAGGCTCGCGAGTATCAGTGTTTGTTCTCGTTACTTCGTAGCCCGCTCGTGGAGCGCGCGGACTATGGAAGTTGCCGTTCGCCGAGCGAGCGGACTTCGGAAGCTTCCGTTCGCGAAGCGAGTGGCCTACAGACTACGGACTAACGAGGAAGAGCGATGCACCTTGGTGAAATGTGTTTCTGGTTGTGTGCGGCCTGCGTACTCTACACCTACGCCGTTTATCCGCTCTTGCTCGCCTTGCTGGCGCGTTGGCGTGGCCGGCCGGTGTGCGCGATGGGGTCTCCTCCGCGTTCCGTCTCGATTGTGGTAGCAGCTCAAAACGAAGAACAAGCCGTGGATCGGCGGCTGACGGAGCTAACCGGCCTGCTGAAATCGTCCGGTCTGAGCGGCGAGGTGATTCTGGTTTCCGACGGTTCGACGGATGGCACCGTGGAACTGGCGCGGATGCATACCAAGGATTGCGTGCGTGTGCGCGAGTTGCCCGATCGCGTGGGCAAGGCGGCCGCTCTGAATGCGGGCTGCGCCCTGGCCGAACACGAAATCATCGTTTTCGCCGACATTCGGCAAACCTGGGAGCCGGACGCCTTGCGTTTGCTGCTGGAGAACTTCGCCGATCCCACGGTCGGCGCGGTCAGCGGCGATTTGCTCTTGCGCGACGCCGCCGGCGTGCTGGCGGGTGTGGCGATGTACTGGCGCTATGAGAAAACTCTGCGCCGTTGGGAAAGCCGTATCTGGTCCGGCGTCGGCGTCACCGGTGCCATCAGCGCGGTGCGCCGGCACCTATTTGAACCCATCCCCGCCGGTACATTGCTCGATGATGTCTATTGGCCGCTACAAGTGGCACTGAAGGGTTACCGCGTGATCCACGATTGGCGGGCCGTCGCCTACGATCAGCTGCCACCGAAAACCGGCGATGAGTTTCGCCGCAAGGTACGCACCCTGAGCGGCAATTATCAACTGCTAACGCGCTTGCCACACATGCTGATCCCCTGGCAAAACCCTATATGGATCCAGTTTATCTCGCATAAGATTCTCCGCTTGCTGGTACCTTGGGCGCTGCTCGGTTCGGTCCTCGTATGTGTTCTGACGCCCGGCCCGCTGTATCAGATGGCCCTGGTGTATCAGGCGACCTTCTATCTGCTGGCGCTGGCGGGGTTATGGCCCACTGTCGCCGCGCGGTCGCGGTTGGCTTCGGCGGCCGGCTCGTTCCTGGTCCTCAACAGTGCGGCCTGGCTGGCGTTCTGGGTTTGGCTGTCCGGCAGAGCGGAGGGCAGTTGGCACAAGACGCTCTATCAGCAGCCCGTCGCCCCTCGTCCGCGCGAAAAATCGGTCCCGGTCTGACGGGACCAAGTCAGAATGCAGAATACAGAATGCAGAATTAAAGACATTTTGGTTTTCATTCTGCATTCTGCATTCTGCATTCTGAAAGGAGACAGCAATATCCATCATGCTTATCGTCTTCATCACATTGCTCATCGGGGTTGCTCTCATCCTTGGCTGGCTCGCCTGGCAGATTCGCCGCCGCGCCATGGATCGCTGGTTGATGTCCTATCTGTTGCAAGCTCCGCGCCGGCGCCGGCCTCGAACCGGTGAAGAGGTGCATGTACTGCTGTGTTTCGCCGATCACTATGAGCCTCGGCAATACTGGCCGCCCGTGGAGGTCAGCCGCGCCCGCGTTCAGCGCTGGGTCGAGGATTATCCTCGCCAGTTCGCCCGCTTTCGCGACAGTGACGGCCGCACGCCTCGGCATACGTTCTTCTATCCTGTTGAGGAATACGAAGCAGAGTATCTCGATGCGCTGGCGGACCTGTGCCGCCAGGGATTCGGCGAAGTCGAGATTCACCTGCATCACAACGGCGATACGGCAGAGAATCTACGATCAACCTTGCTGGCGTTCAAGAAGGTTCTGCACGAGCGTCACAATCTGCTGCCGCGCCATCGTCATACGGGAGAACTGCTTTACGGCTTCATCCATGGCAACTGGGCGCTGGATAACTCGCGGCCGGACGGTAAATTTTGCGGCGTCAACAACGAGTTGGATGTCCTGCGCGAAACGGGATGTTACGCGGATTTCACGCTGCCTTCCGCGCCCAGCCCGACGCAGACGCGCAAAATTAACAGCATCTATTACGCGGTCGATGATCCCTGCCGGCCCAAGTCGCATGACAGCGGCTTTGAAGTTGGAACGGGTCCGAAGCCGCCGCGTTCCTTGATGTTGATTCAAGGGCCGTTAGTGTTCGACTGGAGTCGGCGTAAGTTTGGCCTGCTGCCGCGTCTGGAAAATGCCTGCATCCAGGGCAGTCAGCCGGCGTGCATCGAACGACTCGATCAATGGCTGCGTGCCGGCGTGCGGGTGCCGGGGCGGCCGGATTGGTTCTTCGTCAAATTGCATACTCACGGCGCGGCCGAGGCGAATCACGATGTCTTGCTCGGCGAACCGATGGTCCGTTTTCATGAGGAATTAGCCCGCCGCGCTCGCGAGGATGTTCACTTCCATTTTCATTATGTCACCGCGCGCGAGATGTATAACCTCGCCAAGGCCGCCGAGGGAGGCTGGCGAGGCAATGTCGCCGACGCACTCGAATTCGAGTTGGCCGCGCCGTCCGTTGTCGGCGCTCCTCTCACCGCCTCCTGCCTCCGGAATGGCGACGGAAAGATATTCCGCACCGTGCCTTGAAAGAAGGACGTCATGGACAATCGGCCGCTTCGCATCCTTTCCAATATCGAAGATCTGGAGAAAGGCGCGCGGCCTGGCCTGACGATCGAACACAGCCACATCGATCCGCAAGCCGGGAGTCTGTCCGCCTTCCGTCTGTTTTGGCGCTCCTTGCGTCAGGATGCGATCTTACTCGATGCCAACCCGCGTTACCTTTGGCTGCTGTGTCTGCTGCGCTGGCTCTGGCCGTTGAGCGGATGCCGGCTTATTTCGCTGGACATTATCTTCGTGAAACCACGAAGCTGGAAGGAGACGCTACAAGCGTGGTTCCGCAAGCAGCTTCTGCGGCGGGTAGACCATTTCGTGCATTATTTCAAAGATTTGTCGGGCTATCGCCGCTACTTTGGTATCGGCGACGACCGTTCGACTTATGTGCCCTTCAAGGTCAACGGCTGGGACAAACTGCCGTCGAAAGAGAACCTATCGTCGAATGGCGCCTATGTATTCACGGGTGGCCGCTCGCTCCGCGATCTGGACACGTTTCTCGCCGCCATGCGGCTTTTGCCTTATCCGGCTGTGTTGTTGTACCACGACCTTGCGCGGATGGAAGCCAACGGAACGCCAGTGCCTTTCGACCGTCTGCCGCCCAACGTGCGCGCCGTAGAGGACAACGGCCGTCCAGAGAGTTGGCTTCGCCATCTGAATGGGGCGAAGGTCGTCGTCCTGACGACCCTGCCCAGCAGCATCCGGGCCGTCGGCATCAGCACCTATCTCGATGCCATGGCGCTGGGGAAATGCGTCGTCATGACGGACGGTCCGGCGACCAACGGCCTCATCAAAAAGGAAGCCATCCTTGTTTCTCCTTGTGACGCGGCGGCTCTGGCCGAAGCCATACGCGCCGCCTGGGAAGATGATACGCTGCGTGAGGCGACCGCCCGAGCGGGGCGGCGCTATGCGGAGACGCTGGAGGGCAACACCCGACTGCTCCGCGATGTGTTGCGCGTGTGCGCCGAGCAGTGTGGAATCGCTGTTGGCAGAGTAAAGACTTCAGGCGGAGCCGAGTAACGCCTCTTGATATTGCGGCGGAACATCCTCCCAGGCAGCCAGGTACGCGGCCTCCAGCGGGACAAGAACATAGTTCTCCCTGGTGAGAAACAAGGGCATCTGCGGAATCGGTTCGCCAACGGCGAAGTGCGCGACAAACGCCTCGACGACCGCGCCGCCGATCGCGTTAAATCTCCAGCACCCAGGAGTAATGAAAATTGTGGAACGTGCCATCGCCGACCCGCGTCCAGTCGTGTACCGGCATAGTGTTGTTCCCTCCGCGCGGCGAGATACAAAAAGCGGGTTCCTTCAACGATCGAGTCGGATCGCTCAACCCACACCTTACCAGCCTGCGGCACCGGCAAGAAGATCCATCTTTGCCGATATTGCGGGCCGAATCGTTCCCGACAGACTTGACAAGCTATCCGTGGATACCCCACAATTTCTTTATCGAGCATCCTGATCGATCCCCTAGCGCCCTCACGGACTTCGGCATGGCCTTGACTCCCTCTCATCGTCCCACGCGCGAATGGCCTCTGTTGCTACTAGCGCTCGCTTTGGTCTGCGCCATCTGCATCCCTCTATGGCAATGGTCGTCCGCGCGGGGCAGCCCCGGCAACGACTGGTCGAAATGGACGCCCGAACGCATCAGCCGATTGCTGCTCGGTCCCGAACAGATTGCTTGTTACTGCGCCTTTACCTGGGCCGGGTTCATCCTGCTGGGTCGCTATCTCGAAGTGCGCCGCCAACGCCGCGCTTTCGCTCTCGAACTGCTCTCCACCGATGTTGGCGTGTGCATTCTGCCGGAGGACGCACGCTTGTTGCAGCGGCGCGTCGAGCAGCGGGCGGCGCGCGGCGGCCCGTTCGTGCTGGCCAACATGGTGCGCCTGGCGCTGGGCAAGTATGCCGTCAGCCGGAGCGGCCGCGATGTCAGCGAGACGGTGCGGACGCAAGCCGATGTTGATCTGGGCCGGCTCGTATCGAGCATGGCGACGGTGCATTATCTCGCCTGGGCGATCCCGGCCATCGGCTTCCTCGGCACGGTACGCGGCTTGGCCACCAGTCTGACGCTCGGCGGCCAAACGCAGAAGGCCATCGGCGAGTTCATCAGCGACGCCACACGCCATCTCAATGTGGCCTTCGACTGCACATTGATCGCCCTGGCTCTGAGCCTGGTCCTCATGTTCCTGCTGCATTCGGTGCAGCGCGACGAGGAAGCGCTGGTCATCGATTGCCAGCAGTATTGTCTGGAACATCTGGTGACGCGCCTCTACGATCTGGAGCCGGAATCAAATGAAGTGTAGTGTTCAGTATTCAGTTTTCAGTGTTCAGCTACCTGATTCTGAACACTGAAAACTGCTGGATTGGAGACGATACATGACCCTGATCGGCCTGGACTTGAATGCCACTCGCGCGCGGGCGATTCAAGGGGAGAATCACGGGTCCGGCCCGCATATCCCGATGGCGCTGGCGCTGGAGGGCAACGAGCGAGAGTTGCCGCTGGCGTTGAGTCTGGAGGAACGTCAGCCGCGCGTCGGGCGGGCCGGCGCGGGGCTGCATCGGAAATCGCCGCACCTGGCCTGCCTCGATTTCCTGCCCTACCTCGGCGATTCGCGTATCTGGTCCGCAGGGCGTCACCGCCTCGACGCGGCCGGCGCTCTCGCCCTCGTCTGCGAACATCTGCAACGTCGGGTCGGCAAGGCCGAGGGGCTGACTGTGGCGCTGCCGGCATACTTCGGCCCGGCTCAGGCGGCGCTGCTGGCGAACTTGGCCGGCAAGGCGCGCTGGCGTCTGCTCGGCTCCGTACCCTCCCCCGTCGCCGTCGCTCTGGCCGCGCATGAGCATTTACCGTGGTCCGGCTTGGCCGTCGTCATTGATCTCGATGGGCATGCGCTGACGTGGTCGGTCGTCGCCGTGCGCGATGATGTGGTGCGCGTGCTACACACGCATCCGGTGCCGTCGTTGGCGCGCGGCGTCTGGCTGTGCCGGCTGCTCGATTGTGTGGCCTATCGCTGCGTTCGTCTCAGCCGCCGCGATCCGCGCGAGTCGGCCGAGACCGAGCAAACCCTTTTCGATCAATTGGCCTCGCTGTTGGATGCGCGGCTGGGCGACGAACTGGCTGAGGTGGTGATTCAGACGCCGCACTGGTATCAGCACCTGAAGTTTCCGCCCGCCGAGTTGTCGGCGTTCTGCGCTCCACTCGTGCAGCGAGCGGCCGCCGAGATGCGGAATTTCTTGACGGACATCGCCTCGTTCGGCTCCGTCGGTGCCGTGTTGCTGACCGGCTCGGCCGCGCGTCTGCCGGGGCTGACCGCGGCAATGGACCATCTCATTCTTAGCCCAGAGTGCGAGCCGTCCGCCGACGAGGACAATCCCGATTTCGGCGAAGATTTGGTTGAGCAGAGCGTTTATTCGGCCCGCCTTCACGTTCTCGACGAGGACGCCGTGGCCCGCGCCGCCTTCGAGTTGGCATTGCGTCAGCATCGGGGCGAGTTGCCGCGCGGCCATCTCGACGCGGCTCCCTTGCCTGGCAGCGGCGCCTCCGATGCGTTGGCCGATCGTGGTCCGGCTCGTTTGCATTATCGGGGCGAGGATCACTTGCTGTCCGGTTCGATGTTCACTCTGGGACGCGATCCAGGCTGCGATTTTATCTTCCCAAGCGAGCATTATCCGACCGTCTCGGCTCGCCACTGTGAGATTGTCTTGACGCGCGGCGCGTATCTGTTGCGCGACCGCAGCCGGCACGGCACGCTCGTCAACGATTGCGTCGTGACGCAGCCCACCGCCCTGCACTCCGGCGACTGGATTCGCCTCGGCCCTGGCGGCCCCTTGGTTCGTTTCCTTGGCCAGCCGAGCGATCAACGCCATTTGATGACGACGGCCTAAAACAAAGAATGCAGAATGCAGAATGCAGAATGCAGAATGAAAGATGTGCCTGGTATTTCATTCTGCATTCTGCATTCTGCATTCTGCATTGAAGGAGTTTCTCATGCGTGTTCGCCACCGTATCCCGTCGATCTTCAACCTGTCCATGGTGGATGTCCTCTGCTGCGCTCTCGGTTGCGTCATCTTGCTGTGGCTGCTCAATCTGCGCGAGGCGAAGTATCACCAAGAGAGCGCCGAGGAGCAGCATCGTGAAACCACGGCGCAGCTGGACAATATCCGCGTCGAGCGCGACCGCACCATCGGAATGCTCATGCGTCTGCAAGCGCAGGTAGAGGCGGTCGAAGAAGAGAAAAGCGATCTTCAAAAGTATCTAAGTGCCCAGCAGGTCGAAGCCGCTGATGTATCGCGACGGCTGGCGGCATCGGCCAAACATGTCGCCGCCCTGGAGCGCGATCTAAGCGATCGCACCAAGCGCCACGAAGCGGAGATGGCCCGCGCCGATAGCCTGGAGCGCAAGCTTAAGGATGCCACCGGCCGCGTCGTGACGTTGGAGAAGGATCTACGGGATAGCGAGAAACGCGGCGATACCGAGACGGCACGCGGCCGTGAGCTGGCCGGCGAATTGACCACGGCGAAGAAACGCTTGAAGGATTTGCAGACCACGGCGAACCTCGTGCCCACTCTGCGTTCGGACTTGCGCGAGGCGCGCGAGCAGTACGGGACCGAGAAGGCACTGGCGAGCGCGCTCGAAAAAGAGATCAGCAAGCGCATGCGTGAATTGAAGGATGCCGACAAGAATCTGGACAACTTGCTGGCCTCGCGGCGTTCTTTGGAGCGCGACCTCGAAGGTCGTGACAAGGAGTTGGCGCTGGCGAAGCGGAGCATGGCGACGCTGCAAATCGAGAAGAAAAAAGTGGAGAGCGAGGCCGCGCGTGTGCGGGCGGCGGCAGAGAATCGTTTCGCTGGTATCGCGTTGACCGGCCGCCGCGTCGTTTTTCTCGTCGATATGTCCGGCAGCATGGATCTGGTGGACGAGAACACGCAGGCACCGCGCAAGTGGGCCGAAGTGCGCGACACGGTTGCTCGGTTGATGCGCAGCATGCCGGACCTGGAGAAGTTTCAGGTGATCGTCTTCGCCGAGAAGGCCGAGTTCCTGCTCAAGGGCGATGAGGAATGGTGGAACTACGAAGCCGCATCGAGTCCCGAGCGTGTGCTGCGCGGCTTGGCCGCCGTCAAACCCAAGGGCGGCACCAATATGTACGCCGCTCTCCAAACCGCTTTTCGCATGCGGGACAAGGGACTCGATACGATTTATCTGCTGTCGGACGGGCTGCCCAATCTCGGTGAGGGGCTGACCGGCGGCGCGTCGAGTACGCTCAAGGAACTGGAGCGCAACGATCTGCTCGCCAAGTATATCCGCAAGACGCTCAAGACCGACTGGAACCGCGCCCGACCGCAACAGTCGCGTGTCCGCATCAACACGATTGGTTTCTTCTTTGAAAGCCCCGATGTAGGGGCCTTTTTGTGGGCGCTGGCGCGCGAAAATGACGGCAGTTTCGTGGGCATGTCACGTCCATAACAAATGACTAGCCCAGAGCGCCAGCGACGGGTTAAGAACCCGTCGCTGGCGCTCTGGGCTAATGGGCAACAATTTCGTGCTTCTCACTTCTTCTTCGCCGTCGGTTGTGGTGGCGGCGTTTTCGCGGCGACCGGCAAGCCCGGCGAGGCGTTGAACGTCTTCACCACACTGCCATCGGCGACCTTCCAGATACGCACTTCGCCATCAAACGCACCCGAGGCGATCAAGGTTCCATCGGGGCTGACGGCCAAACCATAGACATAGTCGGCGTGTCCATTCAACGTCCGCACGGCCGAACCATTGTCCGCGTTCCAGATGCGTACCGTGTGATCGGCGCTACACGTCACGAGCAACGGTTGCTTGGGGTTCGCAACTAACTTGAGGATGACCTTGCCGTGTCCGCCGGAATTGCGCACTTGCTTGCCCTCCGGGGTGGCGTTCCAGGTGCGCAGCTGATTGTCCTCGCCGACCGAGAAGCCGACCTTGCCGTCGGCCTTGACCGCGACGCCATAAACCGGATTTTGATGATCCGGAAAGGTCAAAATCGATTCCTTGCCCGCCAAGTCCCAGAGCTTGGCCGTTTTGTCGCGGCTGGCGGTGGCCAGGCGTTTGCCATCCGGCGTGAAGGCCACACCGAACACCCAGTCGGCGTGATTCTCGATGGACGGCAGTTCCTTGACGTTGGCGTAACCGCCGCTGAGATCCCAGACGTGAACGAGCCGATCGCAGCCGCCAGAGGCGAGTTTCTTACCGTCTGCACTAAGGGCCAGGCACAATACCTCGTCGTCGGCGTCGAGCAATTGCTTCACCATGACGCCTTTGTCGTTGACGCCATCGAGGACGGCGACGCCGTTGACGTTCTTCGGTTTGCCACCATTGAGGTCGTAAATACGCACATCCCCCTCTTCACCGGGCCGGCCGCCGGCCACAGCCAATTTGCCATCGGGCAGAAACAGCATCGCCATCGCCCGGCGCGCGCGCGTGGCAATGCGCTTCTCCAATTTGCCGCCGGCCACGTCCCAAACGGTCAACTCGTGATGGCCGCTGACGACGACTTTCTTGTTGTCCGGCGTGAAGGCGACGGCCGTCACCGTGACGGGGAAGGGATAGACAGCCGGGGGCGCGGGCGGATGCCAGCGAACGCGCAGCTCACGCAGCAGATCGGACTCCGGCTTCAGCCCCGCGTCGAGCTTGGCGCCTTGCGTAATCCAGCGCTCAAGCAGATCGAGCTTATCCTTGGGCAGCGGATCGCCGCTCTCCTTGGGCGGCATGCGTTTCTTGTCGGTCGCCGTCAGGACCATCATGAGGTAGCTGTCATCGGGTTTGCCGGGCGCAATGGGGTCGTCCTTGGTGCCGCCCTTGCGGAAGGTTTGATACTTGGTCATGTCGAGCTTGCCCTTGGGGTTCTTCGCCCCGTGGCAGCCGAAGCATTTTTCTTTCAATAGCGGAGCCACATCGTTGATGAAGCTGACCGGCTTCGATGGATCGGCGGCCCGCGCGGGCTGCGCCGTCAACAACATCAACACGGCCAGCGCCGCACCCAGCGCGGCGCACAGAATACAGAAACAACGGTGAGATCGAAACATGAGCGGCAAGCTCCACGGTGGGTAGGTCAAAAGGGCGTATCGGCGGGTTCAACACGATCATTATAAAGGGGTGAGGCCGTTTAATGCGAGGGAAAATCCGTGAGAAAGATGCCGAGGAGGGTGCGTGCGCGGATTGTGGTATTTTTCGTGAGCGCCAGCCCTAAAGAACATTGTGCAAAACTGGTCGTAAGTGTTTGGTCTGAAACGGTTTTCTGAGCAGGAAGAGCCTACGGCCGAGGTCCAGCGCCAAATCTCGTGTTGGGTAGCGCGAAGCGATTGCAAATGGCCAAGGGGTGCATTACCCTGTAAGTCAGGCTTTCCAGCCTAATCACTTTCGCAAATCAAACTGGAAAGCCTGACCTTACGGAAGGAGCGACCTATGACAAGGCGTGCGTTTCTCGCTATCGGGTTGGCCCTCGCTGTGTTCGGATCGCAGACTCAGTTCGTCCGCGCCGCCGACGAGGTGGGGCCTGACCCGCGGCAATTGAAAGAAGTGCTGGAGAAAGCGGCGGACTATTTGAAGTCGCATCAGGGCAAGGATGGCAGCTTCTCGCCGAAGATCGCCGGCCCGGGCGTCACCGCCGTTGTCGTCGCCGGCATGCTGCGATCCGGCTTCCGCGCCGATGATCCCGTGGTGTCGCGCGGCCTTGTGTATCTCGAAAAAAGCGTCAAGAAGGACGGCGGCATCTACGATAAGGGCTTGGCCAACTACACGACCAGCGTCGCCATCATGGCTCTCCATGAGGCCAACAAAGACGGCAAATACGACAGCATTCTTAAAAACGCCAGTGTCTATCTCAAAAAGCTCCAATCCACCGTGGACGAGAATGACGTCAAGTTCGGCGGTGTGGGCTACGATGACAAAACGCGGCCCGATTTGTCTAATACGCAGTTTTTCGTCGATGCCCTTATCGCGGCCGGCGTGCCCAAGGACGATCCCGCCATTCAGCGCGCGATGAAGTTTGTCAGTCGTTGCCAAAACCTGCCCGGCGAAACCAACGATCAACCCTTCGCCAAGAAAACGACCGCGGACGACAAGGGCGGTCTCGTCTACGTTCCCGACCCCGATGACAAGAAGCACAAGACGCCCGACGGCGGTCTGCGCTCGTTGGGAGCGATGACCTATGGCGGTCTCAAGAGCTTTCTCTACGCCGGCGTCAACAAGGATGACCCGCGCGTCAAGGGCGCGGTCAACTGGATTCGCCGGCACTACACGCTGGATGAGAACCCCGGTATGGGCCAGGCGGGTCTCTACTACTATTACCATACCTTCGGCAAGGCGATGACCGCGCTGGGTGAGGATCGCTTTGCCGATGCCAAGGGACAGAAGCACGATTGGCGTCGCGAACTGTTTGAAGCGATCAAAAAGCGACAACTGCCCAACGGCAGTTTCATCAACAAAACGGATCGGCAGTTTGGCGAAGCGGATCCGAATCTGGCGACCGGATTCGCGCTGCTGGCGCTCAGCTACACCAAGACGCCCACCAAGTGACAACCGCGAGGATTTCTCATGCGCTTCTTCCGCTGTTTCGGCGTGACGCTGTTGTTTGGCCTCACGCTGGCCGGTCCCGTCCGCGCCGCCGATGTCTTCGATTATTACGTCAATCCGGTCCTGGCACGAGTGGTTGAGGCCAAGGAGACGAAAGAGATCAAGCAACTGACACGGGCGATGATCGACGAGAACGATCGCGTCTTGCCGCGCGCCACGGCGGCGTTCCTCGTGGTCAAGACCAATGAGGGGCGCTATGCCAAACTGCTCGTTCAGGCGGCGCGGCGGAAGATCGACGCCGAGCGCAGCGTTCCCATCTTGCTCGTCGATCGCTATGTGACTTACAAGGAAGGGGAGGAACGCGCCATACAGACCAGCGGCAAGAATCTGTCGCTGTTCCCCGGTTTTCGCTTGAGTCTCGATCTGGGACAGGTGGTACCGGAAGAGTTGGGCGGCGATTTGCGCTTCGTCGTCGAGGGAAAAAAAATCTACACGCAGCCGCTGGGCAAGGCTCGGTTGTATCTCGTCACCAAGGCGCTGCCGAATGTGGTGCCGAAGAAAAGTCCGAAACTGGTGATGGGCGATACTTTTGAGCCGCGCTATTTCAACGGCACCTATAAACTGCACGATGATGGCCGGCGTTCGGGCAGCCTGACGTTGAAAGTAGACAACGACGGTTCGGTCAGCGGCTCGTATTATTCGGATAAAGATGGTGCCAAATACGAGGTGCATGGCCGGATCAGTATGCCGAAGCACTCGATCCGGTTCACGATCAAGTTTCCGCGTTCGGAGCAGACATTCCAGGGTTTCTTGTTTACTGGCGACGGGCAAATCATCGCCGGCACGTCCCGGCTGGCGGAACGCGAGGCGGGGTTTTATGCGAAGCGCGTCGAGGAGTGAGCCAAGCCAGCGAGGGGGCGGCTCTCTGTTGTCTCTGCCAACAGCTGGGTGACTTCATCGAATCGGCTGACACTGAAACCAACCGCCAAGCCACAAACAGCTCATCTGGGCGTGTCGGCCAGTTCGTGCATCAGCGCGCGCAGGGCCGGATACGTCGCTCGATATTTGCCATAATAATCCTCGTAGAATCGTTCATTCTCGCGCTGCGGCTCGATCACGTCCGCGATGCGCACCATATGGCGGGCGGCCTCGTCGAGGTCGGTGAAATGCCCCGCATGCACGGCGGCGACGAGCGCGGAGCCGAGCGCGCACGCCTCGCTGTCGCGCGGCAAACGGATCGGCCGGCCGAGAATGTCGGCGTGAATCTGCACCCACAGACGGCTCTTCGCTCCGCCGCCGCCCGCGAACAGCCGGCCAACGCGGAAACCGTGGCTTTCCAGGTCTTCGAGAATGTGGCGGGTACCGAACGCCGTCGCCTCGTAGATGCTGCGGAAGATGTGACCGGGACCGTGCGACAACGTCAGTCCCCACAGCACGCCGCGCGCACGCGGATCTTTCAGTGGGCAGCGATTGCCCTGCCAGTAATCCAGACACACCAGCCCCTCACAACCGGGCGGCACGACGGCGGCTTGCTCGTCGAGCAGTTCGTACACCGAACGCCCCTCGCGTTCGGCCCGCAGCGTCTCGTTGCCGGCGAAGTGCTGGCGATACCAGTTCAAGATCGAGCCGGTCGCCGTTTGCCCGCCCTCCAGCGTGTGCAACCCCTCGACGACCGCGTCGGGATAGCAGCCGTTCATGCCGCTGCCGAATAGCTCGCGCTTCGACATCGCCATATGACAGGTACTCGATCCCATAATCATCGCCACGTCGCCATCCTCGACGGCGCCCAGGCCGAGCATGCCAAGATAGGCGTCGATACCGCCTTGCGCCACCGGCGTTCCCGGCCGCAGTCCCAATTCGGCCGCCACCGTCGCCGATAGTCGCGCCTCGCCCTTGCCCAACGGCACGATAGACGTAGGCCATTTCGCCGGCAGATTCTCCAATCCGACCGCGCGCAGCAGATCGGCGCTCCAGCCGCGCGCGGCGCGATCGTAATCCCATTTCACCGTCACATTGTTGAGCGAGAGCGTCCACTCGCCGGTCAGCCGGTGCATGAACCAGTCGGTGCATTCGACGAGGCGCTCGCAGCGGTCGTAGACGGCCGGTTCGTGTCGCTTCAGCCACGATGCCTTGGGCAGCATCCACTCCGGCGAGACGACGCCGGAAACGTAGCGCAGACTGGCGTCCTTCGTGGCGCTAATCTGTTCGGCTTCGCGGAAAGAACGCTGATCCATCCATAACAGAGCGCGATGCAGCGGTGTGCCATCGATCCGGCAAGGGATGACCGTGCAGGCGGTGCAGTCCAGACCGATGCCGGCGACCTCGTCGGGTTTGCAGCCGGCGCGGGCGAGTGCTTCCGGGACGGCTTGCCGTGTCGCCAACCACCATTGCCCGGCGTCCTGTTCGGCCCAGGCGGGTTGCGGATGAAAGGTGTCCAGCGACGCGGTGGCATAGCCGCGACACATTCCGGCCGAATCGTAGAGGGCGGCGCGGACGCTTTGCGTGCCGATGTCGAGACCGAGGAAGAGAGGCGGGTGAGGATGCATGGTTCCAAGGCAGATCGGGAAGATTAAAACAAAAATCGGGCGTCGATCAGCGATAAGAAGACCGCGAATCGACGCCCGAATGATTGACAAGGATAGAAAAGCTCCAGCCCGGTCAGCGTTTCGCGCGTTTGAAAACGAAAACCTGTTCGGTGGAATTAGCCCGTGTCGCGAAGCTGGAGGGACGAGGTTGACCGGGATGAGCGAAGGACAGCTTCAACTCGTCTCCCGAGAGAGAATAAATGCCGAGTTGGCTCTTCCCTTTGTCGTTGCCTTCCGTGATCCGCGCATCGACGGTTTTCGGAGTCTTTGTTTCGTCGAACGTGACAGTTCCTCCTTCGTTCTCCTTACCCACGCTTAGAACATACTTGTCGCCGGTGATTACCACTTTCCCGCCCAGTTGCTGAGCGAGTTCAGCGGGTATCGGCTTACCTTGGGCTTCGCCGCCAACCAGCGTCCAAATGCCCTGTAGGTTCTGTAAGTCCCGGCCTTGTCCTCCCTTGGTCCCTTGCGCGGGTGATTGTACCACGGGCTGCTCCGCCTTCAGTTCCGGCTGTTGGAAGTCTTCTGGCGCGGGCACTTCGGGCGCAACCTCGTCGATATCCTTGATCTTCTCACCGCCGGCGATGGTACACATCGCCTGGAATGTTTTGGCGGGGATCGTTTCCGGAATGAAACGCACCTTGCCGTCGGCCATGATGGCGAAGGTGCCGTCCTTGCCCTGGTACTTCGCGCAGACAAACGGTTGCAGGCAATCGAGATCGGTGGACACGCCGCGAACCGTGCTGCCGCCACCGGCGATCCACGGCGACTTCGGCGCGGGCGGCACCTGGATGAGCAGAATCGTTTCGCCCAGACCGTCCTTGATGTCGTCCGCCTTGGTCTCGCGGTCGTAGCCGAAAATGCCGCGCAGCTTGGCCGTGGCCGCATCGCCGGCGCGATATTCCGCCGCGTCCAGACCGACGCCGGCCATGCCGACGAAATGCGTGGCAGCCAGGGGCATATTTTTCTGGGCTGGATACTGAATGTAGTAGCCCTCGCGTTTGTCCGGCGGCAGCGGTGCCAGGAACTGCGGGATCACCGTGGTGCCCACGAATTGATTCAACGGCGGGTCATTCCACGAACTGGCATCCTCAATGCGTTTACGCAAATCCTTGAACTCGCCGTTGGCGACATAGGGCAACAGTTCGACCATCCAGCTCAGACGCTGATCGGGACGCCAATCGATGCCGCGCTCATCGCTGGCCTTGCGTGGGAGGGTGCCGCGTGGGAAGTGCCCCTCTTTCTTGAGAAACTCTTGGGTCGCCGCAGCCAGCTCATGGATGCGCGAACGGTCATCGCACATGTCGGCATTGGCCCGGAGTTTCTTACAAACCTCCTCAAGCATCTGGGACAGCTTCTGATAACGCTCCGCCTGGAGGTTCTGGTTGATGCCAACCGCCACGACCTTGTCTTTGGTCCAGATCCGATAGTCGCCATCCTTGCCCTTCTCTTCCTTCTTGTCTTCTTCGCCGCCTGGCTGGGGGAAGCCGCCGGGACCGGGTTGCGGAAACCCACCAGGACCGGGTTGCGGGAACCCATTGGGGCGTTGCCCACCAGGACCGGGTTGCGGAAAGCCGCCTCCGTTTGGAGGCATCGGCATACCAGGCTGCATACCCGGCATGCCAGGGAAGTTCCCCCTGGCCGGGGGAGTCTTCTCCAACATATCGAGGTTCTCGCGCTCGAACTGCTTGACCAGAGCTTCGGAAACCTCTTTCTGGGCCACGGAGACAATTTTTTCGTCCTTGGTCGAGAGGGCGCGCGTCTGGGAGAACTTGGATTCGCTCAGTTCCGTCAAGCTCTTGCCTATGGCCTTGATGTTCTTTTTGAGCTTGTCCAGGTCCGTCTGCGAAACGGAGGCATCCGTAAGCGGAGATACGTCGAGCGGACCGGCCCGAGGCGACTTCTTGATATTGTCCACCGTGAGCAGCGAGGTATTGTAAGCAAAGCTCAACAGCAAGACCTGGCCTTCTTTCTTGTCGATTTTCTCGACCTGATCCAACACCGCTTTCATGTGCGGATCGATCGTCAGATAGGACGAACTGACGCCGGCGGGGCCGGAATCGCTGTCGCCGCCGCCGGGCGACATGCCAGGAGGCACTATGCCGGGAGGAAACCCTCCCGGAGGCCTGAATCCTCCGACACCGCCACCCGGAGGCATCGGCGGTGGACCTCCTGGAACGCCAGGCTGATTACCGGGGGCCGGGGGTTTTCCGCCGCCGGGAGCTTTTGGTTGACTGGCGGAAGTCGGGAGTTGGTTTCCTGGAGGCGGGGCACCGGGGTTCCCACCGGCCATACCCGCGCCGGGCGGTTTCGGTCCACCGGGAGGCTGAGGCGGCCCTCCTGGTTGAGGTCCACCGGGACGTTGGGGACCACCAGGCATGCCTGGCATCCCTGGCATGCCGCCCATACCAGGCGCGCCCCCTTGGGGCTTCTCCTCCGGCGGAGCCGGAAGTTCCGTTAGGTGCTTCGGATGCCCTTTCTCTTGCAGGAACTGCTGCATCGGCCCAAGATCGGCGCAAACCACCGTGTAGTTGTCCAGGAAGTGCAGCGCGACCTTGTCGCGCGTTTCATTGGCTTTCAGCAGGAACGTACTCAGGCTATCCAGCGGTTTCTTGAGTAGATAATACCGCAAGTTACCGATCGGCGCCTCGGCCTTGAGCTTGAGTGCGGCGACAATCTGATCCTCTTTCACGGGCTTGTCGGTTCGCATCACCGAGAACACGGTCTTCTTCTCGGGATTCAGGGCCAACACGACCTGGCTGACATCGGAGGGAGAGATGCCCCAGGTCCGCTGGAAGGGAACCTCGCCGAATGAGCCGGGCGTCATCAGCGCCGCTTTCTTGAACGCGGCATTGCCCAGTAATCGATCCACCGGCAGATTGATGACCATCTGCGAGTCGTTGGGCAGCAAATTCGTCGCATCCGTCAAAACCGGCTTGACATCTTTTTTGGGCCCCTCCTCCTTTTTCATCTCGACGTTCCCCGGCGCGTTTCCGCCGGGACCGCTACCAGGGACGCCCGCCATCGGCCCCCCGGTCGGACTGGAAGATTTCGGCTCGCCACCGGCGAAGAGGAAGTACGCGCCAATGGCCAGAGCGACGATGGCTACCGCGCCCAGACCGAGACCGATAATGAGTATCCCGGAGCCGCCGCCGCTCTTTTTCTTTTTCGGCCGATCATCTTCGTCGTCATCCTCGTCGTCGTCGCCGCGGCGCTTGGGGGTGGGTTTGCCGGCGGCCTTGCCGTTGGCCGGCTTCTTATTCGTCACGCCGGTCGCTCCCGGCTTGGTCTTCTTGGCGGGACTGCTTGGAGCCTCATCGTCCTCCTCCTCGGCGGGTTCCTCGACCACGAAGCGATACTTGCACTTCGGGCAGTCGATTTTTCGACCGATGAGGCCGGTATCGCGAATGGGGACCATCGCCTCACAGCTGGGACACTGCTGTTTGAAACTGTTCTTTACGGCCATGAAGAACTCTCCGCCACGGGCAGAATGAATATCAGGTGCGCACAGAATAGAGAGTACGTGACGAGACTTCTCTTATCATAAGCACTGGGAGGGGGACCATGCAAAGTGTAAATGGCGACTTCCGACGAAATTTCCAATCCTTCGCTCCTCTTCTCATGGACGCGGAGAAGGATCAAACCGGCTCGCATGCGGCGCGAAAGGGTACATCCGATATAATGATGCAGAGTCGTCTGCCAGCCCGCAGCGTCAGTAAGGGATCTCTTGCTGACGCTGCGGGCTGGTAGGTGGAAGGCAAACCCGAGGAGAACCAAGCGTGTCCCGTGCCTTGTCGCGTCTGCAAGCGCTGGTGTTGAGTCTCACCGTCCTCGTGGGGGTGGGATTGGCCGTGATCGGTCTATTCGCCATCGGCAGTCGAGGATGGTTCGGCAAAGATCCCCTGCATGTGCGTGTCGGCTTCCGCGAGATTCGCGGCGTCGAGGTCGGCACGCGCGTCCGTATCCAGGGCATCGACGCCGGCGAAGTCGTCGGCATCGCCCCGCCCCAGACGCCCGATGGACCCGTCGTGCTACGTCTGTTGTTGAAGAACGAGTATCGCCAGATGGTGCGGGCGAACTCGACGGTGCAGATCGTCAGCGAAGGTATGCTCGGCGGCAAGGTGTTGGAGATTCATCGCCGTAAACCAAAGTCCGGGCAAGCGGACGACCTCGCGGTCGAGGACGCCTTGCTCGAATCGGAGCCAAGCACCGAGTTGGCTGACGTGCTGGGGCAAGTGAAGCAGACATTGCAAGGTATCCAGGATGGAGAAGGCACGCTCGGCAAATTGGCTCGCGATCCACAAGCCTATGACGCCTTGCTCGCTCTCCTCAAGCAGGGCAATGACACGATGGCGTCCATCGGTCAGAGTGCCGACGCCGTCAAGCATTTGCCCGTGGTGCGCGATTACATCGAAGATCCGACCAGTCTTCTGGTGCGACCCAATTGCGAGCGCAACCGCCAGTATTTCGCCGAATCGGAGTTGTTCGAGCCGGGCCGCGCCGTACTCACCGCGCAGGGGCGCGAACGCCTGGATGGTCTCGCTCCCTGGTTGGAGGGCATGAAACACAAGGGGTCCGAGGTCGTCGTCGCCACCTACGCCGATCCCAAGAAGGCTTCGCCGTCGCTGGCTCCGACGATCACGCGCCAGCAGAGCGAGGCCGTTTGCGACTATCTCAAAAAACAGCATTCCATCCAGAAAATGGGCTGGTTCTCGTCGCGCAAGGTGACGCCGCTGGGTCAGGGCGTCAATCCGCCGCCCAAGCCGGAACGCGATCCGCTGCCCGCCGCCCGCGTTGAGGTGTTGGTATTTGTTCCTCAAGGTTGACAAGCGGCTGGAACGCCGACGATGACCAATCCGGTCCACATAACCCTGCTGTATCACTTTTGCCGTCTGCGCCTGCCGGCGATCGCGCTGCCCTTGCCGGTGTTCGAGCAACACTTGGGACGAGCCTTCGAGTTGAATCGCGCCAAGCTCGCTCACAAGGGTGAGACGACGAACTGGGAGCTTTTTCTGGAGAACCTGTACGCGGTGGATTGGTTTTTGGCCTGTGCGTGTCTGGAGAAACAGAAAAGCGCCTGGGGAGCGTTGTTCGCCGCGCGCGCCAACCGTACCGATTGCCTGCTCGTCGATGCCCTGCGTCTGCGGGCCGTGCGGCTGTTCCCGCGCGATGCGGAACGACAAGATGAGGCCGTCGCCGAGTTCTGGGGCTATCTCCTTGCCGGCGAGCGCGAGGGATCGCTGCCCATCCTGGCCCGTTACGACGGCCAGCGTCCGCTTGTACCCTGGCTTATCCGCGTCTTCCAAAACAAACACCTCTCCGAACTGCGTCATCGTCGCGGCTTGCAATCGCTGCCCGAAGACGATCTCGGCGAGCGCGATCTGCCCTTTTCCGACAACGGCCACGAACACTGGTACGATGAATTCCGTCTGGCGGCGCGCGAATGGCTGGATGGATTGTCGGAACAAGAAGCGCTCATCCTTGGCCTGCGTCTGCGTTATCGTCTCAGTCAGCGTGAGGTGGCGAGTCTGCTGGGCATTCATGAAGGCAATATCTCGCGGCAGACGGCGCGCTTACGCGATCATTGTTTGGAGCAGATTGGCGAGCATTTGCGCACCCTCGGCTGGACCGGCGACGATTTGACGGATTTCGTCTTCAAGGAGATGGATAGTCTGTTACTGGACGAACCGCGTTTATCGGCCGACCGCCTGGCCGCGCTGTTGGCGTCGCGCGGTAAAACGCTCCCTGTTGGACCGCAGTCTACTGAAAAATCATAAGACTTTGCCAGCCCGCAGCGCCAACAAGGAGTTCCCTTGCTGGCGCTGCGGGCTGGCAAAGAGGGAGGCTTGCGACGTATGAAGATGCCGGAACCACCGGATGGAGATGCCGACAGCTTGTCGGGGATTGTCGGAGACTCCCCGGCGATGCGCGAGGTGTATCGGCTGCTCCGTCTGGTGGCGCCGACGCCCGCCAGCGTACTGCTTGTCGGCGAGACCGGCACCGGCAAGGAGATGATGGCCCGCGCCATCCATCGCCTCAGCCCGCGCACGGACGGTCCCTACGTGCGCGTCAACTGCTGCGCCCTGGCCGAGAGTCTGCTGGAAAGCGAGTTGTTCGGCCACATCAAGGGTGCGTTCACCGGAGCCATCGATAACAAGACCGGCCGATTCGAGGCGGCGCATGGCGGCACCATCTTCCTCGATGAAATCTCCAGCATGAGTCCCAAGCTGCAAGTCAAGCTGCTGCGCGTGCTGCAAGAAAAAGAGTTCGAGCGCGTCGGCGAGAGCCGAACCATCCGCGTCAACACGCGCGTCATCGCCGCCACCAATCAGTATCTCGAAGACGAGATCGCCGCCGGCCGCTTCCGCGATGATTTGTATTATCGTCTCAACGTGGTAGCCATCGAGTTGCCGCCGCTGCGCGAACGGCGTGAGGATATTCCGGCCCTGGCGAGGTTCTTCCTGGAACACCATAGCGAAGAACATCGCCGTGATGCGCCGGAACTGACGCCGGCCGTGATCCGCATTCTGCAAGACCACGATTGGCCCGGCAACGTGCGCGAGTTGGAGAACTACATGGAACGTGCCGTGGTGTTGGCCCACGGCGGCCCGCTGACGCCGGACCTGCTGACGCCGCCCGGTCAAGGAATGCGGCGTTGGCGCGCCGCACGCGCACGCGGCGGCACCGACCTGCAAAGCCTCATTCAACAGCTCGTCCGCACCGGCGATCAGACTTTGCCGGACGGCACTCTCCACGAGCGCATCGTCGGCACCGTCGAGCGCGAATTGATTGAACAAGTGATGATAAGTTGTGGCCGGGTACAGGTGACGGCGGCGAAACGGCTGGGTATCAATCGCAACACACTGCACAAGAAAGTCAGCGATTACGAGCGGATGTCCGAACAATCGGTGGTGAGTATGCAGCCGCCTCCTCCGATGGAGAATGGGGACTAATCATCAAGGCAATGGTTTCTGGGCCGGAATTGATGAGCTTGACTGGACAGAAGATAACGGACAGAATAACAACATATCGGCAGCGAGGAAGGGAATAAATCATGTCTCTCACCGACCTCATCTTTTTCATCGGTGCCAGCATAGCGCTGGCGGTTATGCTCATCTCCTCGAAGTTCATTCGGGCGATCGTTTGGGAGACGTTCCGCCATCCGTTCACGCGCAGCCATATCGAGATTCACGACGGAAAAATCAAGGTTTGGCGCGAGGAGAGCAAGAGCCAAAAGGAGTCCGCTCGTGGCTAACAAAGCTCCTTCACCAAACAAGAATGCCGCAGTGCCGATCGGGTTCAAGTCCGTCTTTTGGGTCGCGGTATGTCTAACGGCCTTATCGCTCATCGTCGCCGTCTACCTGGCGACACGGCCGACCGAGTTACAGAACGAGCAGACGCGGAAAATCGTCGAGACGTGCGACACCACCTGGAAGATGGGTTTTGGGAGCATTCTGGGATTGCTGGGCGGGAAGAGTCTCCCGTAGCTTACGGAGCAGCACTAATCTTCCTCTTCTCCTTCAGAAAATAAGCGGATCGGCTTGAACGTCGAGTCCGGCGTCTCTTGCTATTCCGTCGAAAAACCAGTGGGCCGATCCTCCGATCGATCCATGCGATGGCGAGTGCTGTCGCGGTCGATGCCGTTTAGCCCGGCGGTGCTATCGCGACCAAAGTCGAAGTCGGTTTGGCCCGCTTCCTCGGGATGGTCAAGCAGTTCACGCTGGAGATGACGGCGACGCTTGCGGCTGCCCGCTCGCTTGAGGTCGCGCTTGAGTTGACGATAACGGCGTTTGTCTTGTTCCATAGCGGTCAGACACTCGAAACGGAAAAAGGTTCGCCGAAAGGCCGCTGGCGTCTTCGCGCTTGTCCCCGAAGCCCCTCTCCCCTGTACTCGGGGGAGAGGGGTTGGGGTGAGGGGGTGACTTTTCTGCGGGATTGCTGCCCCCTACCCCTCTCCCCCGAGTACGGGGGAGAGGGGAGCTTATGGGACAGATTCTTCGCGCTGACCGCGCTAAGATGCCAGCGGCGCATTATCGAGAACGGCTTATTTCTTCGCTTCCGCGACCAATTTCTCGACGGCTTCTTCGAGTTCGGGGCCGCGAATGTGCTTGTAGCGAATCACGCCCTTGGCGTCGAGGACGTAAATCGTGGGGAAGAAGCGGATGTTCCAGTCCTTAAGGATGCCACCCGTTTGGCCATTCCACCAATGCGTCCACGGCATCGGGGTATCCTCGATAAACTTCGTCAGCGTGTCCTTTTTCGCATCCGCGCTGATGCTAATGAGGGCAAACGGCTTGTCCTTGAGCTTCTTGACCATCTCGCGTTCGTGCGGAATCATGGCTCGGCATGGCGGACACCAGGTGGCCCAGATGTCGAGTACGACCACCTTGCCCTTGTAGTCCTTGAGCTGAACCTTCTTGCCGTCCAAGTTCTCGCTCTCCACGTTCGGAGCCGTCTTGCCAATCGATAAATTGCGGATCTCGAATAGGGCCGTCTTGGTCTGGTTGCCCAGCGTGTCTCGTCCCAACTTCACATCCGCGAACTCCTTCTCGACCCGTTCGTACAATTGCTCGGCTCGGGCCGAAGCTTTGGTGGCGTCCTTGGGATCCTTATCGGCCTTGTCGGCCGCCGCTTTGGCGAGGGCGAAGCAGGCCAGCCCCTTGGCATCTTTGTCCGAATTGTCGTCGAGTACCTTCTGAAGCAACTTCGTGGTGCCTTCCTTCGGACTCATCGAAAGCCTTCGGCACAGATCCTTGATTTTCTCGTCCTTGGCCCAGTACTTGGCCAACGAATCGAACACCTTGCTATCCACGTCCGGCAAAGCCTGAGTGGCCCACGTCAGCATGTCGAACGACAGCTTGTCCTTGGGGTCGGCCTCCACCAGCTTGAGAATGCGCGGCGCGAATTCCTTGTTCAGCTTTTGAAAAACGGCCTTCCGATCTTCCGGTGTCTTGGCCGTTTCAAGAGCCTTGCGCGCGTCCGGCACCGCCTTCAGGTAATCTTCCTGTACCTTCTTAAACTGCGCGGCGCGGTCATCGCCTTTTGCATCCGCGGGTTTATCCGCGGCCAGCAACGGCACCGCCACGAACAAGGCGGCGAGCAAACCTCCGGTCCAGCGACGCATGGGAGTTCCTCTTGGGTGTGAGAGAAAAAATCCAGTCCTAGTAGGATATAGGGAGACGATCATCTCCTCGCAAGCTAACCGTTCCTACCGCTGAGAAACGGATTCGGGGGTATGCTCGTAAAGAATCTCGCACAGTCGGCCGAGCAGTTTGCCTTCACGGGTCGAATTGACGCCGGGAGGCAACGGCACATGATTGAGGAACACGGCGAACACGAGCTTGCGGCCGCTCTTCGCGGTCATCACGCCCGCCAACGACTTGCAGCGCAGATAGATGCGATCGTTGAGCAGATCGTTATCGACATAGGTGCCGGTCTTGGCCCACACCTTACCGCGCGCGGGACTGTCTTTGCCGACCACATTGACGAGCGTGCCATCGACTCCCAATACCGGCAGAGCTGAGCGAAAGACGGCGAAGTCCGAGCGGCGCGCCATCCCCTGAAGAAGTTCCACCGTGGCGCGCGGCGTCACATGATCGCACGATCCGCCGCCGGCGCCGGTCTCCAGGGCGATGCTTTTCACATTCACTCCCAGTTCCGCCAGGATTTTGCCCTCCAGGGCCATCCCCTCGGCCATCGTTCGCTTGTCATTGCGCGAGGCGAGGAGCAAGGGTAGCGTGCTGGCATAGAGATTATGGCTGACCTTGAGTATCACCTTCAGCAGTTCGGACAGCGGCGGCGACTCGTAGCGCGCCACCGTGGTCAGACCGGCATAGCCATCCTGGTCCGGCAGCGTAACGGTCGGCCGGCGCAACTCGCTGGCTTTCACGCTCACCCCTTCGCGGCGCAGCGTCTCGATGAACAGGCCGCGCGCGAAGCTCTCGGGGTCTGCCACCGGGCAGATGCGCACCAGCGGTCGTGAGCCAAGCGGAATGCCGCCGCGCAGGACGTAGCGGCCCAAGCCAACAAGCTCGACGGTGATCGTGGGTTTCTCGTCCTTGCCAATCGTCTCGACCTGGACATCGGTCTGCATGAACTCGTTCTTGGGACGGACTTGCACCGACGCGCGTTCGCCCACCGCCTTACCGGGCGCGACAATCACATCAATCAGGTTGTCGTTGACCATGATCGGCGTGATGATCTTGGGACCGCTGCCGCTGCCGAAGGACGGCGTAAACAGGCGGTCGTCGATGAGTACCTCGCCCTCGACCTTGCGAATGCCGCTCTTGCGTATCTGCTGGGCCAGCGCACGCAGTCCGGCCAGCGGATCGGTATCGGTCAACTCGGGCAGGGTGCTGGTGAAGCTGGCGTAGGTGTGATCGCTATTCTTGAAGACGAGGTGGCCGTTGGCGTCGCTGCGGCCGCCCAGCGTCGGATCGCCCTTGGCCACCAGAATGAGATCGCCTTTGAGGGTGCCATCGACCAGTTCGCCCCGGCGATAGACCGGCGTCCGAAAGCGATGATCGGGACCGAGCGCGACGAGGGCGGCGGCACAGGTATAGAGTTTGGTAACGGAGGCCGGGGCGAACAATTCATCGGCGTTGTGCTGGTAAATCGGCTTGCCGGTGTTGGCATCGACGACGAGGAGTCCCCATCGGCTATGCTTGTAGTCGGGGCGCGCGATGACTTCCTTGATGCGTGCATCCAGCCCGTCAGCGGCGCGGCTGGTCGCCAGGGGAATGAGAAAGAGAGCGAGTGTCAGAACGGCGAGACATCGGGGGTGTGAGGAGCGCATGGTAACTTTCGCGGTGGGACTCCGGGCGATAGCACAACGAACCTTGCGGGCAAGGATGGACGCGAAGGCGGGGAACGCTTTCGGCCATCGTGGGATAGGAACTATCCTACGCGAAAAATGAGAAAGAGACGACTATCCTTTTACGCCGAGACCAGGGAGCCGGCGTCTCAGCCAACAGCCGACCGTGCCGGCGAGTCCCGTCCCGGCCAGCAGAAGGGCGGGCGGTTCCGGTGCCTCCACCGGATGCACGTCCACATGGGCGCCAATCGTTCCTACGTTGTTGGCTGACGGCGGTCCGGGAGGCGTGTAGGAAGTCAAGTTGACCGTATAGAGGTTGTGGCCAAGCACCGCGCTTTGGGTGGTCGGCGAAGTGAACGTCGTGGTGATGTTCGCGCTGCTATTGCTCAGGGTGCCGTTGAAGAGGCCGCGGAAATTCAAGGTCCGCGCGGCATGGGAGGCAATATCCGTCAGCGTGACGTTGAGATTGTAGGGACTGTTGTTGAAGTGATCGGGTTGACCGGACGGATTGGAAGAGAAATTGAAGGTCGTCAGGTTGACGGCGACAATGTTGGAATTGCCCAGGGCCACGGCGGGTAATCCGCCCGTCACGGTGATGGCACTGGGAATGAGCGTGATACCTCCCGTGGATGGATTGTTGGGGCCGAATGGATTGGCGTTAATAACGATGGGATCCGCGTTCCATTGGTAGCTCCACGGAATGAGGCCGGCGTGTCCGCGTGTCGTGGTGAACGCGAGCATCAACAATGTTATGGCAAAGGCAACCCGCTGAGGTTGCATGGGTGGTTCCTTCCACTCATTGAGAAAATGTGCGGGTTCGGGATCTTCCGAAAGAGAACGCCAGTCCGATCCGGCAATCCGCGGAAATCATTCGAGGACGGGGCGAGACGTGCCGCGCACGAAGGTCATGCCGGGCGGAGATATTAAGAAAGACTCTGATTTCGGTCAAGACGTTTCTTGGATGCCGTTGTGCCGGCACTCCCTCACGGTCGCGGTTCGGCTCGCGCATAAAGGCCGTCCGATGGTTCCGAACGCGGGCTGACCCAACCGGCGGTGACAAGCCCCGGCTGGCTCTGCGCCCTGAATTCAATCGAATCGGGCATCTCGCGCAGGAAATCATCGAACACTCGGCCGGACTTCACCAGTAAGAGCGTCCGTGGCCGGGAACGCAGGTCCGCCAGCAATTGTTGGCGCTGCCCCAGCGTGTAAACGCGCACGTCGGCGTGAGGCACATAGAAACTGACCGAATCCCAGCGCTGCGGATAACACACGACCGGCACGCGCTCGCTGTCGGCGCGGCTCACCTCGTCGCGCAACGAAACGGGTAGCGCGAATTGACGATTGTAAGCGGGCTGCAAATGATAGACGCCGAGGCCAAGCACGACAAAAGTGATGGCGGCGCAGACGCCCCAGGAGACGCGGCGAGCGGCGAATCGGCCCAGCGCCGCCAAGGTCAGCGCCTCCAGGAAAAGAGTCGGGCCAGGTTCGAGCATCTGCTTGAAGCCGGCCACGGCGATCATGCCCAGGGCCAGCGCCAGCACGAGAAGCGTCGCCTGCCAGGCGACCCGCGAACGCCAACGCCAAAGCATCGCCAATCCCGTATCCGCCCTATGGCGAGCGCGCGGCACGAGGACATTGAGATAGCAGCCTAGCGCGAGGGCCAGCGCCGGCATGGCCGGCAGAATGTAGGCCGGGCGCTTGCAACCGGAGACGGAGAAAAAGAGAAGACACCACAGAGCTGATAAGAGGAAAAAGCCGAGCGCGGCCGGACGCCGATGGGCCGCCCGCAGCGAACGCCGAGCAAGAAAGCGCACGAAACCCGGTGCCAGCAGAGTCCACGGCAACATGCCGGCGAGGAGGCCAGGCAGATAGAACCAGGCTGGTTTCTCGTGATCGAATGGTGTCAGGAAGCGCTCGATGTGATGCTTCCAGAAGAAGGTGCGGGCGAAATCGGGTTCTTGCACCATCACGGCGATGTACCACGGCGCAGCCAGCGCCAGCGCCAGCAGCACGAAGAGGGCCCCATCGCGGAGAGAGACGCGGGCGCAGCGCGGCTCCAGGCGTGGATAGAGTAACAGCGGGGTCAGGACCAGAACCAGCGCCACCGGCCCCTTGGTCAACAATCCCAATCCGCAGGCGACCGCCGCCAGCAGCCACCAGCGCCGCCGTAAGGCGGGGCCGGCGGTCAATGCCGTGTGCGTCGCGGCAAGGGCGGCCGTCACCCACAGACACAGTAGACTATCCATGTTGAGCATGCGCTGCCGATAAATGAAGCCGGCCGACAAGCACAGCACCAATGCTCCGCACAAACCGGCCCGCTCGCCGACCACGCGCCGACCCCACAGATACGTCAACAGCACCGTCAAAACGCCGGCCAACCCCGGCACCAGACGCGCGGCCCAATCGTGAACGCCGAACACGGCGTAACTGCTCATCACCATCCAGTACAACAGCGGCGGCTTGTCGAGATACGGCTGACCGTGCAGCACCGGCACCAATAGACGCCCTTCACTCAGCATTTGCCGAGGGATTTCGGCGTAGCGCGGCTCCTGCGGTTCCAGCAGCGGCGCATGCGGACACAGAAAGAACAGGATGGCGGCGAACAAGACGAGCAGGCAGCAAACTAGCCCGCAGCGCAAGCAAGGGGGACTTTTTCCCTTGCTTGCGCTGCGGGCTGGCAAGCACGCAGAATCCCCCGCGAACATTACCCGCGACCACCAAAACGGCAGCAGCGTCGTCAGGATGCGCGGCACCTCGAACAGCGATACCTTGCTCGTTCCACGCAGGCGTGGCCGATGACGCACGCCGACCTCGACCACCTCTAAACCTCGCTGACAAGCCTTTGTCAGCATCTCGGCGTTGACGAAAAAAGTGTTGGTCTCCGGTGCCAGCGGCGCGAGTACCTCACGATGGAACACCTTCAAGGCGCAATCGCAATCGCGGACGCGCGTGCCCAGCAGGGTGCGTGTCAACAGGTTGTAGCCGCGCGACAGGAAGCGGCGACGCCAGGGATCTTGGCGCGCCTCGCGCCAGCCGACGACCAGCGGATAGCGATCGGAGAGCGGCAGCAGACGGCCTAGGTCGGCGAGGTGAAATTGACAGTCGGCATCGGTGAAGGCCACGCGCTCAAAGCGCGCCGCCGCGAAGCCGGTGCGTAGAGCGGCGCCGTAACCGCGATTGCGCTCGTGACGCAGCAACCGCACCTGTGGCCGAGTCGCCGCCATCTCGGCGACGAGGGCGACGGTGTCGTCACGGCTGCCGTCGTCCACGACGAGAATCTCATAATCGCGGGTCAACTCCGCCAGGGCGTCGCAAGCCTCGGCGACGGCCTGGCAGATACCGGCTTCCTCGTTGTAGGCCGGCAAGATCAGCGACAACCGCCAGCGGCGGCTTTCCGGCGCGAGCGCGGAGGAAGAAGCGATTTCCTCGGATTGGGCTGTCAAGAGCGAGCAGCGAGCAGACGCCGAAGGGGATCGACCGTTCATGGCATGGCCCTCCTTGGGTCCGGACGATAGGCCGGCCGAAGAAGGTCGCACATTGCCTGCGGAGTGTCAAGGCGAGGCAAACACACCAACTCGCGGCGCGGGCAAAGGACATCATCTCCCTTTGCCGCGCCGCAGGTTGGTATTCGTTCGTTGGCACTTCGAGATCAGAAACCCTTGCCGCCGTTGAAGCCGCCCATGCCGCCTTTACCGGCGAAACCGCCCATGCCGCCGCCGCCCATACCCATACCGCCCATCATCATGCCGCCCATACCACCCATGCCACCCATGCCCATGCCGCTCATACCACCCATGCTCATGCCGCCCATCATAGACATGCCGCCCATGCTCATACCGCCCATACCACCCCTCATCATACCGCCCATGCCCATGCCGCCCATACCCATGCCACCCATGCCCATGCCGCCACCGCCCATGCTCATGCCGCCACCCATGCCGCCACCCATGCCACCGCTTGATGAACCCATCATCAGCATCCGCTGGGCCATCTGCATGGGCGATTGCATCTGCTGACTGATCATGCTCTGCATGGGCGCGATCGGGCAGCGCTGCGCTTGCGAGGCGCCAGGCTGCGACAGCAGAGCGACAACCATCGCCAGAACCAGAACATATCCGACTTTCAACCAACGCACGGAGCCAACCATGAAGACCTCCCAGGAATCGATAAAGCTCGACCACTATCGAACGATTTCCGGGGCTGTCGCGACCGTATCGCGCGCGGCATCCCCCTAACCCCTCTCGCGACAGGCCGCACCGCTCGGTGAAGTCGTCGGAGGTAGATCGCTTGCCATCTCGCGGAAGACCATCCTCCGCGTGGCGCATCTCGTGAGGAGTAACACTTCCGATGAAACGTCCAGGATGCCTTATCGGCTCGTCAGAATGACGAGTGGGTGCCGCATAGAAGTCGGCGAGTCGAGCCGGATAAATCAGGCGCGAACCACACGGCGGAGGTTTCGGGAAGGCGGATGTGTTGATTCCTTTCGTAACCGCGAAGAGTGAGAACAGCTCGTGAAAGATTGGAGTGAGCCATTCATTGATTCGGACATTATGGAGGGGGCAAAGAGAGATGTCAAGAACTAAGTGTCCCGATTCTGACTTTTTCGTTAGGTTTGCGGTCGAGGCTAAAACGCCCGGAATGGAAACGAAAACGCACCGGCGAAGCGACGCCGGTGCGGAGAAACGACAGCTTTGCGATGGAGCGACGGACTTAGAAAGCCTTTTTGCCGTTGAAACCACTCATGCCCTTACCGGCGAAGCCACCCATGCCCATGCCGCCCATGCCCATCATGTTCATGCCACCCATCATGTTCATGCCCATACCGCCCATGCCCATGCCACCCATCATATTCATGCCCATGCCACCCATGCCCATACCACCCATACCCATCATGGACATGCTACCCATGCCCATGCCGCCCATCATCGACATGCCGCCCATACTCATACCGCCCATCATGGACATGCCGCCCATCATGGACATGCCGCCCATACCCATACCACCCATGCCCATACCGCCCATACCCATACCGCCGCTAATGCTCGCGCCACCTCCAACACCACCTGCCATAAGCATCATTTGGGCTTGTTGCATGGACTGCTGCTGCATGCTCTGAATCTGGCTGAGCATGGGGGCGATAGGTGCGCGCTGAGCTTGTGAGGTGCCGGGCTGCGATAGCAGGGCGACAAGCGTCACGAAAACCAGAACGTAGCCAACTTGCAAGCAACGGATGGAGTGAAGCATGTTGATCTCCCGCTAAGAAATGTCGGAAACCGGACGGTAATGACCCAAGGAGGTTTTGGGCTGGCCGTATTGATTGTTGCGCCACAACGCCGGGCGAATAAGAGTGTACACGGCCCTAGAAAGGCCGTTCAATCGTCGTAACTATTATGAAGAGAAAGTAAGGATGTGTCAAGGAGCCAGAGCCTTGCCCGACCCTCTTTTGTCCCGGCGCGGCGCAAGACAATCGGCCCCGTTTGGCAGACAGGCATCAATCCGAAAGAAGATAATCGCGCCGGCGAAGCGATGCCGGCGCGAAAAAGATCATGACCGAACGACTTAAAGAGCTTTTCGACCGTTGAATCCGCCCATGCCCTTGCCGGCAAATCCACCCATGCCCATACCACCCATGCCCATGCCCATACCCATACCCATGCCGCCCATCATGGACATGCCACCCATGCCCATCATGCCGCCACGCATGCCCATGCCGCCCATGCCCATGCCGCCCATCATGGACATGCCGCCCATCATGCCACCACGCATGCCCATCATGCCGCCACGCATGCCCATCATGCCCATGCCGCCCATGCCCATGCCGCCCATCATGCCGCCACGCATGCCCATCATGCCGCCACTCATGCCCATGCCGCCGCCCATGCCGCCCATCATGAGCATCCGCTGGCACATCATCATCGATGGCTGCATCCGACTATTGACCTGTTGAAGCATCGGCGCGATAGGCGAGCGCTGCGCCCGCGCGGGTTTCGGTTGGGACAGCAGCGACACCACGGCAACCAGGCCCAGGATGTAGCCGACTTTCAGCAAGCGAGCGAGGGAAAACATGATGACCTCGAAGGAGGAAGGAAGAGAATGACGCGACCTCGCCGCAACTCAGGCTCAACAAAAGTTCTCGGCGTTTACCTACGTGGTGTGTGCGAAGTCTGCTTGTGAGTATGAGAAAGGAAGAGAGTTGTGTCAAGAATCTTAAGAAGATGTAATAATTGAAGGCGAGAACGGAGGATTCTCGTCAGAGCCTGGAGCGTAAGTGAGGAAACGACTCCTTCGCTTACGCTACAGGCTTTGGATGATGGCGGCTACCGCGAGATGCGCATCCGCCAAAGTTTTCGTGACGACCGGCCCTGAGAATTAGAGAGCTTTCTTGCCGTTGAATCCGCCCATGCCCTTGCCGGCGAATCCCCCCATGCCCATACCGCCCATGCCCATGCCGCCCATACCCATGCCGCCCATCATCATGCCGCCCATGCCCATCATACCGCCACGCATGCCGCCGCTCATACCGCCACTCATACCGCCCATCATGAGCATGCGTTGGGCCATCATCATCGGTTGCCGCATCCGCATATCGACCTGTTGAAGCATCGGTGCGATGCGCGAACGCTGCGCCTGCGCGGTTTTGGGTTGAGACAGCGACACGACCACGGCGGCCAAGCCCAGAATGTAGCCCAGCTTCAGCAAACGGCTGAATGCAAACATGACGACCCCGAGGAGGAAAGAGAAGAGCGTGAGCGCGGCAGTACCTCAACCGCCACGTTCGCGTGGTCCATACGGATAAGTCCGCTGGAGTCCGGCACAAGCCGTCCGCGCACGGCGCGGACGCGAATCATCCCCGGCGAAAGGAACTCCACTTCCCGAACGCCAGGACCGCGACTGCCCGTGGAGGACACGCCAGAACGTGCTTTGGTGGAGAAGCCTCGGAACGATGCACAGACCATGTGAGAAGGGAGCCGCGTCTCGGCCCATGCTTCAAACCCCATCCGGGTGGGACGTTTACGACGGCGTGCGCAAAGTCTACGTGTGAGTATGAGAAAAGGTGAAAGCGATGTCAAGAACCTGTCGGGGATGTAATGTTGCGTTCGAGAGGGAAAATATCCATTTTCGAGTGACAACGCGTTGTCAGTACGGATGACTGGATGACCTACTCACTTCATCCCCAGCAGAGCATCGACGACCCAGCAACCACGTACATGCGCCATCGACGCGCGGCAATGCGCCAGCATGACACCATCCATGCAACCCGCTTCCTCTAGCGCGTCGGCCAGGATTGGCAGGTCGTCAAAACGGCACTCCGTGTAGATGGCGCGCGCCATTTTCGCGATGGAGCGTTCGTTCCAGGCGAGCCAGGCTGGTTTGATCGTCGTGGAACGAAACGGATTGCCGAAGATCTCGCGCAGCAATTCCACCGCATCGAGCATTTCCAGCGGACGCGGGGAATCGGCCGGCACGGGCGACAGGCCAAGGCGTTGCTCGCGCTGCGCCTCGATGGCACGGCCTGCCGTGCGCGCGATACGTGTGGCGCTGATTACATCGGGCGGTTCGCGGATGTCGCGCGGCGTCTGGAGAATTGCTCCATTTGCCGGCAGCAGCGCCTCGACCGCTTGCGCCGCCGCTCGCGCCGCCCGCGTCATCCAGTTGGGTTGCCGCGTCTCTGCCTCCTCCAGTTCTTCGCGCAACAGACTTACCAACAACCGGGCTTGCTGCATCTGCTTCGCGGGAACCCGTTCGTCGGCGGAGCGCTCGGCCAACGCGACCACCTCGCGCAGCCGCGGATCGGTCAACAGCGGCCAGACGCGGCGAACGCAGGCGCAGGCGAACAGCCGTGTTTTTCGCGTACTTGCTTGCGTTCCGAGATGATCCAGCATCGCTTCCGGCAAAACACACTCAAGCCATTCGGTTTCCGTCATCGCCGCATCCTCCCGATTTTCCTCACGACGATTATTTTATCAGGTCCATCCTCGGCGTTCGCCATTGTCGCGCTTGGAGGAATCGTTATAGAGAGAGTTGATTGGTAGGCTGATCCCAACGGAAGGGAGGGTTTCGCGCATGTCCGCTCGCTATCGGATTGTCTGTCTGCTTTCGGCGGCGCTGTTATTCGCAGGCATTGGCCGCGCCGAGTGCCCCAAGTTGCAACCTGTCTTTCCGCCGCCTGCCGCCGTCGTTGCACCTCCCGCCAAGCTGAAAAAAGAAAAAGCAGCCACTCCTCGCCATTTGCAAGACATGGAAGTGGCGGTCGAAGTAAAGTTCGCCGTCGTGGCCGATGACGTGTTTCAAAACCTGAAGCGCGGCGGCGTCTTCGGAGATGCGGCGAAAGGTGTCGTGTTCGTCAAGGATCCGCAAGTGTTCCTGCTGATGGAAGTGCTTCAAAACGATGTGCGCAGCAATGTCATGCAGGCACCTAAACTGACGATGTTCAATCGCCAGACCGCCAACGTCAACGCCATCGATAAACAATTTTTCGTGACCGGCGTGGAGATCGTTCAACGCAATGGCAAGGTTGAATATCAGCAGAAAACCGAAGTTGTGCCGCTCGGTCTGCAAATGTCCTTGCGTTCGGTCGTCTCGGCGGATCGACGGCGGATTCGCCTTCATCTCGACGCCACGCTGAACAATCTCGACTCGTCCGAGATCCCTCTACGGCAGATCACCACGCGGATCGAGCCAGCCAAGGACGCGGAGCCCGATGTCAGGCCGGTTGTGTTCAACCAGTACATTCAACAGCCGCGTCTGACCAAAGTGCGCATCGATCGAACGCTGTCCATCCCAGATGGAAGCACGGCCGTGTTGACGGGATGGAAGCAACTGTGCGACGTGGACAAAAACATTGGTCCGAGATTTCTAGGTGAAATCCCCTACGTGGGTCAGCTATTCCACAAAGCCGAGCGCGAGACGCATCACCTTGTCGTCCTGGTGACGCCGCGCATCATCGTCCAGGAGAAAGAGAGGGGGACCGGCTACGTCAGCCCGCACGCCGTGATACCGTAACCAGCGGGAAAGATTCTCCGCTAGCCCGCGGCACCGGCAAGGGAATCCAGTAGATCCAAGTGTGTCTCTCCGAACGTCCTTGGCATAAGCTATGCCTCCCAAGGACGTTCGGAGGATGCCGATTCGTTCACGCCGAAGATCGCCTCAACGACCGCTTGCAACCAATGCATCATCGCA
>DATNCY010000017.1:0-8107 GCA_035553375.1 Gemmataceae bacterium
GAAGAAAGGAGTCGTTTCTTGTGGAATGCCCAGGGTTCTTCACCAGGATAGACGTTTGACGTACAATCTTCGTTGCACGATTCGCTCAAAAATGCCAGGAAATGGCCCGAATTCGCTTTTTGCGACAAACACTAGCTAGGATTTCTGCCCATGACTGCCTGCCACTGCGCCTGTGTCACCGGATGGACACCCAGGTGGAAGCCACGGGTCAGCGTGACGCGATGTTGGGTCTCATCGCCCGACCGCTCTGCCTCGCTGGGAGGGCTGCCCATCAGGAACGTACCGGGCGGGCACCAGGCAAATCGCATCGAGACATCGACCGATGCCCCACCAAGTCCGAGGAAGCCGCCTTTCTTCACCTGCCCAACGGGGATGGTGGTGATCTCGCCGGGCTGCGGTTCCTTTAACAGCCGTTGGCGGGACTTCGCTTGTTCACTCTCCTGCACAACCGCCGCCTTGTCCTTAGGGGGCTGTGGCAGGGCGGCCTGGAGTTGCTCGGCCAGTACGATGGCGCTGGCCGGTCGTTTCGCGGCCTTGGGAGCGATGCACGATGCCAGCAACTTGATGAGGTTCTCACTCAAGCCGCGTTCCTCGACCTGCTCGCGCCAGTCGGGAGGCACGCTCATCATGCCCAGGTCGCCGGTCAGCAATTGATACCAGATAACGCCCAGCGCATGCACATCGTCGCGCGGGTCGGCCAACTCGCCCCGCCGCCGCGTCATCTGCTCCGGCGAAGCGTACAGCGGCGTGTAGGCGCCGCGCACCGCCTCGGTCAGCAGTTCCTGCCGGCTGCGCGTCGGCTGCCTCGTCTCGCGCGCCGCCAACGCCGCCGCAATGCCGCCGATGCCGAAGTCCGTCACCCGCAAGCTGATCTTCCCATCGGTCCCTCGGTACACGAGGATGTTGGCGGGTTTCAAGTCGCCGTGGACTATAGGCTCGGAGGCTCGGTGAGCGTGGGCGACGATCTCGACCAGATGCCGGAACAGACGGTTCGCCATGTCCGGCGTCATCCGCTCTTGTTCGTGCAGATCCTGAATCAGACCGGCCAGGTCGCCGCCTTCAACGAACTCGTACTCCAGACAGGGCGGATCGGCCGACAGGTACGTGTGCAACAGCGGCACGATGCCCACATGCCGGCCGTGTTGCATCACGCGATCCAGCACGCCGGCCTCGTTCCGCAGCGATGGCACGGCGGCGCTATCCAGGCAGAACTTCAGGGCCACGGGCGGCCTGTTGCGCAGGTGCGTATGGCGAGCCTTCCATACCTCGCCGAAGCCGCCGACGCCGACCAATTCTTCCAACTCCCAATCCACGCCGGGCAGAGGACGATCGCCGGGCCGAAAGCGCGGCGGGCGCGACGGCAGAAACGCCATCAGGTCTTCAGGGCGAGACAGGGCGAGAGTTGCGGGGACGGTGGTGCCGGTGGGATCGGAGGGGCGGCGCAGCGAGCGGCGGATGGCGGCAGGCACCTGCGTCAGATAGGCGGTCAAAGCTTGGCGCACTTCGGGCGGCTGATCGGCGGCCACGGCTTGCACGTCGGCCTCGACTTGCTGAAGCACCTGTTCGAGGGGTGCCTGGGCCAGGGCTTGCAACTCGGCCCGCAGAGCGTCCTCCCGGCTGTCCCGGCGATATTCCTCCACGACATCCGCGGCAAAGTCGTAGACCGCTCCGCCTCCGGGTGCCAGGTTGCAGAGGAACTTGACGCCGTGTTTGACGACGGCTTTGGCGAGACAGCGAAGAAGGGGGAAGCGCATGGGACAACCTCCGAGGCGCAGGGGCGGACAGCGAAGTTGTGAGGTTATTCGCCTGAGTTGGAGGTTTATTGTAGGCTCTTCGGCGGTGGAGTAACATTTTTTCCTTCGCACCACCGCCGGAGACTATCTTACCAGTCCGCCGGGACGCGGACAAAAGGTTTTGAAGGGATGGTTGTTCGATCTTGCGGACAACAGAGAACCGCGGATCGGAATGGCTCAGCCGCCCTTCAGAGGATCGCCCGGAGGAGGCGCCAGCAGATACTGACCAGGATGCACACGAACCCCGCCAGGATCACGAGGTTGGGGATCGGCACCCGTTGGGCGCGCTTCAGTTCTCGGATGATGTCGTCGTCCCGCATGTTGGAGTCGATGGGCCACCGGCCTCGGCCGAGCGAGTCCGGCAGGCCAGCGAGGACGAAGCCGATCATCACGATCACGATCCCAACGGCCAGCAGATACCACGGCAAACTGACCACGATGTCCCTCCTCTTCATCGAACGACACCGCTCAGCAGCTGGCTCACGCGGAGAGTGGTGTCATATCACGCGAAACCGTTAGTCGCGTGGCCAGTCTGCTAGTAGCGATTGGTTCGGCTCAGGCGCTCTGCTTCTTCGCCAGCAGCGCACGAACTTCCGGAACCAATTCCATCGGGACGGCCATCATCGTGATGCCCTCGGCTTCCTGGGCTGCCTCGATCTCGGCGAATTGCTCGTCTTCCGTCTGACTTTCGTAGTGGGCAAGGACTTCGCGGACCCGTGCCTCATCCCAGCCCGGTGGGAATTTCTGCTCGCTCATCGTGATTTTCTCCGTCGTCGGCGACGAAAGGCTTTCTTCGCCTTGCCGCGCAACTCGTATGCGGTGATGACGAAAATGCTGTTGGGATCTTCATCAGGGACGTAGATCACCTGTAGGTAACGCCCCGTCAGGGTTTGGCCCAATTTCATGCGTGAATCGCGGGTTGCGGGATAGTCGTCCCCCGACGCACACATGACTTGCTGAACCTCGTCCTCCGTGACACCGTGCCCGAAGATGTGGGGTTGTCCGGTTTCCGGGTCGTTGTAGAAGCGGACCTCCATGAACAGCCCTCCGGTCTATCTTTCCTTGCCCGTCATTCTATCCCATCAGACGCTTCCAAAGCGAGGGCTTAACGGCTGTTGCGCGATCTAGCACGGTTCTCCTTCACTATCCACAACCTTGCGCAGCCGTCAAGGAGAAAGCGACTCCATTTCTGCGAAGCGCAGCGATGGCGGATATTATCGTCGCCAGCGCACGGTGAAGCCGTGTTCTTCCACGTAAAAAACCTCACGCTGGGAGTAGCCGTGCATCTCCAGCCAGTCGAGCAGTCTTTCCGCTTGCGATTTGTCCAAACAAGGGCAGTAGTCCCAGCCGTCCGCGTCCGTCTCGGAGCGCTCGACGATCCGCGGGGCTTCGTCCTTGTGTGGGGGACTCATGCTGCCTGTCCTCCTGATGGCAAACAAAGTCGAACCGCTGGCGGCTTGACGCCAAGCCGCCAGCGGCCGGCGCAGCGTATCAACGCTTGCGATCGAGGTTGCGATTGAGGTCGGCCGGATCGAGTTCGACCTTGGCGCCGTCCTTGGGCACGTTCACCTTGGCCGTCCATAGGATGGCGTTGACGACCAGACGGCGGAAGTTTTCGTCGCCCCAGTTTTTATGGAAATGGCCGCCGGTGAAGCCGAACGAACGGCCGCCGTTGGCGCGGTCGAACGCCCAGGCGAGAATTTCCTCGCGGCCCTTGTGTTCCTTGGCGGCCGCCGTGCCGCGCTTGTCGTCGGGCGGCGTGGCCAGCAGGATCGGCGTCACGTTCTTCGATTCCGGCTTGAAGCGGATATTGAAATACCATTCATCGTTGATCGTGAACGGCTTGACGCCGCGCGTGATCGGATGCTTGGGCAGTTTCTTGATCTCGGCCTTCCAGTGCGGATTGGTCGAGTAGTTCGTTTCGTAATAGCCGCCCAGCCATTGCAGGACATGATCGCTCTGACTCTTGGGATATTCGACGGCGTAATGCAGATTGACGAAGCCGACTTCCTTGTCCATCAATTTTTGCACCACCTCACGATGGCCCTTCTGGATGATCGGATGGCCGCCGCCGCCGTCCATGAAGAATACAACGGAGGTGGCTCCCTCAAAGGTCTTGGCGTCCTTCGGCCAGCCGTCGCGGACCATCACCGGAGCTATCCCAGGCGTCTGCTGGAGCAGTTTCATCAAGAGGGCGCAGCCGGCGAAGAATTCGTGTTCGCCGGGTCCGTGACTGCGGTGGCCGGCGACAAGAACGATCTTTTTTAGGTTTGGATCGGTCGGCTGCTTTTCCAACGGAACACCGGATTGATCGTAGGGATCAACATCCGCCGCCCTTGCCGGGCCGCCGAAGCCGGCCATGCCAAGAACGATGGCGAAGATTGCTCCTCGCGCGAGGAGCTTGTTGCGTCGCATGATGTTCTCCTTGAGATGGAATTCGTAATTCGCTGGGAGTGATTATATGAGGTGTTGACTCATAGAGCCTCCCGGCTTGCCGGGGGCCGGCAAGCCGGGGGCTATGTAAATAGATCCTCCACGACCCGCCCCGACACATCGGTCAATCGGTGATGGCGGCTACCGTGGAAATAGGTCAGCCGTTCGTGATCGAAACCGAGCAGATGCAGGATCGTCGCATGGAGATCGTGGACATGCACCTTGTTCTCGACGGCGGCGTAGCCGAGATCATCGGTGGCACCGTAAACCTGCCCGCCCTTGATGCCGCCGCCGACCAAGAACGTCGAAAAGCCGCGCGGACTGTGATCGCGGCCCTTGCCGTTCTGACCCGTCGGCGTTCGGCCAAACTCGCTGGTCCAGATAATCAAGGTTTCATCGAGCAAACCGCGCTGTTTCAGATCGGTCAGCAGACCGGCGATGGGGAGATCGGTTTCGCCACAGTGCAGCGTGTGGTTTTTGACAACATCGCCGTGGGCGTCCCAATTCTGGTCATTATGTCCGCCGCCGGAATAGACCTGCACGAAGCGCACGCCCCGCTCGACGAGCCGGCGCGCCAGCAGACAGCGACGGCCAAACTTCTCCGTCAGCGGTTGATCCAGACCGTAGAGTCGTTTCGTCGTCGCGGTTTCCTGCGTGAGATCGACGGCCTCGGGAGCGCTGGCCTGCATGCGAAAGGCTAACTCGTAGCTGGCAATGCGCGCGGCCAATTCGCTGTTGTCCGGTGTGGCCTGCTGATGGCGTCGATTGAATTGCGCCAACAAATCGAGTTGATTGCGCTGCTGAGCCGTGCTGACGCCGGCTGGCGGCGACAGATAGAGAATGGGATCACCGTTGACGCGCAGCTGTGTGCCTTGATGAGCGGCCGGCATGAAGCCGGCGCCCCAGTTGGGCGGCCCGGAGATGGGGCCGCCGCGCTGATCGAGCAGGACCACGAACGCCGGCAGGTTTTGGTTGACCGTGCCCAGGCCGTAACTCACCCACGAACCGAGGCACGGATAACCCTGTCGCAGATAGCCCGTGTTCATCTGCAACAAGCCGCCGCCGTGCGCGAAGCTGTCCGTATAGGTGCCGCGAATGACGGCGAGGTCATCAATGCGGCGGGCAAGATGTGGATAGAAGTCGGATACCTCAATGCCGGACTGACCGTGCTTGGTGAACTTGCGTGAGGAGCCGAGAAGGGTGCCGGGCTTGCGTACTTTGAACAGCGGATCGCGATCGAGGTTCGGCATGGGCTTGCCGTTGTGCTTGGTCAATTCCGGCTTGGGATCCCAGGTATCGACCTGGCTGACGCCGCCGTACATGAACAGGCAGATAACCGCTTTCGCGCGCGCCGCGTGATGCGGCCGTCGTGCTGTCAATGGGTTGTCACTCGGCGGTGCGAACTCCGCCGCGTGCGTCGGGCGTGGAAAGAAACCGTCCTCGCTGAGTAGCGCTGTCAGCGCCAGGCCGGCGAAGCCGCCACCGACTTCCCAGAGGAACTCACGCCGCGTCCGGCCGCAGGGCGTCGGGGGCGGAAAGGAGGTTTCACGAGGATCCAGATGCGGACGCATATGCGTTCTCCCGGTTAGGACCGCGAACGATTCGGCGTTGAGGATTAGCGCGACGATTCTTTTTCCTATCTTCCGCTCATTATGGGGAGCGTTCTATACCCCCGCAAGCATCAATTGCCGGAGGCGGCGAATCTTGGATTGCTCTTGACGACACGATTTGACAGAGGTTATTAGAAAATGAGCGATATTCTCGTTTCGTCTGGTTTGCTGGCTTTTGCGACCACCCTCAGAGGGTAGTTCTATCATGATCCTCGCCTACGAAGAATTCGTGGACTTCATCGCGGGGGGCACTACGTCCCAAAGCGTCATCGACTTCCGCCCCTCGGAAGTCGCCAAGGCGCGCGTTGCGGAATTGATTCGCCGTCAGAAAACTATCTCCTTGTCCCCAGATGAGACGGCGGAGTTGAGTCAGTTTCTTCAGATGGAACACTTGATGCGCTTGGCCAAGGCCCGTGCCCGCCAGCGCCTCGCCCCAGGGTAGTTGGCATGTCCGTCACGTATATCAGCGTCGAGTTACGCCGCCTCGTGATAGCACGGGCTGAAGGACTCTGCGAGTATTGCCTGATCGCCGAGGAAGATACTTTCTACGGCTGTGAGGTCGATCACATTATCAGCGAGAAGCATGGTGGGCCAACTCAGGAAGACAACTTGGCCTACGCCTGCGTTTTCTGTAACCAAGCCAAGGGCAGTGATGTCGGATCGATCCACTGGGAGAGTGGCGAGTTCGTCCGCTTCTTTAATCCCCGCGCGGATCGCTGGGCCGATCACTTTGCATTGGTGGAGAGTCGGATTGAGGGTGTGACGATGATTGGTAGCGTCACTGCTGGAATCCTGGCCTTCAACAATAACGAGCGATTACTGGAGCGGCAAACGCTCCAGAGAATGAGACGCTATCCCAGCGCGGCAGCGTTGGGACGCATGCGTGTGTAATATCTGGTCGGGGATGGAGGGCTGGCGCATCTGGCTGGGTTGAAGACGCTGAAGGTTGTTGGGCTATCTAAAAAATCGAAGGCCACGCTGGAGGGCATCGAGAAACTCAAGGCGGCACGGCCGGAATTGAAGGTTTTCCTCGAAGAGTGATCGGTGCCGCACTCCTGTTCAGAAGACAAAGGCCAGTACGTCCGCGAGGTTGAATGGTGATGAGTGCGCCAGCGATGGAAGTTCACGACTTCTCAAGTAGCATAAAACATCCGGCAAGCGCGGTTGGCCGCTATGGGCGGCCATGAGTACAGGGGAGCTTGATCGCGGCAGGTCGCAGGGGGCGGAAATCTCTTCACTGCCGATGAATTCGGGACTCCGAGGCGCGGGATTGTCGTTCTCCTGCAATGCCTGTTGAAGCAAATGTAACGTCTCCTCCGGCAGCGAGCGTTGCTGACCCGCAGCGCGCTTTTGTAGACGTTCGTAAATCTCCATCGGCACATTTTCCACAATGAGCGTTGGCATGGCTGGTCCTCGCGCGATCGTCCCTCCGAACCATTCAAGCCGATTTTGAAGGTGGGAGCAAGGGATGCGTCCCTGCGATGGATGAGGCAATCGGAGACGTTGGCCCGCTCACGACTTGTTCAACAACAGATCAACAACCCAACAACCGCGAACGTGTTCGCCGGGTTGACGACAGTGTTCCAGCATGTTGGCGTTGTCGCAACCGGCTTCTTCGAGGGCATCGGCCAGGATGGGGAGTTCATCAAATCTTCGCTCATCGTAAATCTGTTGAGCTATCGAAACGACGCATCGGTAGTTCCATGACAACCATTTGGAGGCGACAACTGGAAGGGGACGGAAAGGGTTGGCGATCATGCAACGAAAAATGGTGACGCTCTACGCAAGCCTTTTCACACCCACGACTTAACTGGCAATTTTCTCGCTTCGCTACCCCGCATCTACCACGCCCACCATTGCTAATGAACGGCACTCTGAGAAAACACTTCCTCACGGGATGACTGTAACCAAACCACGAGTATCCTGCACGCGGAGTCTCTGATCGATCATCTATCCAACGGCCGCAACTCCCGCACCCGGCCGCGCTCGAACGTCACATCGCCAAGCAATTCATGCCGTAGGGTCAAGCGCTTTTCGTCCAGGACCGTCACGACGCCATCCAGCAAGTCGGCTTCTGGGCAAAGTCCCGAGTCCACTCTCATTCGGACATTCGCTCCCTTGTTCGTGCTGATAGCTGCTGTGCGCCGAAAGGTACAGCCGGCAACCGCCGCCCACGCTAGCGAGCGTTTGCCGAACTTTCCTTCGATTTGAAGCGTGCGGCGATCGGCCTGGAGAATGCGGCCAAAGAGTTCATCGTCGCTTGCCAGGCGG
>DATNCY010000018.1:0-3597 GCA_035553375.1 Gemmataceae bacterium
CCGACATCCTCAAATGCACGCAGGCCAGCGTCCTTGAGACGATCAATCGGGCCGCCGAGCTGGGCCTGGACCTGAGCGGCACCCTCGGCGAAGCCTACCCCGTCCCCTTCAACAACAAGGTGAAGTGGAGGGACGAGAACGGCCGCGAGTGCGAAAAGTATCTGATGCAGCTCCAGCTCATCATCGGCTACCGCGGGATGGAAAAGCTGGCCTGGCAGTCGGGCGAGATCGAGTCGATCGATTCGGAGGTGGTCTACACGAACGATCAGTTCTCCTTCCGCAAGGGCACCGAAGTGCACGTCATATGGTCGCCTTGCCTGACCGGCGATCGCGGCGAGGTGGTCGGGGCCTACTCCTGCGTCACGATGAAATCCGGAGGCAAGCTGGCACGGTTCCTTTCCAAGTCGGACATCGAAAAGATCCGGGCCAGCGCGATGTCGAAGAATTCCCCTGCCTGGCGCAACTGGTGGGACGAGATGGCCCGCAAATGCGCCTTGAAGCGGACGCTGAAGGACGCCCCGCTGTCGACCGAGAAGTTCGTCAAGGCGATGGAGGTTGACGCGGAAGATCACGCCTTGGTCGACGTGCTGGCCGCCGAGACCCGGCCGGCCCGTGGCAACGCCGCCGTCCTCCAGAAGATCACGCAACGCCCCCTCTCAGAGGGCCACACCCTCGAAACCGAAGACGGCACGGTGATCAACGGCGAAACCGGGGAAATGACCCAGGGCCCGGCCGCCGATCCCCCTGCCGTCCAGCAACTCGCCGAGCACGACTTCTCCCGGCCCGGCGCCACTGCCGAGCAACCGGGGCCCGACGTCCAAGGTGGCGACGCCGAGCCGCCCTCCGAAGGGATCTCGCCCCACGAGAGTTTCATGATCGGCCTCAACGAGGCGCGCGAGGCCGCCGGCATCGAGGACAAGAAGCGGTTCGACGAAACGGTCGCGAAGTGGGCCCTCAAGCACGGCCTGAAGGGCAAGGAGCACGAGGCCAAGCCGGAGCAGACGAAGGCGATCCTCGAAGCGATCGCGGAGAAGAGCGGGATCTTCGCCTGGGCGGCGTCCTGACGATTCTTGCCCCGGACGTTCCGGGGCTGTGGCGCGGTTTGGAATCGTTCCTAAAAGTCCCGCCACGATGTGGTCGCCTTCCTTGAACTCAACGGCCGGAAGGTGGCTTGAACGGCTCGCAGTCGGACGCCGAAGACACACGGCGGAAGGTAGCAGCCATCGGGCATGCGGTCGGGAAACCTGCCGCACGTCCTTGGGCCGAAAGGCCCGCGATGCCGAACCTTGCGAGAGGCCGGTCGGATGAAGACACGCGTCCGGCCGGAGGGTAGCGGGTGAGGCAAATTGAAATGTAAACGGCCCGGTGAGGCCGGCGAACTACTCACCACGCGTTTCTGCCGAGTAGGTCGAGTGTGTGCCCCGCTAAACCGGCTGGGAGCAGGGCGGAAGTTTGATGGCGCGATCGGCGACGAGCCGTGCGTGTTTCACTGAAGGCCGGTACTCGAAAGGCAGACGGTTCTGTACGCATCGCCCGTGGCTTCCGGTCGGCGGTGCGGGCCGAGAACATGGAAGCAGGGCGACGGTCCATCCCGATTCGCCCGATTTGCAGCGGTAGCTCAGTTGGCCAGAGCGGCGCAGTCCGGCTTGTGGTTGCCATAGGCATAACAGTCGGAGGCGCAGGTCGCAGGTTCGAATCCGGCCCGCTGCATTGGCCCCGTGGATTGGACGTCCCTCTTTGGAGGGTCGCCCCCGAATACAGCGAATAAGGGGGACGCGGGGCCTGTTGAAGTGGACGCCATCGACAAGGGCGTCAACCTGGAGCGGTTGCGGGTAACGCCGGGATTTTTCTTCCGCTCCTCGCGTCCGGTGGGTGAAGCCGGACGGGGCTCTTGGGGCGTGACGAGTTGAATGATGGACGGAGCACGAACAACCAGACCAGCGACGTTGCACCGGGAGGCGGAGGGATCGACACGCCGCACCGACGCCTGGGGCATGATGCCCGAAGGCCCGATCAACGTATACGTCCGGGACGCGGCCATCGGCGGCATCCCGGACTCGGCGTGGGAAGTGGCCAGGGCGGCGCTGAAGCAGGAAACCCTGGAAGCGGGATCAAATGGCTAACTGGACCGACATCACGAAGCTCGCTCCGCGGCACGAGCTGGTCTGCCTCGGCGGACACCCGGGCATCCACGTGACGCTCGATTACTCCTGCGGGAGCTGGTAGGCGGCCTGGCGGATGACGTGCGGTCGGGTGCTGGATGCTCGGACCGTGGAAGCGGCCAAGCGGGAGGCGATCGAAGGGCTGCGGACGGCACTCAAGAGGGCGCTGGCGGACTTGAATCAGATGACGGAGCAGGCAACAGAAGTTGAGGTGTGACGTGGTGAAAATGTTGGACCAACGAATTTCTCCGGCGCAGGCCGCCAAGATGCTCGGCAAGAACCGGGACAGCATCATGGCACTGATCCGGGCAGGCGAGCTCAGCGCCACCGACGAACGGCGACCCGGGTCGTCCATCCCCCGGTACCGGATCGACCCGGATGACCTGGAGCGATGGCGCCGGTCACGGATCGTTTTCCCCCAGCTCAGGACTTCGGAGCCGGCTCGTTCGGCGCCGCGGCTGCGCGGGGCACTCGCCCGAATGCGAGAGGTAAAACGTAGGCGACGAGCTTCTGAATCCGCTCGGGCTTGATGCGTTTGGCGTAGTGACGACTTCGTACACGGCGACCGACATGACCGACCTTGTGACCCATCACCGTATCGACGGACCGCTGATCGAGAAAGTCATCGGCAATTGTGGCGAAGGTGCTGCGCAGGCCGCTGAATGGAAGCCCAGTCATCTTCGACCATCGGTTGCCGATCCCGTCGAACCGTTGGCCCCAATCCTCGCCCTCGGCGTCCCGGTAGTGCGGAAGTCCATTGCTGCTTCGAAAAAGCAAACCCTTGGCCTCGGGCTGACATGCGTCCGGTCGAACCTCAAGATACCTGCTGATGGCCAGGACGGCGTGCGGCGGGAGCCAGCACATCCGACCCACCCCCGTTTTGCCGCGAGGGAATCGAATCAGTCCGCTCTTCAGATCAACAATCGCTTCGGGCAGGGTGCCCACGTCCTTGGGAAGGAATGCCGCGCAGAGTCCAAGCCATCCGGCGGCGCGGAGGATGGGAGACTTTTTGACCCGCAGGAACGCCTGCCGGAGCTGCGCGGGCGTGTACGCCTTGTCGCTGTCGGCGGCGCTGGTGCTGACCTCATCATCACTGGGCTTTCGGAAGTCCGTACCGTATTGCCATGGACGCTGGAGGTGACCGGCCTTTCGGCTTCCCGGCGCCGCCCAGTTGGCGAAGGCCTCGATATAGATTATCCTGCGGCGGATCGTGCTGGACGCCTTGCCGGCCAGATACTCACGCGCGTACAGCGTGAAGTCGGCAGCGCCCACGGCATCCGCGGCCTTCTGAGGCCCAATGCACTCCGAAAAATCGGACAGCGTCTCGGTGATGTCGTCATAGGTGCGGCGGGTCAGCTTCTTCGGATAACCGGTCTCAAGCCGCTGCGTCAGCCACGCCAGGTAAAGCTCGATCAAACCTTCGAGGGTCAACAGG
>DATNCY010000019.1:0-29427 GCA_035553375.1 Gemmataceae bacterium
ATGATGCATTGGTTGCAAGCGGTCGTTGAGGCGATCTTCGGCGTGAACGAATCGGCATCCTCCGAACGTCCTTGGGAGGCATAGCTTATGCCAAGGACGTTCGGAGAGACACACTTGGATCTACTGGATTCCCTTGCTGGCGCTGCGGGCTGGCAAAGATTCCCTTGCTGGCGCTGCGGGCTGGCAAAGATTCCCTTGCTGGCGCTGCGGGCTGGCCATTCATTGTGTTCGTGCCTCTTATGCTCCGGCGGCATCTCCGGCAAGGGTGAGTTTCCGGAAACCGATAGAACAACCGCAGTGAATTTTGGCACTATTGGACGGTCATGGCATTACTCCAACTTATAGGGCTTGCCTTCTTCTCCTTCAGCAGATGGCCGATCAAACTGGAAAGTCGGATCGATCGGCTGCTCGGGCGGCGAGTATCGCCGTCTTTCTCGGAAGCGCTGCCGGAAACTCCGGATCTCGCCACGCTGCCGTCCCTGGGAAAGGAAGTAAAGCAAAACGATGAAGAACGCGGTGGCCGTCAGAAAAACAAGCACCAAAGCAATCACCTACTTTCTCGCTGAAGAACCTTCCTCTTCCTCACTGATTTTGGCCTCGCGGATCGTGTACAGAAAATTTTCGGGATCGCGGGCGTTGAGGACGAGTTTGCCGCGCACCTGAACCTGACCGCGCGTGTAACCGTGTGTCTTACCTTCCGGCAGTTCGACCAGCACGATCGCGGTCATCTCCGGTTGCTCGCAATACCAGCAGCCGACCGGATACTCGATGAGTAGAAACGCACTCAGGTCGGCGTCGTCGCCCAACGGTTGCATGTAGCCGCTGACAGTAACTTGCTTGCCGTCCAGTTCCTTCAGGTAACGCGGAAACGTCGGCCGATAGCGGCGATCCAGGGTCGTCTCGGTGACAATGGACCACGGCAGGACGTTGACGCCCTTAGGATCGATGGACGGCAGAGGTGTTTGATCGAGTTTGCGGACGAGCGGCCGCAGCGAACGCGGCTTGAACAAACCCAGATGGCCTTCGTGCATGGTCTTGGCATCGCCTTCTTTTTTGGCGCGCTCATCGGTTGCGGTGCGATAGGCCCGACGATGGTTGCGCAAGTCGCTGGCACGCAGGCCGAACTCCGTGACGCAGCCATCCATGATGGCGGCGGCGGTGGTAACATCGCCATTGGCTCCCGCCAATTCGGCCAACTGCCACAATAGCCGGCCATCGGCCGGCAGCCACAGCGCGAGTTGCTGCATCAAGGCGATGCACTCCATCGGCAGACGTTTGCGCTGCGCCTCGGCGAGATGCCCCGGCTCGAACTTCCCACTGGTACCGACGTACTGGATGCCGAAAAGATCATCGAGCTTTTGTGCATCGCGCGTCTCACGGCCGCGCAGGCGGACGAGTCTCAAGTGCAGTTCCTCGGCTTTGCGGACTTTGTCGGGGGCCAGACGAACGGCCTGCTCCAAACAGGCGGCGGCCTGGCCGAGATCGGCTTGCATCTGCCAAGCGGTGCCCAGATTGGCAACAAGGTGGAAGTGCTTCGGGTAATCGCGCTGCGCCGTCCGCAACACCTCAACCGCGCGCGCCGGTTCACCCAGGCGAACATACAGCGCGCCGAGATCGGCCGCTTCGTCGGCCGTCAGCTTGCGTTGACCGGCGAGCTTGCCCAATCGCGTGGCTTCGGTCTCGTAGTGTTTACGGACCGGACCCGCCGGGACAGCGCCGCTCGGCTTGACCGCGATGGTGCGCAGGTTGCGTTGATCGAGCAGGAAACCGCGCCATTGCGACGGCAATTCGGCGAAGGTTTCGCCCGAGTAATACAGTCCGGCGTGCAGCGCGGGTACGCACGCCAGAGAAAAGACCACGGCGATAGCGAGACGAGTGGGACGCATGGATGTCCTTTCGCTGTGGAAACGAGCAATGCTCTCAGTTTACCAGAACGGCCGAGGCGGACAAAACAAGCGAATCTTCAATCGAACAAAGTAGCAAAGATGTTTCCGCGGCTTTTGTTCCTTGCTGTTGGCGGCCGGCTTCGCATAGCATGAGGGAGAGAATCGCGTGGAATCGCTCGCGGTGAGATGCTGGCGCAGAGGATCGGTTCATGCTGCGGATACTGGGATCGGCGAAGCAACTGTGCAGCGGTTGGACGCGGCGAGAAATGCTGGGTGCCGGCGGCCTGGGACTGCTTGGCATCAACCTGGCCGATTATCTGCGCCTGGCCGAGACGCAAGCAGCTCAACCGGCCAATCGACTGCACAAGAGTTTCGGTCGGGCGAAAGCCTGCATCTTGCTCTACCTGTACGGTGCGCCAAGCCAACTCGAAACCTTCGATATGAAGCCGGATGCGCCCGTTGAAATCCGCGGCGAATTGAAGCCGATTCGTTCGCGCTTGCCCGGCCTCGATGTATGCGAACTGCTGCCCAACGCGGCGCGCGTCATGGATCGCGTCACGGTCGTGCGCTCACTGACACATCCCTATCCGCTGCACGGCGTCGCCTACGCTCTTACCGGCGTACCGCAAATTGATGTGCCGATGGAACTGAATCCGCGCGATCCGCGCCATTGGCCGTTTATCGGCTCCGTCGTGGATTATGTCGGCCGGCGCAAGGCGGGACGCAAGCCGCCGCCCGTGCCCAATAATATTGCCTTGCCGTTTCCCTTCAGCACCCGGCGCGTCGGCGAAGTCGCTCGCGCCGGTCCCTACGCCGCGTTCCTCGGCGGCGCTTACAACCCGATCTGGACCGAATTTCACGGCCAGGCCACCCGGCACCGGGTCAAGACGCTGCCGGCGCAGAAGCTCGATGTGGCCGAGCCGTACATGGGCATCACGCCGGATAGTCGCTTCGAGTTGGCCACGGCCACGGAACTGCCGCGCGACATCACGCTCGATCGTCTCGATAGCCGGCGTTCGTTGGCCGAGCAATTCGATCGAGCGCGGCGCGACCTGCCCGCCACCGACGCCGGCCGCAGTTTCAATCGCTATCGCGACATGGCGTATTCGCTCATCGGTTCGGAGAAGGTTCGCACTGCCCTCGATCTGAGCCGTGAGCCGCGCCGGTTGCGCGAGTCGTATGGCATGACCATTTTCGGTCAAGCCGCCTTGACGGCCCGGCGTCTGGTCGAAGCCGGTTCGCGTTTCGTCAGTGTGTTCTGGGACGAATACGGTCTGGCCGGCTCGGCATGGGACACGCACTGGGATCACTATCCGCGCATGAAGGAAGAATTGATGCCGGGTTTCGATCTCGCCTTGGCTGGCCTGATCGAAGACCTGGATGGGCGGGGATTGCTCGATGAAACGCTGGTGTTGTGCCTGAGCGAACACGGTCGGACGCCGAAGCTGGCCAACGTCAAGGGCGGCGGGCGCGATCACTGGTCGCGGGCTTATTGCGGATTGCTGGCCGGCGGCGGCGTGGCGCGCGGCAAAGTCATCGGCAAGACCGACAAGATCGCTGGTAGCGTCGTCGAACGTCCGGCGTCGCCCAAGGACATTCTCGCCACGGTTTATCATCTGCTGGGCATTGACGCGGAAACTACCCTTACCGATCGTGGCGGTCGGCCCATGCCTTTGGTGTCCGATGGCGCGGTCATCCGTGAGGTATTGGCCTAGAACTACGGAACAAAACCCTGCCAGCCCGCAGCGCCAGCAAAGGTATTGCCTTCCCTTGCTGGCGCTGCGGGCTGGCAGCCGAGTCAACATCTGCGAGGAGTTATTTCATGCAGCGACGCGACCTACTCAAATGGACCAGCCTCGGTGCCGGTGCCGTCGGCCTGCCCTGGCTGTTGACGAATACCCTCGGATCCTCTCCGCAAGCCGTCCCACCGGCCGCGCCGCCGCCGGCCGTCGCGGACAAAAAACTACCGCCCCTCAAAATCACCGATGTCCAAACCATCCTCACCGCGCCGGCGAAGATTCGCCTCGTCGTCGTCAAGGTGATGACCAACGAAGCGGGGTTGTATGGCCTTGGCTGCGCCACCTTCACGCAACGGCCGCGCGTCGTCGAGACGGCCGTGGACAAGTATTTGAAGCCGTTTTTGATTGGCAAAGATCCGTTGCAAATCGAGGACATTTGGCAATCGTCGTTTGTCAGTTCGTATTGGCGGAATGGTCCAGTGCTGGGCAACGCCATCAGCGGCGTGGACATGGCCTTGTGGGACATTCTCGGCAAGCGGGCCAGAATGCCGGTGTATCAACTGTTCGGCGGCAAGTGTCGCAAGGCCGTCGATGTTTATCGCCACGCCAGCGGCGCCACCTTCGCCGATGTCGAGAAAGCCGTCCATCGTTTCATGGATCAAGGTTATCGCCACATTCGCGCCCAGGTCGGCGTTCCCGGCTACGCGACCTACGGCAGCACCATCAAGCCAGGCAAGGCAAGCGGTCCCATCAACAATCGCGCGCAGACGTGGGAACCCAGCTATTACGCACGCATCGTGCCCAAACTGTTCGAGCATCTGCGCAAGCAAGTCGGCGACGAGGTGGAACTGCTGCACGACATGCACGAACGCCTACCGCCCGTCCTGGCGATGCGGTTGGCCAAAGATCTCGAACCCTATCGCCTGTTCTTTCTCGAAGATCCCTTCAGCCCCGAGGATGTTGGTTACTTCGCGCATCTGCGCAAGCAGACGACGACGCCGATAGCGATGGGTGAATTGTTCAATAACACGAATGAATGGTTGCCTCTGGTGTCGGGCCGATTAATCGATTTTATGCGTATTCATATCTCACAAGTGGGTGGCCTCTCGATGGCGCGCAAGATCGCGGCTTTGTGCGAATTCTTCGCGGTTCGCACGGCCTGGCATGGTCCGGGCGATGTCTCTCCCGTCGGTCACGCCGCTAACGTGCATCTCGATTTGTCGTGTCACAATTTTGGCATTCAGGAAGCGCGCGACTTTACGCAAGCCGAACAGGACGTGTTCCCCGGCTGCCCAACGCTCAAGGATGGATACTACTGGGCCAACGACAAACCGGGCCTCGGCATCGACCTCGACGAAAAGCTCGCGGCGAAGTTCCCCATTAACGACGATCCGCCGTTCGATATGCAATGGGGCAACCTCCGCCGCCGCGATGGGACGATCGTGAAACCATAAGACAAATACTTTAACCACGGAAAGCACGGAAAACACGGAAAAAATACAAAATACAAAAGGCAAAAGGCGGAGCAAGCTGAGATCGATTCAACGAGTGTGCATTACCATCTCGCTACTACTTTCTCCTTCGTTTTTTGTCTTTTGTATTTTGTATTTTTTCCGTGTTTTCCGTGCTTTCCGTGGTGAACGTATTTGTATTCTACTTTTCGCGGCGGTTCAGATGGGCGAGCGTGTCGGTGGTGCTGTCGCTGCCGATGAAGAAATCACGCCAGTCGCTGAACTGATCGACGGTGCCTTCGAGGTCGTACTCGCCGCTGATAAGGTCGCCGATGAACGCCTGCGCATGACGATTGCCCATCTCGGTGGCGTGGTGCGTCGCCACTTCCGAGGCGAAGTTGAGGACATCGTACACCCGGCATGCGGCCGGCAGCGTGCGCTGCCGTTTGACCGATAGCGTGTCCAGGTTGGCCAGGCCGTAGATGCGCGTCAAATCGCCGGTCATTTCGTGGTAAGCATGGAACAACGACGAACGCGAGCAATCCGCAACGCCGTCTTCGCCGAGGGCCGGCACGGCGGCCTTGCCCTTGATTTCACCGCGATTGTGCAGACGAGCCAGCAGTTTGTACAGACGATTGACTTCGTAGACCGATGCCCAACTCTTCGTGGCCGACTCGAAACGCTGACGCAGAGCGGCGAAACCGTCCTCGTTGTTGAAGCCGTCGAGGACGCGCGTCAGGGCGAAGGCCGCGCCATCGTCGCCCTTGCCGACGGACAATTCGCTGCGAAAAGCAGGACTGTAACCGACCGCGCCGTTGCTGCATACCAGACGAAGCAGCGACAGATAGACCGACGGACGGCCGAAGCCGTCGATGGGCGTATCAAGGATGAATTTGTTTTGGAAACCATCGCCGGCGACCTGGAAGGTTCCGCTCATCCGCGGCGTGTGCCGGCTGCGCACGACGCCATCACTGTAATCCATCTCCGTGGTATCGTAACGCTGGAGCAGATCCACGAGATCGTCGTGCGGCATCAAGGCGGCGGTCGGATTGGTGACGGCCAGCAAGCGATTCTCGCCGTTGCCGCCGCGCTCCAGACACCAGCGAATGCGGTCGTTGGGGGCGACCTCGCTGATGCGTTGGAATACCTCCGCGTGGTTGAAGTAGCGAAAAATGTTGCTCGTGAAGCCGAAACGCAGATGCAGGCTCGTCCAGAAACGATTGCTTGGCCGCACCGATTCACCATCGAGCGATACCTCACGCACACCGATTTTGCCATTGCGATCCGGTCCCGTGCGAACGTCCAGATCCTTGATGCGCGCCACGCCATACTCAAATCGCATAGTCATAGTTCACTCCTTTTATCTTTGATTGGGTGGCCGGCGACATCGCCAAACGTCGCGGCTACAACCAATCCGTGGGGGTTGGTTGTAACAAGTGGACGCTTGTTCGGTCAAAGTCGGTAGGTGGATTTCGGGATTGGACTTGTTAATTTCGTGTAGCCGCTCCGCTGCTCGTCGCGGCTACACGAAATTAATGATGGGAAATTCCTCAGAAGGCAAATCGTCCGAACACGCTAAAGAGGATGAATAGCGAATACGTGTCCAGTCCGGTGATGTCGAGAGGAAGAGCTAACGAATCGCGGCTGTCTTGGCGCAACGTCTTGCCGTCGTCGCTGGTGACGGACACATTGGGGAACAGATGTTTCGTCACCTCCTGCGTGGCTGGCAAGCTGCCGACATCAAAGTTTAATTGGGGCGTAAAGCTGCTCACCGCGCCGGCGATGAGCGGAGCGATCGACATCAATTGCTTGAGCGACGGCCGCGGGTCCGTGTAGGAGATGGAGATAAACTCCTTGGGCAATTGCTGAAGCGATTCGCGCACCACCGGCGAGGGTTTCCAAACGGCCAGTTCGCCCTTGCTGCGCTGGATGAACGCCTGCACCGCTTGCGGATAGAAACCGACGACGAGCCAGTCCTTGTAGATCGTGTAGGTCGGCACGAAGATGAACCCTTGCTGCTGCACATGCACTTCGTAAACGGCCACGCCGCGATACTCGCGTTTCTTGATGCGCACTTCCTTGCCGGCTGCCGTACCCAAACTCTTGATGATTTGTTCCAGCGTGGTTTGCAGCTTGTCGGCGTCCTTGACCTTGAACAACACCGTTTGCCCCAGCGTGAACGGACCATCGCCGGGCGACGTGTAATAGGCGACCCGATCGCCCAGCGAACCCAGCAGATCCTTGCGCAGATCGACACCGAGGAGATCGTTGGCCTGCTTGACAACCTCCTTGATCTTGGGCACATCGTCCGGCGAAACCAGCCGGACAATTTGCTCCGTGGCGCGATAGGCGGTGTCGTAGAACGAGGCCGTGTCGAGATTGGTCATCGTCCAACTGACCACATCGGGCGGCAGCGGCGGCACGTCACCCAGTTTGAAGGGTTTGCCGCTCAGCAAGGTGAGCAATCCCTTACGCGGGCCAGGCATGTCCCATTCGATCAGGCCGCGTTCGGCGCGGCCCTCGAAGCCGGAATACATCACCAAACTGCGCAATCCGTTCAGACCGAGATCCTCAAGGATTTTGCCGACTTCCTTGTTGCGCTTGGCTCCCATCTTGACGAACGAGGCCACGTCCACGAAGGCGCGGGCGCTGGTCTCGAACTTGTTGAAACCGGCGATGCGCTTGAAGAGCGGACTCTCACTCAGCGGCGAGCGGTTTTCCGCCGTCATGTTCTTGACGACGGCCTCCGGCGTGTCGGTGCCGACGGCGACGACGGCGTGCTTGCCCTCCGCCCACCACGCTACATGAATCGGCGACAGGTCGAGACTGGCGACCGTTCGCCCGGCGATTTTCTCATCCTTGATCTTGCCGTCGCCCAGACCGATGGCCAGACGCAAAGCGCCGAACAAAGGTTCCGGCTTCTCGCCCATGCCGGGCAAAATGAGGAAAATTTGCGCTTGCGGCGGATCGAGTTGACGCAGTTCGCCGGCGAGGATGAAGCCGTGTTTGCCGAGCAGCGGAAAAAGCGTGGCGGCCGCCTTCGCGTCGGTCTGCATTTTTTTCAGCGTCTTGGGATCTTGACCGCGACGCAGCGACTCGACGGTCAATAGTGCGCTGGCGCTCGTTTGCAGTTTGTCGAACAGGCCGGTCACGAAACGGCCGGTGTCGCCCTTCATCATCTGGCCCAGACCGGTTTTGCCGTAAGCTGCCTTGTGGGCGTCGATGCCGTCCCAGCGCAGATAAATCTGTGTCGTGGCTGGCAGTAGTCGTTCGGGAACGTCCGGTTCGGCCCCCCGGACAAAGCCGGGGACGAGCAACAGCAAGAAGGTCAACGCATGGGAATGTCGCATCGAGAGGCTCCTTCGTGATGGGGCGTATCGCCGTAGGCAAGCACCGTGCGCCGGGCGATGGCCGCGAGGTCGAGTTCCTGGGTGGATGTGTTCCGGCCGCTGACTTCGGTAGTATGTCGATCCGGCCGATGGTTAGCAAGCAAGAAGTCTCTCGATTCGGACGGGACCACGGAGGGATAACGCGGATCGCAACCAATCTCAATCGACGGGTCGATCATTACTTCCGCCATCTCCTTCCGGGTGGCAGAGTGAACGGACGTCTTTATTATCCAAGCTGATCGCTCAGTGTGTGCCAAATTGTCGATCACCCGCATCGCCCAGTCCCGGCACGATGTACGATCGCTCATCGAGATGGCTGTCAATCGCACCCAGGTGAACGGCCACATCGGGATGGGTTTGTTTCAGCACCTGCACGCCTTCGGGGGCGGCGATCAGGCCAAGAAACTTGATGCGTCGTAGGCCGGCTTCCTTGAGAATCGTGATGGCGGCAACGGCTGAACCGCCGGTCGCCAACATCGGATCGACTACCAGCGCCAGGTCGATCGTCAGTCCCGCCGGCAGTTTGTTGTAATAAGTCACCGGCCGCAGCGTTTTGTGATCGCGATACAGGCCGAGATGCCAGACGCATGCCGACGGCACCAACTCAAGGAGGGCGTCGGCCATACCAAGGCCCGCGCGCAAGATTGGAAACAGACCGATATGGTCGGCGATCCGCTGACCGGCACACTCACTCAGTGGCGTCCGCACCGTCCACGGCTCCAGCCGTAAATCGTGCATCGCCTCGAAAAACAACAATTGCGACAGATCGCGCACCAAGATGCGGAACTGCGCCGGTTCCGTGCTGCTGTCGCGCAAGCGCGTCAACTTGTGGCGCACCAGCGGATGATGGGATACGGAGATTAAATCAACATCGGCCATGAGAGCGACTCACCATTTGTACTCGTCCTGGAAGGGGTGAAGGGGCCGGGCCGCCTTCGGCTTGGGACGCGATTTCAGGATCGCCTCGGCCAGGGCGAGATCCTCGCGCGCCGTGATTTTGAGATTGGTCGTCGATCCCTGCACGAGGTGTACTGCATGACCGGCCGCCTCGATAAGTTGGGCGTCGTCAGTGATGTCCCGGCCGAGTTGTGCCCGTTTCGCATACGCCTCCATCAGCCAATCGCGGCGGAATACCTGCGGCGTCTGCGCCAGCCAGAGTCCCTGACGCGGCACCGTGGCCTGTACGCGTCCCTTGTCATCGGCGCGCTTGACGGTATCCGTCACCGGCACAGCGAGCATGGCCGCTCCGGTCTTGGCCGCGCTGGTGAAGACGGTGTTAATCAACTCTGCAGTCACGCACGGCCGGGCGGCGTCGTGGATGGCGATAAACTCCGCTTCCGGCTTCACCAGTGCCAGCGCGTTGGCCACCGACTCGAAGCGTTCCTTGCCGCCATCGGCGATCTGCACGTTCATGAAGGCGAGATTAGCCTGATAGCGGCGGCGAAACGTCTCCTGATCCTCCGGCGCGACAACGATGAGACACTGGCAAACATCATCGCGGGTGATGAACAATTCGGCACAGCGCAGCCAGACGGCCCGGCCATCGAGATTGACAAACGGTTTCTTCTCGCGCTCGCGGAAGCGCGACGATTTCCCTGCAGCCGGCAAAATCACGGCGAAACGCGACATGACAGACCTCCGAAGTATCGGAACCGGCGGTCATTTGGAGCTTGGTGAACGGCTCCGCCTTGCTGACATCATAGAGCGGAAAGGGGGTAATCTGCCAGAGTAGCGGACGAATAGATTTCCGTCGAAGTCGTTGGAAAAGTGGGTTTTTCCCACTTGACAGATTATGGGAAAATAATAAGCTGAAAGTAAACAAGGAGAATCCTTATGGCGGAGATTTATCGGACGGCCGACAGCAAAGGACGCGTCGCACTTCCTGGCTTTGCGAACGCCATGCTGATTATCGAGAAGATCGACGATACCGAGTATCGCGTTCGCCGGGCCAAGGTGATCGCCGAAAAAGACCTGCGTTTCCACGAAGAGGAATTACCCCTGAAACTCTCGGCGCGGGACGCGTCCAGCGTTCTGGAGGCGATGGAAAATCCACCAACTCCCAATCAGGCCGCGCGCCGAGCCGCCAAGCGATTCCGGAAGCATCATGGCTGATTGGACGATTGAGCGGCTCAATAGCCATCACGAAAGGGAGGCGTTCTGCTGCGGAAACGCCTCCCTGGATGTGTTTTTGAAGACGCTCGCTGGCCAATACGAGAAACGACGATTGGGACAAACCTTCGTGGCCGTCCGAGCGGGTGAAAACGCGGTTTGCGGCTACTACACTTCCGCCGCCGGTTCTCTCGACCTGAACGCCTTGCCGGAAAAGCAGAAGAAGCGATTGCCGAAACACCCCCTACCCGCCGTCCATCTCGGCAGGCTGGCGGTTAACCAATGCCATCAAGGGCGGAGATTGGGCGAAACCTTGCTCTTCCATTTTCTTCACACTGCGCTGGATGCTGCCAAGTCGATGGGCGTTTATGCGGTCGATGTTCTGGCAACCGATGACAAGGCACGCGGCTTTTATCTCCAATACGGCTTCCTCCCGCTGCAAGATATTCCGCTCCATCTTTATTTGCCGATGAGGACGATCGAACAGATGTTTGACGCGACAGGTTGATCCTACCGCGATTCCAGGGCAGTCAGGCTTTTCCCAGCAGCAGATCGATTACCCAGCAACCCCGGACGTGTTCCCCCGGTTGCCGGCAATGGTCGAGAATGTCCTGATCCTGGCAACCGGCTTCTTCCAGTGCATCGGCAAGGATGGGCAGACGGTCAAAGGCTCGGTCCTCGTAAATCGCCTTAGCCAGTTTGACCACGGTGCCCTCGTTCCAGGCCAGCCATGAGGAGGCGACGGAGACGGGTCGGAAAGGATTGCCCACCAAGTCCTGCAAGAGGGTAGCTTGGATAGCCTTCTCGGCGTCGAATTCCTTCTGGGAATAACCCACCCGTGCGGCATAAGAAACGGCCTCAACGAGGGAAGAGCAGGATGGATCGGCGGCGTGCTTGGCTGCTAGGGCCGCCTTACTTTGGCCGTAATGGGTGACCAGGGATCCTTGAAATGCTTCTGACGCCTCGCCCCATGCTCGTTTCAGGTCTACATGGGTGATGAGTCTTTCGGCGTATCGCTCTGCTGCCTCGACCGCGTTGCGGCTTCTCTCGTCTATCAGCCGGTGCCAGATATGTCGGCAGCAGGAACAGGCGAACAAACGCATCTTGCGGCTCTTCATCTGGTCCCGCAAGAACGCCAGCATCGGCGTCGGGTCGGTGCAGGCCGTCCATTCGGCTTCGGTCATGTGACGGCCCTCGGTCTCCGTCCTAGGATTCTCCTGAAAACAGATCCCAACCGCCGCCGGAATATCCATGTCATTGTCAATCCAAGGATGAACAACAAGAGCGACAGGCAAATCAACTCGATGAAATAGACGCTCCACCACGGCCCTCGTTCGTAGTAGACCTCCTCGAAGGTCTGGAAATGGACTTCTTGCTCGTCCTGCCCTTGCTCGCCGAGATAACGCTGAAGCTCGGCATGCGACCTCAGATGGACGGGTTCAACACTGCCCGCCTGGATGTCGATGACGCCGAAAGATGGCTCTGAGCCGACATATTCCACGACGATGTAACGTCGTGTGACGGCGATCCGGCTCAAGCCGGAGGCGACCAGATCTACATGGACGATGCCGTCGTAAGAAAACAGATCACTGGACTGCTCCGGTCGCCCCAGAAAGAGGTCCGCGTGGTAAGGGCCGCCGGTGTGACTGTAGCATTTGCTCACGGCGTAGGGCGGTTGCAGCCAACAAGCACGCGTAGCCAGGATGTCGGAGAGGCCCGCCGCTGCCTTGAGCTGATCCTGGGAGGCAAGAAGCATGGCCAGCAAGAGGGCGACGGTTCTCCACGCGAACCCAATGCCTGGCCGACCTCGTAACGCTTCCATCGTGCCGCCCTTCGATTCTTCGTTCACTGGCCGTTCGCCGCTGCGGGAGTCTCAACGTAGTCCATGCGGACAATATGAAATAGATCAATGTCCACGGATTGATCGAATACGGTCTGCGAAGGATCGGCCGCTATCCCCAGCACCAGATAGCGCCGGCCCAGCATAATCAATTCGGGGTGCCGGACCTCGTAGGTGCTGCCATCGGTCAGGTACAGACGAAACGGCTTGAACGGTCTCTGACGAACCTTCTTCTCCACATCTTCTTGCTGCATGATGATCCTCCCATTCCGAGACTCATCCGAAGCATCATAATACCACCCCTTCGACAGCGCGAGCAATCATCCGCTCGCCGATGACGCTGGGGGACTTCCTTCTTGCCCGCTGCTGCCTAGAATACAGCAATCCCCTGAAAGGCAGTGCCTGGGCGGAGTGACGCCGAGCCTGCACCCATCGGGGAGTTGTTTCGCGGGGAGGAACTGCTTCCCCGCATCTGTGTCCCGTTGCGGCGGCGCTAGAAAGTAGGAACCCATGACTGACGAAAAACCCTCGGAAGACACTCCCACGACCCCGCACGAACACGCACATGAACACGGCCATGAGCATGAGCATGCGCACGGCGAGGAGACGGCTACGGCCACCGCGCCCGAGCCGGCCAAGCTCCATCAGGCGGTCGAAATCCGCGATGTCGGGCCGTGCAAGAAACACATCAAAGTCACCGTCGAACGCAAGGACATCGACGACCGTTTCGGCGAAAAATTCAGCGAGTTGGTGGCCGATGCCAACGTATCCGGCTTCCGCCCCGGCAAGGCGCCGCGTAAGATCGTCGAACGCCGTTTCCAAAAGGAAGTCGGCGATCAGGTCAAAAGCGAGGTATTGCTGGCCAGCTTGCAGCAACTCGCCGAAGAACACGACATCGCGCCCCTCAGTGCTCCCGACATCGACCCGGTTAACATCGAGATGCCGCGCCAGGGGCCGCTCGTTTACGAGTTCGAGGTCGAGGTTCGGCCGCAATTCGATCTGCCCAATTACAAGGGGCTGAAGCTGCGCCGGCCGATCCATACCTTCACCGAGGAAGAGGTGATTCAGGAGGAACGCCGGTTGCTCTTGCCGTATGGTCAAATCGTGCCCAAGCCGGAAGGCGACGCCCAACTCGGCGATTTGCTCATCGTCGATGCCGTCATCCGCGAGGGCGACCGCGACATCGGCAAGTTGAACGAAGCGACCCTTCGCATCAACAAGCAATTGGCCTTCAAGGACGGTGTCGCCGAGAACTTCGCCGAGCAGGTGCGCGGCGGCAAGGCCGGCGAGACACGCGAGGTAGATATCACGCTGTCCAGCGCCGCCGCCGATCCGAGCCTGCGCGGCAAAACTGTCAAGGCGTTCCTCGCGATCAAGGATGTCAAGATGGTGAACCTGCCGGAGTTGACGCACGAATTCCTGCACACCTTCGGCGTCCACTCGCCGGAGCAACTCCGCGAGCTGATTCAGGTCGTCCTTCAGCGTCGCCTGGAGTATCAACAGCGGCAATCGGCTCGCCAGCAGGTGATCGAACATATCAACGCCGCCGCGACGTGGGAATTGCCCACCGAATTGCTGCGCCGCCAGGCTCACAAGGCGATGGCTCGCAAGGTCATGGAAATGAGGGCCGACGGCATCACCGATGAAGAGATTCAGGGACGCCGGCGGTTGCTCGAACAGGATATTTTGCAGACCACGGCCCTGGCGCTAAAAGAACATTTCGTTCTTCAGAAGATCGCCGAAGTCGAAAAGATCGACGTGAGCGACGACGATCTGAACGAGGAAATCGAGCGAATGGCGGAGCAGGACGGCGAATCGCCGCGCCGCGTTCGCGCCCGTCTGGAACGCGAAGATGTGCTCGACGCCCTCGCGGCCGAGATGATCGAGCGCAAGGCACTCGATCTGATTCTTAACAGTGCCGAATACGAGGACGTTTCGCTGGGCCAGGAGGATCAGCCGGGCGTCTCGACCGTCGAGGCTCAGGCCGTGCCCGGTGAGATTCAGGATCCCACGGCCGAGCCGCTCGCGGCGGAAGAAACTCCCGCCACGCCGAACACGTAGGCGGTCATCGGCTGTCAACCAGGGGTGGCCGTTTGCGGTTTATCGCTAAGCCGCAAGCGGCCGATCGACGAATCCAGGAGTTTTCGATGTTTGAATTTAGCCATCCCATGCCGCTCGATCCGCGCAGCCAGCGCTATCGCGAATACACGCGCCAGCGGCAGTATGGGACCAACGATATTCTGCTGGATAACCGCATCATTTTCTTCGGTTGCTCCAGCGGCAACGTCTATGAGCCGGTCATCACCGACATGACGGCCAATCTCGTCATTCAGCAGATGCTCTATCTGCAATACGAGAACCGCAATCAAGACATCCACTTTTACATCAATTCGCCGGGCGGATCGGTGACGGCGACGCTGGCCATCTACGACATCATGCAGTTTCTGGAATGTCCGATCTCCACCTACTGCATGGGCATGGTTGCCAGCGGCGCGGCCATCTTGCTGGCTGCCGGCACCAAAGGCAAGCGCTTCGCCCTGCCGCACGCCAAGGTTATGATCCATCAGCCCTGGAGCCAGGGCATCGGCGGACAGGCCTCCGACGTGGAAATCGAGATGAAAGAAATCGTCAAGGAAAAGAAGCGCCTCAATGAAATCCTCGCCCATCATTCGGGGCAACCGCTCGAAAAGATCGAGGTCGAGACCGAGCGCAACCGTTACTTCACGGCTTCGGAAGCCAAGGAGTTTGGCCTCGTCGATGACGTGCTGACCCGCATGGTCAGCGAGAAGAAGAGTTAGATCAGGGTTCAGTGTTCAGTTTTCAGTGTTCAGCCAGAGATGACACTGAACACTGAAAACTGAACACTGAACCCTGTTGGATTTGCTTATCTTTCCTCAACTCGGCTGCCGATCAAGAATAGGCGAGCCGGGTTGGCCTGGAGATTTGTGCCATGCCTCTCGTACCGTATGTCGTGGAGCGGAGCGGCCGTGAAGAACGGGTCTTCGATATTTACAGCCGTTTGCTCAAGGATCGGATTATCTTCCTACAAGGCGAGATCGACGATTACAGCGCGAACCTGATCGTCGCGCAGATGTTGTTCTTGCAGTTCGATGATCCCAAGGCGGACATTCACCTGTATATCAACTCGCCGGGCGGCTCGGTGACGGCCGGCATGGGCGTCTACGATACCATGCACTATGTGACATGCGATGTGGCCACGTACTGCATCGGCATGGCCGCGAGCATGGGCGCGACGCTGCTGGCGGCGGGCACCAAGGGCAAACGCAACGCCCTGCCCCACGCCGAGGTTATGATTCATCAGGTGCTGGGCGGCGCGCGCGGTCCGGCCACGGACATTGAAATCCGCACCCGCCATCTGCTCCGCACTAAAAAGCTCATGAATGAGTTGCTACAGAAGATGACCGGCCAACCGCTGGAGCGTATCGAACGCGATACCGACCGGGACAACTTTATGTCGGCCCGCGAAGCCCAGGAATATGGGCTGGTCGATCATGTGTTGGAACGCTTGCCTCCGGGACAGATGCCCGTTAAGACGCCTGCCAGTTGAATCCGCTATCCGCTTTCCGCTATCCGCTATCCGCCAGAAAAAACAGCGGATAGCGGATAGCGGATAGCGGATAGCGGAAAGCACCCAAGGATTCCGCCTCATGCGCTGCCTCGTGGCATCCAGCTTCGGTCTGGCGCTCGTCGTCACAGTCTGCGGTTGCCGCAGCTGCGATCACGTCGAGTCGGAGTTGCGGGCGCGAGAAAATGACGTGCGCGAGCTGCGCGACGAGGTCGATCGCTGTAGCATCTATAACCAGACATTGCAGCATGAACTCCGTTCGCTGCGCGGCGAACTTGGGCTGCCTTCCGCTGATGGGCAGCCAGCGGTCGCTTATCCGGTGCAAACGCTCGTGCTGGGCCGGCAAACCGGCGGCCGTAGCAACGAAAACTGTCCTGGCGATGACGCGCTTCAGGTTCAAGTGGAGCCGCGCGATCCGGAAGGCCAGTCTATCAAGGCACCCGGATCGCTCCTCGTTCAGGTGCAGGAGATCACCAAGGAGGGCACGAAGCGGCCTCTCTCATCGTGGGAGATTCCGCAAGAGAAGTTACGCCGCTCCTGGCGGAATGGTCTGTTGACCACCGGCTACGTGGTGAATCTACCGTGGAAGGTCTGGCCCTCGACCGAGAAACTGCGCGTCAGCGCGGTGCTACAGTTGCCCGATGGCCGGGTCTTTGAAGCCGACAAGGACATCACGGTTCGTCTAACTCCCGTCAACCGCCGGCCAGCCGTCGTGCCGGATGCCAAACCCGCTCCCGCGCCTCCATCTGCTGGTCCGGGTGGTCCTGTTCTCTTGCCGACTCCTCACCTTATCGATCCGGCCAAGCCCGCCAAATCCTTGCCGTCGGAAACCACGCCTGGCCCCTTCCTCGGCGTCACACGCGAGACGACCGTCGCGCCGAACTCGTGGCAGAAGGTCGATCCTCCTCCCCCTCCGCCCGCCTCCGAGATTCTTCGCCCCGTGCCGCTCAAACGCTAAACGTGGGGTGTTCTTGTCGATTTTGGCGAACGGCCGGTGTCAGCCGGCTGGTGAGAAGCCCCTACCGGCCGGCTGACGCCGGCCGTTCGCCTGGAATGCCAAAATCGACAGAGGCATCCTAAATGTGGTTTGTCCACATGACCGGCGTTGACAGGATGAATCCTCCGATTATACTCCTTCCTGTGTTGACCGTTTTGTCGGCCAACCTCACGTCGGACCCATCCCCGGAAAGGACTCCGGTACATGAACCGTTTGTCATCCCTCCCTCTGGCAGCTTTGGTTGTTTCGCTGGCGGCCGCAGTCGGCTCGGCTCGGGCGGACTACCTCAATTGGTCGTACGGCACGAGTACCGTTCCTCCTGGTTTCTCTGCCACGGGCGCGGGCGGCGGTGGAGGATCCGTGCAACTGACGCCCTTCGCCAACGGTGCCGGTGGCACTTCCATCCCCATCCTCGCTTTCGTAACCTCTGCCGGCACTCCCGTCACCTTTAACGCAGCGACGTCAACCTATACGTTGACCATGACCATCACCGACAAGGCCACGAACGACTCCGGTAGTTTGACTTTCCATGGCGCCATCGGCGGTAGTCTCTCGCCGACCAGTGCGTCGTTGACGAACACGTTCACCGACACGCAGCAATCCCTCACACTGGACGGCCACGTCTACACCGTGACCTTACCACCGTCGTTGAGCTTGGCCGATCCAACGAAGCCGCAGCAAAGCCTCACCGCCACGGTCAGCGTGACCAATGGTCCGATCTCGGGCGTGCCGGAGCCGGCCAGCCTGGTGCTGGGTGGCCTGGGCTTTTCCTTGCTCGGCGTGGGCGGTTGGTGGAAACGCGGTCGCCGGCCCATCATGCAGACCGCGTGAACGAGATGGCGACGGAAAAGAACAAACCCCAGCATCGGAACCGATGCCGGGGTTTGTTCTTTTGGCTAAAGGACTGAGCCAAGTTATCCGGCCTGGGCGGAAATCTGAATAGGTTCCAGGCTAACCACATGAGCAAGGGCAATTCTCTCGTCCCGGTCCAAGTAACCGTCAAGGCCAAAAATCCCCACGAGGGCCACTCGGTGTCCGACCCAGACCATCTCTCGATGGCGCACGTCAAACATACGGCCGTCTGAGAGATGAATGCGAAACGGGGCGAATGGCTGGTGCATAAGCATGTTGCGCAGTTCTTCGGCTGGCATAGCAATCCCCCCCCAAACGGGGTACACAACATTGGGTACTAAAATGGGCGCTGAGGGATTCGAACCCCCGACCAACACGGTGTAAACATGCCGCTCTACCCCTGAGCTAAGCGCCCGTCGATTTTCCGCGCAGCATCCGGCGAGGAGAAGGCGATTCGTCTTCTCCTCGCCGTGCGCTTGTGCCGTCTCACATCGAGAACGAGCTACCGCAACCGCAGGTACTCTTGGCGGCCGGATTGCTGATGCTGAAACCGCGACGATTCAGGTCGTCGTGGAAATCCACCGTGGCATTGTCCAGGTAGATGAGACTGCGCTTATCGACGGCGACGGGCACGCCGTGGAAGTCGAAGACTTCATCGACCTTCTCGTTGACGGCCGGGTCGAGGTCCAGCTTGTGCTGGTAGCCGCTGCAACCGCCGCCCACGACGCGCAAACGCAGATAAATCTTCTCCGGCATCGAGCCGGCCGTCTGCTGCTCCTGAATGATACGCTTGACTTCCGACGCCGCTTTTTCCGTCACGGTAATAGCCATGCTTGTTCCTTTCGTTTTACAGATCCCAACAGACAAACTCACCAACATCATTGTAGCGGAGCCATCGCGTGAAGGGGATTGAGGGCACGCAAATAATGCACCACACGCACCACTTCTTCGATGACCGCATCCATTTCTTCTTCCGTATTGAACCGCCCCAGACCGAAGCGGATGCTGCCGTGCGCTAACTCGTCGTCCAGTCCCAGAGCCGTGAGAACGTAACTTGGTTCCAAACTCGCCGTCGTACAGGCCGAACCGGAGGATACGGCCACGTCTCGCAGCGCCATCAACAGCGCCTCGCCCTTGATGAAGGCGAAGCTCAGATTAAGGTTGCCCGGTAACCGCTCGACCGGATGGCCATTGAGCGTGACATCACGCAGTTGTTCCTGAATGCCTCGCCGCAGACGTTCGCGCAGTTTCGTCAGCCGTGCCGCCTCGGTAGACATCTCCTGGCCGCACAATTCGCAAGCCGCGCCGAAGCCGACAATGGCGGGTACGTTCGCGGTGCCGCTGCGCAGCCCGCGCTCCTGGCCGCCGCCCTCCATCTGCGGCTCCAAACGAACGCGCGGATCGCGCCGGCGAACGTACAGGGCACCCACACCCTTGGGGCCGTACATCTTGTGCGCGCTCAGACTAAGCAAGTCGATACCCATGTCCTCAACATCGAGCGGCACCTTGCCGGCAGCCTGGGCGGCGTCGGTATGGAAGAGAACACCGCGTTCCTTGCACAATCGGCCGATCGCGCGGATCGGCTGGAGCGTACCAATCTCGTTATTGGCGGCCATGACGCTGACCAGGATGGTTCGCGGCGTCAGAGCTTGTGCAACCTGTTCCACCGTTACGCGGCCATGCGCATCAACCGGCAGGATTGTCACCTGAAATCCCTCCCGCCCCAGCCGGCGGATGGGATCGAGAACCGCCTTGTGTTCCGTGGCAACCGTGATGAAATGGTCGCCTTTGGGTCGGTACATGGCGGCGACACCCTTGAGGGCAAGGTTGTTGCTCTCGGTTGCGCCGCTGGTGAAAACGAGGTCGCGCGGATGCACGCCAATCAGACTAGCCACCTGTTCGCGGGCATGCTCGACGGCTTCTTCCGCCTCCTGGCCGAAGACGTGGGTAAGACTGGCGGCATTTCCGTAATGTTCGGTGAAATAGGGCAGCATCGCCTCGACCACGCGGGGATCGGTTCGCGTCGTGGCGTTGTTGTCCAGGTAGATGCGCGCCATCCGTCTCAGCCCTCGGTTGGCTTGGAAAAGGCCAGTCACCATTATTTTACCGTAAAAGTAAGGCGCGGACCAGTTCGGTCACGAGGCGCCGCGCTGGAGAAGCACTTTCTTGGTTCTCGGCATGGCCTTCGGCACCTCCAGCGTAATCGTCAGGCGTGTGCCCTCCTTCATCACCCGCGCGTTCGGAACACCCTGAAAATCGGCCTTGCTCAGCTGCACGGTGGCCAACTCGTTTTTATCGCCGTCCAGAAAGCGGAACGTGAAAGGTTTCCGCGCGATGTCACGCAGAAAATCCGCGGTGCGATGGCCGGCTCGCGTTTCCACGGTCCACTTCACCTGTTTGGTCGCGGCATCGTAATCCGTCTTGAGGACGCGGAACAGGGAATTGAAGGCTTTCAATTCCCACTCCGCATTGCCAGGAAGAGGATTTTTACTGTCCTTTTTGTCGTCCAAGGCAGTCGCCTTCCCCAGCAACAGCAGGAGAACAAACGATGCACTCAGCAGAGATAGAGTGGTTTTCATGGTTCGACCTCGTGTAATCACGATCCGAATAGCGGGAGAAAAATCAACGGCCCTCGTGATAGGCGTCGGGCGGCAATCGGCGATCCTCATCCTCTTCGGCACGCTGGATACGATCGGCGTCCTCGTCCACGGCGCGTTCGGCGCGGGGCCGGCCTTTCCCCTGATTCCAGCGTTCGCTCGCCAACTTATCCAGTCGCTCCGGCGAAGGTCGCCAGTCCTCTTCGTATGCCTGGATGAATACATCGGAGACGCCCACCAGCGTGATGGATGTATCCGTGATCTCCTTCGGCCGAATCGCGGTGGATTGCAAGATGGCAATGGCGATGAGCCAAATAATCAAGCCGACCGGCCCGGCCACACACAGAAAGCCCGAAAGAGGATCATTGCCGCCTCCCTGTTGGTTATCCGCCAAGAGGATGCCTCCAAAGACGAGGCCAAGCACGAGCAGCAGGCCGCCGAGGATGGCCACTTGACGCCACATCCAATGATTTTTGTGTTCCTCGCACAGCGGCACCTCGACACGCCGCCGCTTGGTCATGATCGCGGCTACGATGGCGAAGGGAACCAATCCGCACACAAAGAGGAGAACCCAGACCCAGGACGGGAACCACGAAAAATTCTTACTCTTGCTCAAGGCGGCCGGCGCTCCACATTTCAGGCACAGGTCCGGCAATTCCAGCACGTTTCCGTCATAAGATTCCAGGCGTAAAGTGGCCATTCCCTTTTCCTCGCGGTGTGTATCGGGCATTCGTGCCATTAAGAAGCACCATCCGCCCAACGTCAACTTAATTCCGGCGAACCTTGGTCCGGCGCTCGATTTGGTTTACGATGGGTGAATTGACCAGGCGTGTTTTTGCCAAGGAGAGATTGGTTTGCGTTTCACGGTACTCGCCAGCGGAAGCGGAGGCAATGCCAGCCTGGTGGAATCGGACGGCTTCGGTGTACTCATCGATGTCGGCCTGGGGCCTCGACAACTCAGCACACGCCTGGCTGCGGCCGGCCTCTCGTGGTCGGCCGTCCATGCCGTGCTTCTGACGCATACGCACTCCGATCACTGGAAGGATGCCACACTGCTTCATCTGCGCCGCCACAATATCGCCTTGTGGTGTCATGCCGGTCATCATACGGTTCTGCGCACCTATTCGGATGGTTTCATCGCCCTGCATGACGCCGCGTTGGTCCACTCCTTTGAGCCACATCAGGATTTCGAGTTATCGCCGGGCTTGCGTTGCCGGGCGTTGCCGGTGCGTCACGATGGCGGCGCCACCTTCGGTTTTCGCTTGGAAGGATCAGCGGATTTGTTCGGCCAGCGCGGCGCGATCGGTTACGCCGCCGATCTCGGCTGCTGGGACGACGAACTGGCTGGCCATCTGGCGGATGTCGATCTGTTGGCCATCGAATTCAATCACGATGTGGTGATGCAGCAGGCCAGCGGCCGATCACCGCGCTTGATCGAGCGCGTCCTGGGCGATGAGGGGCATCTGTCGAACGTCCAGGCCGTCGCCCTGTTGCGGGCGGTACTCGAACGTTCATCGGCGGGGCGTCTACGTCATGTGGTGCAGCTGCACTTGAGCCGCGATTGCAATCGTCCCGCGCTGGCGCACGAGGCGGCACGGTCGCTGTTGGATGAGTTGGGCACCTGCGCCGCAGTGCATACCGCCGAGCAGCATTCGCCCGGCGCGACGTTGAATCTCAAGGCTGCTATGCGGCAGGGGCGTTCCCGACGTTCGCCGAGGCGACGCATCTCGCGCGCAAAGTCAGTTGAGCCGCTGCTACCGGGATTGGAGGGCGGAGCGGCAGCCTCTTAACCAGCCCGCAGCGCCAGCAAGGGAAGATCCCTTGCTGGCGCTGCGGGCTGGTTATCTCGGTGACACTCGAATGGGTTCCGCGCCCAAATCGTGAGCTTGCAACGCATCGCTGCCAGCGACTGCCTCCCATACACGCATCACCCGCAAACCGCCAACGGGATACTCCTGTCCCGCCCGGCTTGCGTACCCCTCTTGGGTCACTACTTCCAGTTCCAGGCGCGGCCGCAATCGGGCGTCGTAGACCACCAATCCCGCTCCCACGGCAGCGCGAGCAATCAGCACGTCGGCCCCGCCCCGCACGTCATCGAGGCGAAAACGCCGCATCAGCGGCGTGAAATCGTACTGCGTCAACAAAGCTCTCACACTGCTGCGCGTGCTGCGAAGAAAGACAAAGTCCGCTGCGGCACGGCGGGCATCCGCCAGAGATACCGTGCCCGGGCGAACCGCGCCGCCGATGGCGTCGAGGGGCAGACCGTGCACCGCCGGGCGATCGGGCAGAGACGGCAAATCGAGACTGCGCATCCGCTCCTCCGCGATGGAAACGCTGAACGCCTCGGCGGAGAGTAAGAGCGTGCCGTCCGGTTCGGTGGCGGCCTTGCCGATGCCAAGCGGTCGATCCAGAAAAACCGCCAGTCCCATCTCGCGCCATTCATCGGCGTGCGTGAGATCGGCTAAGCTCTGACGCAACACCTCGGCCACATGAGCTTTCAGATAGTGCGACAACGGATCGCCGGCGTATAGCCGTCGCGTGCGCTGGGTGGACTGCGTGATTTGCTCTTCGGGAACACGCGGATGGCTCGGCGGCAGCACACGCCTGTTCTCGCCGGGCGAGGTGGGCAAATCCGGTACGGGATGGTCTTCGTATCGGCGGCGCAGCAGCCAACCCTGCCGCAGCGCACGGCGACGGATGCGCTTGTGTCCTTGGATACTCTCGTCATCGTCCGCGGCATCCGTGAATAACTCCGGGCGGCGTTCGAGGATCGCCACGTATTCCTTCAGCACGGCATCAAGCAGCAGAGCATCGGGATAATTAGCGCCGCGATGATGAAAGACGACGAGATCGTAGGCAGTCAGATGCCGGCCGATATGCCGCAACAGATAACTGAGAAAATCAACCACCTGCTCGATGTGAAATACTCCGCCTTCTTCGAGAGCATGGAGAAACGCCAGCATCTTGGCCACGAGATCCGTGTACGGCGACAGCGAAACCTCGTTGAACAGCGTGCGCAGCAGGGCCGATAAGTCTGCCGTGGTTCGCCCCAGTTCCGTCCAGCGGCGGACGAACGCCGCGCTGGCGTCCACCATCTCCGCGAACGTCGTCGCATGCAGAAACGTCTCCAGTAGATGAGCTTGTTCGCGTGGATTCAGACACGGCGCAAGCATCTCCATCACCAGCCCGCGCCAGCCGCGCACAGAGTCGGGCGCCTCCGGCGCGGCGGATCGATAGCAGTAGAAGAGTTCGCCGAACGAGAAACTCGGCAGCGGTGTCTCGACGGAAGACAGCGGCAGCCGGCTTGTACCGACCACTGCCTGAAACAGCTGACATCTCAACTCATCGCGTAGATCGTCGAGGTCGGCGAAGCGATCGAGACGGATGGTAGCCACCAACTCGCGCACCCATTTGCGCCGCTCGCGGCTCTGGTAGACATTGCCGCCCGCGTCGTAGCCTTCCCAGACGTAACTATCGACACCGCGCACGACATGCAACTGCCCGGCCACCGTATCGAGCTTCAACGCCAACAGCGGCTCCGGCGCACTCGCTAAGCCGCAAGCGGCTTGCACAATGTTCCACGCCTCGAACGAACGCCGCTCGCGTGTGTGCGCTGGATCGAGAAGCCGGCCCTGAAAAATCTCCCATATCTGGTCTTCGGTCGGAACGTGTTGCCACTCCAGCGTGAGGTTCGCTGCCAGGAAGAAATGCGCCGGCCGGAGCATCTCCGCGATTAACGCGCGCACGCTCTGAGGTGTGACGGCCTCCGTGGAGATAGGTGAAGCAGAGTCTCGGAAACGCGGCATGGCGGAAGGCTCCTCAGCGGATCGCGAAAGATCGGTCCTGTCATTTTAGAATTTCATTTGTCGAAGGCATAAGGATAGACGACGGCACGCTGTTTGCTGAAACAGAACGATGGTGTGGCTTCGCATACGAAACCAATAGCGTGAGCCGAAACTCCCCTGTCCGGCTCGAAATCATGGGAGGAATAACGGTGGCACTACCACATACCAAAACATCCGGCTCGGCTCGGATGGCCGTGATTTATATCACGATCGGGGCCGTCGTGGATGTGTGGACGACGATTTGGTACATCTGGATGAACCGTCACGGCACGCAATCCGACGGTCCTTACTTCTGGTGCTATGGCTTCTTCTTCACAGGACTGACGCTGATAATCATCGGTCTGGCCGTGGGACGCATCGGACGCTCCGCACGGCACGCCGAAGCGCCGGTCGATACGACCGCCAGTAATGCCGCCGTGCAGGCTCAAGAGCCGGTGGCGCGAGCAGGAGCTTTCCCCGCCGGCGCCGCGCCTGCTGGCGTGCCCATCCCGAATGGGCAGCCGCCTGCCCCCGGCGGCGCTGTTGCGCCCGGTGCCGCGGCTCAGCCAATCGCCAATGCTCCGGCAGCCTACCAGCCGCGTTGATCGCCCTTCTTCATCACGAGTTCGCACGCTCCAGCCCGCGCTGCCGGTCGAGGGGACCGGCAGCGCGGGCTGCTTGCGTGTTTCTCCTCCGATCTCTCTTTCTGTTTGCCGGCGAAATATCTTGGTAGCCAGCCCTCTTCCCCGCTATCATCCACGAAAGAACATTTGAACTCCTGCCCCCGGAGCCGCATGGCCGCCGTTTTGATCGATCAGGTGACCAAGACCTTTCGCCAACATGTCGCCGTGGACAACCTCAGCCTGCAAGTGCCGCGCGGCAGCATCTACGGATTCATCGGACCCAACGGCTCCGGTAAGACGACCACGCTGCGCATGATTATGCGCATCCTCTATCCCGACCGTGGCCTTATCCACGTCCTTGATGACGCGGGACAAAAAAGCCGTTCGATTCTCGATCGCGTCGCTTATCTGCCCGAGGAACGCGGTCTGTACAAGCAAATGAAAGTGCGTGAGGTACTCCGCTTCTATGCCGAACTGAAAGGCTGCCGGCACAGCCGGTCGGCCATCGATGACTGGCTGAAACGCATGGACCTTGGTACCTGGGCCAACAAGAAAGTTGAAGCGCTGTCCAAGGGCACGGCTCAGAAGGTGCAATTCATCGCTACGGTGATTGCGCAGCCGGAACTCGTCTTGCTTGATGAACCGTTCACGGGTCTCGATCCAGTCAATACCGAAGTGCTGCGCGAGGCGATCCTCGATCTGCGCCGCAAGGGCGCAACCATCATTTTCTCGACGCACGACATGAGCGTGGCCGAGAAACTGTGCGATTTGTTGTTCATGATTTACAAGGGCCGCAAGGTACTCGACGGCACGCTCGAATCGATCCAGGATGCCTACGGCAACGACACGCTGCGCGTTCATCTCGATGGACCGGCGACGCTCGATGATTTGCCCGGCGTCGCCAAAGTGACGGATCTGGGCCGCTGGCAGGAGTTGCGTTTGGCGTCCGGCGCGGATTCGCAACAAATTCTGGCCTGCCTGATGCAGCGTGGCCAAGTGCGTCATTTCGAGCTAATTCGTCCGACGTTGCACGACATTTTCGTGCGCATCGCTCGGCCCGATTTCAATGAGGTGGACAAAGTTCATGCGTAAGATGCTGGTCATCGCCGTGCGCGAATACCTGGCTGCCGTGCGCACCAAGGCGTTCATCATCGGCCTGGTCATCATGCCGATTTTGATGGGCGGCAGCGTTGTCGTGCAGTGGTTGCTGAAGGATTTCCACGACATCAAGGAAAAGCATTTCATCGTCGTCGATCGCACGCCGGGCGCTCAACTTGTTGGGCCAATCAAGGACATCGTCAAGGACTACAACGAGACGCAAACCCACGATCCGCAGACCGGCAAGCAAGTGCAACCGCGTTTCGACGTGCAATCGGAACCGCCTTCGGAAGCGATCGACGAACAACGAGTCGATCTTTCCGATCGCGTCGCCACAGGCGAGTTGTTCGGCTTCCTCGATATTGGTCCCGACGTACTCGAAGCGTCTTCGGCCGCGGATGCCCGAAAAGAGAGTCATAGTATCCGCTATCAGTCGAATCGCCCCACGAACGAAAGTTTTCCGCGCCTGATGCGCGACAAGCTCATTGCGAAGGTACAGGATCTTCGTTTCGACGCGGCGCAGGTGAAAACGCCGCGCGAGAAGGTACGACGAATCATGCAGCCTGTTCCTGTGGAGTCGAAGGGCTTGACCCGACGCGACCACGAAGGCAAGCCGAAGGACGCTAACGATCAGATTCGTCTCGCGCCGGTCGCCGTACCGATGGGCCTGATGATGCTGATGTTCATGATAATCATGATGAGTGCTACGCCATTGATGCAAGGCGTCGTCGAAGAGAAAATGCAACGCATCGCCGAGGTGCTGTTGGCGTCGGTGCGGCCCTTCGAGCTGATGCTTGGCAAGTTGCTGGGCATGACGGCCGTGTCGCTGACCATCACGGCGGTTTATCTGGCAGGGGCGTACTGGTCGGCGCATGAATACGGTTTCGCCGAATACATTCCCGGCGCTCTACTGGTGTGGTTTTTCCTCTTCCAAATGCTGGCGGCCCTCATGTACGGCTCCCTGTTCATCGCCATCGGCGCCGCATGTACGGACATGAAAGAGACGCAAAATCTTTTATGGCCCGTGATGATGTTGGCCATCATGCCGATGTTTGTCCTGGGCAACGTCTTGCAGGAACCCAACAGCGCGGTGGCCACCGGCTTATCATTCTTCCCGTTCGCCACGCCGATGTTGATGATTCTGCGCCAGTCGGTGCAGCCGGGAGTCGAAAGCTGGCAACCGATCCTCGGCGCCGCGATCGTGCTGGCGACGACACTGGCGTGCGTGTGGGCCGCCGGCCGCATCTTCCGCGTCGGCATTCTCATGCAAGGCAAGGGCGCGCAGCTGGGGGAGATGATGCGCTGGGTGTTTCGGGGATAGCGTACAAGCCCAGAGCACCAGCGACGGGTTTTCTGAATCCGTCGCTGGCGCTCTGGGCTTGTGGGTTCATTTCCCCAGAATTGATTCCATCACGTCGCGTATCACTTGCTCATCGCTTTTGAACTGCTCGTGATTAAGGTCCGTGCGCGTCGAATGGCCGGCGTCCTTGAGCAAAGCGCTCTGGACGGACACGACCAAATCGCCGCGCGAGATTTCGCGCGGCAGATGCAATTGATCGACTCGCCGCAACGCCTGACGCCGCACCACCGGCGAATCGATACGCGGCAGGAGCCGGTTTTTCATCACTTTCTTCGTGGCCAAGATCGCCGCGCGCAGACCCAGCACTTGCAGCCGCGTCAGACATTCTCCCGAAAAGACGTGATAGCGCTTGGCGAGGTCGGCATTGTGCCCCAGATAACGCAGAAACAGGCTATCCTCATGCACATCGTAAATCACCTCGCCGTCTCCCTCGGGCATCATGCGCGCCAGCGCTCCAGCCCCGCCCATCTTCAGTTCCTCGGCGAACGCGCTGAGGTCCGCGAGATACTTCAGCGAGGTCAGGCTTGTGCCCTCGTTCGGCGTGGCCAACAGGATCGCTCGGTCGAATGGTCCCTTTTTCACCTCGGCATAGTAGCGAAAGACCAAGCCGCCGGCACTGTGACAGACGAACACGGCCTTTTCCGGCGCGGCGACGACGCGGCGCATCTCGTGGTACAACAGCAGACCACAGCGAGACAGGCTCGAATTGTTGGGATAGCGGAAGACGACCAATTTTCTATCACGGAGACCATCTTTATCCGCGAATGCCAGCAAGTAATCGTGAAACGTCTTCATACTGCCTCGGAAGCCGTGGACGAAGATAATCGCTCGATCGCCCGCCGCGAGGGACTGCCGGCCGCAGCGCGCGAAGGAATCGCGGCGCGAATCCCAGAGAAACAGACCGTACTTGTCCGCATCTTCGCTTTGGCCGTCTCGCTCCATGAGCAAGCGTTCCAGACGCAACAGCGCCGGCGGCGAAGTCCGACTTTCCAGCTTCGGCGTTTCGCGGTCGGGCCGATACGCCTCGTCGGTAAGGATGCGCGGATGATCGATGAGGACCAGCCAGCGCAGACCGTCCAAGGCGTCGTCGAGCGCGATGCCGGAATTGCGGCACAACTGCCAGGCAAATAGGTCGGCCGTGTACATCTGCTGGCGCGTGTAGAGAAACCGAATATGATCGCCGGCCGCCTCAACGCCGGTTTGCAACGCTTCACGCAAGCGAGGAAGGGGGACGTGCATATCAATGCCCTTCTTGATCTCCTCTTCCAATTCAAACGATTGCCAGCCGCGGCGGCAGTGTTGCATTCCGATGTGGCCGAGTTGGTTACCCAGCACGAACGCCAGAGCCGCCTCGCCGCGTTTCTTGTCGGTCAGGAGTGCGTCCAGCAGTGGACGGCTGACATACACCACGCCGCCGCCGACTGTGAAGACGTTGGGCTTGGGCTGGTCAAGCACAATGAGCGTGTACTCGAAGGCGTCCGGCTTAAGGTGCGGCGGCAAATTATCGAGGAGTTTGCGAAAGACGCGCTCCGCGGCCGGCGGCGTGGGAATGGTTTTTTCTCGTTTGAGGATTTGTTTCTTCATGTCGGCGGCATGTTCGAGTTCGTCTTCCGGCGCAAGCGCCAGATGCCCTAAAGCCCACAGCGAGATGTCGCCGGCCACGTTCATTTTTTTCTGCGTGAGCGAATCGAGCGGCTGCCGTTCGGCCAGACGGTCGATTCGCGTTTGCACGGCGGGCGTGAGGTCTTTCAAACTCGGCGGCGCGGCCATTGTTCCGCCGGCAGCAAGTGAGAGTAGACACAGAGCCAGGAGACGCGACATGGGAGTTTCTCCGTGGAGTTGGGCAATATGTACTCTCGTTGATTGCGGATGATCGGTCAAGGTGCCACTAGCCGCTTGCGGCTTAGCGTCAGGATCACGCTAAGCCGCAAGCGGCTAGTGGTTCATTGCAGCTGGATTGTCGGATAGAGTCGCTTCAATTTCACGCGGGCGTCGGCGGTGGTGAATTGCCAATCGACCTTCACCACCGCCGCGTTTCGTTTCTGCTGCCATGCCGCCACCTCTTGCCGCAGCGTT
>DATNCY010000020.1:0-9742 GCA_035553375.1 Gemmataceae bacterium
ATGATGCATTGGTTGCAAGCGGTCGTTGAGGCGATCTTCGGCGTGAACGAATCGGCATCCTCCGAACGTCCTTGGGAGGCATAGCTTATGCCAAGGACGTTCGGAGAGACACACTTGGATCTACTGGATTCCCTTGCTGGCAATTCATTGGGTGAGTGCCTCTCAAGGGTGGAGCTAACGAAAGGCACCCCAATCCACTACCGTATCCTTTACTCGCGCGGAACGTGTTATCCAGTGGCAACAGCCAGCGTCCGCGTTTACAATGCCACGTCATGCACACCAACATCCCTACTCCCGAACATCTCCGCCAAGCCGTGAATCGACAGCGTTTGCTCGACACGGCTCGGCAGCTGGTCGCCGTGCCCAGTCGCACCGGCGAAGGCGGCGCCGTCGCCGACTGTCTGGCCGATCTGCTGCGCGCGGACGGCTTCACGGTCGAACGGCCTGCCGCCAATCATCCTTCCGCGCCGGCAGTCGTCGTTCGCTTCGACAGCGGCAAACCCGGTCGCACCTTGCAATACAACGGCCATCTCGACACGGTGCATCTGCCGTTCGTGCCGCCTGCCATCCAGGATGGCAATCTCACCGGCAGCGGTTCGTGCGATATGAAAGGCGGCACGGCCGCCGCCGTCGAGGCGCTGCGCGTCTTGCGCGACACTGGCCTGTTGACGGCCGGTTCCGTGCTGTTGACGGCCCACGATCTGCACGAAGCGCCGTGGGGACTCGGTCAGCAGCTCAACGCCCTGATCGCCGAGGGCTATGTCGGCGATGCCGTGCTGCTGCCGGAGCCGCTGTGCGATCGTCTGCCGATCGCCGGTCGCGGCAGCGCCACCTGGAAGGCGACCATTCGGCGTGCGGGTGCGCCAGTCCATGAAGTCATGCGGCCGCTCGATGAGCCGAGTGTCATCGCCGTCGGCGCGGAATTGATCGCTCGCCTGGGTCGGCTCGGCGAACGACTCTCGGCGCACGTCGATCCGCGCATCGGCAGCGCCAGCGCGTTCGTCGGCCAAATCCATAGCGGCGAAATTTTCAATCAATATCCACAAGAGTGCTGGCTCGAAGGCACGCGCCGCTGGCTGCCCGGCACCTCGCCCGCCGAAGTCGAACGCGATTTCCGCACGCTGCTGACCGACCTGGCACGCGATACGCGGACAACGATCGATCTTGCCTATACGTTCATCCGCGGTGCCTTCCATCTGGAGCCGGACGATCCTCTGGTGAGCGCATTCCAGCAAGCACACACGACGATCAGTGGCGAGCCGTTGGCGCTGGGGCCGAAACCGTTCGTCGATGACGGCAACAGTTTCTATGGCTTGAAGAATATCCCGGCCATCACGCACGGCCCGCGCGCCGGCGGACAGCATACGGTTAACGAATGGGTGGACATCGACGATTTGGTCCGTGTGGCGCATCTATATGCGCTGACGGCGGTGCTTTACTGTCAGGAGCCGCGATGACAACTGCAACCTTACCCGACCTGATTTCCGACGCCCAGACGACCGAGGAACAATTCCTCCGCCATATTTTCGTCCGCGATCAAATGGCCGAGTGGAGTAAACGCCCGCTGGTCATGGCTCGCGCCGATGGCGTCCACTACTGGGACGTGACCGGCAAGCGCTACCTTGATGCGCTGTCCGGTATCTATGTCGTCTCAGTTGGCCACAACAATCGCCGGGTGATTGAGGCGATTCACAAGCAGCTCGATACGCTGCATTTTTCGCCGCCGATGCACGGCACCAATCCGGTGGCCGTGCAACTGGCGAACCTGCTGGCGGAGTTGGCCCCCGGCGATCTGTCGGCCGTCAAGTTTCAGTGCGGCGGCTCCGAAGTCACCGAGGCGGCCATCAAGCTCGCACGCCAGTATCATCGCCTCACCGGCGCGCCCGGCAAATACAAGATCATCAGCCGGTATCTGTCGTGGCACGGCTCGACGCTCGGCTCGCTGTCGGCCTCCGGTTTGAAGTCGCGCAAGACCGTCAACGAACCGCTTGCGCCCGGTTTTCTGCACGTTTTCCCGCCGACGTGCTATCGCTGTCCATTCGGCAAAAATCACCCTGATTGCGGCATCACCTGCGCCACGATTGTCGAAAGCGTCATCGACATGGAGGACGCCGACACGGTGGCGGCGATCATGGTCGAGCCGATTGGCCACACCGGCGGCATCATCGATCCGCCGCCGGAGTATCTGCCGATCCTCCGCGATATTTGCGATCGCCATAATATCTTGCTTATCTTCGACGAAATCATCACGGGGGCCGGCCGCACGGGGCATTTGTTCGCCGCCGAGACATTCGGTGTCTTGCCCGATGTGTTGTGTACGGCCAAGGGAATCAGCGGCGGCTACGCGCCGCTGTCGGCGATGATCTGCCGTCAACCCATCGCCGAGACGTTCTGGGGGCCGATCACCGAAAATCCCGGTTTTGTCGAGGGCCACACGTTCGAGGGCAATCCGCTGTCGTGCGCCGCTGGTCTTGCCGTGCTGCGAGAAATCATGGAGCGCGACCTGTGCGGCAACGCGCGCGTGCAGGGCGAACGTCTCCGCGCCGGCTTCGAGCGCCTGGCTCGCAAGCATGGCATCATCGGCGACATTCGCGGCAAGGGCTTGTTGCAAGGCATCGAGTTCGTGCGTAATCCGGCGACGAAGGAGCAATTCCCGACGGACATGGCCTTCGGCGTGCGTGTCGGACGGCGTGCGCTCGCCAATGGTCTGCTGTGTCGCTTCGATCCGCACTGGATCGCCTTCGGGCCGGCGCTGGTGGTGACGAGCGAACAGATTGATGAGATGGTAGAATTGCTGGATCGCAGTATCGCGCAGGTATTGTCGGAAATGGGAGGATGATGCGATGGCGGGATTGAATGATACTCACCCAGAGGCCGAGCAGGTACTGCGTGAGGCGTACCGAAAGATGCCCTTCGCCGCTAAGGTGCGGCAGATGGATGTCCTCTATCGCACCGCCCGGATCTTGCACGCGGCAGGGGTTCGGTCCCGTAATTCTGCCGCGACGGAAGAAATGATCCAAGACGAATGGCGGATCATTGCTCTCGGAGTGGAACTCGCCCGCGAGGTCGAGGAGGCGATGAGTAAGCGAAAAAATCGACCGAGCGGCGTCTGATGTCCCTTCCCTCGCTCCGTCAAGCACGTCTGTGCATTGTCCTCGCCGCGTTGCTGTGGAGTACCAGCGGCGCTTTCACCAAAGTGCTGCGCGAAAACACTGCCCTGGGATTGAACGAACCGAGCATCGATCCGTTGTCGATCGCCTTCTGGCGCGTCGTCTTCGCCGCCACTGTATTTCTGCCGATGGTGCGTCGCCATGAACTCACGTTTCGGCCGGCCCTGTGGCTAACAGCAATGGCGTTCGCGCTGATGAACGCGCTGTTCATCTCGGCGATGGCCGTCGGTTCATCGGCAAATGCCATCTTGTTGCAATACACCGCGCCGATGTGGGTGTATCTGATTTGCGTCGGCGTGCTGGGCGAGCCGGCCGACCGGCGCGGTACGATCACGCTGATGATTGGACTGGTGGGCATCGCCGTCCTTCTCGTCGGCGGTTGGGCCGGCAGTCAACTGCCGGCCATCACCCTGGCCGCCGGCAGCGGATTGGCCTACGCCGCTGTGATGATCGGCCTGCGTATGCAGCGCGGCGTCTCATCGCGCTGGCTGACGGCATTCAATCATCTATTTAGCGCCGTCGTGCTGGCACCGATCGTCTGGCATCATCCGCTGCCGAGTTGGTCGCAATTCGCCGTGCTGTTCGTGTATGGCACCGTGCAAATGTCGCTGCCGTATTGGCTGCTCGCCATCGGCTTGCGCCGCCTCAGTCCGCAGGAGGTCGGCACGCTGACCTTGATCGAGCCGGTGCTGAATCCGTTGTGGGCGTATCTGGCCTCGCCGGCGACCGAGACGCCGACAGCGTGGACGCTGGCCGGCGGCGCGTGCATCGTCGGGGCGTTGGTATGGCGCTATTGGCCGATACGAAAGGAGGTTTCCCCTAACGCCCAGCTTGCCAGGGGTGAAACGGAGGATGCGCATGACGGAGGCTGAATGGCTGACCTGTCCAGACCCGGAGGTAATGCTGAAGTTCCTGCCGGGAAGGCCAAATGAGAGAAAATTGCGATTGTTTGCCTGCGCCTGCGCTCGCCGAGTTTGGTCTTTTATGACGGAACGATGCAGCCGCGACGCGGTGATCGCAGCCGAACAATTTGCGGATGGACTGGGGGACCGTCACACGCTGGATAACGCACGCAAGGCGATTCGAGCTGATTTCAGGAACAGACAGCGTTGCAAGGTTCGGCAGCGAGCCTGGATTGAGACGGCAAATGCGGAACGGGCCGAAGCGCGTGCCGCGTCGTGGGCGGGTGCTTGGGATACGGCCCGCGAGACGCTCCGCGCTGACGCTCACGCTGCCGCATGCCGAACGGCATACGCGGCTGCCATCACATATAGTTCTGTTTGGGGCAAGAAGGCAAACCGAGTGGAGGAAGCGGCGAGGCAAGTGTCCATCCTGCGTGATATGTTCGACAATCCCTTCCGCACCATCTCCGTCAATTCCCTTTGGCTTGGGTGGAACGACAATACCGTTCCAAGGTTGGCTCAAGCGATTTACGAGCAACGTGCTTTCGACCGTCTGCCCATCTTGGCCGACGCTCTGGAAGAAGCGGGCTGCACCAACGCCGACATTCTGAATCACTGCCGTCAGCCCGGCGAGCATGTGCGCGGCTGTTGGGTCGTCGATCTCATGCTGGGCAAGTCGTGAGTGCCGGCACACGGTCTCTTTTGGTAAACTGAGGATGAAGAGAAAAAATGGAGGCCACACCATGAGTTTGGAGGAAAGCGGTATTCCCCAGATCGACGAGGACCCCGTACTTCGGCTCTTGCTCGACGGCACCGCCTCGACACTCGACGAAGCCGAGGAGTTGTATCTGGACGCGAGCATGGCGGAAATCGTGCGGCTGCTCGGAACCCCGCTCAGCGACGACGAACTGTGCAACCACCCGCTGCTAATCCTCCTGCGCTCGCAAGGCAGTCGAGGTTGGGAGGATTCGCTGTTGTGAACCCGGAAGTGCGTTTGGCCGAGATCGTCGCCGCCCTCCAAGCAGTCGGCTTGAACTGTCTCGTGATGGGAGGTCACGCTGTCCGCTATTACGGATTGCAACGGAACACCAACGATTACGATTTGCACCTCGCGCCGGATCGCTGGTCGGAACTGCCCCACTTGCTGCAACAAAGTCCATTCTTTCATCGCGGGCCGGTGGTGGAAGGGGCGAGTGGCGGACGTATGAGGAGCAAGACGGTTCATCCCTCGTCCTCATCGAACGTCTTGGGATCTACCTTATCCAGCACCCGGAATTCGGTGATGTGCGATTCCGAGGTTTTCTCGCCATCGCGTTTCCTCACGATCGTCGTCGCTATCTTGATACCTCCAAACTCTTTGTAGTCGGCGTAGGTGGCTTCCACGATGAATTGGCCGCCGAGGGCCTTGATGGCCTTGTTGAGGATGGCTTGGGCATCCTTATCGTCCGCTGCTCGGGCTGACGCGCTGAGACCCACGACGAACATCGACCCTAGCACCGCACTGAGGAAGCATTTCATGGAAGCACCTCATCCTGTGATAAGCGGGGCCGCGCGGCTTACTGACACTATAAAAGACCAGCCGGCATCGCGTCACGACCTTTCCACCACCCATTCGATAGTCGGTGTATGTCGTGCGAACGTGCGACCCGCGAATCGCGAGGCACGGCCCTGAGGAATCGTTGCCAACGGTCCCCCGCCAAGATACCTTAAACACTGGAGGAGAGGAGGGTGACACGATGCCGATTCAATCGAACGCCAAAATAGCCATGAATCCACCGATTCCTATCCTGCCAAAACACGCCTGGGCAACCGGGATGTTCTTGCAGCGCTGTCCAAGATGCCGGACAGGAAGGATCTTCAATGGATTTTTTTCGATGAATCGTTCCTGTCCGGTGTGCGATCTCCCTTTTCGACGCGAAGAGGGGTTCTGGCTCGGTGCCATGTATTTCAGTTACCTCTTCGCCGTCGTGATTCTGGTGCCGCTCTACTTCTTGTTCCAGTGGCTTTTTCCCCATTGGTCGGGCTTGCTCGTCGCCTCGGTCACCATGCTTCCCTACGTGCCGTTGACGCCGATCGTCTTTCGCTATTCGCGGGTAATGTGGATCTACTTTGAAGATTTTGTCGAACCAGGTGAACTCTCCTCGCCGCGCAGATGATCGCGTTTCCTCTACTCGTTTTGTCTCCATTATCCACGATGGGCGATTTTAGCCCATTTCGGGTGGGAAATTTTCGCTCAATACATAGATGGGGTTGAATAGGCACCCCGATTGCCCAGGAAGACGTCGTCATTTTCAATGACGCTTCTCCTCTATTTGAAAGAAGTTACGTCAAAATTGTCAAATCGCGCGGATTTCCATCTCAAGTTGAGCCTGTCTTTGGTACGATGATTGCGTTACAATTTCGTAAGGTTTCCGTCCCCAAACTCATGGGTGGACGGATGGCTTTTTCGACGTTTCCCAGCCCGCGTCGGCTCCTTTCGAGGAGTCGCTGCCCCCAAGGAGGATCGTCATGCTCGATATTATCCTGTCGCACTGGTTGATCTATCTGTACGTATCCTATGTGATCGTGCTGATAGTCCTGTGTGTCGCGTTTCCTCCACGTCTGCGCACCCTTGGCCGTAAACTGCGTGAGTTCCACTCGCGCAGGAGGATGAGGATAAGGATGATGAAGCCCGACCTGCGCATCCGGCAACTCCGCTGACGAGAGCGTTTCGGCGGCACTTACTTCTGCGTCAACAGTTGGCGCAGCACGTATTGCAGAATGCCGCCATGCTGGTAATAGCGCACTTCCTGCGGTGTGTCGATGCGGACCACCGCCTGGAAGACGCGGTTTTTGCCATCCGCGTGCTTGGCCTTGACCGTAATCTCACGTCCTTCCGCGAAGCCGCTTTCGAGCAACTTCGGCAGACCTTCCAGATCGTAGATTTCCTCGCCGTTGAGGTCGAGGCTGGAAGCATTTTCGCCCGCGCGGAATTGCAAGGGCAGAATGCCCATGCCGACCAGATTCGAGCGATGAATGCGCTCGTAGCTTTCGGCAAGGACGGCCTGAACACCCAGCAGCAGCGTTCCCTTCGCCGCCCAATCGCGCGACGAACCGGAGCCGTATTCCTTGCCGGCCAGCACCAGAAGCGGCACGTTCTCGTGGTGATACTTCACCGAGGCATCGTAAATCGACATCGTATGGCCATCCGGTAGATGGCGCGTGACGCCGCCTTCGGTGCCGGGCGCGAGCAGATTTTTCAACCGTACATTGGCGAAGGTGCCGCGTACCATGACCTCATCGTTGCCGCGCCGCGAACCGAACGAGTTGAAGTCCTTGACCGCCACGCCGCGACTGGCGAGATATTGTCCCGCCGGTCCCTGCGGCTTGATCGAACCGGCCGGCGAGATGTGATCCGTCGTGATGCTATCGCCCAACAGCGCGAGAACACGCGCGCCCTTGATGTCGCGTACCGGCTCCGGTTGCGGCTTCATATCCGCGAAGTAGGGCGGATTTTTGACGTAGGTTGAATCGGCATCCCAGGCGAACAGATCACCCTCCGGCGTCGGCATCCCGCGCCAGTGTTCGTCGCCCTGAAAGACTTCGCTGTATTCCTTGTGAAACATCTCCGAATGCACCGAGGAACGAATCGTTTCGGCGACCTCCATGCGGCTGGGCCAAATGTCCTTGAGAAAGACCGGCTGCCCCTTGGCGTCTTGGCCGAGCGGTTCGGTATGCAGATCGATGTCCACACGGCCGGCTAAGGCGAAGGCGACGACGAGCGGCGGCGAGGCGAGATAGTTGGCCCGCACCTCGGCATGGATGCGCCCCTCGAAATTGCGATTGCCCGACAGCACGGCGGCAACGACGAGATTGCCTTCCTCGATACCGTGTGATATCGGCGGCGGCAGGGGGCCGGAATTTCCGATACATGTCGTACAACCGTACCCCACCAAGTTAAAACGCAGTTGTTCCAGATAGCGCATCACTCCTGCTTCGATGAGATAATCCGTGACCACTTTCGAGCCGGGTGCCAGGCTCGTCTTGACCCACGGCTTCGTTTGCAAGCCCTTCTCGACCGCTTTCTTGGCGAGCAATCCCGCGGCGAGCATGACCGACGGATTCGAGGTGTTCGTGCAGCTGGTGATGGCGGCGATGACGACGGAGCCGTGATGTAGCTCGCAGGTTTCCTTGCCGAGCGTGACCTGGACGCTCGCCGCCGTGTCCGTGGCGGGAGCGATTCCGGTCTTGCTCTTGGCCTTGCTCAGCAGGCTGGGCAGTTCTGCGGCAAACGATTCCTTGATCTGTCCCAGCGCGACGCGGTCTTGCGGGCGTCTCGGCCCGGCGAGACTCGGCTCGACCGTGCCCATATCGAGTTCGAGCGTATCGGAGTACATCGCTTCGGGCGTTTGAGGTGTGTGGAACATTCCCTGTTCCTTGGTGTACGCCTCGACAAGCCGCACGAGCGCTTCGGGACGACTGCTGAAGCGCAGGTACTTGAGCGTCTCGGCGTCCACGGGGAAGATGCCGCAGGTAGCGCCGTATTCGGGAGCCATGTTGCCGATGGTGGCGCGATCGGCCAACGGCAGAGAGGCCAAGCCGGAGCCATAAAACTCGACGAATTTGCCGACGACACCCTTCTTGCGCAGCATCTCCGTCACGGTCAGTACGAGATCGGTGGCGGTCGCTCCTTCGCGGAGTTGCCCGGTCAACTTGAAGCCGACGACTTCGGGGATGAGCATGGACAGCGGTTGACCGAGCATGGCGGCCTCAGCCTCGATACCGCCGACGCCCCAACCGAGTACGCCCAGTCCGTTAATCATCGTCGTGTGCGAATCGGTGCCGACCAGCGTATCGGGATACGCCATCGGCGCCGCTTGCCGTTTCGCGTCTTCATTCACGAAGACGACGCGCGCCAAGTATTCGAGATTGACCTGATGGCAGATGCCGGTGTCCGGCGGCACAACCTTGAAATTGCGGAACGCCTTCTGCCCCCAGCGCAGAAAGGCGTAGCGTTCGCGGTTGCGCTGAAACTCCATATCGGCGTTGGTGCGGAAAGCCAGCGAAGTGCCGAAATCATCGACCTGCACGGAATGATCGATGACCAACTCGGCCGGCAGCAGGGGATTGATGCGTGTGGGATCGCCGCCCATCTTCTTCATGGCGTCGCGCATGGCGGCCAGATCGACGACGGCCGGTACGCCGGTGAAGTCTTGCAACAGCACGCGCGCCGGCATGAAGGCGATTTCCTTACTCGGCTGCGCTTTCGGCTCCCAATTGGCTAACGCTTCAATGTCTTCGGGGCGCACCGTCAGGCCGTCCTCGCAGCGAAGGAGATTTTCGAGCAGGATCTTGAGCGAGAACGGCAGCCGAGCCACGCGCGGATGAACGCGCGCCACGGCGTCGAGACGGAAGATGGTGTAATCGCGATCGCCCGCGCGGAATTGTGCCTGACTGCCGAACTGCTTATCCATGATGATTGCCTTTCCCGTAGGCGAAACCCAATGGGGCCTGATGCTTTGCTAGGGGTATTGTCGGAGCGGGAGGGGTAGACGGCAATGCAGACTCTTACGACAGCACGGTCTCAGCGGAACGCTAACGCCTAGGATCGCAGCGAACTCCCTTGCCGTGTAGCCGCGACGCGCAGCGGAGCGCTCCGCTGCGCGTCGCGGCTACACGGCAAGGGAGTTC
>DATNCY010000021.1:0-27942 GCA_035553375.1 Gemmataceae bacterium
CAGTAGGCAGGGCGTGATGCTGTGGGACACCGCGACCGGCAAGGAACTACTCACCTTCAAGGGCCACAATGTAGCCCCTCGTCTTGGCATCGGCGGCGCCAATGATGTCGCCTTCAGTCCCGACGGCAAGCAAGTCGCCACCACCGGCAACGATGGGACGGTCCAACTTTGGAACGCGGACAGCGGCAACGTCGTGTTCCGTTGGGAAGAGAAGGTCAAGGCCAAGCGATTCGGCCAAAGTTTGGCGTTCAGTCGAGACGGCAAACATCTGGCGGTCGGCTTCCTTCAGGACATCAAGTTATTCAACCTCCTCACCCGACAGCCCGGCTGCACCATCCCACACGGTGTCTACGGCGGCGGGGACAGAAATCTAGCATTGAGTCCGGACGGCACACTACTCGCCACGATTAGCTCGATTGGTCCAGGTTTCAATCCCCAGAGTCTCGCCGTGGTCCATCTGTGGGATACGGCGAACGGCAAACATCTGTTCGATCTGCGCGGCCACTTCACCACGGTCGGCGGCGTGTCCTTCAGTCCCGATGGTGAACGGCTAGCAAGCGCGGGGTGGGATGGGACGGTGAAACTGTGGGACATCCAGACGCGGCAGGAAGTACTCACTCTCCGCGGTCCGCGCGGCTATGCTTTTGGAGTCGCGTTCAGTACGGACGGCGGCCGTCTTGTTTCGGCACACTCGCTTTACAATGGCCCAGACGTGACCGGTTCAGGCGAAATTCGCATCTGGGATGCCCGCCCCCTGCCGCCATCACCTTCTTCGCGCGGTCCCCAACCGCAGCGGTGAACTCTGTCATCGCCACACGACGGATTCATAAGGGCTTTTGGACAAAACCCTTGCTTGCCAGCCCGCAGCGCCAGCAAGGGTAACTCCTTCCCTTGCTGGCGCTGCGGGCTGGCAAGCAAGGTCATCTTTGCCCGCTTGAAAAAAACGAGCTAAGGTTGAAACGATCGCCTTGGAGGGACATCAGAGCAGAGGGGCTTTATGAAACGTGAATCGGCTGTGCGGGAATCGATAAGTGATGTGGCCGCGATTCGTGAGATCCTGGCTCAACATGGGCGTCTTTCGGTGGACGCCAACATCCTCAAGGAAGACAGCGATCTGTATGCTGCGGGCCTGACCTCCCTGGCGACGGTAAATGTCATGCTGGCGCTGGAAAATCATTTTGACCTTGAGTTTCCCGATTCGATGCTGAGTCGGAAAACTTTTGCCAGCCTTGAGTCCATCGCCGAAGCGGTCGCCGAACTGGTGAGATGATCCCCCAATCTTCATTCCACAGATAAACCCATGCCCGACATCTCCACCACTGACGCGGTCAACCAGGCTTTTGAGCGCTTGCTTCAGAAGGTCCATACGCTGGGCAAGGAAGTCTTGAGCGTCTACGCCGCCGAGGTTGACCGCGAGGCGAGGTTTCCCCACGAGTCTCTCGACGCGCTGCGTCAAGCTCGGCTCCTGAGCGCCTACGTTCCCCGAGAATACGGCGGCATGGAATTGGATGTGGTGCAGGTCGCTCGCCTCTGTGAGGTGCTGGGCCAGTATTGCGGCTCGTCGGCAATGATTTACGCGATGCACATGATTCAGGTAGCTTGCGTCGTGCATCATGCCCAGCAATCCGCTTACTTTCGAGACTACCTGCGACAACTGGTGGAAGCGCAACTTCTGATGGCCTCCGCGACGACGGAGATAGGCGTCGGCGGCGATCTCCGCAGCAGCCTGTGCGCGGTCGAAGTCACCGGCGGTTCCTTCCGGCTAACCAAGAAGGCACCCGTAATCTCCTATGGTGAGGCGGCGGACGACATTCTGGTGACCTGCCGAAAATCTCCGGATGCACCGGCCGGCGATCAAGTGCAAGTGCTGGTGCGGCGCGGCGACTACACGGCGGAACCTCTCTCGGGATGGGACACCCTCGGTTTTCGTGGGACGTGCAGTTCCGGTTTCACACTCACCGCCCGAGGAAATGCGGAACAGATTCTACCCGCCTCATTCGCCGAGATTCTGTCGCGGACCATGCATCCATATTCCCATATCGTGTGGGGGTCGTTGTGGTCGGGCATCGCGTCGGATGCGGTCAATCGGGCGCGCGCCTTCGTGCGAGCCGAGGCACGCAAGACACCAGGGGAAACGCCCTTGTCTGCCCTGCGGTTGGCCGAGGTGGACGGCGTGTTGCAGGAGATGCGCCATAACATCGCAACCCACACCCGCGAGTATCACGAGTTGTTGACACAGGCACGGCCGGACGCATCCAACCATTTTGGATTTGCCGTCCGCACCAACAATCTCAAAATCTCCAGTTCGCAGCGCGTCGTGGACATCGTCGGCCGGGCGATGCTGATCTGTGGCATCGCCGGCTATCGCAACGACTCAAAATACAGTGTGGCGCGGCACCTGCGCGACGCCTACGGCGCGGCGCTGATGGTCAATAACGATCGCATCCTGAAACTGAACGCGACCATGTTGATGGCCCACAGAGAAGGGTGAAAAGAGATGTGCATCTCGGACGATCCGCTTACCGCCGCGTATCGATCCTACCAGCACGAGTTGGTAGACGCTGGCCTGTTGATCCCCTTGGACGTACCTGGCGTCTACGGCCTTAGCGGCGTGTTTGAAGGGGTCATTGAGCATTTCGAGCGCTATATAACCTACATGGGAGCGTCCCTCATGCCCGAGGTGATGCGCTTCCCGCCGCTTCTCAGCCGTCAGCATTACCTGGGCACGGATCACATTCAAAACTTTCCCAACCTGATGGGTTCCATTCATAGCTTCACGGGAGACGAGCGCGGGCATCTGGCGATGTTGCGGAAAAAGGACAAGGGTGAAGATTGGACATCCGATCTGATCCCAACGGATGTCATGTTGCCTCCCGCCGCTTGCTATCCCTTGTATCCGACCGCCAAGGGAACCTTGCCAGCGAAGGGGCGCATCGTCGATTTGCGCTGTTTCGTTTTCCGCCATGAGCCATCGGTTGATCCCGCGCGAATGCAAATCTTCCGGCAGCGTGAATACGTGCGTCTGGGCACGGCGGAGCAAGCGATAACCCATCGGAATTACTGGCTCGAACGGGCCGAGAAGATGCTTCACGCGGTCGGATTGGATGTGCGATCGGTGGTGGCCAATGATCCGTTCTTCGGTCGCGGCGGCCGCATGATGGCGGCCGCCCAGAAAGAACAGGATCTCAAATACGAGTTGATTATTCCCATCGCTACAAGCGAAAGACCAACGGCCATTGCTTCCTGTAATTATCATCTGGACCACTTCGGCCATGCCTTTGGAATCCATACCGCCGATGGCCAGCCCGCGCATAGCGCGTGCGTCGGTTTCGGCTTGGAGCGGATCGCCCTGGCGCTGTTCCGCACGCATGGATTTAACCCCGCCCGCTGGCCGGCAGAGGTGAGACGGGTACTCGAATTATGATGAGACAGATTCTCTCACTGGACCCCAACAGCTATCAGCGACACCGCATCCATAATGAGGAACGCGCCTGGGCCGAGACGAATTGCTATGTCGATGTGTGGATTGAGCTGCTGCATGCGTGGGGTTTTGAACCCATAGCCGCCCTGCCGTTCACTCTAGTGATCGACTTTGAAGGCGATCAGTGGACGTTCTTCAAGTTCCCGTCCGGGGACTTATATCAGCTGTTCGGGCTGGATGTGCAAGAATTGGCCATCTGGCGGCCGCTTGTGCTTCATGTGGAAGAACAGGTTGCGTGCGGTCGGCCGGTACTTGTGGAGTTGGATTCCTACTTTCTGCCGGACACCGCGGGCACGGCCTACCAGCGCGAGCATGTGAAGTCCACCGTGGCAGTCGTCGCCATTGACGTGGCGGCCCAGCGGCTGGGCTACTTCCACAACCAAGGTTATTACCACCTGGAAGGTGCGGATTTCGCCAATGTGTTCCGCCTGCATGCGGCGAAGGATTCAGCCGTCCTTCCGCCCTATGTGGAGTTTGTCAAACGTCGTTCCCTATCGGCCCTGGCTGACGACGAGTTGATGCTAACATCCGTGCGATTGTTGCGACGCCAGTTGCGGTTAGTGCCGGAAGCGAATCCCTTTGACCAATTCAAGGCGCGGTTCGAGGCTGATCTCCGATGGTTGGCCGATGAAAGCTTGGCGACGTTTCATCTATATTCGTTCTCCACGCTGCGCCAGTTCGGCGCGAGCTACGAGTTGGCGGCCACCTATCTGCAATGGCTCCAGGGACGGCTTGGCAAATCGCTTTCAGGACCGATCGCGTCGTTCAACCATTTAGCGACGGGTGCCAAAACGCTGCAATTTCACCTGGCGCGAGCGATCACACGCAAGAAGTCCTTGGACCTCTCTCCATTCGATGGCTTGGCGAACGAATGGCGGGGCGCGATCGAGAGCGTGAAAGAGATGTTTCTTTGATCCCCAGGGGACGCGCGGCCAATGACTCAGGCAGTGTTCGAGGCGGCCGGCATCCCGGCGCTGGCTCCTGACATTCTCTTCGCATCGTGGTCGTTGTGCGCGCAACCGCCCGGAACCATCACGCATCCCGACGAATTACCTACTTCCTCCGCAAGTTGGTTGCCTGCTACCGTGCCGGGCACCGTGGCCGCGGCGCTGCAAGCCAACGGCCAATGGGACTTCGATACACCGAGAAATTTGGACGCGGAGGACTGGTGGTATCGCACGACTTTTGATGCAGCTGATCTTTCCGCCGACCAACCCTGTCATCTCTGCCTTGATGGTTTGGCGACGCTCGCCGAAGTCTGGCTGAATGGCCGACGCCTCCTGATTGCCGACAACATGTTCCGTGCTTACCGGGTCAACATCGCCCCTTACCTGCGACTGCGGAATGAACTGGTCCTCGCCTTCCGTTCACTCGCCGAGGAGTTGAAGCGGAAGCGCCCGCGACCGCGCTGGAAGACCAATCTGGTAAATCACCAGCAGTTACGCTGGTTTCGCTCCAGCCTACTGGGACGACTTCCCGGCTGGTCGCCGCCCGTGCCCGTGGTAGGTCCCTGGCGCACCGTCCGCCTCGATACCCAGCCGTTTGCGCTGTCGGACCTCCGCTTGACGAGCAGGATCGAAAATGAAGACGGCATCGTCACACTGTATAGCCGCATCCATTCCACGCCGTCAATCACGAGAGCTATTTTGCAAGTGGACGAACGCGAGTTGACGCTCGACGTTAAGGAGGATGCCGACGGTTGGCTGCTCCACGGCGAATTGCGTCTGCCCGATCCGCCGTTATGGTGGCCGCATACCCACGGCGAGCAATCCCTCAGCGAATGCTCCTTGCATCTGCATGCTGGCACGCAGCGATACACCGTTCCGTGTGGAAAGATCGGCTTTCGTCAGCTTGACGTGTCGCAGGACGATGGGTTTTCGCTCCGCATCAATGGCGTGCCGGTATACTGCCGGGGTGCCTGCTGGACCGTCAGCGACATCATGACGCCGGGCGGCACGGCGGAATCGGTTGCCCGCGACCTACGCCTCGCCAGGGAAGCGGGCGCGAACATGCTGCGGGTCAGCGGCACCATGATATATGAAAGCGATCTTTTTTATCGTATGTGTGATGAACTTGGCATCCTGGTATGGCAAGATTTCATGTTCGCCAACATGGATTATCCTGTCGAGGATGCCGATTTCGCCGCGAACATCGACGCCGAGGCGAAATACCAACTCGCGCGCCTGTCCGCGCATCCCTGTCTCGCGGTATGGTGCGGCAACAGCGAGGTCGAACAACAAGCGGCGATGCGCGGAGCGCCACGCGAATTCTGGCGCAATCGCTGGTTCGCCACCCACCTGCCCGCGCTATGTGCCGAATACAGTCCGGGCGTTGCGTATGTGCCATCAAGTCCAAGCGGCGGATCGCTGCCGTTTCATGTGCGCGATGGTATCGCGCATTATTACGGCGTCGGCGCTTACTTGCGCTCCCCTCAGGAACTTCGCCAGGCAGACGTGAAATTCGCGGCCGAATGCTTGGCGTTCGCCAACATCCCCGGATCGGAGGCCATGAACGCGGTCATGGCGGGCGGCGCTCCGGTCGTGCATCATCCGCGCTGGAAGCAGCGCGTGCCGCGCGACACCGGTGCCGGTTGGGACTTCGAGGACGTGCGCGATTTCTATTTGCAACACTTCTTCGCCGTGGATCCGATCAAGCTCCGTTACTTCGATATGTCTCGTTATTTGCAGCTGAGCCAGGTTGTCACCGGCGAAATAATGGCGCAAGTATTTGCCGAATGGCGAAGCGGCCACACCAGGAATGCGGGAGGATTGGTGTGGTTTTTCAAGGATCTTTGGCCCGCTGCCGGCTGGGGCATTATCGATAGCCTTGGCATACCCAAGGCCGCCTATTATTATCTGCGTCGCGGTTGGCGTACTCGACAAATCACGATGACCGATGAGGGTTTGGATGGACTTCACCTGCACGTCACCAACGAATCCGCGACACCGTTGAACGGCTTTGTCGAATTGCTCTTATTGAAGGATGAACACATTGTCATTGCCCGTCAGGAAATCCCTTGCCAATTGCCCCCTCAATCGCGACAGACCTTCACCTCGGACGCACTGCTCGACGGATTTTACGATGTCACCTGCTCTTATCGGTTCGGTCCGCCGCAACACGAGATAGTCATCGCCACCCTATTCGACGACCAACATCAGGTATTGAGCGAAGCCTTTTATTTCGTGCAGCCGCGTAAACCCGCGTTCCTGCCGGCGGTGCAACTTGATGCGGAAGCAACGCCAATTGGCGAGGGCTGTTATCACGTCATCCTCCGCTGCGACCATTTCCTACAGAGTGTGTCCTTCGACGTGAAGGGGTTTGTACCAAACGACAACTATTTCCATCTCACTCCATTGCGGAGCAAGATGGTACGGTTTACGCCCCGCGGGGAGGGCGCTGGGAAGTTTCGGGCAACTCTGGAAGCCTTAAACCTGAAAAACCCTCTGGAAATCCGCCTGAGAGAACAGTCTGTCTAGGACAAGAAAATGCCAAACGCCACCACGCTCTCTGTTCGGCCATTTGCCAGCCCCCCCCTCCATCTTCCGCAAGGCGTGCGGCGAACGCCGTTTTATTTTGAGAGCCAGGGCCAGGACTGCTTTGCCTGGCTGCACGTCCCTGAACACGCGCTTCCTTCCGGCCATGGTGTGATTATTTGCCCACCGATTGATCACGAGCAAATTCACGCCCACCGCAGCTTGCGTCATCTCGCCGACGCCCTGGCGAAAGCGAATTTTTCGGTCGTGCGCTTTGACTATTACGGGACAGGAGATTCCAGCGGCTCGGACGAAGATCCCGATCGTGTCACCACTTGGCTGACGAATATCCGCGATGCGCGCTTGTGGCTGACCGAGCAGTTCGGCTGCCCGCGCATCAGTATGATCGGCTTGCGACTGGGCGCTACGTTCGCCGCCCAGGCGGCCGCTGATTGCGATGTAGACAGCCTGCTCTTGTGGGCGCCCGTGGTCAAGGGCCGTTCCTACGTGCGCGAGATGAAGGCTTTGAGCCTGACGGTGGCCGGCAACTCCCTGCCCTCAGCCGAGAAGTCGCAGGACATCGAAGCGGCCGGCTTCGTGTTGAGCGAGAAAACCGTTCAGGAATTAAGCTGTTTGGATCTGTTGCAATCTCGTACCCGATGTCGCCGCGCCTTGATTATCACGCGGGACGATATCCCGACCGACACCAATCTTGTCCAGCATTTCAAGGCGCTTGGGATAGAAACACGGCAGACCGCGCAGTCGGGCTATGCGGACATGATGACCGATCCGCTCGATAGCAAGGTGCCTTGGGAAGTGATTGCCCACGCCGTGGACTGGTTCCTGGCGGCACCTGTAATCGAGGAGATTGAAGCGAACGGCCGGTGTCAGTCAGATGGTTTTGCCCCTACCAGCCGGCTTACGCCGGCCATTCGCCCCGCCCTGATCCCTCACACTCCCACCGTCGGATACACCTTCCTGTCCCAACAACGGATTCGCGAGCGTGTGCTGCCCATCAGTCAGCAGCCGAATCTATTCGGCATCGTCAGTGAACTCCCGGATGTCGCGCTCGATCATTTGCCGTTCATCGTGATGCTGAATACCGGCTCTTCCTACCGCGTCGGCCCCCATCGCCTATACGTCTCCCTCGCCCGGCAATTCGCCACGCGCGGCTTCCGCTGTTTACGTATGGATTTATGCGGTTTGGGAGATAGCGTTACTCCGTATATCGAACGCGAGAACGACCCTTACCCCGCGACGGCGTTTCGAGACATCGATCGAACTCTCGAACATCTGCGAACCCAATTCGGCATCCAGCGTGTTGTGCTGATGGGGCTTTGCTCGGGAGCTTACGCGGCTTTTCAAGCGGCGGCGCAGTTGTCCACACCCGTTCTGGTCGAAAGCGTGCTGATCAATCCCATGACGTTTCACTGGAGCGAAGACATGTCAACGACATGGAAGGATGCCCCCGCGCTGCGGATTCAGTCGTTTCAAGACCGTGTCGCGGCCGTCTGGCAACCCTGGAAATGGTTGAAACTGCTATCCGGCAGAAGCACGCTTGGCATCAGCGGGGCGGTGAAAATGCTCGTTGACCGTTGGGAACTACGTAAGCCGCCCGTGCGCAAGGCATCGCCCCTCTGTGGCGAAGCAACCGTGAATGGCTCCCCGTCTCATCCCCTTGAGAAAGACTTACCAGGCGATCTCAAGCGTATCGTGAAGGCCGGCCGCCACCTCGCTTGCTTTTTCGCACGCTCGGACCCCGGATACGACCTCCTTCATTTCTATGCCGGGCGCGAAGTGAAGGAGTTGCGCGCCGCCGGGAAAATGAGTATGTATTTTCTCGACGACGCCAACCACACGTTTATTAGTCGTGCCTCGCGTCGCGCTCTCGGACAGGCGATCGGCGAGCATCTGGACCGCCGTTACTCGCGTTCAACCGAGTGATGGTGCGCGGCGCTCGTGCCGTCCATTCATCAGGTGATCGCCGCGCCGGGTTTCAGAATCCATGCTTGCGGATGATGTTCAAAATTAAGATGCGGATAATAATCCACCGCCGCCGGTGCGGCCAATAGAATCAACGTACAGCGCTCGCCCAACTCGGCCCGTGTCAGGCGAATCAATTGTTTGCCAATACCCCGACGTTGGAACGCGCTGCCCACCGCCAGATCCGAGAGATAACAGCAGTAGTGAAAATCGGTCACCGAGCGCGCCACGCCGACCAATTTCCCTTCATGACGTGCTGTCACCAACAGATTCGCGTTCTCCAGCATGCCCTGAATGCAGCTTCGGTCATTCACCGGCCGACGTTGTCCGAGCGAAGAGTTATGGAGCAATTCAATGAACTCGTCAACGGTAATGGGTTTGTTCACGATGTATTCAATAGCGTGCATGGGATTCCTCCACGAATGCTTCGGCCGTTCGCCTGATGACTAGCACGATGGGAGCGCCCTGTTCATCGCGTAAATGAAGGAGAGGCTCGATGTATCGAGAGCGCGACCACTGTCGCCATTCGGACTCAACGAGGAGGCAATACATCGTTCCGCCCGTCGTCGGCAAGGAGGATGGATCCCTCAAGCGCCGCGCTGGCCGACCGTAATAGAACAGAATGCCCTCATCTTTCAGGCGGAACAAATACAACACCTGACCGGGCGGCACCAGCGCGGCGATCTGTTCACCCTTGAAGCGCGGCTCGCGCATCGGATTGCGGCTCGGCACGATCGCATGCACGAAAACGAGCTTGGCCACCATCCAGAGCAGTACCAGCGTGAGAAAAACACGCCCCGGTCGCAACTTCGGCAGCGGCCAGCGCAGACGCCCGTCCAGCCAGGCGATCCATACCATCGCCGCCAGTCCGGCAAGGCCCGGCTGGAGGGGCAGCGCGTGCCGCAAATGATGCCCCGGCACAACCGTCCAGAACAGGAGATTGGGCCAGGTCCAGCAATGCAGTAATTGAAGCAGACGGTGCCCGCGTTCGTCCCATAGCCGAGCGAATCCTGGCCACAGCGTTGCCAGCGCGAGGACCGACCACGGTAAGTTCGCGGCCAAAAAAACGAGCGGGAAGGTGAGCAATTCGTGCCAGGGATAGGGGCGCCCATGATGCGCCGGCGACAGGCGCGGCAGCGCCTCGCGCCGCACGGCGTCGAGAAAGGTTTCCCAACCGGTCGAACTCACGACGACCGCAGCCCAGGCGATACAGGGTGCGGCCGCCAGCATCACACTGAAAAGATGCGCGGGACGCCCGAGGATGCGCAATCGGCGACGCCAACAAAGAAGCGGCACAACGGTGAGATAAAAGAATGCCGGCGCGGTCCATTTGGTTAGGGTGCCACCCGCCACGCAAAGCAGGGCGAATTGCCACCACAGCCATTCTTGCCACAACCCGCCGCTTGCCCGTGTCTCCGTAACTTCCAGGGCGCGGAGAAAGCACAGCAGCGCCGCCGCCACCCAGGCAAGTTGCACGAGATCGATTTCGGCGGAAGGAACGCGATTGAGCCACAGAACCGAGGCGGGCAGCACGGCGGCGACGACCAGGCCGGCTCGCCCGCCCAGGCGTCGCGCGAACACGGCATAAAAGAGAAACACGGTCCCCGTTGCCGCCAGCGCCGAGGGCAAGCGAGCGGTCGCGGCACTCACACCGCCCGCGGGCCAACTCACCAGGGCAATGGCGGCATACATGCCCGGCGGCTTCGTCAACAACGGCTGGCCATACAGGTGGGGCACAATCCAGTTGCCGCTACGGAGAAACTCCGCCGCGAGAATCGCTCGCAAACTCTCCGTCTGATACAACTCGCCCGCATTCAGACCGTGGAAGAACAGCACACCACACAGAAGCAATAACAGGAACAACACGCCGAGTCGCCGCGACGAGGGGCCGTACACTTTGGAAGGTGTGCGGATCATCGTCCGCGTGGGTGCCGCGCTGGGCGGAGAGGGGGCAAGCTGAGACATCCGCAACCTCGCTGCTGGGACCGACGAGGGCGTTCCGTGGGCGAGGCGAACTGTACCAGCAGAGCGAAGGGAGAGAAAGACGAGTCTCGCTCTGCCAGGATAGCACCATCAGCTTTCGAGAGCGCGCTTGATGTGCTGCACGAGGTTCTTCATGACGAAGCCTTGCTCAGGACAGATATGCACTGTGGCACCACATTGGCGCAGATGATCGGCGAGTACCGGGCCGATCGCGGCGATACGTGTGCGTGCCAACCCTCGCCGCAAGGCGTCATGGAGACCGCGTCCCTCCGCGACTTCATACAAACGATCGACCTGCGCCGAACTGGTGAACAGCAGGACATCCACCTCGCCGCGATCGAGCCGGGCAATCAGGTCCGCGACCCGCTCATCCTCCGCCGCCGGAGCATAAACGTAAGGGAGGACGGTACGCACTTGCGCCCCGGCCGAGATGAGGAACTGTTCCAGCGGCGGGTTCGGCTCGCCGTAAAGCGTGACGCCCACGGTCTGGCCCTGGAGCGATTCATTTCGCAGCGTGGCGATGACGCCCTCGGTCGTGGGTGTCTGAGCAATTCGCGTTGGTGTCAGACCAATTTCTTTTAGCACCTGGCCCGGTTTGGGACCGCGTGTGATAATTTTCGTTTTCCCCAGGGCGGTGATGCAGGCATCGCGCCATCCCTCGCGTTCCGCGAAGTTGAGCAGACGGCGCAGCGCCTCGCCGGTCATCAGGACGACATAGCCGAAACGATCCGCGCGCAGATCGTGCAGCCAGGCGGATACAGGAGTGGGGTCTGGCGTGTCGAGAATGCTCACCATGGGGCAGCGTAGCGTGATCGCGCCTTCGCTGTCGAGCATTTGTGCCAGTTCTTCAAGTTGGCGTGCTTCCGCCAGAGCGATGGTGCGGCCTTCGAGAGGACGTGACATTGGCTTTACCCTGCTTCGCAATTCGAGGTATTGTGTGATGAAACCCTCGGTCTTATAGCGTATAAGGTCTTTTTCAACCCGGCCACCGTGTGCGGGATTGGTGGAGCAATACGGATTCATCGCCTGATGAGCATGTAATCGCGGCAACAAAGACGACTGCCGAGATCACAACCTCACGCTCGGTTCCTGTCATGCGTAAAAGTGGGCTTATTCTTTTATCCAATTGGCACAGTTTATCTATTAACTGATTGCATTGGACAAGCCCCGTTGTATGATAATCGTTAGTTGGTCGGCCAGGATGGTGTGGATTGGTATGCCCGCGCGAGGATGGAAGGGGCCACGGGACACAGAGGGGCAGCCCAACAGCGGTAGACATTGACCAGGTTACTTGAAAAGGGGAGATGCCGAACATGCCACGCGGTAGACCGAGCGGAGAACAAGGGAGCGACCCCAAGACGAACAAAATGGCAGCCGTCCGCCTTGCCATGGATAGTCTGGGTTATGAAGCTCCGCCACTGGATATTCAACAATTCGTCAAGGACAACTTCGGTCAGGACATACCCTCTAATATGGTGTCCTCCTACAAGAGCAACATCCGCAAGGAAGCCGGCCTCAAGAGCAAACGAAAAAAGCGCGGCCGGCCGCGCAAGGATGAACCGGCAACCGCCGTTGCCGCTACGGCCTCCTCCCATGACGCGGTGCCCTGGAAAGATATTCGCACCATCAAGGACATCGCCGGCCGTATCGGCAAAAAAGGTTTGCGCGAGTTGGTGGAGTTGCTGGATTAATTGCGGGGATGGAGATAATTCCTGGAAGTCGGCCGGCGCGGGAAGAGAGTGCGTTTGGTTGTGCTTCCCGAGGGAAACTCAACCGCGTCTGCTCCTGTCCCGCACCGACCGAGTGTATCCCCGGGAGCCGAGCGCGAGGCCCGGCTCCCGGTCCGACATGAGTTCCACTGCGAAGCGCTCGCTGGAGTGGCCGACCCAGTAACCACTTGATCCAGCGAGATGGTTGCCTCTACCCGGAGGCCGGATAGTGCTGGTATTCCCGCAAATCCCAGCACACAGCAGAACTCGGCTGTTGCTTCTTTGATTCGTCCTTGCTTTCCTTCATGCGGACGCCTTTCGCCAACGCAACATAAATCACCCGTTGCGTTGTTCCTCGTTGGCCCCGCGGCTGTTTTCAACTAACGAGGAGGGCGTATAGCGTCTCCGTCTCCGTTTGGGAAGAGCAATTTTCAGCGAAACGACTGGTATGCAATGATGATTTGAGACAGCCTTCTTGTAGGGTGGCCGAGGCTCACCCTACAACGCACATCAACGCTGACAGAATTAATTCGGTTGGCGAATGTCATCACCAACCCATCAACGTGGCAACTCATACCAATACGAAACGAGACCGACCCTCACAGAGGGCCGGCCTCGTTTCGCTCTCAGAATGACGCATCGTTACAGGCTCGAACGTCATGCGGTAGGTCCGGCGAGCCGAGCCGGACGCGAAGAAGTGCCGCTCGGCTCGCGGCACCTACTCAAACTGTGCCGCTCGGCTCGCGGCACCTACCGGCGGTAGGTCCGGCGAGCCGAGCCGGACTACGAGTGCCGCTCGGCTCGCGGCACCTACCAGCGGTAGGTCCGGCGAGCCGAGCCGGACTACGAGTGCCGCTCGGCTCGCGGCACCTACCGGCGGTAGGTCCGGCGAGCCGAGCCGGACTACGAGTGCCGCTCGGCTCGCGGCACCTACCGCCTGCCATTAGCGCCTCTTAGGAGCGCGGCGGTGCCCCGGAACTACTTGGCGTCGGCGCGGGGAGTGACGAACCACTGGCAGGAGGAGTGAATGACGCTGGCACTGTCTGCGAGGGTGCCCCCGTTGGCTTGACGATGGCGTCGCCGTAGCGTTCCTCCAGGATATACGCCTGGGGGATGTAGATTTTCTCCCCGACCGCGATCGTCCCATCGTGGGCCATGCGATCGCTGGCGCGAGCATGCTGGCGATTATGACGCCGCAAAGCTTCGGCGAATTTGTCGCTCATATAATACTTCACGCTAATTTGCTCGAAGCTATCGTTGGGCTGACACGTATACTCTTGCTCGTCATAGACGACGACCTTCGGCTCGGCGCGAGGCGTCGGCCGTGCTGGCGCGGAAGGGTTGCTAGCCGCGATGGGTTTGACACGTCCCGCATCCATCGCGGACACGGGCGGCTTCATGTTCGGCAACGGGGGAGGCGCGAGAGGCGCGGGCACGGCTCCGGTGGATTTGCCTTCCTCGGGGATGAAATAGGTTCCCTCAGCGGGAGGCTTGACCCGTGAAGCGGGTGCGGCTGGCACGGGTGCCGCTGGTGTGGGTGCCCCCGTTGCCGGAACCGGAGCGGGAATCGGTGCCGGCGTGAGCGGAGAAGAGGTATTGTCGGCCGGCTTGTTCGTCGCGGACGGCGGCGAGAGCGGCGCGAAAGACGGACTATTGCTCGGCGGCTTGGTACCACCGGCGGTTGGGGCTTCCGGTTTCGGATCCTTCGACTCGAACAACATCGGCGCGGGACTCGGCTTGGCTCCTTCCACTTTCTTCGGATCCGACACGCCACCTCCCAACTTAGGCGCGGGAGACATTGTTCCCGCCCCCGGAGGGGTGAGCGGCGAAGGGCTGGGCGGTGACAGCGGCGATATTCCGCCGAGCGGCGCGGGGGGAGACGGTGGTGCGACGGGCGGAGTTGGCGGAGCCGTCGTGGGCTTTGGAGTCGGGCCGGAAGGCAACGACTCGAACGGCATGCCTGTGCCCCCGATGCTAGGCGTGGGTGCAGGTGCGGAAGGAACCGAAGATGGTTTCGGAGGCAACGGTTTACCGGCTGGCGGCGACAATTCAGGGACACCGACCGGAGGCGAAACCGGCTTCACGGCGGGACTTGGACTTGGGCTTGGCGGCGACAGTTTCGGCTCCGGCTTGCCCTGTTTCTCCTTCAGGACAGGCGGAGGCGAAGAACCACTGGGTCCCTCGAATCCCCCCATCATGAGAATGGAGGGTTCTTGTTGCGACTTCACCGCCGAATTCGTGGTTGCGGTCGAGCCTTTGAGACTGTCGGCCCCACTCGGTCCCTTGTTGGTCGCCGGCGCGACTTTCGCATTCTGCAATTTTTCCTTATTAGGACCCTTATTGTCTTTTTTGTCAGGCATCTCCGTTTTCTCTGGTGCGGTTGACGTTCGCACGATTTTGCCCCCCCCCAAAGGAGGCGAGGACTTGCTGCTCTCGGCTTCCCCAGGGGGTAAGCTAGGCGGCGACTGTTTCGATGGTTTGTACGGTTCAAACTCTTGGAATGAAGAAGGCTTCACGGGAGGCGCGGGCGGCGGAGATAGACGAGTCTCCTTCGGCTCCTTGCCATCGCGAGGTTTCGACACGCTGGGGGCACTCTCTCCAGGGGATACTTGACTCAGTGCGCTCGCTGGACTGAGAAGGCTCGCTTGTGGTGCGGACTTCGTCGGTGCAGCGTTCGCTGTCTCCGCCTCCGGCGGATTCGTTGGCGTGGCGGGGGGGTCCTGCATTTTCAGTCCGATCACGGCTCCGGTCAGGCACAGAAATGTGCATGTCACCGCGATCCCGATCTTGTGTTCGCGTGTCATCCGCGTCCTCCTCTCGTCCGATTGAGTTTTGACAATCGTTCATCCGGGCGCAGCATTACGCCGCTTGTGGCTTAGTGCGAAGCCGCAAGCGGCGTGATTCATCGCGGCCGCAATCTTAATCCTGTTCGGCCGACGCCGTCGAGCGACCGGCGGCACCCTTCTGTTGCGTGTACTGACGCCAGCGTGCCGCGTCCCACACCTCGAAGTGATCGTCGATGCCGACCAGCACCAATTCCTGATGCAGTCCGGCGAATGAAGCCAGTCGATCCGGGATACCGACCCGGCCGTCCGTATTCACGGGCAGTTTTTCCGTCTGCGCGAAATACAGACGCTTGAAGACGCGCACATCCGCCTCGTTCGCTTGCGACTGCTCCAGACGTTCGCCCAGGCGCTCCAGGTGCGGCTGATTGGTCAGCCACAGACATTTATCCGGTCCCGGCGAAACCAGAACTGTCTCGCTGCCGCCGAACTGGTCGCGGATGGCGCGCGGCAGAGTGAGTTGATTCTTCTCGTCGAGACTGCACTGAAAAGTTCCGGTCAGCGGCAGCGCTTTGGCCTTGGGTGGTGCCGGTTTGGGCCGCAGGGCCGGCAACGCCTTGACTGGTTCGGCCTCGTCGGCCTGCACGCAGGCATCACCGGGCAGGCGAACCGTGGTGCCGGCGCTGAGCGGCGTATCCGGTTTCAGCGTGGGATTGAGCTTGTGCAGATCGGACCAACGCTCGGAATTGCCGAGTGTGCGGCGCGCGATGTCCTGCAACGTCTCCGAACCACGCACATGATACATCTGCACGGGTCCGGGTGCCGGCGCCAGGGGCGGCTCGCCCGGCTGCGGTTTGCCTTCGTGATCGCTGCCGTGTCCCGTACTCGGCGCCGCAGCCGTCACGGGAGCATACGAGGTCGGAGCCACTTTGGCCTCGGGATTGTTCCACGAAGGCAAGCCGGAGGATGTTTCCTTCGTCAAAGGCGGCGCGGGCGGAGGAGACGACAACGGCGATGACGGCTTTTTGTCTACATTTTTACCCTGGTTACTCGAATAAGGCGGAGGGTAGATCGGCCCTAACGGCGGTGTCGCCTTATCCGGTTTATCTGCTTTTATCGAGGGTTTGACCAGTGGATCATTGGGAATACGTAGCCCTTTCCCCTCTTCCTTTTTCTCGGTTTTCGGCGTCGGCGCGTTGGCGTCAAACGACGCCGGCAACAGAGAGCCTCCAGGCGGTAGCGACGGCGGAGAGCTTATGGGCTTGCTCTGCGGCGGCTTCGCGGCCGGCGGAGCGAGTGGAGGAGGCGGTGTGGGCAACGGCATTTCAAGCACGGCCCCGGAAGTGTTCTTCGGTTTCGCCGTTTCCGGCTTGCTCTTGTCGTTTTTCGCCGGCTGCGATTTCAACATGAACGGCATGAAGTTGCCGCTCGCCGGTTTGTCTTTCTGGCTCGCCGATGGCGGCGCGGGCTTGTCTTCGACCGCACCGAGTAGCAGAACGGGCGGTTTCTCCATCTGGGCGATGGCCTTGTTGCCATCGCGGAGCTTGCAGGCGAGAATCAGGCCGAACAGGCAGATCAGCCCGCCTGCGGCCATCCATACATACTGGATCTTGCGCGTTAGCATCCTTGCTCCTCTTGTCAAAACGAGCGGCCCGTATCGGCGGGATACCGCTCGCCTCCTTCCCTGGGTCATCGCTTTGCGGACACAACCGAGTTCAGTTATCGCTTGCGTCGGTCGTCTCCTTCCGGCGTGCCGCACGCAGTTTGGCGCTGCGGGCACGCGGATTGTTTCTCACTTCATCCTCGCCGGCTTGCACCGGCTTGCGCGTCAGCGCATCCCAAATCGAGCGCTCGCGGAATGCCTGCTTGACCAGGCGATCCTCCAACGAATGAAAGCTAATCAGGACGGCCACTCCACCCGGCCGCACGCAGACCGGCAAGGCTTGCAGCAAGCTCTCCAACTCGCCTAGCTCATCGTTGACCGCGATACGCAACGCCTGAAAGACGCGCGTCGCCGGATCGATGAGGGGCCGTCGTCGATTCTTGGAGCGCGGCGGTCGCGGCACACAGCGGCGTACAAGAGCCGCCAACTCCTCCGTTGTCTCCAGCGGATCGCTACGCCGCACCTCGACGATGCGCCGGGCGATGCGCCGGCTGAAGCGCTCCTCGCCATAGCGCCAGATCACGTCGGCGAGATCGCGCTCACTCAGGCGACGCAGCAAGGCGCTGGCGGGTTCGCCCGTCGTCGGGTCCAATCGCATATCCAATGGTCCCGGCTGCGCGAAGCTCAACCCGCGCTCGGCCGCATCCAGTTGATCCGAGCAAACGCCGAGGTCCGCCAGTACGCCATCGACGGTGACGATCCCCAACTCGTCGAGTACCTTGCGCAGTTGGGAGAACGGAGCCTGCACCAGTGTCACCGGCAAATCCGCCAGGCGAGGCCGAGCCAGTTCCAGCATGGCCGCATCGCGGTCGAGTCCAATGAGCCGGCCGCCCGGCATCAGTCGCTCGGCCAGCAAGCGGGAGTGTCCGCCGGCGCCGACGGTGGCATCGACAAACACTTGTCCCGGCGCGGGTGCCAGCGATGCCAGTACCTCGGCCGGCAGAACCGACACATGGCGCGACGAAGCGCTGGAATCACGATCACTCATGGGGCACATCGGGATTAGATGCGACAGGTCCGAAACGAGAGGCCGTCTTCTCCGCACGCGCCCGTCGTCGCGGGCAAGAAGACTATACTCATTTCCAGCCTGGAATCAAGGCGATTGCACCTTCGGCGTGCTTCGCTCTCAAGACCGGCAAATCCGCGCGCCGATGATAGCGGACAGTGTTCTTTGTCTTCGTTACGAGTGCGGGCAACTTATGCACTTTGGGCGAGGCCGGTCATTTTGGTGGGCCGGATGCCTGGCGTCGATGCTGGGTCTGCTGTCCGGCTGCGCCACCAATCGCGTGCATCTGCAACAGGCCATGCTCGCCAACACGCCGCCGCCCGCCCATCTTCTGGAGATCGCCAACGAGTACCATGCGCGCTGCCCCGACGTACTCCAGGTGGACATCACCGGACTGCCGCATTACAGCGGGCCGCAGCGCATCAGCCCGGATGGCTGTATCAATTTGGGCGATGCCGGTCGGCCAAGTGTGGATGGTGAAACCACGCCGGCAATCGTTCGCACCGTGGCGCAGACCATCGGCGTGGCCCCGGAACAGGTCCACGTCGCGGTCGTCGAGTACAACAGTCAGTATTTATATTTGTTCGGGCAGGTCGCCGGCATGCAGCGGGCCGTACCGTACCAGGGGCCGGAAACCGTACTCGATCTGCTGCGCCGTGTCGGCGGAATCACGCCGGGCGCGGCTCCGCGCGATATCAAGATCATCCGTCCTCACATCGCGGACGGCAAGGTTCCCGAAGTGTTTCACGTTGATCTCGCCGCCATTCTGGTTCACCACGATCCGGAAACCAATCTCGTCCTCGAACCCTACGATCAGGTCCACATCGGCCAGTCGCGCCGTTCGAGTTTCGGCGACTGCCTCCCGCCCTGGCTGCGCCCGGTCTACGATCGCATGTGCGGCATGAAACGCCGCTAAGCCGCTTGCGAGGTTGATAGAGAAGCGGTCTTGACGCCAGGCGACGGGCAATTTATATGCGCCGCGCCATGAAAACCATCCTTTCCTCGCTGCTGTTGCTGGTCTCCCTGGCGCTGCCGGGCACAAGCTCGCTGTACGCCACGGACCCTGCTCCCTCGCCACCAAAAGGCAAGGTGCTCATTCTTAAGAATGAGCATACGATGGAGGGCGACATCGAGCGGGTCGGCGATCGCTATCGGTTGCGGCGTCTGACCGGCGAGACGTGGGTGCCGATGGACCGTGTGCTATGCGTGGTTGGAACCCTGCCGGACGCCTATGCGTACCTGCGTGGGCGGGCCAACCTCGAAGACGCGGACGAACGGCTGCGTCTGGCCAACTGGTGTCGTCTCAACGGTCTGCGCGAGCAGGCGTTGGCTGAAATCCAGGTCGCCGCCGCCTTGCGCCCTGACCATGCCGAGACACGCCGCATCCTGCAACATTTGCGGCAGGCTTCGCAAACATCGGCCGCGCCGAAGTCGCCTACTCCCGCGCCGGACAAACCCACACCGAAGCCGATGCCGTCCGTCGAGGTGACGACGGATTCGCTCGGTCTGTTTGCCACGCGCGTGCAGCCAATCCTCATGAACACCTGCGCTCGCTGTCACGCCACGGGCCGGGGCGGACAATTCCAGCTGACCCAGGTATACGATGACGGTCTGACCAATCGACGAACCCTGGAGCGAAACCTGGCGGCGGTCCTCGGTCAAATCAACCTGAATCAACCCGAGTCGAGCCGGCTGCTGGCGAAAGCCATCAGCGATCACGCCCATACGGGGCAGGCACCGCTGAAGAGCCGCCAGGAAACGCCCTATCGCACTCTGGAAAATTGGGTCAAGTTAACGGTGGCCAACAACCCTCATCTGCGGGAAACGCAGCCAGTGCCGGCCAAGTCACTCATGCTCCCAACCCCCGAACGTCGTTCCGCCACCGCGGAGTCGAAATCCGAATGGGGAGCCGAGGCGCGACCGTCCAGTACGCCGGTCTCGCCCGCGCTGCCTGGTCCTTCTTCCGTTCCGGTTCCCGTGTCGAGCGCGGCCGCGGCATCGCCGCCTCCTCCACCGCCCGCCACACCCGCGGACCCGTATGATCCCGAACTGTTCAATCAGCGGCTTCATCCTGAAACCACCAAGCCGGCTCCGGGGAAATGAGCGTGGAACGTCTCGAATCGCAAAATGAAGATGTGCTTATCCGTTCGTCTTCCCTCAGCGCCTCCGAGTTGTATCGGTGCTGGCGCATGCGAGGACAGAGGACGGAGCGCGCACGCTACAACACGCTTCAGTGGGCGCTGATTCTGTGGCTGATCCTGGCAGCGGCGGTCAGTGTGCGCACGTTGTTTCGTCCCAACAGCCATACGGTCTTCCCCATCTTCGCGACCAGCGCGGACCATTGGTGGAGCGATCAATCGCTGTATCAGGAATACCCTCCGCTCGACAATTTCCGCTATCCTCCCGTCTTCGCGCTGTTGGTGACGCCGTTCAACGCCCTCGGTCTCGCGGTGGGCGGAATCCTGTGGTGTTGGGTAAGCATGGCCGTCTACGTCGCCGGCTTGTGGTGGTTCGTGCGCGATGTGATTCCATCGCCGTGGACGCGACAGCGCACCGGCTTGTTTTTGATGCTGGGCGCTCTGGGAGCGCTGCGCGGCCTGTGGAACGCCCAAAGCAATGCCCTGATTGTCGGCCTCCTTTTGCTGGCGATGGCGGCGCTGGTTCGTGCGTTGCAAAGCGATGGCCGATCCGACGCCGGCCGGCGTTGGTGGTTGGCGGCGTGGCTGCTGGCGCTGCCGGTGGGGCTGAAGCTGACGCCTTTGCCGCCCGTGTTGCTTTTGTGTGCGCTGTGGCCACGACGGTTGGCGTGGCGGTTGGCTGTGGCGTCGGTAGTTCTGCTTCTCGTGCCGTTTCTGACTCGGCCGTCGCTGATCGTGTTGGAACATTATCAGGAATGGTTCGATCATGTGCTGGAGACGGGCAATGTCCGCTGGCTCGGCTTCCGCGACGGCTGGACTGTCTGGTTGGTACTGCGTCAATTCTTCGGCGGCGAAGTAGGGCCGCTTCCCTTGCGCGAGCCGATGGATTCGTCCTGGTATCGTCTGGTGCAGTTGGTGACGGCGGCCGCCGCGCTCGTTTGGTGTCTGTGGCAGCGCCGCCGTGCCGCCCGCTTGGAGTTGGGGCCGCGCTGGTTGGTGCATGTCACGCTGAGCATGGGGCTGGCCTGGCTGATGCTGTTCGGGCCGGCCGTCGAACACGCCACCTACGTCTTCCTCACGCCGCCGCTGGCCTGGGCCGTGCTGGAACGCCGAGCCTGGCCACTCGGCCGAGGGCTGATCGTGGCGGCGTTCGTACTCATCATGATCCTCGGTTGGGGGGCGGTAAGTCGCCTGCTATGGATGTGGCCTGTGCTGCTGACCACGCTGCCCGCAGGCACGGCCCTGTTCGCGCTATGGCTCATCGGCTATGCGCAAGGGTGTAAATGCGGTTTCCTGAATCGAGCTTCGCGGAGTGAGAAGACAATGATTCCCGAGAGATGGCCCCTTTGCCTGCTAGGGGAAGAATCGGCTACAATTCAACCGTGATCCGTTCCTCGACTTTCTGGAGGAAAACACATGTCCACGGTTGTTCGTCCTGCCGGTCCTCCCCCTGCCGTACTTTACGGCATTGACTGGCACACCTATACTCGTCTGCTTTGGGCCTTCCGGGAGCGACGTTTCCGGCTCACTTATGACCGAGGGAGACTGGAAATCATGAGTCCGCTTTGGCAACATGAAGGACCGGCTGATTTGCTCGGTTGCTTCATTGTTGTCCTAACGGAAGAACTGGACATGCCCCGCCGCGCCGGCCGATCTGTCACTCTACGGCGTCGGCGAAAGCGTCGCGGACTGGAACCGGACAACTGCTATTGGCTTGCCAGCGCGCCGCGCGTTCATGGTAAGCGCGACCTGAACCTACGCATCGATCCACCGCCGGACCTGGCCATTGAGGTCGATGTCACCAGCAGTTCGATCGATCGTATGAGCATCTACGCCGCCTTGGGCGTGCCCGAGGTCTGGCGGCTGAGTACCGCCGGCATCGCTTTCCACATTCTCGAAGCCGGCGTCTATCAGGTTCGCCCAAACAGTCTGTCATTTCCCCAACTGGCTTCCGCCGACCTACCCGCTTTTCTTGCCCAATGGGCGCAGACCGATGAAACGGTGATCGTGCGGCAATTCCGCGATTGGGTACGGCAACAGATGGTCAACAGGCCGACGCCGCCGGCTCCTTGAAATAGGCGCCGGAAGATTGCCGCTCGCGGCTCATTTCGTTCAGAGTTCTTCCCCTGCGATAATGCGTCCAATCAACCCGGATCGAAAAATAATTCGACGCGCCCGCCCTGTCCCTGCCAATATGTAGGGAGCAAATTGCGCGGGAGGGACGGAACATCCGCCATGCCGATGGGTAGCCGAGATCGATTGCTGGATCAACTTCGCCGGGTCGCCCTTCATGGGATGGGGGAACGCCGCACGGACGGCCAACTGCTGGAACACTTCATCACCCAGCGGGATGAGGTTGCGTTCGCGGCTCTTCTTAAACGACATGGCCCGATGGTGCGAAGTGTTTGCCAGCGTGTCATCGGCAATCCGCACGATGCCGACGATGTGTTTCAGGCCACCTTTCTGGTTCTCGTTCGCAAGGCGGCGTCGGTTCGGCCGCGCGAGGCCGTGGGCAACTTCTTATATGGAGTCGCCTATCGCACGGCTCTGGAGGCGCGCGGACGGATCGCCCGACGGCGGGCGAAAGAGACAACCTTGTGGGATGTGCCGCAGCCGGAGAGCAAGTCGAGCGAAATGTGGCAAGAACTGCGTCCCCTCCTCGACCGCGAACTGAACCGCTTGTCGGAGAAGTTTCGTTTGCCGGTTGTGCTGTGCGATCTGGAAGGCCGAAGCCGCAAGGAAGTGGCCCAGCAATTGGCGATCCCGGAAGGGACGCTATCGAGCCGGCTGGCGACCGCTCGCAAGAAGTTGGCCGCGCGCTTGACGCGCTACGGTTACGCTCTCCCCAGCGTCTCGCTGGCGGCGTTGCTTGCCGAGAACGCGGCCTCGGCGTGTCTGCCGGCTTCGCTGTTGGCTGTCACGAGCAAGGCCGCGCTGCTGGTCGCGGCGGGACCGATGGCCGCTGCCGGGATCGTCTCGGTGACGGTGAACACATTGACCGAAGGAGTATTGAAGACCATGTTTATCGCTAAAATCAAAACCGCGACGGCTGTGTTGTTCGGCGTGACCGTCCTAAGCCTGGGCACGGGTGGAGTGATTTATCAGACACGAGTGGGGGCGGCCGGCTCGCCACAAGAGGGCCAAATCGGCCAGGAGCAACCCAAAGCTCGCAGCAAGGCGGAGCCGGAGAAGGATAAATGGAGGCAGATTGCGGAGGAGGCGCGGAAGAGGGAGGAGATATTGACTCGCGAACTGCAAATCGCTCGTCGGGAGTTGGCGGATTTGAAAGCGATGATGCAGAAACAACGGAGTGCCGAGGAAGATGAACGCCAGCGGGCTGCCAAGAGGCTTGATTTGAGAACGAAAGAAGCCGAGACGACCCTACGGAAACGAGTGGAAGTCGATGCGAACAAAACGCCAGACCGTAAGCAAGAAGTAAACTCCGCTGTGGAACCATTGGAACGAGAGCGGGACCAACTCATCCGCCAGATGACGAATCGTTTGAAGGTTCTGCAAGCGCAGCGACAACAACTAGAAGCGGATCAAAAGCAACTTGGGGACGAGATGAAGAAAAGAGTGGGCCAGATAGACGAGATGATAGTCAGAATCAAGCAACAGCAAACGGCGAACCGGCCGAACTCCCGAGCAGTCCACAAGCCAGCCGGCGGCGACAAACTCGATCAGATTCTGCAACACCTGGAGCGATTGGAAAAGCGGCTGGATCGCCTCGAACGCGGAGGGAAGTAACCTGTTCCGTGTAGCCGCGACGCGCAGCGGAGCGCGGGAGTCTCCCGCGCTCCGCTGCGCGTCGCGGCTACGCGGATGAATGTCGTTCACGTCAGGATTTCCACCACCACGTCCGTACAAAGAGCCAGTTGACGGTCGTTGGTCAAGAAAGTCCCACACCCATGCTCAACGGCGGCGGCGAGGTGAAGACAATCGGGCGTTTTGAGGCGGAAGCGAGAAGCGGCACGAATCTGAGCCGCCCGCTCGCAGACCGCCGCCGTCAAAGGTAAAACCCGAATCGATGGACTGGCAAAAAATGTTTGATAATCGGCGAGGATGGCCGCATCTCCTGCGGCGAGAGGGGCCGCCAGACATTCCGTACGGCTGAGATCGCTGACGGCGATTTCATGGCCGGCCGCCCTCAAGGCGGCAACTCTCATCGTGATCTTCGGCCCCCAGATCGCGTCCGCTTCGATGAGATAAATGACGCAATTCGCATTGAGGCAGACGATCATGCACCTCGCTCCCGGAGTTCGCGCGCTTCTTGCTGGATGTGTTCGATCGTCCGCATCCGCTCTTCCCATTCCTCGCGCACCGCTCTCCGCTCGGCCTCGACCTCCTCGGCGCGGCGGGGAACGTGGCCACGCGCTTTTTGGCCATCCCAAATGCCCCGCATCATCTGCCAGAAGGGGTCATCCTTCGGTAACTCCGGCAGCGGCGTCACCGTCACCTGTACCCGCCCCGCCGGCAGGGTGATGTTCTCTTCCAATTGCAAAGTGCCATCCGGCTTGACGATTCCCTGAAGCACCACGGTGTTGGTCATGACGGCTTCTCCCTCGATGGGCTTGTTCCATTCTACCCGAACGAACTTCCGGCCATCACCCCACCTCATACGCCAGATTCGGGGCCAGCCAGCGCTCGACCTCGGCACGCTTCATGTCCTTGCGGGCGGCGTAGCTCTCGACCTGATCGCGCGTGATGAGATCGACGGCGAAATACGTCGCTTCCGGATTGGCGAAGTACAAGCCGCTAACCGACGCGCCCGGCGTCATGGCGAAGCTCTCCGTCAGCCGAATGCCCAGCGCTTCGGCCGTGCCCAACAGCGTCCACAGCTTCGCCTTCTCGGTATGATCGGGACTCGACGGATAGCCCGCCGCCGGCCGAATGCCGCGGTATTCCTCGGCGATCAACTGTTCTTTCGTCAGTTTCTCGTCGCGGCCATAGCCCCAATCGCGGCGGGCGCGTTCGTGCAGCAGTTCGGCGAACGCCTCGGCTAAACGGTCGGCCAGCGCCTTCGTCATGATGGCGTTGTAGGGATCTTGTTCCGCATCGAAACGCGCGGCCAACTCCTCCGCGCCCAGTCCCGCCGTCACCGCGAACACGCCCAGATAGTCGGCCCGGCCGCTCTCGACCGGCGCGATGTAGTCGGCCAAACTGCGGAACGAAGTCTGCCCCTCACGCTCCCATTGTTGACGAAGCATCGGCAAACGCACTTGCTCGCGCGTCCGGCTCTCGTCCGTGTACACGATGATGTCATCGCCTTCGCTGTTGGCCGGGAAGAAGCCATAGATCGCATTCGCTGACAACGACTTGTCAGCGATGATCTGTTTCAGCAATCGCTTGGCGTCCTCGAACAGCTTGCGCGCCTCGGTACCGACCTTGGCGTCGGACAAAATCTGCGGATACTTGCCGCTCATCTCCCACGCCATGAAGAACGGCGACCAATCGATATACGAGGCGATGTCGGCAAGCGGGAAGTCACGGAACTCTCGAACGCCCAGGAACGACGGCGCGACAATCGGCGACGTTTGCCAGTCGATGCGGAAACGCCGGGCGCAGGCGTCGGCGTAGGAAACCAGCTTGCGTTGACGGCGGCGTGCGAAGCTCTCGCGTTCCTTCGCCTGCATCGAGCGATTGTCCTGATCGAGACGGTGTTTCTCTTCCGGGCGGGTCAAACGCTCGACGACACCAACGCTGCGCGAGGCGTCCTTGACATGGATCACCGTCTCGTGATAGGCGGGAGCGATCCGAACCGCCGTGTGCTTGGGGCTGGTCGTCGCGCCGCCGATCAGCAGCGGCAACTGGAACCCTTCACGCTCCATCTCCTTGGCGACGTGGACCATCTCATCCAGCGACGGCGTGATAAGGCCGGACAAACCGATCATGTCCACGGCATGCTCGCGCGCCTGCTGCAAGATCTTCTCGCACGGCACCATGACGCCAAGATCGATGACCTCGAAATCGTTGCAGCCCAGCACGACGCCGACGATGTTCTTGCCGATGTCGTGTACGTCGCCCTTGACCGTGGCCATCAGCACCTTGCCGCGCGCCTTGTGGACTTTTCCCGATTTGGCGCGCTCGGCCTCCATGAACGGCATCAGGTAGGCGACGGCTTTCTTCATCACGCGAGCGCTTTTGACCACCTGCGGCAAAAACATCTTGCCGGCGCCGAACAGGTCGCCGACGACGTTCATGCCGTCCATCAACGGCCCCTCAATAACCTCCAGCGGCCGCGCGTACAGATGCCGGCACTCCTCCACATCGACATCAATGTACTCGACAATGCCCTGAATCAAGGCGTGTGTGAGCCGTTCCTTGACCGGCAGTTCACGCCAGGCTGCGGCTTCCGCAGCCGATTGACGCCGGCCGCTCGTCTCCAGCGTTTTGGCGAACTCGACGAGACGCTCCGTGGCATCCGGCCGGCGATTGAGCAGCACATCCTCGACGTGTTCGAGCAGATCCTTGGGTATCTCCTCGTAAACTTGCAACTGGCCGGCGTTGACAATGCCCATGTCCAGACCAGCGCGGATGGCGTGATAGAGGAAGGCCGAGTTCATCGCCTCGCGCACGATCTCGTTTTCCTTGCCGCGAAAGGCGAACGAGACATTGCTGACGCCGCCCGACGTTTTCGCTTCGGGGAACATCCGCTTGAGACGACGCACCGCCTCGAAAAACTCAACCGCGTAATTGGAATGTTCCTCCATGCCGGTGCCGACCGTCAGGATGTTCGTGTCGAAGATGATGTCGCCCGGAGCGAAGCCAACCTTCTCGGTCAACAAGCGATAAACACGAGCGCATATATCAATTTTATGATCGGCGGTGACGGCTTGCCCTTGCTCGTCGAAAGCCATCACCACGACGGCGGCTCCGTAGCGCTTGACAAGGCGGGCCTGTTCGAGAAATTTGTCCTCGCCTTCCTTCAGGCTGATGGAATTGACGATGGACTTGCCCTGCACGCACTTCAGACCGGCCTCGATCACCGACCATTTTGAGCTGTCGATCATGAGGGGGACGCATGCCAGGTCAGGCTCATTGGCCACCAACCGCAGGAAGCGCGTCATCGCCTCCTCGGAGTCGAGGAGGTCGGCGTCCATGTTGATATCGAGGATGTTGGCCCCGTTTTGTACCTGCTCGCGCGCCACTTGCACGGCCGTATCGTAATTCTCTTCCTTGATAAGTCGTTTGAACTTGAGCGAGCCGGTGATGTTGCAGCGCTCGCCGATCATAACGAAATTGGTCTCGGGACGGACCACCAGCACCTCGTTGCCGCAGTAATACGACCACGGAGGCAGTTCGGGCACCTTCCGCGGGGCGACGCCCTCAACGGCGCGGCCGATGGCGGCAATCCACTCCGGAGTCGTGCCGCAGCAGCCGCCGACAATGTTGACCCAGCCGTTGCGGGCAAACTCGCCGAGCAGCGCCGCCGTGCGATCGCGGTCGCCGGTAAAACCGCCCATGCCATCGGGCAGACCGGCGTTGGGATAAACTGAGATGGGCTTGCGCGAAATCGCTGCCAGACTTTCGACGGGGCCGCGCAGCAGGTCGGCACCGACGCCGCAGTTGAAGCCGACCGCCAGCGCATCAAAGTGCGCCACCGAGACATAGAACGCTTCCGGCGTCTGGGCCAGCAAAGTTCGGCCATTGTCGTAAATCGTGCCCGAGATGATGACCGGCAGGTGGACATTGTGTTCGGCGAAATACTTCTCCAACGCAACCA
>DATNCY010000022.1:0-17125 GCA_035553375.1 Gemmataceae bacterium
CCAGTTATTCACCTGCGACCCCGGTTGGCTTCGTCCGCTACCGGCGACCACGGAACGGCTTTTTTACGATGGTCACTGCGGCCTTTGCCAGCGATCGGTTCGCCTGATCCTAGCCGAAGATTCAACGGACGCGGCGTTCCGCTTCGCGCCCTTGCAGGGCGAGACGTTCCAGGCACTGCTACCCGCGAAGGAACGCGACGCCTTGCCGCTCAGTCTGGTGGTGCGGACGGAGCAGGGAACGCTGTTGACACGCTCAGCCGCCGTGTTGCACATCATGCGGCGATTGGGTGGTGTCTGGCGTCTGTTGGCTGGATTGCTTGTCCTTCTACCCGCCCGCCCTCGCGACGGTCTTTATGATGGAGTCGCTCGCATCCGGCATCACCTCTTCGCCCGCCCGGTGGAAGCGTGTCCGCTGATGCCGCCGCAGATGCGAGCGCGTTTCGATCCTTGAGTAATCCTCCATCTCCCCGAGCGCAAACACGACTTCATCCGTAATTCCGCTCGGCATTCACAAACTATTAAGATTCGACTGCTACACTCAGGAGAGGTATTGCTTACGTGTAGCGGGTTGGTGGATTGTGTGGATCTTTATTGTAAGGGGTGCGATCATGAAGAGACTCGGTCAAATCACGTTGGTGCTGGCGGTTGCAGCAATGGCTTCCGGCACGGCGTTGGCCCAGCAGCGAGGTCAGCGCGGCGGCGGAGGATTCGGAGGAGGTTCGATGTTCCTCCTCAGCCAGAAGTCGGTTCAAGAGGAGTTGAAGCTCACGGAGGATCAGGTCAAGAAGGTGAAGGAGCTTTCCGACAAGCAGCGCGAGTCGTTCCGTGGCCTTCGCGATCTGAGCCAGGAAGAACGACAGAAAAAGATGGCGGAAGCCGCCAAGGCCAATACCAAGGCACTGGCTGAAATCTTGAAGCCGGAGCAACTCAAGCGGGTCAAGCAGATTTCGTTGCAACAACGCGGGGCGGGCGCTCTGCGCGATCCCGAAGTGGTCAAGACTCTCAACCTCACCGATGAGCAGAAGGACAAAGTGAAGACGATTCAGGATGAGGCACGCAAGGCGCGCGGCGACGGTCAGCGCGGCGATCGCAGCGCGGAAGCGAGGAAGAAACGTGAAGAGGCACGCAAGGCAACCAACGACAAGTTGCTGGGCGTTCTCACGGCCGAGCAGAAGTCGAAGTTGAAGGAACTGACGGGCGAGCCGTTCAAGGGCGAGATTCGCCGTCCGGAGTTCGGCGGACGTAATCGTCCCAACCAGGGAGCCCGTCCCCGCAACCGCGGCTAAAAGGCACGAACAGAATGACCTACTAGCCCGGAGCGCCAGCGACGGGACCGTGCAACCCGTCGCTGGCGCTCCAGGCTAGTCATCAAAAAGTTAGTGCCTCTGTGGATCCAATTACGCAAAGGACTGCCTTATATTCCGGAATGGCAACATTCCAATTCAAGGGAGGAACAAATGAACAAGCTTGGTGTCGTTTTGGGAGTCGGAGCGGCCCTGCTGCTGACGGCCAGCCTCCACGCGGAGGAACCCGCTTCAGGTAGCGGCGCAGGTAGCTCACGGTTCCAGCGTTCGCGGTCGCGCGGTTTTGGCGGCTTTGCTGACTGGGATAGTCGGCGCGGCGGCTACGATCGCTCTCGGCGACAAGATGCTGGGGATCAAGACAAAAAAGCGGGCGACGACAATCGCGATCGGCGCGATGGGCGTCGCGGCCCTCCGGGACGTGGTCCAGCGGCCGAGCCGCGTGGCGCTCGTCCGACTCCGCCGGCTGCATCTGCGGGCAGGGGTGGACCGCCGCAGCGAGGCGCTCGTCCGGGGTTTGGTCGCGATGGCCGCTCCGCTCGCGACGCGGGTCCGGCGAAAGGATCGCGTCAGGGACCATCGGCTCGGGGGACGGAACGCCGCAGCCCGGCGGGACCGGCGCGTGGCGGTTCCTCGTGGCGTGGTTTAAGTCGTGGAGGCGATTGGCGCTCGTTGGCTCACGGTGCGAGTCGGCCTGGCGCTTCTCGTGGAGAGAAGGCCGGCGTGCGCGGCCATGAACACCGAGGCTCGGCCCATCGTGGAGGCGACTGGCGTTCCGCTAGCCGGGGTCACGATCACCGCAGCGCATCTCGTGGCGGTCGTCATCCAGGGTTTAGCAGCCGAGGCCATCACGCCAACGCCGGAGCTTCTCATCGTGGTTCGGCTCATGGCAGCCGACATGGTTTCGCCGCGCATCGCGGTTCGGCTCATGGTTCTCGCCACCATGCCGCTCGTGGTCATGGCAGCTTTGGTCGCGGCCAACAGGGTCATCGCGGCCATCATGCCGGTTTTGGCCGCGCGCATCATGGCTCCTCACGCCATGCGTTCGCGGGGCGCGGACACAGCCGAGGTCATCGCGGTCACGCCCAACGGCACGGCCGCCACGGTCACGGCCAGCACTTTGGCGCTCGTGGTCATGGCAGCTTTGGTCGCGGCCAACACGGTCATCGCGGCCATCACGCCGGTTTTGGCCGCGCGCATCATGGGTCCTCGCGCCAGGCGTTCGCGGGGCGCGGACACAGCCGAGGTCATCGCGGTCACGGTTCTTGCCATCAGGGACGTGGCCACGGACGCCAGGCGTTCGGCGGTCGATTCGGGCACCACGGACGTGGCCACACGGCCCAGGGACATCGTGGTCACGGTCGCGGATACGGCCATCAGAGCCATGCTCGCGCCGGACACGGGCATCAAGGATTCGGCGGTCGCGGTCATCAACACGGTGGTTGGGGCCACGGTTCCAGCTTCCATCATTGGGACGCGAGAGGCAATTTCTCCCACCACCATCGCATGAGTTCGGGTCGGGGCGAATCGCACCGCCGCTAGTGATTGGTGGATCGCTGGCGTACTATCATGGAGGGTGAGCGGTCGAGGATGCCGTCCTCAGCCGGCTCACCCTTATCTGTTATTCGGCCGCATCGCGAGGTTGCCATGAAGTGGAACATGAGACGATTCGTATTGGGGTTCCTGGGACTCGTCGCGGTGGCGGCGATTCTTTGCCATCGAGAAATCGGGAACTGGCTGCACCATTTTCCATCGTTTTCCAGTCCGGTGCGGGCCGATGATTCGGACGCGGAATCGCCCGCCGTCAAGGCGTTGGCCGAGGCTCTCAAGGACAAGGACGCCGAGGTACGCAAGAACGCCGCCCAGTCGCTGGGGCGCATCGGCAAGCGCGCGAAAACGGCGGTTCCCGCTCTGACCGACGCCCTCAAGGATAGCGATGTCGATGTCCGCGGCGCGTCGGCCTTGGCCCTGGGACGCATTGGCAAGGATGCCGGCAGCGCCGCCTCGGCCCTGGGCGCACTGCTCAAGGACAAGGATCACGATGTGCGCGGCGCTGCCGCCCTAGCCCTGTCACGGATCGGCAAGGATGCCAAGGCAGCCCTACCCGCCCTGAAAGAATTGGCCAAGGACGAAGACAAGCAACTGCAAGCCTACGCTCATTGCGCTCTGGCCATTCTCGAAGAAGAACCGCGCTCCCATGTCACCGCACTGGCGGAGGCCTTGACGGATAAGAGCGCGGAGGTTCGCGGCACCGCCGCCTATATTCTTGGAGAACTCGGTTCGCTGGCCAAGGACGCTGTGCCGGCATTGACCGATGCGTTGAAGGACAAGGATACCGCGGTTCGCCGCGTGTCGGCGCAAGCCCTCGGCGAGATGGGCACGGCTGCCAAGAGCGCCGTCTCGGCGCTCGCCTCGCTTCTTAAGGATGAAGATGTGGAGGTGCGAGCGTCGGCAGCCTCGGCCCTGGGGGAGATCGGCCCGGACGCGCGCGCCGCCGTGCCCGCTCTGATTGAGGCGCTCAAGGATAAGGAAGTGGATGTGCGCGGCTCGGCAATTCACGCGCTGGGCGAAATTGGTCCCGCCGCCAAAGCCGCCATCACGGTTCTCAGCCAGGCGCTGAAGGATGAGGACACCGAAATCCGCAAAGCGGCCGTCATCGCCATTGGGAAAATCCAGGAGATGGATTAAAGAATTAACCACAGAGACACAGAGGCACAGAGAAGAAAGACAGAAAGAGAAGAAAAAAGAATATTTCCTTTTTTTGTCTCTTTTATCTTTCTTCTCTGTGCCTCTGTGGTTAATTCTTTTTCATCGCGCGTTGGATGGTGACGCCGAGGTCGGCGGGACTCTCGGCCACGGCGATGCCGGCCTTGTGCAGCGCCTCGATCTTGTCGGCGGCCGTGCCACTGCCGCCGCTGATGATGGCGCCCGCATGGCCCATGCGCTTCCCCGGCGGAGCTGTCTGACCGGCGATGAACGCCGCCACGGGTTTCGTGACGCGCAGCTTGACATACTCCGCCGCGCGTTCCTCGGCCGTGCCGCCAATCTCACCAATCAGCAAGATTGCCTCTGTTTGCGGATCATCCTGAAACATCTTGAGCAAGTCAATCTGCGTGGTGCCGATAATCGGATCGCCGCCGATGCCGACGCACGTCGATTGACCGAGTCCGAGGTTCGACAATTGCCAGACGGCCTCGTAGGTGAGCGTCCCGCTGCGGCTGATGACGCCGACGGGACCGGGCTTGTGGATGTAACCGGGCATGATGCCGATTTTGCACTGTCCCGGCGTGATGATGCCTGGACAGTTGGGACCAATCAGCCGACAGGATTTGTCCTTGAGGAAACGCATGGCGCGGGCCATGTCGAGAACGGGAATGCCCTCGGTGATGGCGACGATGAGGGCGACACCGGCGTCAGCGGCCTCCATGATGGCGTCGGCCGCGCCGGAGGCCGGCACGAAAATCATGGTGGCGTTGGCCCCGGTCTTCTGGACGGCCTCGGCCACGGTATTGAAGAGCGGGAAGCCTTCCTTGCTGGTGCCGCCCTTGCCCGGCACGACGCCGCCGACGATTGACGTGCCATAGTCGCGGCACAGCTTGGCGTGATTGGTCCCCGCCTTGCCCATGCCCTGGCAGAGGACGCGCGTGTTCTTATCCACAAGGATGCTCATTCCCATTTCCCCTTATCATTCATGGAGCGGATCAATTCCGCGAGGTATGCCGTCCGTTCATTGCCGGACTGATACAGATGACTGCGATGCCCGGCCATCGCCAGATAACCGCCGAGTACGAACAGAGTCAATCCGGCTGCCGGCAACAGCCACATCGTCATCGGTCCGGTTTGCACCAGCCAATATCCGCCTAGAAGCAATCCGGCACCCGCCGCCAACAGACCGAACAAAATCTCCAGCTTGGCCCAGGTACGGCTCAGCCGGTGGTAGCCCAACCGCTTGTGCAAATCGTTCAGTGGTTGCGGGTCAATCATGGTGAGCGGTTTACAACTCCAGAATGATCCGCAGTGCATTAGACACTTGTTGCATCCGCGCTGCGGAAAGATCTCCCAGTTGGGTCAGGAGACGCCCCTGATCCATCACGCGAACCTGCTCGCATAGCGCGACGGAGTCCTGAGTCAAACCGCCTTCGCCAGCCGAGACAAGCACATGACTCGGCAGCAGTCTTTGTCGGATGCGCGTGGTGAAGGGCACGATAATCGTATGCGGGCTGTGCGGATTGGCGCGATCCGTCTGGACGACGACCACCGGACGTATCCCCGACTGCTCGCTGCCACGCGTGGGCGACAGGTCAGCTTTCCATACTTCGCCCCGCTTCACTGCCACTGAATTTCTCCTCGCGCCAACCGTTCCTCGTAATCGGTAAGCTGATTCAGATAACCACCCGGTTCGGATAATACCGTTTCCTCGCCGCGCTCAAGGATTGTAATCATCACCTCCACGGCATGATCGGGCAATTCTTCTCGCGGCAAAGTAACCGTACCGTCGGGATGCAGAACGCCTTCCACAGTCTTGTAAGTCATGGGATCCCTCTGCTTTGGTTCGTCGTTATTTTACCGCCGCGACGACCTTTTTCGCTGCCTCGGTCAATCCGCCAGCCGTCGTGATGTTCAGGCCGCTGTCCGCCAACATCTTGCGCCCCAACTCAACGTTGGTGCCCTCCAGACGCACGACCAACGGCACATGGAAACCGACTTCCTTGAACGCGGCGATGATGGCTCCGGCGATGATGTCGCATTGCATGATGCCGCCGAAAATGTTCACCAGCACCGCCTTGACGCGCGGATCGCTCAGCAAAATGCGGAACGCCTCAGTCACCTGCTCCTTCTTGGCGCCGCCGCCCACATCGAGGAAGTTGGCCGGTTCGCCGCCGTGATACTTGATGATGTCCATCGTCGCCATCGCCAGGCCGGCACCATTGACCAGACAGCCGATGTTGCCCGTCAAGCTGATGTAACTCAGCCCCGAACGCCCGGCTCGCAATTCAGCGGGATCCTCTTCCGTCTCATCGCGCAATTTCAGGATGTCGGGATGGCGGAACAGGGCGTTGTCGTCGAAGGTCATCTTGGCGTCGAGCGCCAATACCTCGCCGTTATCCATGACCGTCAGAGGATTGATCTCGGCGAGACTGCAATCCTTCTCCAAATACACCTTCACGAGCGCGGTGATGATGGACTCGACCTTCTCGGCCTGCTCGCCGCTGAAGCCTAACGCATAGGCCATGCGGCGGGCCTGGAAGGGTTGCAGACCGAACTCCGGCTGAACGATCGTCTTGAGAATCTTTTCCGGACTGTGCGCGGCGACTTCCTCGATCTCGACACCGCCCTCGGCACAGGCCATCAGCACCGGCGCACCGACGGCGCGATCGAGTACCATGCCAACATAGACTTCGCGGACGATCTTGGCCGCCGCCTCGACGACCAACAATTTCGAGACTTTCTGCCCTGTCTCGCCGGTCTGCTTGGTCACGAGCGGATACTGAAGCATGACCTCGGCGACACTGGCGGCGTCGGCGCGGTTGGTAAGGAACTTAACGCCGCCGAAATCCTTGCCGCTGTCCTTGAAGTGTCCCTTACCGCGTCCGCCGGCGTGAATCTGTGCCTTGACGACGACGGGACCGCCGCCGAGTTGCTCGAAAGCTCGCTGCGCCTCGTCCGCGGATGAGGCCACGATGCCGCGTGGGATGGCTGCGCCGGCTTGGGCCAGCAGTTCTTTTGCCTGATATTCATGAATTTTCATACGACGATCCTCGGAGGGAGTGCCACATTCCGCCGCGGGCGCGACGTTCTCTGTTATAGGACAGCGGCACGACGCTGGCAGGGGCGGCGAAGAGGCAAGTAACGCCAGGAGGTAGGTGCCGCTTGCCGAGCGGCACCTGCTGGGGCAAGGTCCGGCTCGGCAAGCAGGACCTACATCATTCTCTTACAGCTACTAACGGCTTGATAACAAGTCGCAAACATCGAGAGTGGAAATGCTCGACGCTTGAGCGATCAATGCTGTTCCTCCAAGGTCGATTTCACTTACGACGCTTCCTTAATCGCTGGCTGGTTCTCATCATCAGGCCAATCCTCGAAACGCACGGCGATCCGCCGCGAGATACCCGACTCCTGCATGGTGATGCCGTACAGCATGTCCGCGCAGGCCATCGTGCGCTTCGAGTGCGTGATGATGATGAACTGCGAGCGGTCAAGGAAATCGCGCAGCACCGACGTGAAACGGCTGACATTCGCCTCATCAAGGGCGGCGTCCACCTCATCGAGGATGCAGAATGGACTTGGCTTGCTGCGAAAAATAGCCAACAGCAGGGCAACCGCCGTCATCGTCTTCTCGCCACCAGACATCAAGGAGATGCTGCGCAATTCCTTGCCCGGCGGACGCGCAATTACCTCAATACCGCTCTCTAAAATATCTGCTTCATCTTCCAGCACGATGTCGGCCATGCCGCCGCCGAAGAGCTTGCGGAACAACTCTTGAAAGTGTGTGCGGATGGTGGCGAAGGTGTCGCCGAACAGCGTGCGGCTGTCGCCATTGATCTTGGCGATGATCTCCTGCAACGAACGCTGCGCCGAGGTCAGATCGTCGTACTGTATCTGCAAGGCGCTGGCGCGGACCTCCAGGTCGGCCAGTTCTTGCAGGGCGTCGAGATTGACGCTGCCCAGCCGGCTGAGCTTGCGGCGTAACTCCTCGATTTCCTGCTCGGGAGGCAGGGAAGGTTCAGCACTATTCTCGGCTTCCGCGAGCGGCTGCTCGGCGGGAAGGCCAGGCTCAAGGAAGGTGCTGGTCGTCCGCGTTTCCTGGTAGAGAGCGGCGAGGTCCATCTGGTATTCTTCGTGCAGCCGCGTACACAGGGAATCGCGGCGATGACGCAGATCGCTGACGGCCAACTCGCGAGCATGGGCCTGTTCCTGCTGAGTGCGCCAGGTGTTGCGGCTGGCTTGCGCCTGCTCGTTGCGCTGCTGACGCTCTTGATTGAGCCGAGAACGCTCGCGTCCCCACTCGGCAAGTTGCCGCTCCGCGACTTCTTTGCGGAGATACCAGACCGCCAATGCCGATGACGCCTCCAGCAAAGTCTGCTGATTCTCCTGCTGTCGAGTGTGCGTCGCGGCCTGCTGTCGATCGGTTTGCTCGCGTTCCTGGCAGCGTTGATGCAGGTCTGTCTCAATCTGCTCGTGCCGGGCACGCAGCGCGGTGAGACGTTCTTCCACCTGCGCCAACGCCACGCGCACCGTCATGGCTTCCTGCTGGCGCTCTTGCCGGTGCGATTCGTGTTCGCGAATCTCGCGCTTGGCGTCTTCCAGACGCGCGTGCAAGCGCTGCACCTCGGTGTCGGCGTGGGCGGCCTGATCGCGGGCTTGCCGCCAGCATTCTTCAAGGTGGTCAATCTCTCCTTGCAGCCCGCTGATTTCACTGCGGCTGACCTGCACCTCCTCATTCAATCCCTCGCGGCGCTGGCGGTGCTGGCCAATGCGCGAACGCAAGTCCGACACCTGTTCCGACAGCACATCAATTTCCTGCTGTCCGTTCTCGGCTCGGCTGTCCAACAGCGCCAACGCTTCGCGCAGATCGATCAAATCGCGGTCGAGTTCGCTCAGGCGACGATCGAGATTAGCCATCTGCTCGCGCAGCTCGCGCAGTTCGCTCTTACGCGAGAGAATGCCGGTTTCGGCGTGATGCGTGCCGATGGTTAGCGTGCCGTCCACTTCGAGCAGTTCGCCGTGCAGCGTCACGAAGCGATAGTCCGGCAGATGAGCGGCCAACGCCCGCGCCGCCGTGAGATCGCGCACGATGAGCGTGCCGGCGAGAAGACGAGCAGGCAGATCGACTAACTCCGGATTGTCGCAGCGCACCACTTGCTCGGCCAAGGCGATCACGCCCGGATGGGCGGGCACGCCTTCAATTGGCGAGGACGCCAGAGCCGCGCCGGTGCCGGGGCGCACACGCCGAGACGAACGCGCTAGTTCCGGCGACGCCGTCACGGGCAAGAAACTGACGCGACTCGAAAACGGCTGGCTGCGCTGGCGCAGCGCCTGCGCCAGTTGATCCGTATCGCGCACCAAAAAGCGCTGCGAGCGTTCGCCCAAAGCGAGATCGAGCAGAGCGGCATATTCGCGGCGCACCGTGAGAAACTCGGCCAGGATGCCGAGGACGGTTCGCCACGGTCCAGGGTCCGGCTGTTCGAGCAGGGCAAACAGTTCGCGCGGTCCGGTGCCCAATCCTTCGTGACTGCGTTCCAGTCCCTCCAGCACTTCGATGCGACTGAGCAAACCGCTTCGTTGTTCGCGCAAATCGCTACACCGCTGGCTGGTCTCATCGCGCACCTGCCGCAAGCGATCGCGCTCCTGGCGCAGCTCGGTAAAAGCCTGACGCGCGCCATTGAGACGTGTTTGCAGTTCCTCCTCAGCGCGGCTCAGTTCTTGCAACTCCAGATCGAGCGAGGCCAAATGCTCGGCGGCTTGCTCGCTGCGCTGCAAGAGCCGAGTGCGTTCGCGCGTCAGATTATCAACCTGGGCCTTGTAGCTGATGGCGTCGTTCTTGAGTCGGCCAGCCTGACGCATGCACTCCAAATGTTCGCCATCCTCGCGCTGCACCTGCTGGCGCAACTCGGCGAGTCGCATCTCCGTGGCCTGCAACTGCGCCTCGCGTTCTTGCACGTCGTGAAGCTGCGCCTGGCACTGGGCCTCGACCTGCCGCAACTCCTCCTCGACACGGTTGGACGCCTCGCTGAGTGTGGCCACATGTTGGCTCAATTCCGCGCGCCGCTGTCGAGCGCGAGCCAGATCCTTGTCGATGTCCTCGGCGAGCGTCCATTCGTGCGACAGCGTTGCCTCATGCGAGGCGATTTGCTCGCGTGCGCCGGCCAACTCGGTCGCCTGTTCGCGGAGGGAAGCATCCAGTCGGGTCAAGGATTCTTCCAACTCGTGGAGTTCACGTTCCCAAGCGTCGGCCTGCGTCATCTCTTCGGACAGCTCGGCTCGCATTTGATCGAGAAGGGCCGACTCCGCTTGCAAATGCTCACTAAGTTGATGGAACTCTTGCAGGCTCAGCGAGACGCGCAACTGCTTCAAACGCTGCGAGTATTCCTGATACCGCTGCGCTTTGGCCGCTTGCAGCTTGACGCTGCGCAGATGTTTTTCGACCTCGTCGAGAATATCGCGCAGGCGGGCGACGTTTTGATCGACGCGCTCCAGGCGGCGCAGCGTTTCGATTTTCTTGGCCTTGAAGCGGCTGATACCGGCGGCTTCCTCGAAGATAGTGCGGCGATCTTTGGTCGAAGCCTGCAACAGAACATCGACGCGGCCTTGCTCGATGATGCAATAGGCGTCGCTGCCGGCGCCGCTGCCGAGGAACAGATCTTTCACGTCCTTGAGACGGCAGACCTGATTGTTGATGAGATATTCGCCTTCGCCGCCCCGATAGACGCGACGGGTAATTTGCACTTCCTCAGCGGGGGTGGCCAAGACATGACGGCTGTTGTCGAAGGTCATGGTGACCTCCGCCATGCCCAGGCTGCGCCGCGACGCCGAGCCGTTGAAGATGACATCGGCCATCTCGCCGCCGCGCAGACTCTTGGCGCTCTGCTCGCCGAGAACCCAACGGACACCGTCCACAATGTTGGACTTTCCCGATCCGTTTGGTCCGACAACACCCGTGACGCCCGGCGCGAAATCGAACTGCGTCTTGTCGGCGAACGACTTGAAGCCTACCAGTTCCAGGCGTTTGAGCATAAGCAATCACCGCGTTCAGTTTTCAGTTTTCAGTTTTCAGTTTTCAGTTTTCAGTAAAAAACACTGAAAACTGAAAACTGAAAACTGAAAACTGATTACGGTTGTTTGCCGTCCTCCAGCAGAATCTGCTGCTGGCGCACACGAGACGAATGCGAGGACAGTCCGTTGTCAAACAACGTCGGCGTCACACCCAAATCTTGCCCGGCAGAGATTAACTCGGCTTCGGCTTCGCGCACGCCGGGTTTCTCCTGACCCAATTGGGCGAGTTGCTGAACGGTAATGGATTGCGGCAGGGCATCGCAGCGCACCCGGCAGGACAACGCCTGGCCGGTGTCGGCCTGCTGCAAGAGGGTGACGGCTTCCGGATACAGACAACCCATCTCCGCGAGCGTGTGCAGCACCTTGGCCAGTTCGAGCGAGCAGGTACGCCGCACGGTCGGACCACGAAGCGGCACCCGGCTGATGATGCAGTGATCGTCGTCCTTCGAGGCGGTGACGACGAACTCGCCGGCCGACAATCCCAGATTCCCCGTGTTCGGCGGCCTCAACATCGGCTCCTGGCCGAACAACACGATCTCGGCTCGCCGTGTGCTGGAAATGTGTACCAGCGGCGGCGCCTGCGGGGCGACCCGGTGTAGCCAGAACGATTCGTTGAGCAGTTCGCCACGCACCAATTCATCGCGTGGATTCAAGGCCCGCAGCGCACGGAAGGCACCGTAGCGTGTCTCATCGTCCTTCCCCGTCGTCACCAACTTGGCAAGCTGGATGTGGCAAATGGCCTCATCAAGGGACGCCATCGCGGTCAGGGCGAAGGCCCGCAAGACCGGCGAATGAGCGACGGCTTCGCCCAACTCTTCGCCACAAGTCGGATCGCCCAGATACGCCAAGGCCTCGGCCGAGCAGAAGCGCACCAGCGGATGGCGGCTCTCCATGCCTTTTTTCAGGGCCGACTTGCTGATTTGCCCCAGCGCTTCCAGTCGCAGCGCGGCCGTCACCGTTCGCGCCGGATCGAGCAGATCGTCGGCCACACGCTGCCGATACGAGCGATGATCCTCACCCTTGTTGATCGGCATATCGAGCAGTCGCGCATCCGTCGTGTACGGGATGAGGCGAACGACGCGCAGGAAACGCGGCGTGTTGAGCCGATACTGCGGCGGCACGCGCAACAGCACATTGATATTATCCCCCGTGTGGGCCACGGTGCCGCCGGTCTCATCGTGGAAGCCGGCCTGGAAGGTTTCGTTGATGCGATTGGCGATCAGGGCAGTGACACGGCCAAACTGTTGATCGGGATTCATCACGAGGCTGAACGTCGTTGGCTTCATGCAACGCCCGCCACCCCAGATTCGGCCACGCTTGACGCGCGCCGACTCGTCGCCATCGCCCAGGCCGACCAGCAACATGCCTTCCGCCTCGACAATCGGATGGCCGCGCAACATGCCGTGCGGACCATTCGGATCGGGATTGAGCCGCTCGGCGAAATCATAGTTAAAGAGCATGCACTTGCTGAGATAGCCGCCCCGCAGACTGGTAGCCCGGCTGCTCTTGGGCAGCGTTACTTCCAGGTCGATGCGATCGCCCTTGCTCGAACCGGGTTGAATTTGGCCCGAAACGAGTACCATGGCGTTGTTGGGCGACGCCATCACCTCCTTGACGCGGGGCACGCGGCTCTTGAGCAGATCGGTCTCCAGCATACCGCGATAGGCATCGGGCGCGCAATCGCCGCCCGTGCCCTCCAGACCGACGACGAGGCCGACGCCGCCAACCGGGATGGGCGCGGCGTTGCCAACCATGGTTTTGTCGCCGATGGTTTCGACATAGTAGTGTTCGGCATCATCTTCCGACTGCAAGCGCGGCTGCAAGGAAGTGCATCCGAGCAGCCCGATAAGTCCGAGCAGCACGGCCCCCAGCACTCCCTGCACGGCCAGTCGGCCGACGCCCCGCAGACGTTTGATCCAGGCACGACGGTTCATGGCTTCGCCCCCGAAGGATGGCATCCCCTACGAGCCGGATGCCATCCCGGCCCATCTCCCCGATCCCGCATAAAGCTGTTAGAGGGGGCGAACCATAAGGAGTCGAGGGATCACTGTCAAGATCGATTTGGCCTGTTTGATCCAGAAGATTAACCACAGAGACACAGAGGCACAGAGAAGAGAGAAAACAAAAGAGATAAGGGAGGTGCGGAACAAGCTAAAGCGCATTCTCCCTCCTCTTTATCTTCACTTACTGTCTTCTCTGTGTCTCTGTGCCTCTGTGGTTAATCTGCTTTTGTCGTGGTCGCCGGAATGAAGACCCCCGGTACGTCCAGCTTTTTCGCCTGTTCGTTGAGTACAGTAAGATCATTCGACGCGAGCGCTCGCCATTCTGCCTGATACTTCCGCAATAGTTCCGTCTGCTCGGCGAAGACCTCGCGGATACCCTGCGAGGGGGCGCCGTCGCTGTCCTTCATCATCTCGAACAGCCATACCAGCTGCGAGTACAGGCGTGCGCCGCCCTTCTGGGCGAGGATGTCATAGACGATTTTCGCCTTTGGGTTATGCAGCTTTTCTTCGAGAGCATCGATCTTGGTCAGCAACCCCCGCGAGGATTCCACCAGTGATTTCGCTCGGGCATTGTCCTTGAGCAACTCATTGCGAGCGGCGAGTTGCCCCTTGACCGTGCGCATCCGCTCGACCGTGCGCGACAGAATGGTGATGTCATCGCGGATCTTCAGGGCGAGTTGAATCTGTTCGTCCAATTCAACGGAGACTTCGGGGGCCGCGATGCGTCTCAGGATAACCTCCGGGGCCAACGGCAAACCATCTTCGCCCGTTTTCGCCGCCTTCGCCCAGATCGTGGAAGAAATCGTCCGCGGGTCGGGCAGCACTTCCAGAGGCTTCTCCAGCGGCTTCCCTTCGACCGTCAGCCTCAGCGTGTATTTGCCGGGATTGACCAGCGGCCCCATCTTCGGCTCGCCACTGTCAACTTTGGCTCCCTTGATAGCCTGGGCGCCTTCGTAACGCAAATCCCAGACGATGCGATGCAGGCCCGCTTCGACGGTCAGGAGCGGCTTCTTGTATTTCTCGCTGGAATAATCGTCCTCCGCCGGTTTCTCCTCGGGGTCTTTTTTGCTTGTCAGCCGCATTACCCGCCCTCCTTTGGCATCGAGAATTTCCAGGGTGATGTCGCTTTTCGGCTTCGTTTTGAGGAAGTAATGCACGATCGCGCCTTCCGGCGGATTCTGTCCGGCACCCAGAGGCTTCTTCTCGCCTAGCGCCTTGTGATAGCGATAGCGCACTGCTGGCTGAGTCGGATAGAGGAACGCGGCGGTGTCCTTGAGGACCGGCGCACGCTGACGCAACGGTGTCAAATCGTCGAGGATCCAGATGGAGCGCCCGTTGGTACCGACGACGAGATCGTTGTGCTTGACGATCAGATCGGTGACAGTGACGGTCGGCAGGTTGAGCTTGAGGGGCAGCCAGGAGAAGCCGTCATTCCAGGACACGAGTACGCCGCGTTCGCCGCCGAGGTAAAGCAATCCCTTACGTTGCGGATCTTCGCGGATAACGTGGAGATAGCCGTCGGACGGCAATTTCTCGGCCAGCGGTTTCCACGTCACTCCGTAATCGATCGTCTTGAACAGATAGGGCCGGCGATCATCGAGTTTATGTGCGTCCACGACGACATAAGCCGTGCCCGCGTCAAACGGCGACGCCTCAATGCAGCGCACGGTCGCTCCCTCCGGCAACCCCTTGATGGCGGCCGTCACGTTGGTCCAACTCCGGCCGCCATCCGTCGAGACGTGAACGAGGCCATCGTCGCTGCCGGTCCAGAGGACGCCTTTTCGCTTCGATGATTCGGCGAGGGCGTAAATGGTGCCGTACACTTCCACACCGGTGTTGTCGCCGGTGATAGGCCCTCCCGACCATTTCTGTTTGCTCCGGTCGTTATGAGTTAGGTCGGGGCTGATCGGCGTCCAGTGCCGGCCGGCGTCGTTGGTTTTGAAGAGGACATTAGCGGCGTGATAGAGGACACGCGAATCGTGCGGCGAAATGAGGATGGGAGCCGTCCATTGGAAACGATAGCGCAGGTTCGCCGGCTCGTGGCCGGATGGATTGAAGGGATAGACGCCGATATTGCGGGCCTGGCGCGTGCGGTGATCGTAGCGCGAGATATAGCCGCCGTATTCGCCGGCGTAGACGATATTCGGATCGGTGGGATCGGAGGCGGTGAAGCCGGTTTCGCCGCCGCCGACGTGATGCCAGTCGCTGGGAACGATACCGGGTTTCGACAGGCTGTTACTCGGTCCCGAGCCGGTGCCGATGTCTTGCATGGTGCCGGCGACGTGATAGGGCAGGCGATTATCCACGCTGATGTGATAGAACTGTCCCCACGGCAACGGCGGCGCGAACCATGTTTCGCCGCCGTTAGTTGAGATGTCCACGCCGCCATCGTTGCTATTGATGATGCGGCGCGGATCCTTCGGATCGATCCAGATGTCGTGATGGTCGCCGTGGTGCGGCCCCTTGATGCGCTGAAACGTCTTGCCGCCGTCGATGCTTCGCAGCAGCGGTACCTGCGGGCACCAGACCACATCGGCATTGCGCGGATCGACCGTGAGCGTCATGTAGTAAAAGGCACGCTGGCGAAGAGCGCGGTTGTCGCTGACGAGTCGCCAGGTGTCGCCGCCGTCGTCGCTGCGAAACAATCCGCCCTTTTCCGCTTCGATAAGGGCGTAAACGCGCCGGCCGTCCGAGGGCGCGACGGCCACGCCGATCTTGCCCCAGATGCCTTCAGGCAGTCCCTTGCCGTATTTCTTGCCGGCCGGCGTATCTTCCGGCTGCTTGGGTACAAGTTGCGTCCAGGTATCGCCGCCGTCGCGGGAGGTGTATAGACCGCTGCCCGTTCCGCCGCTGAGCAACTCCCACGGCCGGCGGCGTGCTTGCCATAGGCCGGCGAACAGGATCTTCGGATTGGACGGATCGAAGCACACGTCGGACGCGCCGGTATCGGCGTCCTTGAAGAGAACGCGCTGCCAATTTTTGCCGCCGTCGCGGGTGCGGTAAACGCCGCGCTCGGGATTGGGTCCGAAAGCGTGGCCAAGCACGGCGGCATAGGCAATGTCGGGGTTCGTCGGATGGACGATCAGCGTGCCGATCTGCCCTTCTTGTTTCCAGACGTGTTTCCACGTTTTGCCGGCGTCGGTGGACTTATAGATACCGTTGCCGACTTCGATGTTGCCGCGGATGTTAGCCTCGCCAGAGCCGGCGTAGATCACGTTCGGATCGGAGGATGCGATGGCCAGCGAGCCAAGGGTTGAGGTGGCTTGATCGTCGAAGATCGGCTTCCAGTGAATGCCGCCATCGCTGGACTTCCATACGCCGCTGGCCGCCGTCGCCGCGTAAAAGGTCAGCGGATCGCCCGGCACACCGGCGGCACGGCAGACGCGCCCGCCCGCCGCCGGCCCGATCGAGCGAAACTTCAAACGCTTGAACTCAGGCGGCCCGCCCTTGGATTCGTCGCCGTGCGCCGCCGGCCGGCAACTCAGGGCGAAAAGGATTGTCAGGGAGAAAAGGAGGCGAGGGGAGATGCGAATAGTCGGATACACGTTCATGCTGCTCCCGTCCAGAATAGAAGGATCACGCGAGGCGTTCCGGCGGTAAACCGTGCGTGTCGGGTGAGGTCAACCACGCGGACATTGTATTTCGGAAAGCGCCGATTGGTCGCCAGCGTGTTCGCGGTGGTGCAAAAATCCGTTGACACATGCCGCATCGAAGGACAAGGATCTCGATTCGGTATTTGATTTGACACAAACGGAGAAGGACTCAACAATAGAGTCCGCCCAGGCGATTTGCAGAAGACTACCCGGTATGAACACCACGTCAGCCAGTTTACTGGAGCGCTTGCGACGCCCAGACTCGCGGGATGCTTGGTCGCGCTTCATCCATCTTTACACCCCGCTCTTGCATCATTGGGCCTGTCGTTTGGGCTTGCCGCGCCAGGACGCGGCCGACCTCGTGCAGGAAGTCCTGACGCGACTGGTTCAGCAACTGCCGCACTTCGCGTACGATCGGCAGGAACGCTTTCGTGGCTGGCTGTGGACGGTGACA
>DATNCY010000023.1:0-42656 GCA_035553375.1 Gemmataceae bacterium
AGGGCCGGAGAAAGGCGGTAAAGTGCCGGCGCTGAAAGTTCACGACGTCACCGGCGAACACAAGGACAAAGAGGTCGATTACACCGCCCAGCGCAAGGACAAGCCGACGGTCTATTTCCTCATCGCCGCCGACAAGTTCGATCGGCCGATGAACCGCTTCATGAAAACGCTCGACCAGAAGATGAACAAGGACTACGAGGGCGTTTACATCGTGGCGGTCTGGCTGACGGCTGATTTGGACAAGACGAAGGAGTTTCTGCCGCGCGTGCAGATGTCGGTGAACTATGCCTCGACGGCGCTGACCGCCTTCAAGGGCGCCGAGGGGCCGCGAGGTTGGAATGCAAACAGCGACGCCCATCTTACGGTCGTGATCGCCAACAAGGGGAAAGTGGTGACGACGATGGGCTACAAGTCGATCAACGAAACCGACGTCAAGGGCGTGCTGGCGGCGCTGAAGAAAACGGTGGGGAAGAAGGAGTAGTCCCCGTACCTTTTGACGAAGCGTAGCAGGTGGTAACAGAATGAAGTAGGTCCGGCGAGCCAAGCCGGACTTCGACCGAACAGGTGCCGCTCGGCAAGCGGCACCTACCTCGAACGGACCCAATCCCATGTCTTCCCTGCGTGCCGCCTTGATTGCCGCCATCCGTGAAGCGCCGGACGACGACGCGCCGCGGTTGATCTGCGCCGACTGGATGGAGGAGCAAGGCGGCGAGGCGAACGTGGCGCGGGCCGAGTTCATCCGCACGCAAATTCAACGCGCGAAGCTGCCGCCGGAAGACATCCGCCAGAGCGAACTACAAGCTCGTGAGCTGCGCTTGCTGAAACGCTGGGCGCCGGTGTGGTGCGGCTCGCACTTCGTCTTCAAGAAGGTTTGCTTTCGTCGCGGTTTCATCGAATACGTCCATCTACACTTGCGGCACTTCCTGCATCATCGGCGTCAAATGTTCGCTCTGGAGCCGGTGCGTGATGTACGGCTGACGGGTTGGTTTCGCGTCCTCGACGATCTCGTTCGCCGCGTGGCCGGCTGCGAGGAGTTGAAGTATATCGAGACGTTGCGCATCCACCATCAAGGGCCGCATCACGATCCTCGTAGCAATCTGGTCGATCTTCTGGAATCGCCGCATCTGACGGGCCTTCGAGCCTTGCACGGGACGCAAGTCCAGTTCGACGCGGATGCTCGACGCCGGTTCGAGCGCCTGCCGATTCTCCGCCGGATTACGCAACTGCATCTCCCTATCCTTTACCGCTGGCCGGAAAATCCGGGCGCATGGTTCTCGGACGGTCGAGAGGACTTCACCCAAGTGTGGCCGGAATTAAAGTCTTTACACCTCTCTTATGAAACGACCCTTGACGTACTCGCCCGATTGGTCGAGATGCCCTTTTGGAATCGGCTCACGGTGCTCGAACTGGTTATTCCGTATCAGACCCGCGAGGCTTTATCGTTTCTGCGCGACAGAATCCCCAAGTCGCTCAAGAGACTTGGTCTCTACGTGAATCATGCCCCCGCGGATTTTTCGATGGCGGATTCGTTCTTTGAGCGGCTCGCTCAGGTTCCTCTCGAAAGTCTGCGTTTCGGATTAATTCCTCTCCGTCCCGCGATTCTCGGCCACCTTCTCGATGGTGCGAGCCGATGGAACTTGAAGGAGTTGACTCTCTCAGCCTGTGACCTCACCGAAGATCACGCTTCTATCCTCGCCGGGTCGCCAAGAGTGAAAAATCTTCATTCTCTGAACCTGTCGTCGAACTGGAAACTCGGCAATGGCGAGGCCCAAATTCTCTTCGCTTCCAAATACTTGTCTTCGTTGGCGCATCTCGACTTGAGCGGGACGCAGATTGGAACGGAAGGGATGGCCGCTTTGGCGACCGCGAGAGAGTGGACTCGATTGCGGTCGCTGGCCCTCGGTGCCGGATTGGATAAGGATGGATTGCGAACGCTCCTGGCATCACCAAACTTGCGTCATTTAACCTCTTTGACTATTGGCAGTGATTACCAAGGTGAGAATCCCGTGAATATCACGCCGGAAACAGCCGTCGCGATAACCGAGCTACCGCATCTGGCATCTCTCCGTCTCCAGGTTGGCCACTGCGATCCGCGAAGCAAACAGATCCTGTCTACGAATGAATCCTTGCCGTGGGTTTCGATTGATTGCGAGGACGAATACGACATCCGTACCTATCGAGCGAATCTCGCCCCGGAGCGATGGCCGCCTATTGATGATCCTCTTGAACCGCAATTTGGCGAGATTTGGGGAAAAAATGGGGGAGCGCTCGTCTAGACCAGCCTCCCCCCGTTGCCACATCCCCACGAAGGGGCAGACACCAACGTCATTGTACAGCCACGACGAAAAACGCGATGACCATTTTCTTCAATCATGGGATGAATTTCATGCACGTCACACGAACCTTGCGCCTTCTGCTCGTGCTGCTGTTCGGTGTCCCACTTATCGTCTGCGCCTTCAGCAAAGCAGAGGAACCGAAAGCCGCCGGTCCTCTCTCACCGCGCGAGGAACAAGCGACATTTCGTTTGCCCAAAGGATTTCAAATCGATCTCATCGCCGCCGAGCCGGACGTGATCGATCCGGTGGCGATGGCCTTCGACGAGAATGGCCGGCTCTTCGTCGCCGAGATGCGCGGCTATCCTAACGGCGGGCGCGCGACGGGAACCATCACCTCCGGCCGCATCAAACTACTGGAAGACCGCGATGGCGATGGTGTCTACGAAACAAGTCGCGTGTACGCCGATGGCTTACGGTTTCCTACCGGCGTCATGCCCTGGCGCGGCGGGCTGGTGGTGGCGAATGCTCCCGACATTCTCTATCTCGAAAATACAAAAGGAACCGGCAAGGCGGATCGACGGCGCACGCTGTACAGCGGCTTCAATCTCGCCAACATTCAGCAGATCGTTAATAGTCTCCAATGGGGATTGGATAACTGGGTTTATGGCGTCGCCGGCAGCGATGGTGGCACGGTTCGCTCCGCCGAGAAACCGGACATGCCGGCGCTGACGCTGCGCAGCCGTGGTATTCGCTTCCATCCCGAGACGCCGGGCGCGATCGAACCAACTTCCGGCGGCGGACAATATGGCCTGACGCCGGACGAATGGCAACATTGGTTCACGGCGACGAATAGCCAGCATCTACGGAATATCGTGTTGCCCGATCATTACCTGCGTCGCAATCCGGCGTTGCCGGTCAGCGCTGTCACGCTCGACATTCCCGATCATGGCGCAGCCTGCAAAGTGTATCGCCGCAGTCCCTTCGAGGCGTGGCGCGTCGAACGCACCGGCCGGCGCAAGGGTGGACCGGATGCCAAGCGATTTTCCACCACCGAACTGGTGCCGGGTGGTTACATTACTTCGGCATGTAGTCCTGTCGTCTACGCCGCTGGCGGCTTCCCCGCCGCGTATCGCGGCAATGTGTTCGTCTGCGATCCAGCCAACAATCTGATTCATCGCGACGTGCTTGTTCCCAAGGGGTCGACCTTCACCGCCAAGCGAGCCGACGGCGAAGAAAGCTGCGAGTTTTTGGCCTCGACGGACAATTGGTTTCGGCCGGTGCATCTGACGCTCGGTCCCGATGGGGCGCTCTATGTACTCGATTTCTACCGCGAAGTGATTGAGACGCCGCTATCCCTGCCGGAGGACATCAAGAAGAAACTCAATCTCCAAAGTCGCGGCCGCGGCCGTATCTGGCGCATCAGCGTTCAGGGACAGCCACGCCGCAAACCGTCGCTGGGCAAGGCATCCACGCAAGCGCTGGTCGAACATCTGAGCGACGCCAATCTATGGTGGCGGCTGACGGCTCAGCGTTTGTTGGTGGAACGGCAAGACAAGGAAGCCGTGACGCAACTGCGAAAGTTCGGCCTGTCCGCGAAGTCCGCCCCTGGGCGTGCCCATGCTCTGTGGACGTTGCACGGCCTGAAGGCGCTGACCGATGCCGACATTGAGCAAGCCTTGAAAGATTCCGAGGCGGGGGTGCGCGAGCAAGCGCTACGCCTGGCGGATGAGCGTTTGTCTACTTCGGCCAAGCTGCGCGCCGCCGTGGTCGCATTGGCGGATGATCCCTCGCCGCGCGTGCGTTTTCAGCTGGCGTTCACCCTGGGGCAAAGTGACAACTCGGTGACAGTGAAAGCGCTGGCACGGGTGGCGCGGCAGGATGCCGGCGACCGCTGGACACAGATGGCCGTCCTCAGTTCGACGCGCGGCTCCGGCGTGGACCTGCTTGAAGCGCTCGTGAAGGACAAGGATTTTATCGAGAAAGCGACGGCGGATCACGTGCAGTTGCTCAATCGCTTGGCCGCTCTCGTTGGCGCGAAAGCCGGTGATGCGGATCTGGCACGCGCGCTAAGTTTGCTTGGCAGCCCCGCAAAGCAAGCCGCGCCGTGGAAGATTGCCCTTCTCGATGGTCTCGGTCAGGGCTTGCAGAACAGCAGCCGATCGTTGGCCCATCTTTGGGACGAGCCGCCTTCAATGCTAAAGGAAGCCGTCTCCCGTGCGCGGCCGCTCTTTGAACAAGCAGCGACAGTAAGCCGAGACGCCAAGCGGCCGATCACCGAGCGCATTGCCGCAATCCGCCTTCTGGGGCGCGGTCCGTATACTCTGGCCGCCACGGCTGCGCCGGAACTGTTGAACCCGCGAACGCCGCCGGAAGTGCAGGCGGCAATGGTGCGTGCCCTATCGCTGCACGTTCAGCCGCAAGTCGCCGATTTGCTTCTCGTCGCGTGGAGCGGCTACAGTCCGACCGTGCGCCGTGAAGTCGTCGAGTCGCTGTTCGCCCGCGCCGAGCGCTTGCCGCATCTGCTGACCGCGCTCGAACAGAAGAAAGTGCTGAGCAACCAACTCGAACCGCTGCGCGTCGAGCAACTTCGCAAGCATCCCAACGCCAAGCTGCGCGCGAGCGCTCGGCGTGTCCTGGCGGGACAGGCTGCACCCGAACGACAGAAGGTTGTCGCGGCGTATCGCACCGCCCTCGACCTGAAAGCCGACAAGGGACGCGGCAAGGCCATCTTCAAGAAGAACTGCGCCGTCTGTCATCGTCTGGAGAACGAGGGTTTTGAAGTGGGACCGGATTTGCTGTCTGCCCTACGCAACAAGTCGCCGGAGCAATTGCTCAGCGACATTCTCGATCCGAGTCGAGAAGTGGACCCGCGTTATCTGAATTACCAGATCGTCACCAAGAAAGGGCAGACGTTCAGCGGTTTGATCGCCGCCGATACCGCGTCGAGCGTGACCCTGCGCCGCGGCGAGAAGGCCGAGGACGCCATCCTGCGCAGCCAGATCGATGAGATTCAGGCAACGGGCAAATCCGTCATGCCCGAGGGGCTGGAAACGCAGTTGAGTAAGCAGGACGTGGCCGATCTTATCGCCTACTTACAATCCGCGGCAGCGCCCAAAAAGAACTAACCACAGAGACACAGAGGCACAGAGAAGAAAGAAAAGAGAATAGTTGACTTGACCGCAAATTCCAGTCTGGCTCTGTGCCTTACCCCATTCTCCTTTCCTTCTTCTCTGTGCCTCTGTGTCTCTGTGGTTAGTTCCGTCTTACACCGCTGGCCCGACCTTGATGACCGTGGCGGTGATGTCGTCATATTGCGGTTGATTTTGCGCGTAGGCGCGGACGGCGTGGTAGAGGTTTTCGACGATGTCCCGCGCGGAAGCGTGGCGATAGCACCGCACCATATCGATGGTTCGTCGCGTGCCGAAGATGGTGCCGTCCGGAGCGCGGGCTTCGACGATGCCGTCGGTGAGGAACAGGACGAGATCGCCGGTCTCCAGCGCGATCGGTTCGCTGCTAGGGAAGTCGCAATCGGGCATGATGCCGAGAGGAATGCTCGTACTCAGTAGCGAGCGCTTGATCTCTCCGGTGTCGTCGAAAATATAGCCGGTCGAGTGGCCCGCGCTCGAGTAGACGAACGATCGGCGACGCGGATCCAGTCGAGCCAACAGCAGCGTGATAAAACGATCGCCCTCAATGTCCGGCAGAATGATGCGATTGACCAGGTCAAGGATGTCGCCGGGTTCGGCCCGCATGTGCGCGAAGGCTCGCAAGTAGGCGCGGACCTCGGCCATCAGCAAGGCCGGCCCGATACCGTGGCCGCTCACATCGCCGATGGCCACGCCCAGACTGCCGTCCATCAAGGGGAGATAATCGTAATAATCGCCGCCGATGGCCTCGGCCGGATACGAGGCTCCGCCGATGTCGAAGCCGTAGGTGGCGCTGCCAATGTCCATGCCGGCCACCTCCGGCGTGGTGGTCGGGAACAGTTTCTGCTGAATAGAGCGGGCAATGCGAAACTCCGCCGCCGTTCGCGCCAATTCTTCTTCTGCCCTTTTACGATCTGTTATATCCCAAAATATCCCCTGCATACCGATGACTTCCTGACGCGAATCGTACAGGGGAGCCTTGAGGATGCGCACGTAACTCTTGCCGGTTTCGTCGCCGGGATGCTCCTCAATGTCCTCGAATACTTCGCCTGCCTCAATGACGCGCTGATCGTCGCACATGTATTTCTCGGCCAACTCCGGCGGATAAAGGTCCAGGTCGGTTTTGCCGACGATCTCTTCGAGGGGACGTTTCAATTCACTGCAAAATGTCTGGTTGGCGAAAGCGATGCGGCCGTGACGGTCCTTGCGGAACAGACAGACGGGCAGCGTTTCCACCAGCGAATGATAGAGCTTCTCCGAATCGCGGAGCGCCTTCTCGGCACGCTTGCGCTCGGTGATGTCGGTCGAGATGCCGCACACGGCATAGGGAACGCCATCCGGATCGTGGAGGGGGAACTTGATCGACAGATAAATGCGCAAGTTCTCGTCGTGGCCGATCGTCTCTTCAAACTCCAAAGGCGAGTCGGCCTGGAGGACTTTCAGATCGTTGGTCCGCAACATTTCGGCCTGCTCGAGGGAAAAAATCTCCTTGATATGATGCCCGACGACCTGCACGCGGCGGAGCGAAAAACGCTCCTCCCAGAGGCGATTGACGAGTAAGTAACGCCCTTCGCCATCCTTGACGTGGACCAGCAGAGGAGCGTAATCGAGGATGTGCTGCAAGCGCGCCTCGCTGTTGTGGAGGGCGCGCTCGGCCTGACCGATGCGCAGGAATGCCTTGACATGGGCGATCAGTTCCCGCGGCGACACGGGCTTCACCAGATAACCATCCGCCCCCCCTTCCAGAGCCTCGCTGCGATCCTCGCTGCTGATGAAATGACCGGACAGGTGTAGTACGAAGATCGAGGCGGTGCTTGGATTGGTCTTGATGCGCCGGCACACCTCGAAACCACTGAGATCGGGCAGATAGACATCGAGGATGACCAGGCTCGGATTCTGCTGGACGAGTTTCAAGGCCTCGGCACCCGTCGAAGCCTGGAGAACATGAAACCCCTCCTGGCGCAAAGCGCGGATGAGGCCGTAACAGGCCAGGTCGTTGTCGTCCACGAACAGGATCGATGCCGGTGGATGAGCAGACATGTGGGCTCCTTGTCTGTCAACAGGAACCGCCGGCCGGTTGGAGTGGGTCCGCAGTGGACGCAACCGGGCGGCTGGGTCCCGCCCCAGATGCAGATCGGACACGTTCCGCTTGTGAGTTGTGCTCCCGAGGAGCGTGCGGAAACCAATTCATGGTACTCCACAAGAGGCTGAGGGGAAAAGGATATTTCAGAAAAATCGAGAATTGAAGTGCCGATGAGGTGACAAGGTGGATGCCGAGAGACGGCGTTTCAAACGTGGCGGCACCGGCAACCCGGCTTGAGACAGAGTAACCCCCTACCCGTGTTGGCGCTGCCACCACATGGAGTAGGTGCCGCTTGCCGAGCGGCACCTGTTGGGTCCAGGTCCGGCTCGGCAAGCCGGACCTACCTCATGCGGTTATCGCTATTGAGACGTCTACATCGAACGGAACAGATCATTGATATCGCGGTCGCGCCCGTGATCCTTTTGTGTCTGGAACGTCCACACGTCGAGCATATTGGTGTTATCGTCCACGGCGGCGAAGCGAACCTCGTCGCCAACGGTCTGCACGGCGAGACCGAACGCCGCGCCAGCCGTTCCTCCGTCGAGTTGGAACTGCCCTACGAATTTGCCGCGCGGCGTGAACTCGACCAACTCGTTGGACTGCGTCAAATCGCCTTTGACCGCGTCGCCGTTGGCCACGATCAGATCGCCGTTGGGTGCCAGGGCCAGGCCGAGCGGCCCATGCAGGTGCGTCGAATCTTGCACGACCGCCTGGCCCATGCCCTGGTCTCTCCGGGTTTTCGCGGCGTCGGGGATAGCGAAGATCGCGTTATCTGCCGTCGAGGCGATATACAGCGTGCCCGTCTTGGGGTCGAAGACCAACCCCGTTGGCCCGATGACCAGCGCGGCAGAGTCTGTTCGGTGCGCGAACCCGGAGGCAATTTGCGTCTCGTTTTCGACCGTAGGCGCGCCATGCGACGGGATTTTGAGATCGATGCGCGTCACCGTACCGCTCAGCACGTTGGAGACAAACACCTGGGCGTGGCTGCCGCCCTGTTCGTTGATCGCCAGATCCCACGGTCCCTGGATCAAAGACGGATCGCTAATTTCGTCTACCTGATTGCCGTTGCTGTCGAGAATCAGCAGCGAACCGTTGCCAATCGTGGTCGTGCCGTCCGCCGCCGTGCTGGTGGGCATGCTGCCGACGATGACGAAGCCCTGCGGCAATACGCCCAGCGCCGTCGTCAAACCCAGCCCCGATGGCCCCTGGAAGAAGACTGAATGCTGGCCATCCGGCGTGATCTTCACGATGGTCGAGCCGGTGCCCTGGACGTTGGAACTGTCATTGAAATTGGAAACGAGAATGTCGCCCGGCGCGAGTTGGCCGCCGCCCCGGAAGTCTTGCGGCACGAAGGCGACACCATAGGGATTCTTGTCGCCGTTAGATGGCACGGTCGAAAAGGTCTGTTCGGGAGTGTTCCCGAGATTGGGAACGATCGGTGCCTCTTCGGGCAGATTCGGCACGGCTTGCAGCGAACCGAACAGGCCATGCGGCGTACCCGTACCGGCGCCGAAGTGCGAGGTCAGGCCCGCCGTGAAGAACAGCGTGTTCGCGGGGCTGGCGGCGCCGCTGTTGCCGAACTGGAGCGACCACAGGTGTTCCACGTCGAAGGGTTGTCCCGAACTGGTCTTCAATTCGCCGAGGAATTTGCCGGTTGTCGGATCGAAGGCGTTGATATTTCCACTGCCGAAGTTGCCGACCAGCAAATCGTTGCTGAAGGCACCGAAGTTCGCGGGGGCTTGCGCGATGCCCCATGGATCGTTGAGCTGGCCACCCGTGATTAAACGCTGCTGCAACTGGCCGTCGGTATTGAAAACATCGACGACGCCATTGCCCTTGCCCGCCTGGACGCCGCCCGTGGTCGAATCGAACGGAGCGTATTCGACGTAGAGCTTGTTATTGATGGCCTGGACGTTGAAGACTCGGTAGCCCGCCGGCAAGTTAGGATCGGTGAAGTTCCCGGACAGAGTGGTCACCGGCTTGAAATCCTGGCCGTATACATCGATGCTGTTTTTGGAGAAATCGGCGGCGTAGAGCAGCGGGTCGCCGTTGGCGTCTTTGCCGATGGCCAGGCCGGTGTAGACGGCTCCGGGATTGGTCGCCCCGATGAGGGCGTTGGTACCGTTCGCCTTGGGAGCCCAGCCGGAGATGGTGCCATCGGTGGTGGCGAAGAGAAAAACGCTGGAGCCGGACTTGCCGGTGGTGGGATCGGTGACCTCGAAGCTGGTGCTGATGCCGCTGGTATTGAAGACATCGCCGGTCGGCGAACCGCGCGCAGGCAGAGGATTGTCACTGGGGTTGGCCGGGATGTTGACGACGAGCGGCTGGGGCTGTCCCAGCCCGTTGTACAGCGTGCTGGTGCCGCTGCCTTGATTGGCCACCCAGAATGGACTGGTCGCGCTGGCGGTGAGTCCCCAAGCATTGATTAGGTTCGGGTCCAGGACTTGGGCCATACCGGGTACGTCGGAGACCAGGTTGGTTTGCACGAAATCTGCCGAAGGAACCAAGCGAGTTTCCAGGCTCTCCAAGAGCGGGCGGACGAAGCGAGACTTTCGCGCTGTCGGCCTCGTCGGGAACCGTCGACGAAAACCGCGCAGGGTGAAACGCATGCTGAACCTCCATTGAAAATTACAAAGGCGATCGCTTTACGATAAAATAACTGCGATGCGCGAGTGCCGGGAGGGCGAAGAAGGAGATGGGGGCAGACTGCTTGCGCGAGGAGAACCTCGCGCCCCGACGACGCGTGCAACAACGAATTTCCTGGGCGGACAGATACCCGCCGACAGGTCTTCATGGGAATAGAGACAATGAAGGCTGTCCGGCTTCCCACTTTTTTCGCGCTGGCATTTTCGAGATGAGAAGTGGCACGAAGTTTAGAGGCGAATGGCCGGCGTAAGCCGGTTGGTGCAAGCTATACCAGCCGGCTTACGCCGGCCGTTCGCCTCTAAACTCGCCGGTAGGAAGCGGATGCCGCGCCCCCATAAAGCGCGCGAGGATCGGTCCCAGTACGGCCAGCAGGAGGACATAAGCGGCCGACAACGGCCCCAGCCGAAGCTCCAATCCCGCATCAACGCCCAAACCGGCGATGACAATAGAGAACTCGCCGCGGGCAACCAGGGCAGCGCCCGCCCGTAATCCAGCCGCCGTATCGCCTCCCGCACGTCGAACCGCCCACCAGCCCGTCAGGAGTTTCGTCAACGCGGTGACAACGGCCAGGGCCACCGCCTGCCACAGAACGGGTGGCAAATGGGCGGGATTGATTTCCAGGCCGAAGAACAAAAAGAAGAGAGCGGCGAACAGGTCGCGCAAGGGACTAACCAGCCGCTGCGCGCGCTTGGCGACCGGCCCCGACAGGGCGACTCCAACCAGGAAGGCGCCGACCGCCGCCGATACTTGCAGTCGCTGCGCGACACCCGCCACCATCAGCACGAGGCCAAAAGTGGACAGCAGGAAAACCTCATCCGTCCCGTGGCCAAGGACACGTCCGATCGTCTCGCCGAAGCGCAGAGCCACGAACAAAACGGCCCCCACCGTGGCCAGCGCGATGAGGACGGAGATGCTCCCCGCCACCATCGGCTTGCCGACCAGCAACACCGCCGTCAGGGGCAAATAGACGGCCATCGCCAGATCTTCCAGCACAAGGATCGACAGGATGGTCGGCGTCTCCGGGTTGTTCAATCGCCCCAATTCTTCGAGAACGCGCGCAATGATGCCGGAGGAGGAGATGTAGGTTACGCCGCCCAACAGGACGCAGGCCAACGGTTGCCAACCCAGCAACCAACCGGCGACAAGGCCGGGAGAGAAGTTGAGCAAGAAATCGGCGACGCCGGCCGCGACGCCGGCGCGAAGATTCGTTTTCAATTCCTCGCCGGTGTATTCCAGGCCGAGCATGAACAGCAGAAGGATGACGCCGACCTCGGCACCGATATGAACGAAATTCTCGGAGAAGCGCAACGGCAGCAGGCCGCCATTGCCGAAGGCAAGGCCACCGAGCAGGTAGAGGGGGATGGACGAAAAACCGAAGCGATGCGCGAGGCGCGCCAGAAACGCCAGGCCGATGACGGCCGCCCCCAGTTCGATGAAGACCAACGACATGCCGGTTTCGGCAGCGGCCAACAAGATGTTCGCGTGTAGCCTCGTGTTCACCGTATCCTCCTCATGGTGATCACGATGATCTTTGGGACACGTTTTGGAGGAATATCTGTAAGCCCTCACGGTACGCTGTACGCCAGGCCGGATTCGGCGCGACCGGCGTGCGGAACTTGACCAAACGCGCCACGGCGTCGGCCACGGTGTAGGGCGCGTCGATGTTGCGTGTTTGTCGTTGATAGGACTCATAGGCTGCCAAGGCGGTGACGGCCGCGCCGAGGGCCGGACCTTCCGCCGACTCCAGGCGTTCGAGTGGCCGATCCAGCACCGTCGCCAAAATCTCGCACATCAGATCACTCCGCGCGATGCCGCCCGACACCGTGATGCGCGATATTTTCTGTCCCGCCTCCTCATGCTCGCGCACGCCGCGCGCAATCAGATACGCCAATGCTTCCAAGGAGGCGCGGAACTTCTTACCCGGTTCCTTCGGCTCGCGCGGCCGCCATTCCAGCCGCGGTTTGCTCACGCCCAGCGATGGCTCCGGCGCAATGAACGGCAGCACCGTCACGCCGTCCGTGCCCGGTGGGCAGGCACGGGCTTCGCGCTCCAAACGTTCCCAGTCGGGTTTTGGACCGAGGACGCGATCGAGGAACTGCGCGCCATTGTTGTAGCAGCGCATCCACAGATACGGCCCCCAATTGAGGCGCATGGCGTCGAGAGTGCCGGAGGACGGCAGCTTGCTCGACGAGGAATTGACCACTGCCGAATTGCCCATAACGATCGCCATCTGTCCGGCATCGACCGCGCCGCCGCCGACCAAACCGGCCGCTTGATCGTCCGAAGTGGGGAAGATCAACGGCCCACTTTTGGAACGCGCGATCTGGGCGAACATCTTCGCCGACGGCAGCAGTTCGCCCAGAGGGGCATTCGCATCCACGATTACCGGCAGATGTTTCCACGCCAATTGACGATATTCAAGGTCTTGTAAGGATCCTAACATGAAGCGCGACCATTTCCGCGTCCGCAGGTTCATGATGCCCGTTGACGCCGCTGCCGACACGCTGACCGCGTCGAAGTTGCCCGTCAGGAAGCCGGCCGCCAGCGGGCCGTGCGGCAGCATACGCCGCGTCTGTTTCCAGCCTTCGCGCGGCAGATATTCCTCGTCCTTGACGAGATGGCTGAGCGTGTAGCGAATGGCCCACGGCCCGCCAATCGCCTGAATCACCTTGTCCTGTCCGCCGAGCCGTTCGAGGCCGCGCGCGTGATACGGGGCCAAACTGTGATCGTTCCAGCAAATGGCGCGACGAACCTGCACGTTGTTTTCGTCAATGCGGCCGGCGGTGTGATGGGTAGCCGAGATGCCGGCCGCGATCCACAGCGCTGCTTTCTCCGCTCCCAGCTGCGCCCCCAGAACGCGCAGGCTGGCCATTGCCTGGCCTTCCAGTTGCATCAAATTTAGCTCGGAAACGCCGCCCTCGGTCCACAGGTCGGTGGGCAGACGCACCTCGGCGAGTTTGTTGCCGTCGAGGTCGAAGGCCAGACACTTGACGGCGCCGGTGCTGAAATCCCAGCCCGCCACGATACGATTGGCGGGCACACAGCGAAGCGGTTCGACCACGGGTGTCATCTCCCGATATAGGCAGGGCAGGAACGGTCCACGATTGGCGTTGATATATCAGGAGTGGAGCCAGATCGCCAGCAGAGCCGTACAATGATCCGGCACGACTATCTCTCCCATCGTCGTGCAAGGATGTTCGCATTTTTATATCTGGAAGAAAGGATGGACCATGAACGCCTGCAAACTCATCGAACAGTCGCTGAATTTCACGCAGCATGTCATCAACAGTTCTCTCGGCGATATGTCGGACGCGGATTTGCTCGTTCGCCCCGTCGAGGGAGCCAATCACATCGCCTGGCAGATTGGCCATCTCATCGTGGCCGAGCGGCGTCTGGGCGGACAAGTGCCCGATGCGCACTATCCGGAATTGCCGGCCGGCTTCGCGGAGAAACACGATCGCCAGCCCACCGCGCAACAGGGCAACGGCGGCTTCGGAACCAAGGATCAGTACGTCGATCTGTTCAACAAGACGCGGGCGGCGACGCTCGCCGCCGTGGCCAAACTCAGTGACGCCGATCTCGACAAACCGGCAACCGGGCCGGGGAACGTCTCCAACCTCGGCGGCTTGCTGAACCTCGTCAGCACGCACACGATGATGCACGGTGGACAGTTCAGCGTCGTTCGTCGCAAACTCGGCAAGCCGGTGTTGTTCTGAGAACCGCTATCATCAGCAAATCGGAAAGGATATTCGCATGAAAGCAAGTGAAGCCATTCAAGCAGCTCTGTCCTCGACGCAGCAGCTTCTCAATTGGTACATCGCCGATCTGTCGGACGCCGACTTGTTGGTTCGGCCGGCACCCGGCGCCAATCACATCGCTTGGCAGCTCGGACATGTGATCGCCGGCGAGGTTCTCCTCGTGGCCCCTCAACTCCCCGATGCGCCGTATCCCGCTCTATCGCCCGGTTTCAAGGATCAGTACGACAAACACGGTGCCGCCGACGATTCGCCCATGCACTTTCTCAGCAAAGAGCAGTACGTGGAGCAGTTCACCGAGGTTCGCGAAGTCACCAAGACCGCCGTCGCCAAACTCTCGGACGCGGACCTGGATCGACCGACGACCGGCGACATGGCCAAGTTCGCCCCCAAACTCGGCGACTTGCTGATACTCGTTTCCAACCACACGCTGATGCACGCCGGGCAGTTCACCGTCGTGCGACGCAAGCTGGGCAAGCCGATTGTGTTTTAAGGCAGCATTACCCTTGCCAGCCCGCCGCGCCAGCAAGGGAAGTCCCTTGCTGGCGCGGCGGGCTGGCAAGGGGAGCAATCCGAGAACTGCGATGAGCGCCACGACCATTCCGGAACACAATGTCACGGGCCAGGACTATCAAGATCGTCAACACTTCCGCTACACCGGCCCACCGCTCGTTGACATCCACGCTCACGTCATGCGGCCGCGCAATCCCGAAAAGCCGGACGTGGTAATCGAGGACAGCTTGGAGCAAGCGCGCACCATGTTCGCGGTGGCCGACGAGTTCAACATCGGCCGCACTTACTCGATGTGTCCACCGGAAGATATTCCCCTCTTGCGCGACGCCTTCGGCGATCGTCTCGGCTTCAACGGTCCCATCAACAAGAAGCGTGACGAACCGGAGGACGCGGCGTATCGTCTACTTGATCGCTTTCTGGAGCAGGGCGTCGAGATCATCAAGTTTTGGTCGGCGCCGCGCGGCCGGGATCGCGGTCTGTTCGTCGATGCTCCCTGGCGCATCGAGGCGGCGCGGCGAGCGCAAGCGGCCGGCCTTCGTCTCATCATGGTGCATGTGTCCGACCCGGACTTGTGGTTCGAGAAGGTCTACACCGATGCCACGCGCTACGGCACCAAGGCGGAGCAGTATCCGCCCTTTTGCCGTATGATGGAAATGTTTCCCGATCTGACCTGGATCGCCGCGCATATGGGCGGCGATCCCGAACACGCCGATCATCTGCAAGCGCTGCTCGAACGCTATCCGAATCTGTATTTCGATACCAGCGCGACCAAATGGCAGGTGCGCGAAGTATCGGCCCATCGCGACGCGATCCGTTCGCTGATTTGTCGTCATCCAACGCGCTTCCTGTTCGGCTCTGATCTTGTGACGCGGCCCGGTCTGCTGCGCGAACACTACGTCAGCCGTTACTGGTGTCAGCGCACCCTCTGGGAGAGCGCCTGGGAGGGACCGAGTCCCATTCAGGATCCTGATTTCTCGCCCACGCCGGATGGCCCTTCGACGCCGATGTTGCGCGGAGTGGATTTGCCGCCGAACGTTCTGGCGCAAGTTTACCGGACAAATGCCTTGCGTTTGCTAAAATTGCCATAGATGAACACGGATAAACAACAGATAAGACAACCAATCATTCCATGGTTTTCTTGTCTTATCTGTGTTCATCCGTGTTCATCTGTGGCTAATTGTGAGGCGATTTTATGCCGTCCGATTCACATATCACTCCCGCGCCCGAAGGCGCGTCCAAAGCCGATCCGGGGCTGCCGACCGTGACGCCGCCTTCGGGCAGCATGTTCTTTCGGCTCTTTGGTGTGCCGGCGCTCATCGTCGGCGGTCTCGTTCTCGTGTTGATCCTCGCCCAGCCGCTTCTGAACAAGGCCGGCAAGTTCTTCGTCGGACGCTCCTGGGGCACATCCTCACCAGAGCAGTTTTTGCGCGATCTGGATAATCCCAACAAGGAGGTGCGCTGGCGTGCCGCCAACGATCTCGCGCAGGAACTCCCCCGCGATGACACGCTAGCCTCGGATAGCGCCTTCGCGCTCCAACTCGCCCAACGGCTTCGCAAAGTCCTCGACACGAGCGCTCCGTTCGAGAAGACGTATGCCGAGCAATTCGCCAAATTGTCGGCGGACGAGAAGACCCGCGAGGTGGCGAAGCTCGAACCCGACCGTCAGTACATTAGTTTCTTGGCTCAAGCATTGAGTCATTTTGTGGTTCCGGTGGGAGCGCCGCTGCTGGAAGAGATGGCCGTTCAGACGAGCGGCCTCGATCCGCGTGCCCTGAGTCAGCGCCGGCAGCAAGCGTTGTTGGCGCTGGCCAATCTCGGCGACAACCTCAAAAAATTCGACAAGCTATCTTCCGAGCAACAAGAGGCGATCAAGTCCCAATTGGAGACGGCCGCCCATTCCGGCGACCAGGGCGCTTTGGCCAAAACGACGCTGGAGTATCTCGTCCATCGTCAGGAGGGGCATCCCAACGCGTTGGGCGTGGACAAGGTAATCGTGACGTGCGCCGATGCCGAAGACCCCTTACTGCGGAAATGGACGGCGATAGCCGCCAGTTTCTGGAGCGGCACGCCGGAGGAGAACGCACGCATCGAGAAAGCGCTGCTCCGCCTATCCGATGATACGGGCAAGGGCGCGGACGAACTAGCCAAGCTCGAAGAACAAAAGCCGCCGGAGACGGGAAATCTGCTCAATAAGTTCGTCGAAAAAGAGCAAACCCGCAGTCTCACCAAGAAACCCGGCTTCGGCGTGCAGGCTCAAGCCACCATCGCTTTGGCGCGTCAGGGGTGGAAGGTTCGGTTGGGGTTGTTGCAGACCATGCTCGACGAGGACGAACTACGGGGTATCTTCGTGATCCAATCAAAAAAGGACGGCGCGGAGCGGCCCGATGAGGCGATCGTGGTGTTGACGGTTATCAACGCCCTCAAGGCGATTGTGGAACTGCATGGCAAGCGCCCCGATCTCGATCTCTCCCGTCTGCGACCGAACCTCGACAAGCTAGCTCACAATCCCAATCCGGCCGTGCATACCGAAGCCGGCCGAGTCGTACTGGCTCTGAGCAAATAAGAAGCGCTAACCCAATGACTTGCCAGCCCGCAGCGCTAGCAAGGGTTCCCTTGCTGGCGCTGCGGGCTGGTCAAAAAGTTAGTGCCTTAATTTCCTAAGGAGTACCCATCCGATGGCGGCGACACGCGAACAGATTCTGAACGCTTTGTGCCTGGCCTACAACATGGAGTTGGAGACGGTAACGAATTACCTGTCGAACAGCATCAATCTCGATGGCGTCCGCGCCGACTTCGTCAAGCAAGCGCTGGCCGCGGACATTCAGGGCGAATTGATGCACGCTCAGCAGTTGGGCAATCGCATCAAGCAACTCGGCGGCACCGTGCCCGGCAGCCTGGCTTTGAAGATGACGCAGAAGTCTCTGCAACCGCTGGAAGACACTACCGATGTCGTCGATGTCATTCGCGGCGTTCTCGAAGCCGAGGAGGCCGCCATCAATCATTATCGCGCGATCATCAAACTGACCGATGGCGAGGATTACGTCACGCAGGATCTCGCCATCAAGCTGCTGTCTGACGAGGAAGGGCATCGCCAGCAATTTCAGGGCTACTTGAAGGAATACACCCTCGTGGCAGCGCGTCAGCATTGAACGCCGCTAGGCGAGGGAAGCCCTGGATTCGTTTGTACTCGATGAGTCCCCCGGCAAGCCGGTATACACCACGTTTCCGGCTGCCGGGCACTCTCACCCATCGGAGATCAATCCTTTCGACCAGGGTGAGGAGTTTCTCTTGCATCGGCTGACTGCCAAGGCCAGCTAATGTTGCTTCTACTGCCTGGGTCCACGCTATACGATATTCCGTCTCCTGGAGTTCCATTGCTACTTTCCGCGATACTTCTTCCCGCTCCTTCATCATTCGCTCTACATCCTTCACCGCCTCTTGGTAGATGTCCTCGGATGCCGTTGCCAGCCGGAGCAATCCCTTCCGCGCTTGCGCTATCTCTTGCTCCATCTGAACCAATCGCTCTTTGTCCTCTTTTCTCTGTTCATCGCGCCCTGCTAACGCCCCCTCTACCTCGTTCATCAGCGTCTTCCGTATCGATTCTATCCCCCCAACGCTATCAAAGTCTTCCTTGATTTGGCGGATGATCGCCTCTTTCAATACTTCCTCTCTCGTCGTTTTTGGCTCCTCGCATCCCTCCCCGCGCAGGTGTCCACCGCACACGTACAGCGTCTTCGTTGATATTTTGGCGTACATCATCGCCTTGCAGTCTCCGCACCACAACATTTGTGAAAAGAGATGTTCCCGCCTTTTCCTTCTCAGTTCCGCACCTGCTTTCCGTAACTGCCCTTCTTTTAGCAATCTCTGCACTCGGTCGAATTGCTCTGCTGTTACGATCTTCGGATACACTTCTATCCATTGATCGCTTCCTTTGCACCGATAGTCGTTGCCCTCGGTCCCTGGCGGGCATTCTTCGCGTGTTTGGAGTGAGAATCGGTAGTGTTTCCCTCTCCTTTTTCGCGGTTCGATCAGCCGGCCACAATACACCGCTCTATCAAGCTTTTCTGCTACCCAATCGGCACTTTGTCCCATCGCTAATGCAACTAGCCGGTTCGACCGCAGTTGTTCGTAGAGGTCGAAGCAACGGCGGACTTCGATCGCTTCCGGTTCATACACCGATAGCTTACCAGCCCCGCGGCCCGCTCCTCTCAGTTTGCTATCCCTCCGCTCTGCGATCCGATAGCCATACGGCGGCTTGTTGCTGATCCAGTATCCTTGTAGCCATAGCTCGTAACGGCCTCTCGATGTTCGATCCGCAATGCTGACTTTCTCCTGATGACACGAGAAATTTTGTTGTAGGCCAAGCAATGTTTGACCGACCACGTTGTTTAGATCGATCCTTTCCTTCGTGGTGATGATCCACCGTACTCCGGCTTTCTTGAGCGGGTAGAAAACCTCGGCCATTGCCGCGAGTGCATCCGAGCGGCTAAGCCGGTCTAGGGCGTAACACACCACAGCTTCGATGCGATGCTTCTTGGCCTCCGCGATCAAGCGCTGCAACTCCGCTCGGTCGTTTCCCCCACCCGATATGCCTTCATCCTTGTAGCTGGCTACGATCTCGATTTGCTCGTGTCCTACTAAAGCCGCCACTGCCGCCATTTGCTGCGGGATGGATGTCTCTTGTTTATCCGTACTCATCCGGTAGTAATCATTTGCTCTCATCTCTTCACTCCTTTTCATTGCCTTTACCACGAAAATCAACATCGTCCGCGTACTGGCTCAGTTCTGAGGCGGCGAAGGGCTAGCCCGATGACTAGCCCTTCGCAGGCGTTCAGAGTTGCTTACGTTGTCACTTTTTCTCTTTGAGCAAGTTGCGCTGCGCGTCGGTCAGTACCTTTTCGCAGGCGGTCATCTCCTCGACCTTCAGCGCTTTGATTTGTTCCTCCAATGCCTGGCGTTTGGCGGCGTACTTCGCCCGCGTGGACAGGATCTCGGTTCGTTGCTTGGCGCTGAGTCCGAGCGCTTTCCAGCCACGGGGCAACTGCGATTTCACGATCACGACGGCCGGCTCGTCGGCTTTCTTGGGTTCCGGCTTCCCGCTGGCGGTCTTGTCCTGAGCGTGTGCTGTCATCGAGACGACGGCCAGCAGGACGGCGAGAGAGAGACTTTTCCGCATGGTGCGTTCTCCTGGGGCGAGGATGCCTTGTCCGCCGTTCGCGAACACCGAGGACGGCGGACAAGGCGGATGCTAAAAGGGTGGATCGATGGGCGGCTGATTAGGACAGGGCACCCCGAGAAGCCGATCGCAAGCGTCGGCTTCCTGGATGTAGGTTTCGGCGATCAGCAAGGCCGTCCTTGCCAAGCGCCTACGTGTGCCGTTGGCGTCTTCACTGGGTCCGTTGCGTTGGAAGGCAGGGGCCAGGGTCGCCAGCACAAGGGCGGCGATGGCGTCGCGTCGAGATAGGGCGTTCATGGATTTTTCTCCTTCGGGAGCCAGAGTAACGGGAGGCGGAAGCGTGGGCTACTTGACATTTGCCATGTCCTATTCGCTATGTCGGGTATAACCGCGTCTCGTGTGGCGGATTTGTCCGCCCTCGACCAAAGCGGCGAGGCGGCGGCGGAAGTATGAGTTGTGTCTGTGTCCGGCTCGGCGGGCCAGCTGCTGCGATGACAACGGCCTGTCACCCACTGCTCGGAGGATGGCGGCGTCGTATTCACTCATGTCCGCGGGCAACGGGCCAGCCTGGGCGATGGTCGGCACCGGCCGGACCATCTCGATTGATCCACGCACGATCAGGACCGCTAGTTCTTCCGGGCCGGCGTCGAGCAGACGTGCGGCGGCGTCGAGAATGGTCTGGCGGTCTTGTTCGACATCGTTCAAGGTGTTCTCCTGTGTAAGAGCGAGCCGGCCGCGAAGCGGCCGGCTCGGTGGATTGTCACGCGGCTTTCTTGCTCTTTCGCCGTGGTATGCGCTGGGCGGCGGGCCGGGCGAGGATGTCACATTCTGCCAGTTTCTCCTCGGCGATGTTGAGCAAACCAGTGAGTGAGCGAATGTTTTCGACGAAGGCGATGGGCAGTAGGCCGGCGGCGGTTAGGGCGTCGGCGTGTTTGCAGCGTTCCGACCGTTGCCACTGCGGGCAGGAACAATTGACCGCGCCATCGGCGGCTAGGCGCACGAGGTAGATCGGCGCGGGGTTGTCGGTTCGGTTGACGAGGCGGAAGCCAGCGACGAACGGCGTTGGTAAGTCAGGGGTTGCCAACGGCCGGAGGAAATAGCGTTTGGTGATGCCTGCGGCGTTGGTGATCTCGGCGAATAGCTGACATTTACGATTTGACATGTGTAAATACTCAGATACCCCGCCCCTTCGGGGCGGGGTTGGTGCCACGGATCAAGCTGCGGAAACGGCTACGGTTTGGGGCAGGGAGACGGACACGATACATGCGGCGGGGATGGGTTGGGAGCAATGCCAGATACCGCGACGCCAGCGACGGACCCATGAGCGGGGTACACGAATACGAAGCACTACTACGTCATCCGTACCGTTCTGGTCGGTGACATGCTCGGTTGACCACGCGCGGCGGGAAGGGGCACACACCCAGACGACACGCATGGCACCACGCGCGAAAGAGGGCTGCAAGCCGAGTCGCCAGATTGAGGGTAGATTGCTGCGGGGCGTGACGTGACAAAACTCAACGAGGCTGGTACGATGGGACATGGTCTTGAACCTCCAACATAGGTTTGAGACTCGGAGCGGATCGGTTGCAGCCGATCCGCTCCACCATTTCATCTAATGTACTATTGTCCATATTTGGCCACTTCTGTCAAGCGAAATACCCTGATTTTTCCTTGTTTTCTCGATGTTTTTTAGCTACATATTTGGTATGTTATTTGCGCCTGCGATAACCGAGCGGCCGCCGAAGGCGGCCGACGAACCGCCCACACTACCATCGCTCTTTCCGAACCTACTGAAAGGGGCGAAGCGCCGGCGGACAGGACACCACCCGACATAGTATCTACATATCAGCAACAGTATATGGCATGGTATTTGCGCCCATCTGAGCCAGAAGTCCCATGAGCACCCCGCCAGTATTGATCCGCCCCCTACGATCGAGAAAATGGCGTGACATGAAGTGCAGCGCAGCGGAACGGAATGGCACGCCATTTTCCGTTCGCAGGGGGCGTGTCGATACCCACCTCGGAACCTAGCGGAGTGCCGGAACCACCACCACCAACCCATCCTCGCCGTCGCCCTTTCGCCCCCGCGCAGGCCTTTGGGGGGGAAAGGGCGACGGCGAGGATGGGTTGCTGATGATGCGGGTTCCGGCACGGAGCGGCATACCACGCCGAAACATTCTTCTCCCTCCATGGACTGTTGAACACTCTTCGCGACCTGACGCGCAGCTGCCGCAGGCAGCGCCGGACGCGGGGACACCCGCGCTCCGGCGCTCCTTTTCGCGGGGGAAGGACGCAATCTCCGGGTACCGCAATCTCACGAACGGACAGCAGGCATCACGAACAACCGTTGAAGCGGAGGCGAAGCGCTCACATTAGCTCCACGCAGTGGCCTCGCGGAGCGATTTGGTACACCGTACTCGTCATCATCACCCTGATCCCATGCACCTCAAAATGTTGCTATCTGGCCGAAACGGTGTGGTGCCTTTAGGGAGATAGTCCTTCTTACGCCTATCGAGAAATGGCGTGTACCCTCACCGCGAGCAACGCGCTGCCGTGCGGCGCACAGATGGGCCGCGATGCCGGCGGAGCCGGCCGCCCGGCGCGCCGGGCGGGGCCAACAGCGACCGCCGCTCGCGGCGGAGGCCGGCTCGCCGGCCTGGGGCGTAGCCCCATCGCTGTTGGCCCTCGCGGCCGTGGCGTCGCGGCGTGGGCGTGGTATCGAAAGGGTGCGTGATCGCGCTGCTCGCCGCAGGCAACGTCTCCGCAACACCGTCTGCCGACAGGGAAGGACAAGATGGTTTCTTTGGTAGAGTGGATGTAGGCTCCCCGCCCAGGGGCCGGCGGAGTCATTTGCGCGCAAGAAGTGGCAAGGGCGTAATGCCGGTCAAGAACGTGAGCCATTGCATGGATGTGGGCGTGAACATGTGCGTGAATCAACACGTCGGCGTGAATAGCATGAACCCCGCTCTGGCCGTCGTGAACGAGAGCATGGATCAAGATGTGAGCAAGAATACGCATCAGCACATCAGCATGTCTATCAGCAGCATACACATCCTCCACCATCCGAGGGTGAGTGGGAGGATGGGCATAAAACGCATCATAAGCCGACGCAGGCATCACCTGGGCAATGAGACCGCCCATCAACCCCTGCACGACTCCTAGGCCCATAAAACGCAGCATGAAACCCATGCCCATGAATCCACGCATGAACGGTAACAGCAACAGCATCCGAAGGGCGGGCGGGTGGGCCGATGCGCATTCTTATCACCATCCATAGCTACGAAAGTTCCGGCATGGGCGACGGTAGCGTGAACCAACGCACGAACCCATTCACGCGCATCGGCATGAACACATTCCTGCGCGATTGCGTGAACATATGCCCGATCACGCCGATCGGTAATCGGAGCAACGACGCCCTGACCAGCATGAGCCACGTCGGGATCGCTTCGGACGGCCAGTGTTCCGGTGTCGTGTTCCGCGAGCGGCTCAGCAGCCGGCCTCTCAGGGCCGGTCTGCTGTAGCCGCCGCGCTGCCCCAGACGTGATGTACTCCGGTGTCCATTGTCCCAACCGAGCCGCCCCGCCCGCCTCTTAGGGCGGGCAGCCGTCGCACAGCGACGGCATAGGGGTGGCGGAAGGCACACACGCACCAACCCAAAGCTGTCGGGTTGCGGTCCGCGTCACGCGCAGACCGCAGGCCGACAGCAGGCGGACACACCCGCACCAAGACCCGCACCAAACCAGCGCTCCCACCACACCCAGGGCAAGAAACCCGCCACCCCACACGGACGGCAAGTTCTACTCCTCAATCTTCACCCTTTTAGTGTACATTTGATCGGTAGATGCGAGCCGATTCGCTGCCTTTGTCTTCCGCGTGATTGGTGAAAGGGGCAGCATCGGTGCGACAGGCCGGATACGCTTTCTCTGCAAGATCGGGACAGGAAACGGCTCTGACAGTGCGTGAAAATGCACTGTCAGAGCATCGATTTGTACAGTTCCGACATCAATTCGGGAGCGGTATTGCGGTTGGACTTCGGACCGGCCGCATGCGTTCGACCGCCTCGACGAGGCGAGACATCTCCTCGGCGTGCCGTTTGATTGCCAGCGCGACGAGATGAGTTCCGTCCGCTTGGTACTGCATCGCCGAGGCGAGCTTGTCCGTCACGTCAACCAGGTTCGCGCGCTCCAAGTTGGAATCGAGGACATTTACCGATTCCAACGCCTCGGTGATAGCGGATGCCATTTTGTTGATTGACGTCGCTACCTTGTTCTGTTCGCTGTCATTCATGGAAAGAACCTCCGTTTGAAATGTTACCCTGTCACACTGTCACGCTGGCTGCACTGATGTACTTCCCATGCTCGAACCCTCAGCCTTGAGGCTTGGGAGGTTAGGTGCCTTCAACTTAACCTCCCAAGGATAAACCCCTGATAAGGGGCCGTGGGAAGTGAAGTTAACCTTCTCCGGGCAGACGCCAGCGAATCGCCTTGCCCTGCGCGCTGGCTACGTTGATGGGTGGATCGCGTTCCACTCGACCGCATTGACTCTCGGCGCGTAGGGCGAGCCGAAGTTGCTCCAAGCTGGGTTTCGGCTCCTCGAAGAGGGTGAGAACATCGGCCGTCTTCCGCCATTGATGGTCAAGTACGGTCAGCATCCGCCGTGCCACTTCTTCAACTCCGACGCCAGCGGGATCACCGAGAGCAATCAACTGGCCGTCCGCCTTCCGCTCGTAGAGCAGATCAGGCGGTTGGATGATGCGGGCATGAACTTTCAAGATCCGCCTTGCCGGTACATTGTCGCGGCGAACCTCGACGGCCACATCGACGGCACCGAATAGGGCATGTCCTCCAGAGATGGCCTCGCCGTGATCGCCTCCGCCCTTGCGGGAATGATGGCAGAGGATAAGCGTCTTTCCCTTCTCGCGGGCCGTTGCCACCCACGGGGCCACCGCGCGGGCGATCCCGTTGTTGTCGTTCTCATCGGGCGGCAGAATGCCGAGGTTGCGGAGCGTGTCCACGATGACGATTTCTTCCTCGCCTTCCCTCATGCGGGCCAGTAGGTTGCCGGGCAACTCGCCGAGGCCGAATACCAGCGTCAAGCCTCCGCAGGGTACGCGCTGGCGTTCGAGTCGCTGTTGCCAGAGAACGCGGCCTTCCTCGGTGAAGTACAGAACGCTTCGCCCTTCCTGTAGCCAGGCGCAGACGGTGGCAAATAGCAGTTCGGTTTTTCCGCTGCGAGGATAACCGGCGAGGACATGTGACCATCTCTGGACGATGTATCCGGGCCGGCCGAGAAGCGGCAAATAGCTCAGTTCCTCGGCACGCTGATCTTGCAACTCGTAGGCGTCGATCTCATCGAGCCAGCGTTTCGGTGCCTCGCCGGACTGGGTTTCGACGACGCGCACCGGCTTGACAAGGACGGGATTATTAACTACCATTGGTGTATCCGATTTACCAAGTGTCCGCGTGCCAGCCGAGGGTTGCTGCCCTCGGCTGGCACTGTTTTCAAGGTAAAATCGGCGGCGAGAGTCCATTCCCGCCGCCGGTCCGAGGGTGTCTCAGTTCAACACCACGAACGGCGATAGCTGCGTCGAACCGTCGCCAGCGGTAACGGGTGCGCTCAGCCACGGTCTACCGTCCACGCGCCGCGTGACACGCAAAACGACCTGATTTTTCAAGAAGTTGATATGCTCCGAAGCAGCGATTTCCAGAGTACCACCGCTCTTAACATGATCGCCGATGACGTATAGCGACGGATCGAGCAACACGACGTCGCCTTTGGTGCCGAGGGCCGGCAAAACGTCCGTGGGCATTACGGGCCGGCCGTAAAGCTCAAGGGGTCCGTTCGGCACAATGCCGCTGATACCGCTCCATCCGTTGGCATTCAGAGCCGAGGGACTACAAGCCCACACGGCGCGGTCATAGCTGCCTGGGGGTAGCTTGGCGATCATGGCTTGTGCGTCAACCGCAAGGAACTTGTTGCCAGTGTTGCGCGTCACCGCGAGGCTGGCCGGCGAGTTGAGGACGCCGAGCGGTTGGGCGACCCCGCTGCCGTTGAAAAAGTAATAATCCTCCAACCAGGTGATCGCCGCCGCGATCTGACTGGTCAGGAATGCGGACAAGCTCGCGCTGTCTTCGTACAGCGGGCGGCTGATAACCAGATCGCCGCTGGCTTCGTTCTTGGATAGTTCAAGTTCCTTGAAGGCCGGTTCGCTCTCCGTGCGGATAACCGCCTCCGGATTCCACACGAAATTTACTCCGCCGAACCACGGCGGCACCCCGGACGCCTGGGCCGTCGTCACGTCCGGCATCGGAACCAGTATGCCGCGCCCGGCGTAGGGGATCGACGTCGCGCCATGGCTACGGAAGATGGAGCGGGCGAAGCCGGTGGCGAGGATCGGCGCGGCCATCGGTGTCGGCACCAGGTAGCCACCTGTTGAACCGGACGACTCGACGAGGGCCGCCTTCTGGCTCACCGGTAGTCGCGGAGCGAACTTACCCCAAGTGGAGTTATAGTTTTGCTCCAAATACGCACCATCGTTGCGCATCACCGCGTACACAAAATCACTCAGATTTCGCTTTCTCTCCTCGCCCAGCGTCTTCGTGACATTGCTTTCCCGCATCAGCCGACGCGCTAGTTTCTCTTGAGTCCGGCGCTTCATGATGGCGGCCACCTCCGTGGCTGCCGCCTCGGCTTCCGTAACGGCAATCGCATCCCCGCGATTGATCAGGAACTTCGCTGAGGACTGGGGTAAGTCGGCCACAGTGCCGGCAGCCATGTCCTCGCAATATTTGACATACTTAATGAGCATAATTTCTTCTCCTCGTGTTGGGCCGGCACAGCCGGCGTGTTGGGATCGTTCACGCGCTCGCTGGCTGGCGGCGAGCCTCTAGGTTCTTCAAGTACGTCTCCACGTCCGTGGCGGGTACTCTCACCCAGCGCCGATTGCGGCGCACGGGCTGCGGGAACTCGCCATCGCGGATCATCCGCCGTAGTGTGGTCACGCTGACCATCGCTCGTTTCGCGGCCTGCGTGAGCGTCAACATTTTCGACATGTTAACTCCGGTACTTGGGGGAAGCCGGGCTGTCTGCGTCAAGCTTACTTGCCGCTCTTGGCGTGTCATAGCACGTCTTTTTGCTTTGGCTGTAACTGTCCGTATCCCGCGCCAGAAAAGACCGCGTATTCCGACGCGATCCGGTTTGGCCGATGGCGCGATGCGGTTGAGGGTTGCGAATCGTTCTCCTCTATGCCGCGAATTGAGAGGAAGGTAAAATCGGCTGCGAAAGTAACAACGATGGGCTATTTGAAGGAGTACACGAAGAAGTAGCGAGCGCTCGGTTGGGTGGGGCGAGCGGTCGCGTGCTTAAAGGCATGCCGGAGAATTGTTTCGCGGCAGAGCCAAGGGTACAATGTTTTTCGCGATTCCGTTTTGGCTCGCACCGCAGGCGGAATGCTGATCCTCGCCCGGAGTTTCGCATGACCGTACCCCGTCCCCCTTCCGATCCCGACACGCAAAACATGATCTCGTCGGCTCCCGCACCCGAAGCCGAAGCCGCGACGCTGCCTCCCTCGCCACAAGACCCAGCCGTAACGGTTGGCCAGTTGAGTCTTCCGTCTGGCGCGGACAGCCCTAGCGGGCGAGCGAGTGTGCCCGGTTACGAGATTGTCGAAGAACTGGGCCGTGGCGGGATGGGTGTCGTCTACAAAGCACGGCAAATCAAGCTCAATCGGCTGGTTGCTCTCAAGATGATTCTGTCCGGCGCACACGCCGGCGCGGCCGATCTCGAACGCTTTCGCACGGAGGCGGAGGCCATCGCTCGCTTGCACCATCCGCATGTCGTGCAGGTCTACGAGATTGGCGAACACGACGGCCGGCCGTTCTTCTCGCTGGAGTTTTGCGAGGGCGGCACGCTGGAAAAGAAGTTGGCCGGCGATCCGCTGCCGCCGCGCGAAGCGGCGGCGCTACTGGAAACGCTGGCGCACGCCGTCGCCGCCGCGCATCGATCCGATGTCATCCACCGCGATCTCAAGCCGAGTAACATTCTCTTGACCGAGGATGGCACAGCCAAGATTACCGACTTCGGGCTAGCCAAGCGCATCACGGCCGGCAACGGCCTAACACAGACCGGCGCTATCATCGGCACTCCTTCGTACATGGCCCCCGAACAAGCCGAGGCCAAGAAGGAAGTCGGGCCGGCGGCGGACATTTACGCGCTGGGCGCGATCCTGTACGAGTGTCTGACTGGCCGGCCGCCTTTCAAGGCCGCGACGCCGTTGGATACGGTTTTGCAAGTCGTGTCCGAGGAACCCGTGCCGCCTGCCCGACTCAATGCCAAGATACCGCGCGATTTGGAGACAATCTGTCTGGAATGTCTTCATAAGGATCCGCGTAAACGCTATGCCAATGCCGATGCGCTGGCCGAAGACCTGGCGCGCTTTCAGCGCGGCGAAACGATCGCGGCGCGGCCAGCCGGCCGCGCGGAGCGCGCCTGGCGTTGGTGTCGCCGGAATCCATCGCGCGCGGCAGCCATTGTCTTGACGGCGCTGGTGCTGCTGGCTGCCGTCGTGGTGCCGGCCCTGTTCGCGCTATCGCAGCGACAGCACGCCCAGGGATTGGCGGCGGAGCAGCACAAAACGCTGCAAGCGCTGGATGAATCGCGTGAGAGTACACGGCGTGCGCGGGAAGCCCAGCGCGATGCCTTGCGGCAGGCGGCGGTTTCGACGTTGGAACGCGCCCTGCAAATCTGCGAACACGGCGAAGCGGGGCGCGGTTTGTTATGGCTGGCGCGCGGCCTGGCGATCGCCGAACAGGCCGACGCTCCCGAGTTGGTGGACGCTTACCGCTGGAACCTGGGTGCCTGGTCGCGCCAGGTCCATTCGTTGGAGCAAGTGATGCTCCACCCCGATGAAGTGTATGCCGCCGTCTGGTCGCCCGATGGCAAGACCATCGCCACCGGCTGCAACGATGGTAAGGTGCGTCTGTGGCACTCCACGACCGGCCAACCGAGCGGCGTGGAGTTGACGCATCCCTCGGCGGTGTTGTCGTTGGCTTATCGCCGTGACGGGCAGCATCTGGCCGCTTGCTGTCGCGACGGCACGATTCACGTTTGGGATTTGGCGTCGGGCCGCGAGACCACGACGTTTCGCTACCAACCTTGGAAATGTCCAGACTGGATGTTCCCCGGCGTCGCCTTCAGTCCCGATGGAGCAACGCTGTTAACGGGCGGTCAGGGCACATCGGCGCATCTGTGGGACGCGACGACCGGCAAGTCATTGGAGCGCACGTTCCGTCACTCCAACGGACCATCGGATTACGCCGAAGCAATCGCCTTCAGTCCCGATGGAACCCGTGTATTGATCGGCAATAATTTGTGGGGCATCAACCTGTGGGAGACCGGCAGCGGCCAGCCGTTGGGGCCGCAGATGCGAGCCGGCGGCCGGGTCTTGTGCGCGGCATTCAGCGCCGATGGCAAAGCCGTTATGGCCGGCGATCTCCCTGGCGGCACCCCGGTCGGCGGCGCGCAGGTCTGGGATGCCGCCACGCGGAAGCCGATCGGCCCGCGCCTGCTCCATGCCGGCGCGGTTCGCGCCATTGGTTTTCGTCCCGATGGACAACGTGTCGTGACCGGCAGCGAGGACTACACGGCCCGGCTGTGGAACCCCGTGACCGGAGAGCCAGACGGTGCGCCGCTCTTCCACGGAGGAACGGTCTATGCGGCCTCGTTTCGCCCGGATGGTCTGGCTTTGCTCACCGCCAGCGCCGACCGAACCGTTCGCGTGTGGCGGCCTGGGCGAGGCATGTTACGCCGCGAAATTTCGCTAATCTCCCCCAAGCCCCCCTGGGTCATCCATCGGGACATTGTTCATTCGTTAGCCTTCAGTCCTGATAGTCGCCGTCTCGCGACGGCTGCCGGCTCCAATCCCCTCATTCTCTGGGACTTGGCCACGGGGGAACCGGATGGCCCACCGCTGCCCCATCTCAGCGAGGGGATTTTTGACGTGGTGTTCCGGCACGACGGCGAAGCATTGTTCACTTCCACGAATAGCGGGCGGCTGCGCTGCTGGAACCTGACCACCCACCGCGCCGTTTGGCAGGCTCAAGACAACGACGAGGTTTGGCGGCTGGAACTCAGCCCCGATGGGACCATCCTGGCGGGAGGGACCGTCGATTACAAGCAACCTCCTGACAGCCGGCACGGACGGCTATGGGATGCCGCCACCGGCAAGCCGGTCGGCGCGATTTTGACCCATGCCGGCAAAACGTACGGACTGGCTTTCACTCCCGATAGCAAAACGGTGCTGACCGGTAGCACCGACCACACTTGTCGTTTGTGGGACGCGCGGACGGGCCAGCCGGTCAGTAAACCCATTCGCCAGGCCAATGAAATCTGGACGGTCGCCCTTAGTCCGGACGGTCGAACGGCGTTGACCGCCGGCGCGGATCGTGTGGCGCAGTGCTGGTCGCTGCCGGACTGGAAAGCGGTCGGCCCCGCGCTGCGTCACGAGGGAATGATCAATCGCGTCCTGTTCACGCCGGATGGCCGTTTCATTCTGACCGCCAGCCAGGACAAGACCGCCCGCCTGTGGCATCCGGCCACCGGCCAGCCGATCGGCCAACCGATGCGGCATAGCGAAGGCGTGATAGCCCTGGCCGTCAGCCGCGACGGGCGCAGCGTGGCCACCGGTGGCGCGGATAGCATGGCCCGCGTCTGGAACATGCCCGTTCCGCTGACCGCCCCGGCCGACGAGGTGCGCGGAATGGTCGAGGCGATGACCGGCATGGGACTGGATGACAAGGGCGGGATTCATCCTTTGGCTACGGAGGTCTGGCGCACATGGCGCGAACGCTATCCCACTCCGCTATTGCCCCAAAGCGTTCCCGTTCCGCAACCGCCGGTCGCCGTTGTCCCCCCGCCTCCGCCGATCAAGCCCGCGCCGCCCGTGGTCACACTGATGCCCGCCGCCCGACGACGTAACGCCACGGTCCAAGAGATCGCCGATTGGATCAAGGATTTGGACGGCGAGCAGGCGACGACGGTGGCCAAGGCACTGGCCGAGACGGGACCGGCGGCGCTGGACGCTCTGCAAGCCGCCCAGCCCGGCGCGAGTGCGGCCGTCGCGCGCAATCTGCAAGCGATCATTGAGCGCATTCATCTCGACATGGCGCTGGCTCTGCGGCGCGTGCGGCTGAAATTCGACAACACACCGCTTGCCGAAGCGGTGCGCATGCTGTCCGAACGAACCGGCCTTCCCCTGCACTACGGTGGCACTTCAACACGCACGGTTAAGCTGGCCCTGGATGACGTGTCCTTGTGGGAGGCCGTGGACCAATTTTGCGATAAGGCCGGTTTAATTTATGGTATCGGCAGCTACAATCAAACGCTGCTCCTGCGCGACGGTCCGCCTTTGCCCCGTAAGGCGATTGCCTACGCTGGACCTCTTCGCCTCCAGGCTGTTAATCTGGTCGCCATGCGTGACATCTCCCTTATGCACCGTTCGCTACCGCACTATGACAGGCTGCTGCTGAATATGGATGTGCGAAGCGATAATTTTGCCATTCTGGCCGTTGGAACGCCGGTGTTAAGCATCGCCGAGGACGACTCTGGCAAATCCTTACTCAGTCCAGCATCCCCGAACAACTACTTTGAACCCATCTCTTTTGCCGCTGGCGCGCAGCGCAAATATCTCACGTTCAAGCCGGCCACCAAGCCGGGCGGGACGCTGAAAATCGTTCGTGGCACGATGCCGGTGGAGGTTCTGGTGGAGCGCAAGGATCGGGCGATGCTTGACCTGAGCAAGCCGCGTCCTTCGGTGCCGATCAACGAGGGCGGACGAGTGACCGTTGAGAGCGTGCAGACACAGCCTGGCTTCGTGTCCATCCGGCTGCTTCTTTCCACGCGCGGTCTATGGCGCTACAATGCCCTGCACTATCAGTTCGAGTTGATCGACGCGATAGGACGACGGTATCGCCCCAGTTACAGCCGGCTGTATGCGACACCTCGCCGTTTTGAGCCGGAGGATTTGATGTTGCTGAGCGGAGCGGGACAGGTGCCGTGGCCAGCCCTCGCCCTTCACGCTCAATTGCAGCGACCGGGAACGATGTTCATGGGACAACTACAATTTGCTGGCGTTCCATCGTTAGATCGCGGTAGCAAATTGGTATTCTTCTCATACGGCCGGCGACAAACGACTTTACCGTTCGAGTTTCGCAATCTGCCGTTGCCTTGAACCTTTAAGGAGACTTCGCATGGATGCGGTTCACATCGTCGGCGCGGGCGGCATCGGCTGCGCCATCGGACATGCCCTTTGCACGGCCGGAGTTGCCGTCACTTTCGTGGACGCCGATCCCGCCAAGATCGCCTGGGGGCGTCAAAACGGCGTCGTCGTGGATCGTCTGCCGCCGCGGAAGGCGACATTCCTCGCGTTCGCGGACTGGCAGCCGCCCGCCGATGCCGTGATCCTGCTTTGCACCAAGTGCTACGATAACACCGCCGTACTCGAACGCATTACGGTATCAGCCCAACTCATCCCCATTCAGAATGGTTTCGATCCGCTCTTGCACGCTCGCGCGCATGCCGTGGAAGGGATCGCCTCCTTCGTCTCGGAATGCCTGCCGCACCAGACGCACACGCGCATCACGCGGCGCGGCAAGCTCCATTTCGGCTATCGCTTGTCTTCAAATAGCGATTATTCGGCGTTGCCATCTTGCCTTCGCGCTCTGGCCGAGAGCCGGCAGCCGATTGCGGGCGGTCGCATTCGTGTTGAGTTGGTGGAGAACATACTACCCTATAAATACACGAAGCTGATGTACAACGCGGCCATCAGTCCGTTGGCGTCGGCGGCTGGCGTGGACAATGGCGATCTCTTACGTCTGCCAATGGCACGTGGTCTATTCTTCGATCTGATCCGCGAGAACCACGCCATTCTCGAACGCGCCGGCGTATCGCTGGGCAAGGTCGGTCCCCTTCATCCGTCCACGGTGGCCGCGATCTTGCGCCGGCCGCTGCTCGCGCACGCCCTGGCCTGGGCTTTCTATCCCGGTTTGCGCGGTACCTATTGCTCGATGTCCGGCGATTTGCCGGCCGGCCGCACCGAAATCGATTATTACAACGGTCATCTCCTCGATCTGGCCGGCGATGATTCCTACCCACTCAACCGCCGCGTGTACGCCCTGATTAAACGAATGGAACGCGACCGTGTCGCGCCGCATCGGGGTGTACTGGAGGAACTGAGCGGGGGGCGTCAGCCCCCTGAGTCCTCGAACGCTCAGGGGACTGACGCCCCCCGCTCAGAGGTTTGGTCCGGTCGTCATTAGCGACGCGGACCATTTGTTCGTTGCTCTTCTTTCTGGCGGCCAAGAGAACCTCGTCACGACAGAGAACTACTGATGACTCGGCTCGATGCCTGTACCCTACCAGCTCCGCCCGCCAGATCGACGACCAAATGCCATCGTCCCGCTCGGGGAGCCTGGATACGAAATGGACTGGTCCGCGCGTAGCCGCCCGAGTAGCTGTAGGGCTTCCCTTGCTGGTAGTTGTGAAAATTGTCGGCGTCGAGCAGCAGGATATTGGCGGCGTTGTCGGCGAGCGTCACCTCGACGATGTCGCCCTCGGCCAAGTCGAATTCTTTGTGCAAGTAATCCATCGTCCACCTCCGTTGATCGCGGATCGACTCGGTTTTCCGCTCCCGGCCATTTCCTCGATTGTACGGGATGATCCCGAAAAGGTTCCAGGAATCGTTCCCCCTCCGAATGGGGCCATGCCCGCGTTGGTTTCATGATACTTCGCTATAATGACCGGGTGAAGATCCTTCATCCGTGCAGGAGAACGTCATCATGTCCGCGTCCGGGTCGGCACCGTTGATGCCCGTAACCTTGAGCAAGGACGGTCCCGACCGCTTGATTATCGAGTGGAGCGACGGTCATCGCGGCGTCTACACCTGGCAGCACCTGCGTGCCAACTGTCCCTGCGCCGGCTGCCGCGATCTGCGCGAGAAACCGCCCGATCCGTTTCGCATTCTCAAACCGGAAGAACTCGTTCCGCTCGCGCCGGTGCGGATGCCGCCGGTCGGTCATTACGCCTACAAGATCGTCTGGAGCGACGGCCACGATTCCGGCATTTACACGCTGGAACATTTGCGTTCCCTGTGCCAATGTCCCCAATGCAATGCAGAAGTCAGAATGCAGAATGCAGAATGAAGACAGATGCGTTTTTCATTCTGCATTCTGCATTCTGCATTCTGACTTCTGACTTCTTCAAGGAGTTTGTTATGCAGCCTCCCGGCGGCCCTTCGCAGAAACTCGCTCTGCCGCATATTCAGAACATCGTGGCCGTGGCCAGCGGTAAGGGCGGCGTCGGTAAATCGACCGTGGCCGCCAATCTCGCCCTGGCACTCGCGCGTACCAGCCCGCGCGTCGGCTTGCTCGACGCTGACATTTACGGCCCCAGTGTGCCGATTATGATGGGCGTCCGCGAGGTCGTCGATCAGGCGACCACGCCGTTTCCGCTGGAACGCTACGGCTTGAAACTCATGTCGATGGGTTTTCTGGTGCCGCCGGCGCAAGCGGTCATCTGGCGCGGTCCGATGGTGCATCGCGCCATCACGCAGTTCCTCACGGACATCAACTGGGGGCCGCTCGATTATCTCGTCATCGATCTGCCGCCCGGCACCGGCGATGCGCAATTGACGCTGACGCAGACCGCGCCGCTGTCCGGGGCGGTGATCGTGACGACGCCGCAAGATGTCGCTCTCATCGACGCCCGCAAGGGGCTGGAGATGTTCCGGCAGGTGCGCGTGCCGGTGCTGGGCATCATCGAGAATATGAGCGGATTCCAGGGCGAGGACGGCAAGCGCATCAACATATTCGGACATGGAGGAGGTCAAAAGTTGGCGAATGAGGCCGGCGTACCGTTCCTGGGCGAAATTCCCATCGATCCGCGCGTCGCCGAGTGCGGCGATCAGGGCGAACCAATCGTCCACAAATATCCCGATTCGGTCGTGGGCAAGGCGTATCAAGCGCTGGCCGCGACGGTGATCGAGCAATTGCGACGAAGTGGAAAGACACCGGAACTGCCCGAAGTGCAGTTGTGAAACGCACCAGGCCCGCGACGCACCCACTATGCGGATGACGTTGCGGGCCTGGATCGTGGAGGCACGAGAGTTTGGAGGTCAGCGTCGAACGTACGGCCGCGCCGATGTGTGCGGACTCACGCGGGTGGCAGTCGCCGATTTGCGAGCAGGTGTGCCCGATTTGGACGGCGCGCCGAGAATCGGCCCAATGAAACACGTCCATAAGGTGATAAACGCCACCCAGCGGAATTCCATACAACACCTCGGCTTATCCCACTCGGGCGGAGACGAACACAACCGTAGGATGTATTTGCAAGTGGCATGCCGCGCGTGCAATCGGCGCGCGTTGTCCTCAACGTGATTACTCGCAAGGTCTTGTCTCGCAAAGGGATATTGCGCGAACGGTTTGCAATGGAGCAGAAGCGGAAGACGTGTCGGTGTTAGGCAAAGTTAGCGCGAGCAACCGCGCAGCGAAACACACGCAACATCTCTTCGATGCGGCAAGCCGTCAATGGCGTTCCAACCACGCACGTACTTCGTCGATGATGGGATCGGGAGTCGAGGTGCCGGCGGTGAGGCCAACCAGCGAACAATTGACAAACCATTCCGGGCGCAACTCCGCCGCGCTGGTGACGAGATAGGCCGGGCGTCCCAGACCGCGCGCCAGTTCGGCGAGTTTACGGCTATTATTACTCTCTGGACCGCCGACCACCACGACGACATCGGTTTGAGCCGCCAGGTCGCGCAGTGCTTGCTGGCGATCCTTGGTCGGCTGACACACTGTATCGACAAAGTGAATATCCGTGTCGGGGAAACGCCGGCGCATCGTCTCGACCAATTCACGCACGCGCTCCAGCGGCTGCGTCGTCTGGGAGACGACGCCGAGCCGCACGTCCGGCTCGCGCTCGATGTGGACTTCCAATTGCTCCAAGTCTGCCTCGTCCTGAATGATGGTGCAGTCGTGCAAGTCGCCAACGAGACCGCGTACCTCGACATGGCGCGGCTGCCCGATGACAACGGCGTGTCGCCCCTCGGCGACAAGGCGAGCGAGGGCGCGATGGGCGCGCGTCACCAGCGGACAGGTGGCATCGTGGACGGCGAGACCGCGATCGCGCAATTCGAGGCGGACGCGATCGGCGACACCGTGAGCGGTGAGCAGCACCGTGGATGTACCGATTTCTTCCTGGCTGTGAACGCGAACCGCGCCGGCGGCGTCGATCCGGGCGACCACGTCGGGATTATGCACGAGATCGCCAAGAATGGTGAGCGGTCCCTGTTGCGTCAGTTCCAGGGCGAGATCGATGGCGTCGCGCACTCCAAAACACATGCCGAAATGTTCAGCCATGCGAACTTGCATGAAGGCCTCTCTCCTTTTCTCGTTGAGACGGGCTTCCCCGCCTCTGAGAACCGTCCGTGGATGTTCCGGTTAACAATGCGTATCAGGCGCGGTTGCGGCCGCGCCCCTGCTGTACGATGGCTTCCAGGTGATCGAGGTAGCTGGTGAAAGCCTGCCGGCCAGCGCGCGTAAGCTGGCAACTCGTTTGCGGCCGGCGTCCGACGAATTGTTTATCGATGGTGACGTAACCCTTCTCTTCGAGCTTTTGCAGGTGGACACTGAGATTGCCGTCGGTCATGCCGATCGCGTCGCGCAACTCGGTGAACGTGAGGCGCGGCGCTGCCGCCAGCGCCGACACGATGGCGAGCCGACCACGCTCGTGCAACAGCGGATCGAGTTCGTCGAAGAGACGTTTGAACGCATTCACGGGGTTGTCCCCAGAAAAATCTCCCGTCGCTGGCGCTTCGGGCTGGTAGAAACCCGTCGCTGGCGCTTCGGGCTGGTAGAAACCCGTCGCTCGCGCTTCGGGCTGGTTGAGCCGCTTATGCCACCGAGCGATAGAGGCGGATGGCGCGTTCGCGCCGTTCCTCGCTCAGCAGAGCGAACCCCAGACCCAGATGCCCCAGACCGAAAGCGAACCCCATCATGAAGATGGACCAGTCCGTTCCCAGTACCAGCGTCAGTATGCCTAGCCCTAACATGGCGATGCCCAGCCAGCGAATGCCCGACGGGGCATAGGCGGAGGTGGCCAACGCTCCCTGGCCATAGCACAGCATCCACACGCCCGGCAGCCAAAGGTGATCGCCGCGCGCGAAAAAGAACACGGTCAGCGCCAGCGCCGCCGCCAACGAGGGCGTCAGGGCCAACAAAACCATGCGTGTCTGCCGCGTCCAGACACGCTCGCCGACTTCTCGGCCGCGCATCATCGTGCCGACGCAACTACCCGTCAGCGAACTGGCGAAGACGAAACCCCAGCTAACTGCGAACGCCGTAGGATCGCTGGCGTCGAAGAAGAGGAACGCCAATGCGCCGAGAACGGCTAGGGTGCCGGCCGCCAGACTCGCGCCGGCCGTCAGCAATCGATACTGGCACGTCCGCTCCATAAGGGTGCGAATCACTTCCAATGTGTGCGCGGCCTGAGACGTGTCCATTCGGACCTCCGTGCAAATTGGTTTGCCATGCAAAGTAATCTACCCGCCGTTCCGCTTCGCGTCAAGTTCATCACAACAACGGCTCAGGCGGTACAATAGCGCCCTGCCGTTTACGTTTCGTGGGGATGAAACCTCCGCGAAACGTAAACGGCAGGGAAGGAAGAAGGAGAGATAACGTGAGGAGGCTTGTCCCTGAGATACCTTTTCCGCCGTACACCTTCGTACCGGGGCGGACTCCTCATCCGCAGCATCCCGGAGGGCACAGCTATGGAAGAGTGCCGCACATACCGGAACCGCTTGCGCCGGCCCGCTGGTGGGAGTGCAAAGAGTATCTCTACGCGATTGACCTGTTCAATGGCCCTGCCCCTGCTTTGCCAGCCTCATCGTCTAGCTCCCTGCCGCCTGGATTGCGAGAATGTTTCGCCGGGTTTTACTGGGAAGCCCATGAAGTGTGGGAAGGACTGTGGAACGCGGCGGGGCGCACTAATCTTCCGGCCGATTTCTTCAAAGGGCTAATCAAGCTCGCTGCTGCCGGCGTCAAGGTGTGTCAGGGGCAGCCTCGCGGCGTCGCCAGCCACGCCGCTGGAGCGGCGAACCACTTCCGCGACATCGTCCGACAACGGGGCGATGAAGACAGTTATCTGGGACTCCCCCTAAACGCCCTCCTTGCGCTGGCGGGGCAAATCGAGCGCTGGGCCGCGACGAACTGCGCCGACGAAGTGGACGGCGTCCGAGTGCGTTTCGACTTCACGCTGCATCCCGCGATTCCGCCAATTCGCTAACGGCGGAACCTTCTGGAGATGATACACTCTAACAAGATGCTCATCACGAGGTGAGCCTTCGCGCTCTCGCTGTAGGAGTATTCTCCGCATGAACAAGATCATTATCGTTCTCCTCGCCGCCTTCGCCGCCGCCGGCTTGTCGTTTCCGGCCGAGGCCGCCGAGGAAGTCAAGGCTGCCAAGCCCGTCAACCTGACTATCAACACCAAAGCGGATGAGGATGACCCATTTTTGTCCAGCAACGGCCTGATGCTCTGGTACGCTTCCAACGCCGCCGGGAAGTTTGACCTCATGGTGAGTCAGCGTCGCAACGTCGTGGCCGCCTGGGCTAAGGGGCGAATACTCCAGGACTACGTTCAGACGGAAGTTGATGATCGCAGCATATGCCTCACTCGCGATGGGGTTTATCCGCAATATCTCTACTTCGCTACCAAGAAGGATAAGCAAACGAAAAACTTCGACATCTATGTAGCCGTGAAACAGAGCCGTGACGGTTCCTTCACCGAGCCGACACCGGTCAACGCGGTCGATTCGGAGGCCGACGAGATGCACCCCTGGCTGATGCCCGACGGCAAGCAACTCTGGTTCAGCCGCAAGACGAAGGACGGCTGGCGCGTCCTGGTGTCCAAGCGTAAACAGGCGACCGGCGCTCAGGGATTCGAGGAACCGGCCCTGGTCGAAGACCTACCGGCCGACTTTCATCACGTCACGCTGACGCAAGACGGCAAGACGATGTATCTGCAAGGACCGCTCGATAAGGAGCGCGTTGGTTTATTTGTGGCGACGAAAACGGTCAAGGGATGGACGAAGCCAGAACCCTTGACGATGCTCAATCACGCCGATGCACCGAAGGGCGATTGTTCGCCGGCGCTCAGCCGCGATGGCCGAATGTTGTATTTCGCCTCGGATCGACCAGGCGGCAAAGGCGGCTTCGATATTTGGGTGGTGCCGACGACGCAGTTGAAGAAGAAGTGAGTTTGTGTATCCGCGATGCGTCGCTTGGCGTTTCGCGCGAAACGCCAAGCGACGCGGCTACACCCAATACCGTTACCCGGAGACACGGCATGGCGCGCAAGAGCCTGGCGCAAGTACAGGCCGAGATTATTGCTTGTCGCGCCTGTCCGCGCCTGGTGGAGTGGCGCGAGCAAGTGGCGCGCGAGAAACGTGCCTCCTTCCGCGAGGAAACCTACTGGGGCCGACCGGTGCCGAGTTTTGGCGATGCCAAAGCACGGCTGTTGATTTGCGGCCTCGCTCCTGCGGCGCATGGCGGCAATCGCACCGGCCGCGTCTTCACCGGCGATCGCTCCGGCGATTGGCTGTTTGCCGCCTTGCATCGCGCTGGCTTCGCCAATCAACCCACTTCCACGCATCGCGACGATGGCCTCCGTCTGACTGACTGTTACATCACCGCTTGCGTCCACTGCTGCCCGCCGGACAATCGTCCCACACCCGAAGAACGCGACAACTGCCAACCATTTCTCGTGCAAGAACTGCGTTTGCTGCGCCAGGTATGTTGTGTCGTGTGCCTGGGTGGTTTCGGCTGGGATGGGTATCTCCGCGCTCTGTCGGTCCTCGGCGAGGCACCGCGACCTCGGCCGCGCTTTGGACACGGGGCGGAAGTGGTGATCGGTTCGCGCACGCTGCTGGGTTGCTATCATCCCAGCCAGCAAAACACCTTCACCGGCCGACTTACCGAGGCCATGCTCGACGACATTTTCATGCACGCCCGCCAGCGCATCGAACCGAGCCACGACCGTTAGGAAGTGGTTTCGTCTTCGCTTCCTGACGGTCGCGGTCGCGGCTGTGATTTGCCCTTGACATTCCCGGACCTCGTGGCTACGGTTCGTCCGCTTTTGTCGGCGAGAGCAAGCACTGCTGAAGCAGGCGCGTCGGCCAAAGACATCTATCACGCAGGGGTTGGGGCGTGGTGTGAACGGATTCACACGGGGGAGGATAATCCTATGGGCAAGAAGCCCTTGGCTGGGTTAGTCGGTTTATTCAGCGTCGGCATCTTTCTCACCGGATGCAACTGCTGCGGACAAAAAAAGCAAGCGTACATGAATGGGGGAGCTGACCGTGGCTTGGGCGTCGCCAATCGTACGCCGACCCCGCCCGGTTGGAAGGACAGCCCGCAGAGCAGTGTGGCGCAGAATGGCCCTGGCGCTGGGAGCAATGTCCCGGGCGCACCTGCCGGCGTTTCGACCGGGCAAACCTTCGACTCATTGGGGGGAGCGGGCAACCTGAGCGGTAGCCCCAGCGCAGTTGGGTTGAGTGGCGGTATGAATTCGGGGATGGGGAACAGCAGCATGCCCACCCCGATCGGCGCCCGAAGTTCGATCTCGAATAGCATGACGCCGTCCATGCAAAATGATACTGCTCCTCTGCCACCCACGAGCATGAATAATCCATCGCTGAGCGGGAGCGATCCCAATCTGGCCGCCCCGGGAACCCGGCCCGCCATGACGTTTGCCGGCAGCAACAGCACCCTCTCTCCTCGCATCAGACAAGCCAGCTCGCGTCCGAGTGATTCGACAGGCGTGACGACGGCGGACTATCGACCGAGCAGTCCCGTCGATGGCCTAGGTTCGCCGATGACGAAGAGCGCGACAAACCTTTCGGCGGTAGTGCCGCCGCCGCCCATCCCATCGTCGATGTCCGTTCCTTCAAGCGGCCCAAGCGGGAGTTCCTCCATCAGCCCTGGGCTGTCGAGTCCGCCGCCGCCTGAGCCGGTCTCGAATGACATGAATCCAACCTCGGCCACTCTTCCTCCGTCGGTGAACATGGGATCGTCACCGAGCATGGGATCGACGCCGACCATGACCAGTTCAGGCTCGAAGGGCATGGGGGGGCCGACAAGTTCGTTCCCGCCCCTGGGCAAATAGGTAGTGATCGAGCTTTTTGCCAGCCCGCAGCGCCAGCAAGGGACTTCCCCGGTTGGCGCTGCGGGCTGTAAATCGTTTGGATCGTGCTTCTTACTTCTTGATGCAATACAGATGATCGACGCTGCGTAAAAACACGGCACCGTGCGCGATGGCCGGCGAGGACCAGCACATCTCCTCAATGGTGTTCTTGCCGAGCAGCTTGAACGTCGCCCCGGCTTGGATCACAAAAGCCTGCCCATTGTCGGCCAAGCAAAAAACCTTGCCATCGTAGGCCCACGGCGACGACGTGAAGCCACGCGCTTCCGGCAGACGTTCGCCCTTGTACGCCGGTTCGCCGGTTTTGGCGTTGTAACAACTCAGCATGCCGCCGCGCTGTTCGAGGACATACAGATAACCATCGTAGTAAAGCGGCGAGGCCATCGACGGGCCGGCCTGCTTGCGCCACCAGGCGACGCCGGCGTTGGAGTCTTCGCCTTCCTTCAAGGTGATGTCGCCGGATGCGCCGGCGCGCACGGCCGCTAACGGCCGACTTCCACGCATACCGCCCACGCCGAAAAAGATCATCTCATCGCCGGCCACCGGCGTGGCGTTGGCCTGCCCGCTCAGACCGCCCAGTTCCCAAAGTTGCTTGCCGGTCGCCACGTCATACGAGCGCACATGCCCATTGCCACAGGCTACCACTTCTGTCCGATTCTTGGTCTTCCACACGAACGGCGTGGACCACGAGGACCGTTCTCCGCGCGGCGTGCGCCATAGTTCCTTGCCGGTCTTCTTGTCCAAGGCCGCGAGGAACGATTTCTCTTCGTTGTCGCACTGGATGAAAAGGCGATCGCCGTCCAGAGCCGGCGAACTGCCCGTGCCCCAGCCGGCCATCATCGGATAGGAACCGAGTTCCTTCTTCCACAGCAATTTTCCTTCGAGATCGTAGCAAAACACGCCGGTCATGCCGAAATAGACGTAGACCCGTTGGCCATCAGTCACAGGCGTCTCGGTGGCGTAGGTGTTGCCCATCTGCGCGGGAATGGTCGGTTTGCCCTCGTGGGCGGTCTGGTGCCACACTACCTTGCCGGTGGCGCGATCGAGACAATAGACCTCGCGGCGATAGACGGCGTCGGGTGGTTTACCACCGCGTCCCATACCGCCGCGTCCGCCCCCTGGACGCCGTGGCCGTTCGGGCTGTTTGCCGTCTTGCTTCCCCTCCGGCCGTCGGCCACCCGGACGGAACCCACCACCGCCAAAACCCCTCGGTTTTGTCTGCTTATCGGAAACCGCCGTCGTCACGAATACCCTGTCGCCCCAAACGATGGGCGACGACCAGCCGTAGCCGGGCAGCTTGGACTTCCAGGCGACATTTTTCGTCGCGCTCCATTCGGTGGGAAGTTGTTTTTCCTCGGACAATCCGGTACCGTTGGGACCGCGAAACTGCGGCCAATCACCCGCCTGCGCCGCGACCGCCACGAGGGCCGCCGTGAAGAATCCGCAAGCAAACCGTCTCCGATTCATGGTTGAATCCTTCTTCTGAAAGAAATGGGAGGGCCTGGGGAGACAGGGTAGCACAGAGACAATGAGAGGGGGATGAAAGGATTAAGTCTTTGAGCGCACACACGACCACGCAGCTACAAGACATCACCCTGCCAGCCCGCAGCGCAAGCAAGGGACAATCCTTCCCCTTTCGCATCCAGTTAAGCGGTCGTTGACTCGGCTCCCCTCTCCCCCGAGTCATTGGTATCTACACAAGTGGTTTTCGGGTCCGAAGCGTGGATGAGGAAGAGCGTAAAAAGGCATTTGGCGCTCTTCCTCAACCACAAAAGATGCTCTAACTCAGCCTTCTCCGCACTTGTGTAG
>DATNCY010000024.1:0-48895 GCA_035553375.1 Gemmataceae bacterium
AAGTCCATCCCGGAAATCTCCCTGCCACAATGACGCCCCTCTCATGTCCGCCTTTTGGCGCGGTTCAGCAACTTTGACTGCTTTGCCAGCCAATCCATCAACGCATAGTCTCGGTCGGTAGGCCGAACTACCGTTGAGGCAACTATCGACCCATCTTCGCGCCGGGTGAATTGCACGCTGGTATCGTCGGCGTCTTCATCCTCATCGGGGAGCGCATCGTTGTCGGGCTGTCTCATGGCTGGCTCTCCGATGATTGGTGTTCGATTGTGATTGGCTGAATATCCGCAAGGAACCCCGTGAACGCGGCAGGTGCCACGGTGACATTCGTGATAACAGAACCGTTGACCGTCACCCCGTTCCGGCCGCTCTGTAGCCCGGCAATCTGACGTTCCATCTCATCGACCCTTGATCGCAACTCTTCATGGGACATCCGTTGTTCAAACTCAAGCAGCGAACGCCAGGCGCGAATCCGGTCGGCACTCTTTGTCGCGTTTCGCGCCTCGGTGCGGATGCTCTCGATAGCCTCATTCATCATGCCGGTGATTTGTACCAGTGCGCCGGCCTTCACTTGCTGCCGCAATTCTTGGACGGCGGCCATGAAGTCATCGCGGAGCATCCAGCCGCGAAAGGTGCGTGATGGGATGCCGATGGAGGTTGCCGCTCGTTCCGTGTCGCCAAAGAGGACAAGGGCGGCAATCGCTCGTTCGCGGAGCAGGAGGTATCGGGAACCGTGGCCAGCCATGAAAAGCGTCTCCCTGTTGCCGCAGTGCGCCGCAGGTTGCCCGGCGAGTCAAAGTTGCCCCTGAAAGCGTGGGCCACCTTCAGGGGCCTGGCAAGAACCACGAGTCCCAGCCAGCGCACAGGTGCATCAATCGGATGCGTTGAGTTGTTCGGGGGACGGCTGCGGATCGTGCAACTGAGCCAGAGCGAACGCCGTCAGTTCATAGGCTTGCACGGCGGCTTTTCGCCCCTGAACCATCGCGGCCAGTTCGGTTAACGTCTCGCTATTGCGGGCTGCGAAGTCGGCGAGCTTGGCGTCAATCTCAGCCATGTGTTCGTCGTAGCTGGCGCGTGCAGATTCTTGAGCCATTTGCCGGGTGAGGGCTTCGACCGTTTGGCGTGCTTCGTCCGCAATGGGTGCGAAGGCTTCTTGCTCGGCACGGGCAGCTTCGAGAAGGCGGGCATTCTCTTCCTGCTCCGCTTTATTACTGACGAGTTTCGGACCACTGCCTTTTGGCTTCGCGGTCAGCTGCAATTTCTCTTTCTGCAACGCAGCGGCTTTTTGTTCGAGTTCGTTGACGCGCAGAACCGCAAGCCGATGTTCGGCGTTCACCTCCGCCCACCGTTGGAATGCTTCGTGCTTTTGCAAGGCGGCAAGCAGCGTCGAACGCGCGCGGCCGGCCAAATCATCGCGCATGCTGAGCATGCGTTGGCGGCCGAGGTTGGCGGCCTGAAACTTGAGGCTGAGGGTAACAACATCAAGTCCGTCAATGCCCATTGCGACGGGGGAGTGGTCGGACCATTTCCAATCGCCGCGCGGCTTCCAGATCGCGGGTTCGTCCGGTTTCTCCTCTTGTTGGGGAGGGGCATCACCAGCGTTTTCGTTGAAGGTGACTTCCGCGATTTTGGTTAGTTCGGCTTCGGTCATCTCTGCAACCATGTGCATGGTTGTCTCCTTGTCGTGAGAAAAAGGTAAGTGCTGATTAGCGTCGCGATCCAGACGCAAACCGCTCACGCCAGTGCTGCAAGCCTTGGGCGCGGCGTGAATAGGTCATCGGCTCGCGTTGCGGCTGCGTGGCCGCGTCGTTGTCGCCTGTCTGCGCGGCGGCTTGCGCCAGGCTCGCGCCGGTGGCCAGAGCGCGCCGGACGATGGCTTCCAGGCGTTGGCTGGCATTGGCATCGGGCTGGCCGGTAGGTGCTCCAAGCGTGCTGGCAAGCTGCTGCACGGCTTCATCGAGCGAGCTGTCACCGTTCTGGATGGCTTGGCGGGCTTGCTTGATTTGCTGCTCGACGGTGGCGGGATCGCTGCCGCCCAAGAGCAAATCAAGGGCGTCGGACTTGGCGAAACGGTCGCCCTCATCCAGCGCGGGCATATCGCGGGCGAATTGTGCAACGCGGCAAGCTCGCGCGTTCAATTCGCGCGGTGAAAGATCGTCCCATGCGGAACGCATAGCGGGCCTCTCTGTTCGGGAAAATGGAACGGAATCATCATCGTGGCGTGGCGGCAAGAACGCATTCGCGCCGAACAAATTATGCTGCTCGCTGGGTGCGGCAGCGGCTTCCGTGCGCCAGCTTTGCGCGCTGTTCAGCGGCTCTACGCTGTTGTGGTCCACGGGTATCAGTCCGAGTTGTGGCGCGCCGTCAATCTCGGCGGCGATGCGTCGGTTATCCCTGTCGCGGACAATTTTCGCGGTGTGTCCGGCGTACCGTCCCTCGGTGAGAAGGACGCTGACTCCATCGGGCAGTTTGCCGAATCCGTGGCGGCCTGCGAGGTCGTTTGCTCCAAAAAGTCCGCCCTTGCCGGTCGCCTGCGCGCCGCTCTGGAATCGCTCCCAGGCTGCATCAATCTTGCTGGCGTGATGCGGGGAAGGTGGGATGGCTTCTTGTTGCGGTTTGTACAAGTTCCACGGGTCTGGTTCGGGTTCGTCATCGTCCAAGGGTCGGTCGTCTGGCTCGTGGCCGCTCTCGTCGTCGGTGCCTGCGCCATGTCCTTCGAGTTCGTCGAAAGCATGCTGGTAGGCGCTGTAGGCGTCGATCGGCTCGGGATTGCCTTCCGTCAGCATATCCTTGAGCCGGTCGGCGGGATCGTTCTCGAAGCCGGCAAATTGCTCCGGGAATGAACGGTGAAGGCTGTCGGCAACCACATCAAGGCCGGGAATCGAATCGGCGTCTTCAACGCGCCCGGAGCGTAGATTCGTGGTCAGCGCGCCAGCATCATAACCGTGGTGTCTCAGGAGTTGGCGGGCGCGCTGGACCAACAGTTTGCGTTGCTCAATATGCTCCCGGTCGTGGTGGCGAATGGAATCGGCGAGCTGGTTGAGGTGTTCGGGGGCAATGCCGGCGGCGCGGGCTTTCTTGCTCCAGACGGCGCGGTCATAGCCCTTAGCCTTGTTCTGTTGCTGGCGGGTGGTGCCGTGTTCGGCTGGCTCCTTGAACGCTCCGAGCTTCTTGCCGACTAGCGCCGGCGCGCCTTTCTCAACGCGGCCATTGCGGATGAAGATAGGGCTGCCACCGTGTTTTTTACCGTCGCCGTCCTCGCCGCCGGATGAGCGAGCGCCAACCGTAATCCAGCGTCCTTCGTCTTTGCTCGCCATCGCCATCCCCTCTGAAAACGGGCAGCGGCTTCGGCCACCCATAAGCCTCCACCGCTGCCCCACTCACGAGAGAAACCTCTCTAATCATACCCGCTGCGTGTCCCTAATCGGCGTGCGCCGATGTCCATTTTGCACCGTTGCGTTTTCAAACCCGAAAACCTCACGCAGCGGCCGGCGTCGCGTCGTGGTCCAGTGTGCCCCGCGCTCATGTTCCGCAATCAGTTCACACAGTTTTTCAGCGGCGGTGAAGGCGGCTTGCCGGTGTCGTTCGCTCATGGCGTGGCGGCCAAGTTTGGCAGCGGCGCGAGCAGCGATCAGGCGGTTGACGATGCGGCATAGCAAGACGGCTTGCCGGTCGCGGAAGCGTTGGGTTCTGGTCATGGGCGATAGCCTCGTTTGCCGTGGTTGAGGGCTTCGAGTTCGCGGTGGAGGTTGCGGATTTTCTGACGGCGCTGTTGAATCAATGCGGTGAGTTTGCACTTGAGCGCGTCCTTGAGCAAACGCTTGGTCGTTTCGAGTTCGACGGCGAGATATTGCAGGTGTTCCGCTCGGGTCAAATCAACCATTACCTTCTCTCTTCTCCAAGTCGTCAAGCATCGCTTCGACGTGGCGGATACGTTCGTCGATGACGCCAGCCTGATAGCGGTCGGAGAACCTGATTTCGCGCCGGCGCTTGGTGTGCAGGATGTCGAGAAGCCGCCGGAGGACGCGAACCCTCGCTGGTTCCTCGGGGCCGCGTTTTACTCTTCCGTGTTGCGTCTTCATCGTGGCCTCTCTCTCTGATTGCCCATCGTCAAGGGCGTCAGCCTTGCGGCGTCGCAATTAGGGTTTGCCATCGTCACCAGGGATTCACCGCCGCGCGTCATGGCCAGCGCGTCAAGCAATCGCTCCCATGCCTCAGCGTAGCTATCGCCGCTGACAAGCTGGGTCCAGCGGACGCGCTTGTTCTGGCGGAACCATCCTCCCCACGGTGTTGATGTTGGGGTTGTCGGGTTCATCTCAAGCCACCTCCAGCAGTTTGCGCAGTCGTTCGTTCGCCTCATTCAGCGCCGCCATAACCTTGCCATCGTCGCCCGTGCGATCTGGGTGGTAATCCCGGCAAAGGGAAGCGAACCAGCTTTTAAGCGCGGCCCGGACATTGACCACGGGAAGAGATTGCTTGCCGGCGTCCTTCGCCGGTGTGGTCGAGTCGCCACGGTCACGAAGGGTACATTCGGCTTCGTGACGTATCCACGAATCGAGGTCGTGGACGTTGGCCAGCAACCATTGGAGGTAACTCGTCGGAACGTCGGATACCAGCCGGCCGGCGTGCTTGCCAAAGGATAGTCGGGCGGTTGCGCGGTACATGGGGGCGGTCCTCTTCCCTCGTGTCTGTTCGCGTTGGCAGGAAAGGCAGGAATCGGCAGGAATCGCTCAAATCGCCCTTTCCTGCCCATGAAGGCTAAACTCCATAAGGATTTACGTCTCTTGGCAGGAATCGCGGAAAGCAAGTCGGCAATCTACTTCACGGGAAAGAAAAACCAGCCGTTCATCTCCCTCGCGTGCGCGCGAAGTTCTGACTTGCTTTCCGCGATTCCTGCTAAATTACCTAAAGCCTTTCACTCCAATAAGTTGAGTGGCAGGAATCGCCCAAATCGTCGATTCCTGCCGATTCCTGCTTTCCTGCCCATTGCGCACCTTCCTCCTTCGGCCAGAAGCAATAAGCCTTCTGGCGCTTCTTCTTGTCTGGCTTTACCTCCAGGTTGACAACCGATTTCAGATTGCTCTCGATGTGGCTGAGGCGTTGACCGAGGGACCGCCCGTTTTCGTAATCGAACGGCAGGTTTGCCTTCTCGGCCAGATACCTCAATTCCTTGAACAAGTCAGAAGCCGTCACCTTTTTGTTGTGATTGGTTTCCGTCTCAAGCCACTTCTGAAGCAGGTCTATCAGGCAGTCCCCTTCAAGGGTGAACGCCGATTGCTCTTCTTGCATCCTGCCGAACGTCGCCTCTACCTCGTGGCGTCTGCCACGGGCGTCAGCCAGGCGTAGGCAAAAGACAGCGAAGTCGGCCATGCGAAACGAGGTCCGGTAAGTTCTGCCTTCCGTCTGCTTCAGTGCGGCGATGCACTCCTGAAGTTGGCGAACCACGGCAGTCATGATCCTGTTGCGGTCTTTCAGGATCGCCGCCTTTAGTTCGTGTTCGCTGCGGTATTGCCCATCCTCAAAACGCTTCACGTGGTGGAGGAGCATGCGGTCTGCTACATCGTCGCGGTTGAAATGGGGTGTCCTGGACGTGATGCCAACGAAGCAATCAATCGGATAGTTGACCAGCGAGTTCGTCGTGTAATAGAGGCGTTTGCTGACCGTGCCTCCGGTGGCGCAGATCGCCAGCCGATCGGGGAGCCATTTGACCTTCGAGTCTGCGTTGTCGAACGCACAGTAGTACGTGTTCGTCGTGATGGCGTCAAAATCGCCCTCGCTCGCGGGCAGGTTCGTCACCTCGAATTGCGACCCGAAGAGCAGCATGCCGACCCGCCGCAAGGTGTAGCTTTTCCCCGATCCCTTCGGGCCGATGAATCCCAGCAGTGGCCGCGTGGGAAGTATGCTCCCAAAGAAGATGGACTGGAACCAGTGGTTGAAAAGCGATTGCTGCTCGCCGCGTGTTAACTGGCCTTCCGAATCGAAATTGATTTCCGCTGTCACAGCGTGATGGAAGAGGTCGCCTAGATTCTCGTCAGTCGCCAGTTTGAACGGTTCGTTGCGCGGGTCGAAGATGAACAGCGTCCCGTCCGTTCCGTTGTCAACCAGTTCAATCTGGTCGGCCGTTATCCGGTAAACCTGATTGGCATGGTTGAACAGATACAAGGTGTGGGTCTGCTGGTCGAACCATGTGAGTCGGTGGACTTGTGTTGCTTTCCCTTTTGTCAGACTTTCGATGTACAGCGATTTTCTTGTGTACTCGCATGCCTTCTCAACGGGGTTGAGTCCGTATCGATCGAGCAGGCAGGATAATTGATTGTCCCGGTCATCGAGGGGAATGAGCCGCTTGTCATCAGACAGGAAATAATACCCGTGCGAATGCTCGTGATAGAACTCCCCCCTTTCTCGCAGGTCATCAATGACGATACGCTTCACCTCGGCGTTGATCTCGAAATCTCGTCGCTCGTCGTCTTCCCCGTGTTTCTGCCGCGCGCGAAAAATCTGCTCAGCAAGAGCGTTCCACGGACGACATATAAGCCGTCGCTTGGAGATTAATTCCTCCAGGCCAGCCCAAGCGCTGGCGTAGTCCTTCTCGAATCCGCGAATGAACTCATCAACATCCTGCTCGCGCTTCGGTGGCGTCAATACTTCCAGCGTGAAGGTCCGCGAAAGATTGGCAACCGCCTCGTCGCCGGCTTCGTCGTTGTCTTGGCAGACGACAAGCGGCTTTACTGTCCCTGGCGTCTTGAGCAGGGCGGCGATTGTCGCGGCGTCCTGCGTGTTCGCCGACCCTGTGGCGGCAATCCAGTTCGCGTACTTGGGCGAGTTTGCACCATTCGTTTCGGGGGCCGTCCGGAGCGCGAGACCGTGAATCTGAAGGAGGTTTATCTCCCCTTCGACTATCATCAGGCGATTGCATTTCCGGCGTTGCTCGCTCTGGTAGTGGGAAAAAAGACTGTGGCCGAATAATCCCGTCCGCCCCGTAAAAGGAACGTAAGATTGGAAGCGTTTGCCCTCAAATTTGCGGAAGCGAATGCTAAGCGTGCGGTGGTGTGCGTCGGTGTGAAAAAAGGCAACCCATCCGGCGGTTTTGGCGAACCTCTCCTGCAACTCGTCTCGCCGTTCGGCGAGGAACCTTTCCTGAGTGTCGAGCCTCTCTGACTCCTTCTCAATCTTCTTCTCTTGCTCCGTCTTCCCCTTGCTCTTTCGACCTTCCTTCTTCTTTTGAACGGCTTCTGTGTCCGCATCCAGTTCTTTGCGGCGCTCCGCGATCTTCTCCAGATGCGGGGCAAAGACCTTGTTCACGTCGTAGTCGTGCGGCACCGCGCCCAACTCGACTAGATCGAAGAGGACACGCGGGTGAATTGCTCGGGTTTTGGTGAGGTAGTCCCAGGCATACGCCTTGTTCCCGTCCCTTTGACGAATTAGCTCAGCATGACAGTCGCGTTTGATCTCGTCGAGAATCTGGTACAGAGAGCCGTTGTAGCCGCTATCGAGACTGCCGCTCGTAATAGCCCGCCCACACGATGAATGGAAACACTTCCCGAGTGAATCGTTCTTGTGGACAGCGAAGCACTCGTGACGGCAGAAGGGACAAACGCCTTTCCGCCCTGGCGCGATGCGAACGCCATGCTGCTGTTCAAGGTGGGCAGAGACCGAGTTACTGATCACCACGCCCCCCCTTCCTTGGTGCTGGCGAGGGGGTGCCGTTCTCGCTCGTCGATTGTTGCGCGGCTGACGTTGCCGCGCGGCTGTCCTCTGTCTACCATGATGGTTGTCCGTCCGTCGTGTCGTTTGGATCATGCTGGCCGTGCGGGGTGGTAGCCGCGCGGCCAGCGTCGTTATTGCTCCCCATCAAATCCCTAATGCTTCGAGTTGTTTGGCCGCTCTTTCGTTTGCTCGGCTTCGCTGTGCCGGTGTGCGCGGCGTCTCCCTCGGCTCACCTTCCGTTGCCGGCGTCTGCCGTGCAACGAATCGAGCCAGTGCCGGTTCCGATGTCAACCAGCGGCCGGCTACCTTGGCCGCTTCCAGACGCACCACGGAGCCATCGGGCAGACGCGCCCCATCGTGCATCCATCTCCACACGCAGCTGCTATGGACGGGTTTGCCGAGGCGCGCAGACGGGAATCGACGCGCGGCCTGGCTCAGACTGAGGCCGAGGCCGGCGACGATCTCGGTGAGTACGGGTGTCGAGGTCACAGTTGCGGACACGAAAAAACCCTCGCAGGGACTCGGAATCGCCTACGAGGGTCAGTTTGACAATCGGATTTGCAGTCGCCTACCCTAGAGAAACCCTAGAAGTACCCTAGAGATGTTTTTAGTAGACTATTTAGCCGGTTCCCACAAAATACCGTCACCCTTGCCGTTGGAGCGAAAACGAATCGCGCCTTCCTCAAGCCCCTTGTTTAGTTCGGCGAGTGTCTTGTTCAGTTTGACCCAGTCGTCGAAAGGGTCGTCCACATGAGTTGACCAATTGGCACGATGAAAGGCTTCGAGGATGTCTCTTTGATTTTTCGCGGGAGCGCGGAACCGGCGAATTACCTTACCCTGCCATTTCAACGTCCCTAGAACGTCATCCCACAGGGGTTGAATGGTCGGTTCCTCTTGCAGATCGCTGACCAATGGAGCCAGGCCAGATAACTGCTGACACACTTCCTCGGCGGTCTGTTTCGGGATTTCCGAGCAAGCTCTGTTAAGGTCACGTTTGAGGTCAAGCACGGCTTCATAGGTCTTCCTCTCCTGTGCCATCCAGTGATCTTCGGCCGCCTCACCCAACCGGGACTTGGATTCTTTCGCCGTGACTTCCTCGACAGGTTTCGCCCTACTTATGCTTTCCGCCCCCCTCATCATGCTGACCTCGGCGGGATCGATCCCGCAGCGCAAGCCGGCAAGTTGTTCGATGTCTCCCCGATGATATGCCCAGACGACTTCACAGCCGGGACCAAAAACCCCAGCATGACAAGACGCCGGCACTTGCTTGGCACGGAGTCGCTTTTCGGCTCGACCCACGAAACAAGCCCATTCCTTGAGCCGGTAATAACGCAGACCGCTCGCAGGCCAGGCCGTTCGAGCGGCAACTCCAGCGGCAAAGATCCAGGTGCCTTCGTCGTCCTGGTACGCCGGTTCGGGTTGCCCAGCATGCTGCGCATCGGAAATGGCTTGCAAATCTGCCTCAAGATACATCGTGCGGCAGCGATGCGGGCCACGTCCACCTGGCCGACGAACCGGCAAGTAATGGATCGGCCTGCCCAAATAAGAACAGGCTTGCTCCTGCCAATATCCGAGCTTGGAGTCCCAGATGCTTGGATACACCTCATGCGCCGTCTTGGCCGAAAGCCAGACGCCGCGTTCGTTTCGATAGGTGCCGTATTGTTCCTCCCGCTGGATCTCATTGATTTGCTCAAGTTGGGCGAGACTATAAACCCATATTTTGCGGAGTCTGTTGTCCTTATCGACAGGGCGCATTTCCTTGTGCGCATCGAGCCTCACGCCGTCCAGGTAACTACAGCCATCCTCCTGCCAGGTGTACAGCAGTCCTTGCAGAGTCTTTTGCTTCCAGTTGAATCGCTTGCGAAGTTCAGCGTAGGTCAAATATCCGCTCTGCTTGCCTTTGGTCTGCTGAATCGTCAAACGTCTCTGCTGAATGCGCGTGATCTGTTCGGCATCGTAACGCACGCCTTTGCGCGAATGCGGATTGCGAAAAACCTGAAAAGGTTCGTCGGGGATGAAGGGACACTTCCGTTCTTTCGCCCATGTCTCGATGAGGGCACGAGAGACGCCGAGACGTTGTGCGGCTTGACGTGCGGTAAGACGCGCAGGGGCGGATACATCCATGAGCATGGGCCGAAACCTCGATCGGCTAACCTCAACAAGGAAAAAATGGGCGGGAGAAACACCCGTGAGGTTGCAGGGATTCGGCCGGCCAGCCTATCCCCCGCCCATCCCACTGTAGGACAGCGACCGCGCCGCGCACAAGCACAGTAGCGCTTGCGTTGTCGTCCTTCGGCTGACTAGCCAATCTTCTCCATGACGGAAGCGGCCTTGGCAATGTCGAGCGTGGCGTAGTGTTCCGTCAAGATGGGGCTGCGATGCCCCAGCACGGCGCGGGCCACGTCCAAGCCGGCTTCGCGTTTCAGTTCCAGGGCGCGGAGGTGTCGCAATTGGTGCGGGTGCCAATGGGGTATCCGTTCTCCCTCGGCCTTGTCGCGGTTGTGCCGCTTGATGCTTTGCGTGATGGCATGGCCATAGGCTTGCACGGTGTAGACTTCGCCCGGCCGCTTCTTAGGCCGGCTCTTTTTTCGGTAGTGCTGCGACGGTTGCACCTTGCTCTTGCGATCCTGCCGCTGCCGGGCGCGGAACTCGGCCACGGCATCCGCCGGCGAGAACAAGTAAGCGGAGAGGTTTGGCTTCAGATGGCGTCGGATAATCTCCTGTCCCTTCGGGCCGATGGGGATGATGCGATCGTGGCCGTGGTGCTGGGTCTTGTGAGAGGACGGCCGATAGAGCCAAACGGCTCCCGTCATGTCGATGTCGCAGACGCGCAGGACAACCAGTTCTCCCGGTCGCATCCCGGTTTCCAATTGCAACAGAACCATGTCGGCGAGTATGGGGCGCAGGATCGGCAGCGTGTCCTCGACGACGGCGCGGGCCACGGGCTTGACGGGTTCGCTTTCCTTTGCCTGGGTGCGACCGCGCTTGAGCGGAGCGACGGCACACAGACCATGATGCACACTCGCCGCAATCAGCCCGTTCTCGACGGCCCACTTGAACATTCGGCGGATGCGTTTCACCTGAGCATTGATGCGCGTTCGGCAGAGCGGTTTTTGGGGGCCGTATTTCGGATGAGCGTAGCCTTGCACCAGCAATTCACGAACGGCCTTAAGCGCAGAGGGGTTGAACTCCTGGGCGAGCAATGGACCGTAGAGGTGGTTCAGCGGTCGGAGGGCGTAGCGCATAGCCTGCACTTCGCCGGTGGGAGTACCGTCCACATGGCGGTAATACTCCTCGACGTGTCGCCAGTAGCGGGCGATCAGTTCGGCGAGTGTCAACTCAGGGGTGCCGTTCGATTCGGGCAGACGGCGACCGCGAGCCTCCCAATCAAGCACGACACGCTTATACTCTTGCCGACTAGCGGCGGTGTTGTACTTGCCGAGCAGGTGGTCCTTGCGCTGGCCGGTCAGGGAGTCGGTCAGGGTGACGACGGCTTGACCGGATTGGCGATGCAAACGGTAGGACGGAACACGGAACTTGGACATGCGGCTTTCTCCCGTGCGCGGAACCTTCCGCGCTTGTTGGAGTTTTTCGGCCGCGCTGTCCGACACAGACAGGTACGCTTAACTTGCGTTCGGCTAGGGGGTTGTGTTGATTACACCTGGCAGGGTTCGAACCTGCAACCTTCGGTTCCGTAGACCGATGCTCTATCCAGTTGAGCTACAGGTGCATAAGCAGCGAATTATTGCTGGATGGAGTAAAGAAACTCGCTGTGAAAATAACTATAGAGATCAGGGTTTCCGCTGTCAACTCTTCTGAAAATCAACCTGCGTGAACAACCGTCCGAGGGGAACGGGATGGGTGTGAGACTCCCACTACAGCGAGGGCTCCATCGCCATTCCACTTTGCAATCACCTGTTGTCTTGTTTGGGGGAACCGGGTCTGAAAATCCTGTGCAGGCGCTTGCGTGCGGCGATGGCTCCGCAGGTTAGACGAGGACGCGGGCGGGGCGGCCAATCGGCGGATGTGCTGAATCAGTTGCTCGGGTCGCGCGGTCATGATGGCGGTCTCGCAAGTCGGGGATGGGGATAGCCCTCTGATGTTGTATTGCCCCCAATCTTGCGAAACCGCACACCGATTTTCGCCGTGATCGGCACCGTCACACGGGATCGATGCCTGGGTATTCAAAAAAGATATGCGCTACAGGACGCCGTGGCGATGCTGGACAGCCAAGCCGGTGCCACTTATCATGTACGCCGGAGACGACCGATCTCCTCCCTGAGAAATCCGATAGCTAGGAGGAAGTTTGTGATGCGGATGCTGCATGGGCTGATCGCTCCAGGGAGCCTGCTGGCCGCCGGAGATATCGTTTCCAGGTGACAGGGATGGGAAGAGCGGCAAAGACGACGAAGTGAAGTTGTGGGACACGGCTACCGGTAAGTGTATAGCCACTCTTACGGGCTTTGAGGGTTCGGTCAATGCCGTGGCCTTCAGCCCCGAGGGCAAGAGAATCGCCACTCTCCGCGTGGGGCGTTTTGTGTCCGTCTATTCCCTGGCCTTCAGTCCGGGTGGCAAGACGCTGGCCTCTGGAGGACGCACGCGCGGGGTGATTACCCTGTGGGATATGCCGACCAGCAAGAAGGCAAAGAATTGAGCGCGCCGTTCTTGGCCGGGAAAGATCGGAGGATGCCATGTCCACGCTGCAAGGACGAGTCGCCATCATCACCGGGGCAAGCCGTGGCATTGGCCGCGCTCTGGCTCTGGGGTTGGCGAAGGCGGGATGTCACGTTGTCATCGCCGCGAAAAGCACCATCTCGACCGATAAACTGCCGGGATCGATCTTCACTGTCGCGGCGGAAGTGGAAGCCCTCGGCGCTCAGGCGCTGCCGATCCAGGTGGACGTGCGCGATGCCGAGCAGATTGAAAACATGGCCGCGAAGACATTGGAGCGTTTCGGCCGCATCGACCTGCTCGTCAACAACGCGGGCGCACTGCACTGGAGCAGTCTGCTCGATACACCAGCCAAGCGTTTCGATCTCGTGATGGGCGTCAATGCACGGGCCGCCTTCTTGTGCTGCCGAGCCGTATTGCCGGCCATGATCCAGCAGCGATCAGGTCACATCATCAACATGAGTCCACCCCTCGATCTCTCGATGGTGCCCGGCCGCATTGCTTATTCGATCTCGAAGTTGGGCATGACGTTGTTGTCGCTCGGGCTAGCGGAAGAAGTGCGGCCACACAACATCGCGGTCAATTCGCTGTGGCCGGTGACAATCATCGAAACACAAGCGTCGATCAACCACGCGCTGGGTAAACCCGAAATGTGGCGCAAGCCGGATATTCTCGTCGATTGTGTACTTCGTCTGGTGCAAAAGGAACCGGCGGAGATGACAGGGCAAGCACTGCTCGACGAGGACTTCTTGCGAGCCGAGGGCGTGACGGATTTCAGCGGCTACGCTTGTGTTCCAGGGACACAACCGCCGCGCTTATCGTGGTCTATGCTGCTTCAGCGATGAGTCACGATTTACAAGAAAAATACGAATCACGAAAGAACGAAAACACGAAAAGAAGCGGAGGAACAAAGGGCGACGACAATTCTCTGCGGAATCCTTCTCCTTTTCGTGTTTTCGTGATTCGTATTTATTTCTTGTTACGCCGCGGATGACGCGCCGATAAGCGTCAAACCAATGGGCAGAGTGGCCTTCTTGTCGCCAACCTTGACTTCTTGCAACAGCAACAAAATCCAGTGATTCTCTTCCTTCTTTTCGAGTTTTGCCTCGGCCTTGGCTCCCTTGCCTGGAAAAAGAAGCATAACGCCCGGATGACCGTTCGTGGTTTTGCCGCTCAACTCCTGGAGCGCTTTCGGCTCCATCGTGTCGGGCTTCTTGTCCTCGGCGGCCGGTGACATCAGAAGGAACTCGCTGAAGGGTGCGGTGCCCATGTGATCGCCGTCCATCGGCTGATTGGCCAGGCGCAGCGTATACACACCGGCCGGAATCTTCTGCTTGCGGTAGTCGGTGGTTTGCTTGGGAAAGCGGACGACGCCGAAAAGAGTCGTTTCAGGAATCTCGCGGTAGGTCAGACCGTTCTTGATTTGCGCATCGGTCGCCTTGGCCGGCAGATCCTTGCGAAACCACAGTTCGGCGAGAACATCGCCCTTGGCGTCGAGCATCTGGACGCAGCGCTCGCCGAGCAGTTTGCGGATCGGCTCTTGCACTTCCTTGGGGGTGGCGGTCTTGTCCACCGTCTTGATCGTGTAGGGGCTGTCGGCCGCGTGGAGCGGAAGGACGGCCACGACCAACAGAGCGATCCCACCGCCCAACATACGTAATCGCATCAATGGTGTCTCCCAGGCGAACGGCCGGCGTAAGCCGGCTGGTGGATACGCCCTACCAGCCGGCTTACGCCGGCCGTTCGCCAATACGCGGCCGGATCCATGCCTTAGCGAATGGCGAACGTGCCGAGGTAGGCGCTGCGCCGGCCGCTGTCCTTCCAGGTGCTATCGACGCCCTTGCCGGTGTAGGTATTCTCGACAGCCAAGGCCGGTTGCACCTTCAGATCGCGGGCCAGCGGCGGGAAGAAGGCGGATTCGTTGCCGCAGACTTTGTCGTGCTTGTGATCGAGGCAGCGCGTCTCAATACGGGCGTCACCCGCCGTCAACGTGCCGCAGCCGCCTTCCTCGCAATTGCAAACGGCCAGGTCAACGCGGGCACTCTTGACGGCGACGACGTTGCCGAGCAATGTCCCACCCTGCTTTTTGGCCAGCTGAACCAAGGCGTCGTGCTGCGGCGTGGTGGCACGCTCATCGACGATCAGCACCGCCTTGGCGGGGCCGGTCTGTTTCGTGCCGAGCGTATCGCTGGCCGCGACGACGGCGACGACGCCGAGACCGTCCAGGTTGACTTTGTTGAAGGCACCCTTGTCGATTTTCCACGCCATGATGGCGTGTTTGCCGCCGATGTTGACATCGGCGTTGGCGAAGCAGGGGCCGGTCCAAACGTCGGTGGTGCGAGCCTCGATGTATTGGCCGGTCAAACCGGCGGCGGAGAGCGGAGCGACAGCGAAGAGGAGGGCGAAGGCGGAAAGAGCCAGAGTGCGCTTCATCGCGAGATTTCTCCTGTGCGATCGGGGATTCAGTCGTGGTAGGAGTAGGACGGGGCAACCCCGCCCCTACCTGTCATTCTTGAGGTTAATGTCGGAGCCGTCAAGAGGTTTTTTATCTACTTCACGAGCGGCGTCGCGCCCAGCGCAGTTTCGCCGAACGCGAACGCGGGTTATTCGTGCGCTCGGCAAACGCGGCCCGGATGGGTTCGTCGGAGATGGCGCTGTACACACCCGAACGCAGACCATCACGGAAGGCCGACTTGACCAGCCGATCCTCGCCGCTGTGGAAACTGATGAGGGCCGCCACACCGCCCGGAGCGAGGACGGCCGGCAGCACACGCAATAGCTGTTCGAGATTTCCCAACTCGCGGTTGACGAGAATGCGCAAGGTCTGGAACGTGCGCGCCGCCGGATGCAGGTTCCACCGTCCCGGCGCGGGATGCAGCCGCCAACCCGTGTGGCGCACTCGCTCCGCGCACGCGTTGGCTTCTAGAATGACCCGCGTCACATCGCTCGTTCGTTCCAGCGGCGTTTGCTGGCGTGCGGCGACCAGAGCGGCGGCGATGCGTTCCGCCTCCGGTTCATCACCTAGATCGCGCAACGCCCGTGCCAGATCCGCCTCGGAAATCGTCGCCAACACCTGCGCCGCACTGCGGCCGCGCGAACGATCCATGCGCATGTCGAGCGGGCCATCGCGCACATACGAAAAGCCGCGCTCGGCATCATCCACTTGCATGCTCGACATGCCAAGATCGGCGAGAACAGCCTGCACCTCCGCAACGGCCTCGATTGCCAGGATCGCGGGCAGAGCAGCGAAGTTACTATGATGCAGGCTGAATGGCAAGCTGGTCGCCGTCAGGCGCTCGCGGGCGCGCGGCAGGTTGTCGGCATCGAGATCGAGTCCGATCAGCCGTCCCTCCGGCCCGGCGCGGTGCAACAACTCCACGGAATGACCGGCCCAGCCGACGGTACCATCGACGACGACCGCGCCGGCGCGCACGTTGAGCGCGGCCAGCACTTCATCGAGCAGTACCGGACGATGTTCCCCCTGCGGCGTACTACGGCGGCCGCGAAACATGACATTCTCTCCTTCGTGCTTTTCCCCTTCCCCCAACCGAATCGCCCCATTACTATGTGGCCTTACTCCGTCCCGCATCGGTAATGTCACGGCGAGCTTTCTCTCGCGTAAGCGCCCCGAGGGTGGTACTCGGGCGCTTACGCGAGAGAAAGCTCGCCAGAATGGATCACCATGACCACGACCGGCCCCACGCCCGCTCGCACTCCCGCCGATTCGGCCATCGTCTCGGAAGCACGGATCACGGGAATTACCCCCCAGCCTGCCGGTGATGGCGTGCCGGTGGCCGGGGCACGCATGGCGCTGACCCTGCTGGTATTCATCAATCTATTCAACTATATCGATCGCCAGGTGTTGGCGGCGGTCGAACCGAGCATTCGGGCCGAGTTCTTCCCGAAAGTCGAAGACCCCAATACCGGCGAGATGAAGGAGCCGGCCGAGGCCAAAACCTGGATGGGCGTATTGTCCACCGCCTTTCTAGTGACGTACATGGTAACAGCGCCGATTTTCGGTTGGTTGGCCAATCGCGTGCGCCGCTGGGTGCTGATCGGCATTGGCGTTATCGTCTGGAGCGTCGCCAGCGGCGGCTCCGGGTTGGCGGTCGTCTATCTCGTGATGCTGCTGACACGCTGCTGCGTCGGTTTCGGCGAGGCGGCCTATGGCCCCGTCGCACCCGACATGATTTCCGATCTCTATCCGAAGAACCGTCGCGGTCAAATCTTGGCGTGGTTTTACGCGGCCATCCCCTTCGGTGGCGCGCTCGGCTACGCCCTCGGTGACGGCATGTTGAAATATACGGGGAGTTGGCGCACCGCGTTTTATGTCGTCGTGATTCCCGGCTTGCTGCTCGGCGTATGGTGTTTCCTGATGCGCGAGCCGCGCCGCGGGCAGACGGAATTGACCCCGCAGTCCACGCGCAGCCGCGAACGCTGGTCCGACTACCTCATCCTCCTGAAAACGCCTTCGTATGTCCTGAACACCCTGGGCATGACGGCTATGACCTTCGCGATGGGCGGCCTGGCCTTCTGGACGCCCGGCTATTTCGAGGAGCGGCGGGTACAACCGTTGTTCGGCCTTAATCCGACAACGGCTTTCGGCGGCCTGACCGCCCTAACGGGCTTGGTGGCCACCTTACTGGGCGGCATGGTCGGTGATCGACTGCGGTCGCGCTTTCCGGGATCGTACTTCCTCGTCTCCGGCGCGGCTATGGTGCTGGCCTTCCCCATGTTGATCCTGATGATCGTCTTGCCGTTCCCTCTCGCCTGGATTCCATTGGTGCTGTTCGTCTTCTTCCTGTTCTTCAACACAGGACCGACGAACACGATTTTGGCCAACGTCACGCATCCGCTGCTGCGCGCGCCCGGTTTCGCGCTTAACATCCTCGTCATTCATCTGCTGGGCGATGCTGCTTCGCCGACGCTCATGGGCGTGATCGCCGGCTTCAAAAATCTGAGTTGGGCGTTTGGTTTTGTCTCGATCATGGTACTGGTCGGCGGCATTCTCTGGCTGTGGGGAGCAAAGTATCTAGAGCGCGACACCGCGATGGCACCGCATCGACTCGGTGAGTGACCCACCAGCCCGCAGCGCCAGCAAGGGAACCCTTGCTGGCGCTGCGGGCTGGCAACTCACTCCTTGGGACTTCGAGCGTACTTGAGGACGCGATCCGGGTCGCCGAAGCGAACGCAGTAACCGAAACCGCCGCTCCAGTTGGCGTTCTTCACCAACACCTTGTTCCAGCCCTTTTTCAGCGTCACGGTGCAGAACGACGAATCGGGGATAAGGTGGCTGAAACTCCACACATCAAACACCACAACGTCGTTGATCCACACCTTGAGCGAATCATCGCGGCCAAGGAAGCACGCGACCGAACGCTCGTCCGGACTCCACACATAGGTCAGTCCGTAGGCCACGCTCTGATCGCCGCCGAAGTGAACATGCTCCTTGTCCACCGTCTTCCAGGTTAACTTGCCGCGTCCGGGCACGTCATACGTCGCGCGGAGGTTCTGCTCTTTCTCCGGTGGATTGATCGTCTTCCAGCCTTTTTCGCCAACGCAGGGCCAGGTGCCAATCGTGTTCCAGACGCCGACCATCGGCGAAGTTGGTCGCAATTGCAGGGCCACGAATCCGACATGGGCCGCGCTCGCCGCCTTGTTCTTGCCGGTCACGGATAGACGCAGCGTATGACTACCCTTCTTGAGTCGCAGATTCTTCAGCGATGACTCCAACCACGGTTGAAACTCCGGCCGATACGCATCCACGCTTCCGAGTTTGTGTCCATCCAGCGTGATGTCCACGCTTCCGTACTCCGGTCCACCGGAGAGATAGCAAAACGGACGAACCACCTCCTCGCCGGGAACCTGAATCTTTACGTCAATCGTGTCGCCAGGAGCGCTGGCGGCGAAGTGCTGCACGTCGTCGCCGCCGTCGAGCGTCGCCTCCGCCTCATGGAACGTACGGCTTTTCACTGGTTTACCGTTGAGAGACGGTTTGCCGTCGAGTGTGCAGCCCATCAAGCGTGGGGCAGGAGACAGCGAGGTAACAAGCAGACGATCGTTGCGGGGCGGCAACGGCTTCTGGGCCGTCGGCGCATCGAGATAGTAGTAGGCGATGGAGGAATAGTTGGTGGGGATGTCGCTGACCGGCCCGTGTTCCTGATCCACACGAATCGAATCGCGGAAACTGATCCAGTCGGTCAGGTGCCAGCGATAGGCGCAGACGCGACCGATGCCCCAATCGAGGAACGTCAAACCGCCCAGCGGCCGGACCATCGCTGCCTTATTCGGATGGTTCCAGAAATAGGCGCCGTTGTAGTAATCCTCCGTACCGGTCCCCAACCATCGGGAGGGCCATTTCTCGCCATCGCAATAAATCTTCTCATCGCCTTCGAGGAAGAAAATACCCTGAGCGCCGCGCGCGTTCTGCATGGTGATGTTGACGCCGACATACTTGCCGCGATGCCCTTTCACATCGAGGATGGTGTAATCCTTGCGTAGAGGACAATCTCGATCTTGCACATAGCGAGCATGAAAGAAACCCGTATTCGCCGCCCTGGTCTTCACCGGACTCGCCATTACGTTGAAGCGTTCAATCGTCACGGCCTCGGTCGTATCGTTGACAATCTCGACGCGCGCTCGCTTGGCGAACGGCATGGGCCAGTAACTGTAATACTCCTTGTCGGTCATCCCGGTCATCAACGAACGGAAGCGGCGATCGCCCGCGCCGGTACCGAAGAAATCGCCCAGCGGCGTCAGCACGCTCGGCCCCTCGGCGTCGTCGAACGTGATGCGCAGGAGAAGACCTCGCAGCAGCTTGGCGTTCGATTTCGCCAGCTTGAGGCGCAAAGCATAAATGAAGGCCGGCCCTTTTGCGTTCACGGACATCGCTGCGCCGGGAGCGATCTCGCCTTGTGTCTCCCGGCCGACGATGTGGTTCACGGCTGGCTTGGGATCGTCGCCAACTCTCTCGAATTGCAAGGCTGCCAGTTTGTGTTTCCACTCGCGCGATTTGGCCCATTCCGGCGTCCAACTTGGCAAAGCGGCAGCCTTCGACAACTTCAAATAATCGACGTGATAAAACATCACGTTGCGGCCCGTGATCTTGAGGTGCTTGGCGAACGGGATTGGCACATAACAGAGATTGCACGGTCCTTCACCGGGATTGCCGGCCGCGCCGCTCTCGAACGTCACCGACAGCGGCGGCACGAATGGATATTTGCTCCCTTTAGCGCCGAACAATTCCGGCACGGAGAGATCGAGGCGCGGCTTCTCCTCGCCATCGAAGTAGAAACGAAAACGGCACTTGTCGGACATCTGCGTGCCGACCACGCCGGTGGACCAGAGGCGGTAGATAATGCCCGGCCCCTCGGCATCCATCATGACCTGTTCGCCATTTTTCTCGATGCGAAGGAAATTGCCCGCGTCGGCGTTATCGTTCTTGCGGCCATAACTGCTATCCTGATGCGCCGGCCAGTCGGCCAGCAACGGCAGTTGATCCAGACGCAGCAAGGCATCGTAGCCGACCGCTGGCGTCTCATCGGCGCCGCGAGCTAGTGGCGACACACCCCAGACTGCGGCGAGGAGGCAGACAGGAAGAATGCGGAGGGACATGACCTATCTCCGGGTGGGGATCAAAGAATGCGTCATGGTAACGCGCGTACTCCCCCCTCGCAACCGGCCTCCGCAGAGCGAGTAATCCTATTTCATCCTGTTATGGGCCGTTTTTGTTTATCTATATTTCCCATTTTAACTATTTTAACACGATGAAACAACTATTTTGAGAAACTTGAGAAAAAATCACAAAATTCTTGTCCACTAACTCGCGCCGATTTCGATTAGTTACTTGAGACAGGCGCCTGGAGGCTATTACCGATCCGAATGCCCCACCTGGGCAAGAAGATTCCCACCTTTCTCATCAAACGCAACGAACCCAACGTGTGAGCCGCCCGAAGCGTCAGGAAAGGACCATTCTGGTTCCTCGCTCGTGCTTCGGACTTGTCGGAAAACCGCTCCGGTCGTTTGCGCGCCCTGTCGTGGTTGATGTGGATCAAACAATAAGGGAGCTATTTCGATGGATGCTATCGCTCGGACCGCGCCCGCGTACCCCATGAATCCCGCACGCAGTGCGCGCATCCACACCGCTCTTGGGATGCTGCGCGACGCTCTGGAGGGAGCCGGTGATCTGGGCAGGAACGCTTGGGATTTCGCGGTGAACCTGCGCGAATTGCGCGAGCGCGGCGTGACGATGACCGATCTTCGCTGGCTGGTAGGCATGGGTTACGTCCGCCATGCCCTGGAGCGAACAAGGGCGAATGAGATCTGCCGTTCCTTTCGCGATACCCGGAATATGGCCTTCGGCGGTCGCGTTTGTTTCGTCCTCACAGCCCAGGGGATGCAATTCGCTGACGAGTTGATACACCGCGATGCCGCGCATGATCTTTTACCGACGCGGAACGGCCGGACGTACCTATCCTCGCCGATCATCCGGCCGCACTGGGATACGGCCTTACGGTGTCTGAGCTACAACGGTCAGATAGTCAAGCACTTCCGGTTACCTGCCGTGAATCAGGAAACCATCCTGACGGCTCTGGAGGAAGAAAGTTGGCCGCCGCGCATTGATGACCCCCTTCCGCCGGCCCCCGCGTTGGATCCGCGGATGCGTCTTCATGATGCGATCAAAGGTCTCAACCGGAAACAAACGCATCCCCTTCTCTCCTTCCGAGGAGATGGCACCGGCTGCGGCGTGGTTTGGACCGTGATGGACAGAATCTGAAAGTTCCTCGCGCTCAAGACAACCTTCCCGTTGCCGCGGCAGGCGAAACTTCCGTATCCTCACCAACACGCGGCACGTTATTTCTCAAGGAGTGATCCCGATGCCTACCGTCAAGTTGGTCGAAGAAAGTTGCGATCACCCGATCGTTCAGCGAGTGTTCGCGGACATCAAGGCGACAAAAAAGATCGACCGCGTACCGAATATCTGGCGCGCGCTGGCGAGCCATCCCGAACATCTGGAGTTGTGCTGGACACGCCTCAAGGCGATCATGCAGCCGGGCAAGGTCGATCTGCTGACCAAGGAGATTGTCGCCTTGGCCGTGTCGGTGACGAACAATTGCCGCTACTGCATCAACTCGCACACGGCGGCAACGCAGAAACTCGGCCTGGACAACGAGGGACTCGGCGAAGTGCTGGCCGTGGTCGGATTGTTCAACCAAATGAATAAGCTGTCCGACGCTTACCAGGTCGAGCCGGACATTCTACCGGAACCACGATAGCCCAGAGCAATCCTACCTTAGGTGGCCGAAGGAGGAGTGTCCTCGCTGGCTAGTCCGGCCTTGTGCAGGGCGGCACTGGCGCGAAAACGCACTCGGGCGCAGCGTTCGGTTTGCTCCTGGGAAGCATCCGACGGACAGCAACAATGACGCGACAGCCAGCGAAGATCTTTCGGATCGAGCCACAGTGCGATCCGACCGGATGCGGTTTCACGTTCAGGATCAGTTGGGACTACGTCGCGCGCCATGATCGAATCTCCTCCATTATCCCGGCGGCCATGCCAGATCACGGCCGCCGAGCAAATGCAGATGCAGGTGCGGCACTGTCTGACCGGCGCGTTCCTTGCAGTTGAGGACCAATCGATAACCGTCGCCGATGCCCAGTTTCTCCGCCAATTGCGCCGCCACGAGGTGCAGATGGCCGAGCAATTCACGGTCTTCCGCCTTAATCTCTGCATGTGTCGGGATGACCTTGCGTGGGATGACGAGGACATGCACGGGCGCTTGAGGATTGTTGTCGTGGAACGCCAGGCAGTGTTCGTCTTCGTGTACGATACGGGCCGGGATCTTCTTCTCGGCGATCTTCAGAAAAATGTTGTCGGTTAGCATAGAACAGCCTCCTGATTCAACGGGGCCTCTCGCGTACCATAGCGGGTATCGTCGCGGCATTCAACTATTCAGTCGGGGGGGCGGCATGGCCTGGATCATCGGCATCGACGAAGCGGGCTATGGACCGAACCTCGGCCCCTTCGTGATGACCTCCGTAGCCTGTCAGGTGCCGGACCACTGCCGCGACGCCAATTTATGGCAATTGCTTCGTCCGGTGGTCCGCCAAGGCGTGGACGACGACGACGGACAATTGCTCATCGACGACTCGAAGATCGTGTACACCGCGCGCGGTTTGGCCGGACTGGAACGCGGCGTCCTGGCGACACTATGGCGTGAAAGCATCGGGCCGATGACGTCTTTGGCCGCGCTCGTCGAGTGGGTTTGCCCTGATGATGGCGAGGAACTGCGGCGCGAGGCGTGGTATCGGGGAGCGCAAACGCTGCCGGTACATACGGCGACGGATGATCTCCAACCGTGGGCAGCGCGATTCGACGATGCTTGCGGCACGGCGAAGGTTGCTTGCTGGCATATCCGCAGCGTGGTCGTTTGTCCGCCGCGCTTCAACGCCCTGCTCGATGAGGGCGGCAAGAAAGGTGTCGTGTTGAGTCATGCGCTCGCGCATCTGCTGCGTTGGCAGTGCGAGCAATTGGCGGGCGAAGATGAGTTGTTATTCTTCATCGACAAGCACGGCGGCCGCAACACCTATGCCGCGATGATTCAGCACGCCCTGTCGGATAGCATCGTCTTTACCCAGCAAGAGGGCATGAGCCGTAGCGTCTATCGCGTCCACGGACTGGGGCGTGAGGTGTTCTTGACGTTTCAGCCGCGCGCCGACGCCGAACATTTCTGCGTCGCCCTGGCGTCGATGACGAGTAAGTATCTGCGCGAGACGCTCATGCTGGAATTCAATCGCTTTTGGCAACAGCATGTGCCCGACCTACGACCGACCGCCGGTTATCCCGGCGATGCCGTCCGTTTCCTTCAAGCGATCCGTCCGGCAGTCGAGAAACTCGGACTCCGCGAAGAGATGTTGTGGCGGCGGAAATGAAGAACAAGCCCAGAGCGCCAGCGACGGGACTTCACCCGTCGCTGGCGCTCTGGGCTTGTCGTCATCGCGCGGAGATTACCTCAATCTGACTGTTCTCATCCAACGTGATGCTCGATAGTTCGCCGTTGTCCTTGGTGAAATGGACGGTGACAACGACAATATCATCTTCCGGTACGCGCTCAGTGGCGATGCCGGTGGCCAGGAAGTTGAAATGACGGAACACGCCCTCGACCGTGGTGGTCCACCTGCGCCGTGTGTTGATAGCCACCGTCTGCGTGATGCGGATGCGCTGACCGGGTGCGAGTTGCCGAACCAGCTTGGCCAGTTCCGGGCGAATGGGCCGCGTGGCCGACGGCAACGAAGAAGTTGGCTGACTCACAGGACATCTCCTTGACCGGGCGTGCCGCGAACCAGAGCAATGCGGCCGGTGCGAGCTAGTTCGATTATGCCATAAGGACGCATCAATTCGATAAACGCCTCAATTTTACGTTCCTGGCCGCTGATTTCGACCAGCAAATTCTCGGGGCTTATATCGACGACTCGCCCGCGGAACATCTCGACGAGCAGGGTAATCTCGACGCGCTGTTGCGGCGCGGACTTGACCTTGATGAGCATCAAGTCGCGCTCGACGAAATCCTCGCTGCTAATGTCCTGCACCTTGACGACGGTGACAACCTTGTCCAACTGTTTGCGAACTTGCTCCAACTCGGCGTCGTCACCGTGAACGACGAAGGTCATGCGCGACAGGTTGGACTGCTCGGTTGCGCCGACGGCGAGACTGTCGATGTTAAAGCCGCGCGAGGCGAGCATTCCGGAGATGTGAGCCAGAACGCCGGGTTGGTTTTGCACCAGCGCCGACAAAACGTGCCGCATGCCGATCGTCTCCCGTAAAACCACGAAAACAACAGGGTTGATCTTAGGGAAGAGAGCGAGCGGGAGCAATCGAGGTTCGCGCCGGCGCTGTTTTAGCGAATCGTGAGGAAGCCGACGACGTTGGCGAGGTTGCCGGCGGTGGCACGCGATGCCGGATTCACCGTCAGCGTGATGGTGTTGTCCATGAGGAAGTGGTAGCCGAGAATGATGTCCTGCTTGAATCGACCCGGCGGTGCGGAGAGAGGAAACTTGGCGATGGCACGCAGGGAACGGGTGCGTTGCAGCGTCTCATCGAGCAGAGCGATTTGAATCACTCCCAGTTCGCAGGAGACGCCGAGCCATTTCGTGGCTTCCGGGTCCACTTGGCCTTGTGGTGTGAGCAACTGGGAGCCAAGGGGAGTCCAAGAAAGGTTGTTAATGTTCCAAACCGTGTAGGGAAACACGCTGAATGGTGCGCCGGTATCAAGGATAGCCTCTTGTGAAAACCGTCCCTTTACGCGATCAAATAACTCGACCTTGACCACGAGGCGGCAGGCACGCGCCAGCCGCCCCTGGTTCGTCATGTAATCTTTCCGTATTTCCCGAATAGGAATGTTGGGCAACACGTTAATGACAACCGAAGAAAGAGGCGGTATCAGGGATCGAGACCACGGCGAATAAGCGACGAGGCAAGCCGGTGATACGTAAGGCTTCTTCGAGAACCGTCTTCCAGTCATCGCCTACCGCGATCACACGGCGCTTATGGATGGCGATGATCTTACCTTCGTACAACTCCTGAATCTCTGGGTCTTGAGAAGCCCACACCATATCACGATCTGCCTCCGCCTCCTCATCGGTTAGTCGCGTGGGCAGGTTCGCATCCTGCTCCGCGCAGTATTTTTCCCATTCTTCATAAGTGCCCGCCCAACGATTCCCGTTCCACTTCCCACCATCATCCTTTTGAGGATTCATAAAGCACCTCGCCAAAATTTCTCCTCATTGAATCTTACTCTCGTCTCCAACGGCGAGAGAAGAGAATTATTTGCCGATCACCCCCAACTCCTTACCGACCTCGGCGAATGCCGTGATAGCGCGGTCGATCTGCTCGGTAGTATGTGCCGCCGACATTTGAATGCGAATGCGAGCCTGTCCTTGCGGCACGACCGGATAGCTGAAGCCGATGACGTAGATGCCGCGAGTCAACAGGGCGTCGGCCATGCGCGTCGCCAAAGCAGCCTCGCCAAGCATGACCGGCAGAATGGGATGCTGGCCGGGTTTGAGTTGGAAACCAGCCGACTCCAAACCGGCACGCATACGGCGAGCGTTGTCGTGCAACCGATCGCGTAGATCGCTGCTTTGTCCGACCAACTCCAGCGCCTTGAGCGCGGCCATGACAATCGGCGGCGGCAGCGCGTTCGAGAACAGATACGTCCGCGAGCGTTGGCGCAGGAAATCGATGACCTCGGCGCGGCCACAGGTAAACCCACCGGATGCGCCGCCGAGTGTTTTGCCCAGCGTGCTTGTGATGATATCCACGCGATTTAGCACGCCGAGATGCTCCGGCGTGCCACGACCGCCCGCCCCGAGAATGCCGGTGGCGTGGCTGTCATCCACGACCACAATCGCATCGTGGCGTTCGGCCAAATCGCAAATTTCCGGCAGTTTCGCCAGCGCTCCATCCATCGAGAAAACGCCATCGGTGACGATCAAACGCAGTCGGCTGCCGGCGGACTCGCGTAGACCTCGCTCCAGTTCGCTCATATCGCCGTGGCGATAGCGAATGCGCCGTGCCTTGCACAGCCGGATACCGTCGATGATGCTGGCATGGTTCAACTCATCGCTGAGAATCGCATCCTCAGCGACGAGGATCGTCTCAAACAATCCGCCGTTGGCGTCCCAGCATGAACTGTAGAGAATGGCATCGTCTTTATGCAGGAAATGGGCGATGGCGCTTTCAAGTTGTTTGTGCAGCGTTTGGGTGCCGCAGATGAAGCGCACGGAGGCCATGCCATAGCCGAAGCGACGCAATCCCTCGTGCGCCGCCTCGACAATGGCCGGATGATTGGCCAAGCCGAGATAATTGTTGGCGCAGAAGTTGATAACCTCGCGTTCGTTGACGCGGATGGCTGCGTCTTGCGGGCCTTCGAGTTGGCGTTCGCGCTTGTACAACCCGCGCGCCTGCAAATCATCGAGTTGCGTCCGCAGAACCTGAAGTAGATGGGTGTCGCTCATGTTTGTCACCGGAAGGAGAGAATGGAGGAATCAGGGTTTACCGGCCCGCACGGTGAAGGCGACCTTGTTCGAGCAGGCACCACCCTGAGAGACGTATTGTACTTCGTGGCGGCCCGGCGTCTTGATATAAGGAGTCAGATCGCATGTGAAGGTCCACACCTCGCCGGGGTCAAGACGCCTCAACCTCCCCAATACGATAATACTGTTGTCTTCCTTGAAGACATTCTTCCCATCCACGCGAAGGCCCATCTCTCGTGGGAACGGGAAGATTTCGATAGGCTCCAGTCCACTGTTTTCCAGGTGAATGGTCAATTTCATCTTGTCGCCCAGGCGGGGCTGTTGTGGCGGTCTTACGAACAAACGCGCACCTTCACTCGGTTCGCCCCAGCTGCCGGTCAAGCGCAGCAAAGCGAGATCAACGTAGCTGAACCCGTGATTATGTTTCTTCCCATCCTTCTGGAGTTGCTCTCGCCGGCGGCGTAGTTCTGGAATCGCTTCCTTGCAGCGAAAAGCGGCCAGCGCATCGGCCAGCGCCTCTTTCGCATACGCTGTGTTGTCCTGCTGCTTGAATAGTTCCAGCAAGTCCGTCTCAGCCGGTTTGTAGTGCCGATGCATAAGCCCCTTCACCACGCAATCGAGTCCTTCACCATCGGGCATCTGCTTCAAGGCTCTATGCAGCGCCGGACCGATGCGTATGTCCTTATGCCGCTCAAGAGCGAGCAAGGCGTATTTCCGTTCGTAGGCGGATACCTGGAGGTCGGTGCCGATGTCGCAGAGAAGACCGATCGCTTCGTCGCCCCCGATTAGGCCGAGAATCGAGGTGTATCGGCTGCGATCCTCCCCGCGAGCCGCGCGTGCAGCGCGGAGGAACAGTCGGCGGGCCGGCACGCCCAGGTCGTTCAAGGAAGTGAGCGCTTCACGGAACTGCCCAGGTGAGCGACAATGTTTCTGGACCAGCGCGGCGGCCTGGCGGTCAGCCCAATCGAGTTTGCCGGCGAAAATTCGCAGTGCCCGATCGTAGCCGCTGTTTACCAGGCATGGCGTACTCAGGCCGTACTTGCCGAGATGTTGAACGCACGCTTGCAAACTCTCATCCGTGGCGAAAGTGATGGTCTTGTAGTTGTCGGTTGCTAGGATGCCCTGCCAGTAGACTCGGTGACTTGCACGGTTCGGCGTCTTGCGGATACCAATCCAGTCCAGCGGCAAAAACCAGATTTGCAAGACGTTTTCGCCGTTTCGCGCCTCGACGAGGAAACCAGCCTTCGGATTGTCGGTCCACCAATCAGGCGGGGTTGAGCCGGAGACGGTCCTCATGACGCTCCAACCCTCCGGCAAGATTTTTTCGACGTCGGCAATGCTTGCCCCGAATCGTTGGGGTAAGTCCTTGGTGAGGATGTCGGTCGCCAGCGGCTCGACCCGGCGGCGCAGCTCAAGGTCGGCTCCTTTGCCCGCTGCGGCACGCAGCGCCGTGACCGCCCGGTCGCCGACCTTCTCCAGCCGGCGGGTCGCCTCCTCCCGCTCGGCGAAACTCGAACTACTCAACTGCCGGATGAGCCTATCGATACCGCGCGCCTCCGCCTCGGTGGGGAGAGAAGTATTGTGCAAAGCCTCATTGACTCTGCTCTCCTCGGCCGCTTGCCATGCTGTCCATTCCGGCTCATCCTTTCCAGAAGGGTAGGGCACAAGCGTTAGTAGCGCCATCAAAAAGACGAGGCCGAAATATCGTGACATGGTTTGCTCCCGCAGGTTATCGAACGAACCGGCCGAGGTTCTCAGCAGACGACTTTGAGCCTAACTGCCGTTGTTGTCTTGGTCCAGGACAAAGACGAGTGGGCCACACTCTCGGTAAAATACGAAAAGATAAGAATGGACCGACTCTTGGAGTCGCCGTTAGAACCGCGAACCGCCCGGCATGGCGACCACTTCCGAGCCGCGAGCGTCGGTGAGCGGGGCTAGTCGGCTCGCCAACGCTCGCGGCTCGGAAAAAACGCTTATCCCCATCTACGGACAGAGCTCCTGGTATTTCAGCCTGGCAACCGCGTCGGAGTGGAGGCACAATGGCGAGCATAACGCTTGCGCGGAGGAGGGCTGCTATGCGGGCGAGCCAAGTAAAGACTGCGATTCTGTTGTCACTGGCGTTGATGGGCTGCGGGACAGTGTTCGCCGCCGAGCGTAAACCGCGTCTCGACTCGTATGGCGATCCGTTGCCCGATGGGGCGGTGGCACGCTTCGGTTCGACTCGGCTGCGCCATCTCGGTCCGGTCCGCGCCCTCGCCTGGTCCCCGGATGGCAAACTCCTGGCCTCTTCCGGTTACGGCGATCACACCATTTGCCTGTGGGATTCCGCCACGGGCCGCCTCGTCCGCTCCTTCAAGTATGCGGCTTCCTGCCTCGTCTTCACCCTGAACGGCAAAGCGCTGATCGGCGGCGCGGGGGGGATGGTTTATGTATGGGAGGCGGCCACCGGCAAGGAACTGTGGCGTGTCGATGCACTCAGCGTGGAGGATCGGCAACGTGCGAACCAGCCTGCCGGCATTCTTGGCGGCATACCGTATTCTCCCGAATCGCGCTCGCTCGCGGTTTCGCCGGATGGCCGGTTGCTGGCTGCGGGTGGTTCCCATCCGGCGATGGTCTGGGACATCCGCACGGGGAAGAAACGCTTCACGGTCGGGGATCTTTCAACGCCCCATGTCGCCTTCACCCCGGACGGCAAGCGCCTCATCACCAGTGATTTGTGCAAGTCGGTGCGAATCTGGGAGGTTCCAACCGGCAAGCGGATCGGCGGATTCGAGACGGAAGGCCCGGAGCGGACGGTGAATTTTTTTGGCCTCGCCGTCTGTCCCGATGGTCAGCACGCCGCTCTGAAACTCATGGATCAAGTCGTCATCGTGGCGTTGGCCTCCGGGAAGGTCGCGTTCCGAGCGAAAGCTCCCGGCTATCAGAATGACCCGGTCGCCTTCTCGCCGGACGGTCGGCTATTTGCCTTCGCCAATAGGAATGGCGTCCGCATTTGGGAGTGGACCCACAGCCGGCAGGTTGCCGCACTCCGTGAAGGTGGAGACGTGTCACGACCGGCCTGTATCTTTGCGCCGGACGGCAAACGATTGGCCTGGGGAGGAGGAGACGGCAACATCCGTATTTGGGATATTCCTGGTCGCAAAGTGACACCGTTACTGAAAGGGCACTGCGGCCCTGTGGAATTTTTTAAGCTCCGTGCTGATGGCAAGGCGTTCGTCACGGCCGATGCGGCTGGGACCGTGCGCCTCTGGGATACGGCGACGGGTGGGGTGTCGCGCTTCATTCCGCTGGCAGAACGTCATCGCGCGAATTGTCTGGAGTTTTCTCGCGCTGGCCGTGGAGTCGTCCTCGGCGATTCCTGCTCCACCCTCACCGAGTTGGACTTGGCCGACGAGCAGAAACCTCGCTCGCACACTGGTCCCGTCAAGAATCATTATGTGGTTGCACTGGCGTCTGGCGGTGAAATGGCCGTGGCCACGGATGGGCACTTCACTCTGACGCACTGGATCAGCGGTAACGGCCGTAACTGGCACGAGCAAAAAGGTCGTCCAGTACGCTTATACGATGCCGCCTTCATGCCGGACGGTAAACGCCTGATCGTCAACGGCGATGATTCTCTCGCTTGCCTGGACGCCGCTACGGGGCGAGAACTATGGCGCAGCGAGAGGAGTGGCGGCCGCTTTAACTCCAACTTTTTCAAGGGATCGCTGACAAGTTCCGCCGATGGCCGACTCATTGCCGCCGGCGGCCAAGTCAAGTGGGGAGCGCAGGACGCCTGCATGCGGCTCTACGACGCGGCCAACGGTCAGGAACGCGCGAAGCTGGCGACTCCCTACCGCAACATCCACGCTGCGGCCTTCTCTGATGATGGCCGTTTCCTGATCGCCGCCAGCACAGCCTACCCGCACATTAGCTATATGCCCGCCGACGAAGCAAGCCGCACTTTGATCAGTCTCTGGGAAGTCGCCACCGGCTCGGAGATTCGTCGGTTCTACGGCCACAAGTGGATGATCGGCGCGCTGGCTTTCGCCCCGGACAGCCGAACTTTTTACTCCGCCAGCGCCGATGGCACCGTCTTGCAATGGGACGCCTTCGGTCTGCACGATGCGGTCGCCATGCGTTCGGACGAGGCGGAAGCAATGTGGTCCGATCTCGCCGACCGTGACGCGGCGAAAGCATATCGAGCCGTCGTCCGGCTCACGATCTCGCCGCGAGAAACCTGCATGCTATTGGACAAACATCTTCAACCCGTACGGGGAGTTTCTCCCGAACGGCTTGCCGAATTGGTCCGCGACCTGGACAGCGATCGGTTCGCCGCGCGTGAGGATGCCGCGCGCGAACTGAAAAACCTTGGTGAACAGGCCGATGGTGCCTTGCGCGATACCCTCAAGCGCCGACCGTCTCTGGAAGTTCGGCGGCGGATCGAGGCGTTGCTGGAGCAACGACGGCTTCGTCCCTATTCGCCCGATGAATTGCGGCGATGCCGGGCAGTTCTGGCGCTGGAGTGGATCGGTTCGGCGGACGCGCGCCGATTGTTGAAGAAGTTAGCCGGCGGGACCGCTGCGGTCTCCCATGTCCGCGCGGCGCGAGCGGCCTTGAAACGGCTGGAGGAGCAGGTGAAATCGAACACGGAGAAATGAGGATGGACAGCGCGATGCTTGACGAGATTCTTCGTGCAACGTAGCCTGAACAAAACGGAATACCCACCCTAACGGCCACATCCAGGCCGGAGCCGCGTCGATGCACCGTGAGATTTCCCACGCCGACCACGCCTTCGAGCAAGAGAGCCGGCTCGGACTCTATCTGTTGACGGGACTGCTTGCCGTGCTAATCGGTGCCGATCTTTGGCCGATCGCGGCGCGCTGGATTGCCTCCTGGGGTCCGGCGCTGCCGACGTGGTCGAACGAGCCGTATGGCTACCGCATCGCTCTCTTGGCCGCGATTCTCGGCGGCGCACGCACGCTATACGGCTCGCTTAATTCCCTGTTTGAAGGACGTATCGGCGCGGACCTGGCCATTGCCATCGCTTGTGTGGCGGCCATTCTCGTGCAGGAACCGCTCGTCGCCGCCGAAATCGTCTTCATCGGTATGCTCGGCGAATGCCTGGAGAGCATCACCTTCGCACGCACGCAGCGGGCCATCCAACGAATTGTCGAAATCTGCCCGCGGCGCTGCTGGCGGTTGCGCGATGGCCGCGAAGAGCGAGTCCTTGCCAGTGAACTACAGGTTGGCGATCGCGTTGTCGTCAAGCCGGGTGGCCGAGTGCCGGCCGATGGCATTGTTCTGGAAGGGCGCTCGGCCGTGGATGTCAGCGCTCTGACCGGCGAAAGTTTGCCGGTGGACAAGGGGCCGGGCGATGAGGTGCTGGCCGGCTCGCTCAATCAGTTCGGCGCGCTGACCATCGAATCGCAACGCGTAGCCGAGCATACCGTCGCCGGCCGCGTCATCGAGATGACCGCGCGTGCGCTCAAGGACAAGGCTCCGCTCGAACGCACCGCCGATCGATTGGCCCGTTACTTCTTGCCGGCGGTCCTGGCCCTGTCGGCGTTGACCTTTCTCGTCTGTCTGGTCGGCTATGGCACCGGCTGGCTGCGCCCGCCTGAGACAAACCTGAGTTTCAAGCAACTCGTCACGCTGCCGGCCCTGTCCGTGCTGGTCGTCGCCTGTCCGTGCGCGCTCATCCTGGCGACGCCGGCGGCGATCCTCGCCGCGCTCGGCCGTCTTGCCGGCACCGGCATCCTCATCAAAGGCGGTTCGGCCCTCGAACGATTGGCCGGCGTCACCGCTTTCGCCTTCGATAAGACCGGCACGCTTACCGAGGGGCGTTTGCAGTTGGGCGAGGTTGTACCGCTCGAAGGCGTTTCGGTTGAGGAATTGCTGCGTTGTGCGGGATCGGCCGAGCAGCATAGCGAGCATCTCCTGGCCCGGCTCATCCTTCAGGAAGCCGCGCGACGAGGACTGAGTCTCGAACCAATCGCGGAGTTTCAGACGTATCCCGGCAACGGCGTAAGCGCGCAATCTTCCGATTTGGAGATGCTTTTAGTCGGTAATAAACGACTGCTTGAGGAGTACGGTCTGAGTCTGCCGCCGGAGGCGTTGGCCGCTCTTGAACGCCTGGATGCCGCCGGGCATACGGTGCTTTTCGTGGCACGGCACGGCCGCGTTCTTGGCGTCATCGGGGCGCGCGATCAGTTGCGTCCCGAAGCGGCGAGCGTCTTGCAAGAATTGCGCTCGCTGGGGATCGAGCGGTTTGCCATGCTGACCGGCGACCGCGAAGCGGCGGCGCGGAGCGTGGCCGAATCGCTGGGTTTGACCGACGTGCATGCCGACCTATTGCCGCCGCAGAAAGCCGACTTCGTCGCCGCCTGGCAACGCAAGCACAAGGTGGCCATGATGGGTGACGGCATCAACGACGCCCCCGCTCTGGCGCGGGCGAATGTCGGTCTGGCTCTCGGCGGCACCGGTGCCGACATTGCCGCTGAGGCCGGCGATATTGTCTTCATGGGCGATCCACTTCGTCCACTTCCTCTGCTGCTGCGGCTTTCGCGCGAAACCGTCCGCATCATTCGCCAGAACATCTTCATCTTCGCCTTCGGCGTCAACGCCGTCGGCATCATCACCACGGCATGGCTCTGGCCGCTGCTCGCTCCGCCGCAGTGGTACGAGCAATCGCCCGTCGCCGCCGTCGTCTACCATCAACTCGGTTCGCTGGCTGTGCTGCTCAACGCCATGCGTTTGCTGTGGTTCGAGCGCAGCGCAACCAGCCCGCTTTTTCGGCGTTGGTATGGCAGCTTGCGCCGCGTCAACGATTGGCTCGAACATCGCTTCGACCTCGACGAAGGCTTTCACTGGCTGTCGCATCAGTGGAAACTCGTCCTCGCCGTGCTGATCCTGCTGGTTGTGTGCGGCTGGGGGCTGAGCGGGCTGCACGCGATTGGCCCCGACGAGATGGGCGTAGTGCGGCGTTTCGGTAAGCCGATGCCGGAGGATCTCGATCCTGGTCTGCACTGGCGCTGGCCGTGGCCCATCGAAAACGTGACGCGCTTGCAACCGTACCGCGTTCATACAATTGAGATCGGTTTTCGCTCTCTTTCTGGTGATTCGGTTGCTCCGAGCGGCCGCGCTTGGAGTAGCTCGCACGCCAACGACGGCGTCCGCCGCATCCCGGAGGAAGCCGTCATGATTACCGGCGATGGCAACCTGATCGAATTGCAGGGCACCCTACGCTACACCATTGCCCATCCGCGCGCTTATCTCTTTGAAACCGCCGATCCCGATGCCATTGTGCGCAGCGCTGCGGAATCCGTGCTGCGCGAGACGGTCGCCAGCCGGACGTTCGCCGAATTGTTGACCCATGAACGCGGCCATTTTCAGGAGACGGCGCTGAAGCGCCTGCAAGAACGCTGCGCTGCCTACGGCGACAAGGGCATGGGCATCGAGTTGATGGGGATGGATCTGCACGACCTGCATCCGCCGCAGGATGTGGTTGGGGCTTATCACGAAGTCACCCGCGCGATGGAAAAGCGCGACCAGATGGTGAATGAGGCGGAAGAGCAAGTGTTGCGCGACGAGCGGAAAGAGCAAGCCGAGGCGGTCAAAGTGATCCGCGATGCCGAGGCGGATCGGCTGCAACGGATTCGTTTCGCCCAGGCTAACAAGGTGGCTTTCGAGGCCCGCTATGCGGCGCGCTCGCGGCTCGATTTCGCTGAAGAATGGCGCTTGCTCAGCGCCGCCTGGAAGGAAATGAGCAAGGGCTGGCCTGCCTCCGCAGTTGGTGAGGAGTATCTGCGCCGCCGCGAGGAAGCCTTGGCGCGGCAGGAAGTATTGACGGATTTTCGTCTGTACTGGGATGCCCTATCCGAAGCGTTGACCAACCGCGACAAGATCATCATCGATGCCGATAAGGTGCCCGGACGGCGCAATCTGTGGCTGATGCCGCTCAGCCCGTTCGGTCTGCCCATGCCAGGGATGACACCGGCCCCACGGCCGACACCCGGCGACACACGCGGCGAATCCTAAGCGAACGGCCGGCGTTAGCCGGCTAGTACAGGCTACACCAGCCGGCTAACGCCGGCCGTTCGCCCATGAAGTTGAGGTTCTCATGCGCTGGAAATTGATTGTCCTTCTCGTCCTGATCCTGGCGGCCATCGTCGCGCCGCTGTGCGCCTTCACGGTGGACCGTACCGAGTTCGTCTACTTGACGCAGTTTGGCCGGCACCTGGATCCGACCTACGACGGCCGCAACGACGAGCAGGCCGGCTTGCATTTCAAATGGCCGTGGCCCATTCAATCGGTGCAGCGCCTTGATCGCCGCTTGCAATATTTCGACCTCCCAGGGGCGGAATTGTTAACCCGCGATCCCCAGCGCAAGACCATCGACCGTACCTTGACCATCGACGCCTACATTTGCTGGCGCATCGCCGACGCGGAAGGGGTGGACAAATTCATCCGCAGCGTGGGTACACCGGCCGGAGCGCAGGCCATTCTCGGCCAACGCATCACCAGCGAACTGGGGGCCGCGATTGGACAGATGGAACTGGACGATCTCATCAGCACCGATCCCAACCGCGTGGAGGATGCACGCAAGAAACTCCGAACCCGCCTCCTGGAAGGCGGCAGCAAGGGAGGGCCGTCTCTGGAAGACGTGGCCAGGTCGGAATACGGGATCAAGATGGTAGACATTCGCCTGCGTCGCTCGAACCATCCGCCGGCGGTGCGTGACGCCATCTTCCAGCGCATCATCAGCGAACGCAAAAAGAAGGTGGCCGACTATGAAAGCGACGGCATCCGCATGGCGGCGAATATCAAGAGCGACGGCGACCGGCGTATCAAAATCCTGAAAGCGGAGTCCGAAGGACGCTCCATCGAGTTGAAAGAGCAGGCCAAGGCCGAGGCCGACCGCATCCGCAGCACCGCCCAGAGTAAAGACCCCGAGTTTTACACCTTCCTCAAGAAACTGGAGGAATACCAACGCATCCTCGGCGACAACAAGAGTACGCTGCTACTTTCGACCCACCGCGGAATGTTCGACACGCTCTTTAACCCGCCCAGGCCAGACAAAGACAAAAACATTCACCACGGAATACACGGAACACACGGAAAAAAGACAGAAGAGAAAACAATAGCTGTTCCGTTAGGAAAACCAGGCCCCTAACCACCAACGAACACTCATAACGATCCAATTGATTTTTGTCTTTTTGTTTTTTTTGTCTTTTTTCCGTGTATTCCGTGTTTTCCGTGGTGAAATTCTTTGGGTTCTCCCATCATGCGTTATCTGCGAATCTTGTTCGTATTGGTGGTGGCTTACCTTCTGACGGGGGTAGTACAGATTCGTCCCGGCGAGCGCGGCGTGGTGCGTCGCTTTGGCCGATTGCTGACCGAGAGACTGGAGCCGGGGCTATCGTTCCAGCTGCCCTGGGGGATGGATCGCGTGGACAAGGTCGCCGTCGATCGCGTGCAGAGTGTCGTCGTCGGCTATCAGGAAGACGATTCTTCCGGTGAGTCGATGCCGTCCGGCCAACTGCTGACCGGCGATCATAACCTCGTCAACGTGCAAGCCGTGCTGACCTACAAGGTTCGCCACGATGAGGAGGCGGAGTACGTGCTGCAAGCGGATCGCGTCGACGCCTTGCTGACGCGCGCGGTGGAAGCCGTGATGGCGCGCTGGGTCGCCAGTCGTAACGTCGATGATGTATTGCTCAACGGCAAGAATGATCTGCGCGAGGTGCTGGCCGGTGACAAGGTTCAGGAGTTGATCGAGCCGTATCATCTGGGGGTGCAACTACTCGATGCGCGGGTGGCGCTGATCGCGCCGCCGGATGAGGTCAAGCCGGCCTTCGACAGCGTCGCGCTCGCCCAGACGCGCAACACGACGATGCGCAATCAAGCCGAGCAGCAGGTGGCCGGCGACCTGCGCCGCGCCGAGGCAGAGGTTTACCGCATCGAACAGGAGACGATTGCGTTTGCGCAGTCACGCAAACTGCTGGCGCACAAAGACGCCGAGGGGTTCCTGAGACGCTTGCATGAGTACGAGATCGGCCGGCGGAATAATCCGCGCTATCTCCGGCAAATCTGGGAGGAAGAGCGCGGCAAACTGTTTGCACGACTCAAGCAGAATGGCCAGATTGATTTGCTGGACCATCATCTCGGCGCGAACGGGCTTGACTTGTTTACAGCTCCGGCAGCACCAAAGTAAGCAGCGATAATCACATGCAGTAGGTTCCGCTCGGCAAGCGGAACCTGTTGGGGCAAGGTCCCGCTCGGCAAGCGGGACCTACTTCAGGGCGTTCATTCTTCTGAGCCAGCGCGTTCACCACGAGAAAATGCTCAACAAGTCGGAATAATCGTCCGTCCATACCCCGACCTTGCGGAGATCCGGCTCCAGTTCGGTCCACATCGCGGGACGCTTGAAGACCTCGTGACCCAGTGCGGTTTGCAGGAGCGCGGCGTGTGTGGTCAGTCCCATGCCGTTGTCCGGCCAGACCATCAACGGCAGCAGTTCCTTACGCACCTCCTTGCGTTCATCGTCCCGGTTGTTCAGTTGCCGGAGACCGTCCAGGTATTCATTCTTGCGGGCCAGCACTACCCAGATGGAGTTGAACTTGCCGGGAAAAATGGGCCTATCCTCATTCTCGCGCTCATCATTCAAGTAGATCGCCGTCAACCCGCGTTCCTTCGCCAGGTTCGCCAGCACCGGCCGCAGATCGAGGTAACGGTTCGAGATGTGGAAGGCCAGCAGTCCATCCTCGGTCATTTTGTCGAGATACACATCCAGCGCTTGCAGCGTGATAAGGTGGATGGGGATGGCGTCGGAGCTGAACGCATCGACGACGATGAGACCGTACTTCTCGGATTCCGCAAGCTGTTGGCGCTCCATCGTCAGCCGCGCATCGCCCATGACCAGATCCAGATGGACGCCGCGTTCGCGGGCATCGTTGACAAACGTGAAATAGGGATGGTCTTCATCGTAGGCGAGCCGGCGCACAACGGGATCGATGTCGTAGAAGGTCAGATGTTGGCCGGGCCGAGCGTAGCAAGCCATTGTGCCGGTACCCAGGCCGATGACCGCCAGGTTGCGGTGGGCATCGCGATTGTACACGTCCATGACCTGCCCAATGGGGCCGCTGCGATGATAGTAGGTTAACGGCTCATCCCGTCGCTCCTCGTCGAGGAACTGCTTGCCGTCCTTATCGACATGCTGCATGCCGTGTAACGTGGTGCCATGAACGAGACGGCGGAACTTATATTCCTCGCCGCCGATGGATACATCCTCATTCTCGACTCGGAGGACGCCGAAGAAGCTCCGTTCCTGGTGCAGCACATGCTCATCGAGAACACCGCAGCAAGCGCTGGCCAACAGGATCGCGCCTACTCCCAACGCGAAGCGCAGGGAGCGCTCGACGAAGGTGTAACACATGACGATGGGGATGCCGTAGGTGAAAATGTGGTGCAACTTGCCCGGATGGAGATGGCTGATTTCGGCCACCTTGTTCAAGCGTGGCAAAACCTTTTTGGATGCCAATCCCCAGGACAGGCCGACCAGCAGCATACCGAGGCAGATCGGCAATACCAGATCCATCCAGTGATCGAGTGGTTTCTCGCGGGCGCGCACAGCCGCCGTGATGCCAACGACCACTCCTGCGACAAGCGCGGCCAACTCCCACGGCCACGGGCCGGCCGCCAGAAGGTTGTACGGCAAATTATGGTCGCGGATTCGCAGTAGGATGAGCAGGACGCCAACTCCGGCGAACAGACCGGCCATGCCCAGATCGAAGCGCTTCCCCCAAACGCTCTCCACCGTCGCGCCCAACGGCGGCGCGAGGAAACACGCCAGCATCATTGCCAGCTCGTACTCGACGATGCCGGTGAAGATCACCGGCGCGAGTAAGCCGTTGAAAAGTCCGCCCAGCACGCCGCCGACCGACATCCATAGGAAATAGCCGGTCAGATATTTCGCTGCCGGCCGGTCGTTTGCCAGTTCGCCATGACATACCATCGACACGACGAACAGCGTCACGAGGTGCATGCCGAGACTGTAAGCGATCCAATGATCCTTGGTCTTCAACTCCGACAGCATGAAGAACAACAACATCAGCACGAGCAACGGCATCGCCAGCACCATGCCCTTGTGTACCGAAGCAGGTATACGCGAGAAAACGAGGATGAAACTGAGCAAGTACAACGCCAGCGGCGCTACCCACAGCAGGGGAATGGAGGCAATGTCCGTGGTGATATACGTGGTTGCTCCGAGCATCAGACTCGACGGCACGAACGCCAGGATCACCCAGCGCAACACGCGCGTCCATGTCACCTCCCCCGTGAGGATGTGGCTCGTCGAAACCTCTGCTGTTGTAATCGGCGCCGGAGTTTTCTTGTCGCGGCGGCGGTCTCGCTTGTTCGATGGCCTGACTTGCGAGGACTGCTCCGCCGACTTGCGGAGTCCCTCGGCCTCCGTTTTGTCGCCGCCTTCGGTGTTCCGCGGCGACAGCCAAAGGAACACACCGCACGCTGCGGTTAACGCCGCCAGGATGGCGTAGCCGATGGTCCAATCGATGCTCTGCTGTCCCAGCCGCAGAAACGGCTCGACTACGACGGGGTAGGCGATCAGAGCGAGCATGCTGCCGAGGTTGCTGGCACCATAGAGGAAGTACGGATCTTTCGCCGCCGGATGCGACGTGCTGGCGAACCATTTCTGCAAGAGCGGAGCGCTGGCACTGACCACGAACATAGGCAGACCAACGGACAGCGACAGGATCATCAGCACGAGGACGATCGGGTTCTCGTCGCCCTTGATGAACCCTCGGTCGATGACCAAGGGTAGAACCGTGAACGGTGCCAGCAGCAGCAGCAGATGCAGCCCAGCCTGCTTGCGGGAACCGAGCCAGGACGTGCTGAGGTGCGCATAGCCATAACCCAGAAGCAGGATGGCCTGAAAGAAGACCATGCAGGTGTTCCATACTGCGGGCGTGCCGCCTAAGAGGGGCAGGATCATCTTGCCGATCATCGGCTCGACGAGAAAGAGCAGCATGGCACTGGCGAACAGCGTTAGCGCGAAGACGAGTAACATCGGCATGGGGAAGCGCGGCAAGGGAGTACCTCCAGGAGACATCCACGCCGCTCCGGTCGGTAAGCAGCCGGGTCTCGGGACTCCAACCTAGTCTACTGTCTTTCTCGTCGTTCGCTAGTCAGACGCGGGCGTTTCTTCAAGGAAAGGGAATGGTGTCCGGAACCGTTTAGGAGTTACGCAGTTGATGGGTTTTGTACACTATTTTGCGGTAACAATCTCTTCTCCATGTTCTTTGATTTGCGCTGCTTGACGCCGGCCCACTGTACAAAACCCATCAACCGCGTAACTCCTAATCTTAAAAGTAATTTTGCACGAATGGTGTTGACTTTAGCCGCATATCCTACGGCTCCCATTCCGGCGGCCGCATCCCGTCACGGCGACAGCGCCCCACGTGCCGCGTTGCGTCCCGCTTAAACGACGGGACCGAGGAACCGGAACCGTCCGTCTGTTCACGTAACCTTGCTTCCGGGCTGATCTCCCGTTACCGTCAAGATGATTCTTCCTTGGCGAGAGAGGCTCTGGAGAACCCTTGCCATGCCAATGAATGTTACCTGCCCACGTTGTCACATCGCATTCACCGTGGAACATTTCCTCGCCGATGTGCCGGTACTGGAACTGGCCGACCCAGGCCAGCCGGAACTTATTGCCGAGGCGGTCGAGGACGAAGCCGAAGGTGGTCCTTTCGACCACGAAATCGAGAGGGCCGCCAACGCCGACGACCCGGCGTACACAATCCAGCAGCGTATCGTCGCCGCGTTGCTGTTACGCGCGCTGGCGGACTGCAAACCAAGCGTAATTGACGCCATCGCCGCCGTCCTCACCCTTACCCTCTTGCTGCCATTTGTCGTTGGGGTGGGTTTTCTGGCGGTCGTGGTGATGTATTACCCTTTGGCGTGGGGGAATCGCTTGTTCGGTGGCGGTAACGGCGGGTTGCTGTACCTGCTCCCAACGGGGCTGATGTTGATCGTCAGTGGGTTCAAGAACCTCGGTCAAGACGAGACGATCAAAGCGGAGCGCAAAGGGGGTAAGCTCAGCAGTCTCAAACTGGGACGGCTGCACGATACGTTTGCCGGTGGGATTCTTACCACCCTACTCATGGCAGGACTACTGCTGGGGTGGCAGGCGGGTTTGCTCTACTATGCTCCCAAAACGTGTGATCTGTCGTTCGAGCCGACGGCGGGACAGGCATGGCTTCTGACATTGGATACAGTCAGCTTCAACTCGCTGCTCGGCTTTCTCGACACGGTCGGGGCGGGGATGCCGCAGCGTGAGGCGTCGGTCTGGTCGGATACGATTTTTCACATATTCCAGACCGCGTATGGCGCTCTGGCGGCGTTGTTCGGTTATCAGCTTTATCAGCGTTGGAGATTACGCCGCTTGCTCGACGGCGTGCCGGACCCGCTTGCCGGTGCGGGCGAGGTCGTGCAGTGGGTGAACAATTTGTGTCGGGGTGATCGGGCGTGGGCGCGATTGTTGTTTGACGAAGTTATGTTCCTGACCTTGGCAGCGCTCTATGTCGGTGGACGATGGGACGAGACACGCATTTTTGCACGGAGGTTCCCGTGGATGCGCATCGCCCCCGAGGTGCGGCGGTTGTTCCTCGACCGTGATGGCGGCGCAATATTCCCGTCCGGCTGAAAGCACAGGCACGCCAGGACATCGTTATGCTTCTGGAGTGCTTTTCCGTCATGTGCTAATCTGAGGCGACATTGCGCGGTGGCGAACTCGCGCTGAGCCTGAGTACACGCAAGTCTCTGCGGCAATCATTTCTTCTCGCCGAAGCAGTACAGCGTGCCCTTGCTCGTGCCGATCACCAACCGGCCGGCGGCGACTGCCGGCGAACCGGCGACGGGCGCATCGAGTTCAATCTTGGCAAGCTGCTTGCCGCTGGCCAATTCGAGGACGTATAGCTTGCCGTCCAGCGATGGAGCGTAGACGCGCTTGCCCACCACCACCGGTGAGGCATCCACACGCCCTTCTGTGGCGAAACTCCATGCTTCCTTGCCCGTCTTGCGATCAAGTGCATGGATACGCTTGTCGCGGCTGCCGACAACGATGAAGTCATCCGTTACAGCCGCCGAACCGTAGAACGGCTGGGCGCGCTCGGCTGCCTTGAAGGTCCACGCGATCGCGCCCTTCTTCCAGTCGATGGCCTCGAACTGATTGGTCATGGTGCCGACGTAGAGATGATCGCCAAGGACAGCGCCGGTCGCTCCGGATTGGCCACCGAGTTCGACGGCCTTCGTTTCCTTACCCGTGGCGATGTCGAGAACATGCAGCGAACTATCGCAGCCGGCCACGAAGGTTTTGCCCGCCGCCACCGTCGGCGAACCGTTGACCGGACCCTGTGTTTTGAACTTCCATTTCTCCTTGCCGTCCTTCGTCAGACAGTAGAGCGTCTCGTCATACGAGCCGAATAGCACGAGATCGCCGGCGAAGTTGGCACCGGAAGTAATCTCTCCTCCTGTCTCAAAAGTCCAGCGTTTCTCGCCCTTGGCCGCATCGACGCAATGGAACAACCCCTCGGAATTGCCGACGTAGACGGCTCCCGCACGCACGGCGGGAGAAGCCTTGATCGGTCCCGCCTTGTATTTCCATTTCTCCTTGCCAGTCGCCAGATCGATGGCGTAAAGGTATTCGTCGAACGAGCCGACGTAAACAACGCCCTTTACGATGGCGGGTGCGCCGTCGATACTGTCCTTGGTCGAAAACTTCCACAGCACATCGAGTTTGTCCGGCAGCGTGACGGCCGCTACGCCCGTCTGCTCCGCATTGCCGCGGAAGATGGTCCAATCGTGCTTCGTCGCATCATCCGCAGCGAGGCTCAGACCAGCGAGGAGAGCGACGATACCGAGAGCAGTAAGATTACGCGGGATCATGGCAGATCTCTCCAAACGAACTAACCACAGAGAAGAAGAACATCGAAGAGAAAATGCAGCGAATTCCTGATTCCTTTATACTATTTATCTTCCTTTCGCCTTCTCTGTGCCTCTGTGCCTCTGTGGTTAGCTCCGCTTCTTAATACGCCGCCTCATACAGTTGCAGCAGTTCGGTCTCGGATACAGGGCGTGGATTGTAACGTCCGGTCCACTGCTGCGAGGCTTCCTCGGCCAACACGGGCAAGATGCCGCTGCTGATGCCACAATCCGACAGCCGGTTCGGCAAGCCCGCCGTCCGCATGAAATCGCTGACACGCCGCGCCAGCGATTCGGCCGCCGCCATCGTGTCGCCGTTGCTCAAACCCACATCATGAGCCAGATCGCCATACAAAGTGCCAACGGCGCTGCCATTGAAGCGGATCACATAGGGGAGCAGGATGCCAATGGCGATGCCGTGCGTCAGGCCATAATGCGCCGTCAGCGGATTGGCGCAGGCGTGGCAAGCGCCGAGCATGGAACTTTCGATGGCCGCGCCCGCGAAGTGCGCTCCCAGCTGCATCTCGCCACGCGCTTCCAGATTATCGGGCTGACGCAGCACGATGTCGAAATTTTGTTCCAACGCGCGCCATGCCTCGCGCGCGAAAGCCTGCGACAATGGATTGCGCCGCGTCGAGACATACGACTCGACGGCGTGCGATAGCGCATCAATACCGGTGATGGCCGTCACGCTGCGCGGCTGCGACACCGTCACTTCGGGATCGAGAATGGTGACGCGGAAGGCGGCTTTGCGGTCGCCGCAGGCCATTTTCAGGTGCGTTTTCTCGTCGGCGATCAGGGCGAACGATTGCGCTTCGCTGCCGGTGCCCGCCGTCGTCGGCACGCCAATCGAGCCGAGCATGGGCCGAGTTGCCTTGCCGAAACCTTTATAGTCGGACATCTGACCGCCGTTGGTCAACAGGAAGTTGATGCCCTTGGCGGTGTCCATCGAACTGCCGCCGCCGACGGCGATGAGGAAATCGATGCGCTCGCGTTTGGCCGCGTCCACGCCCAATTCGACATGCCGGCTCGTCGGGTTTTCTTCGACTCCGTCGAACAAAATCGGTTCCAACCCCGCTTCGCGCAGCGATGCCAGCGCCCGTTGCGGATGGCCGGCCGCCTCCAATCCGGGATCGGTGACCACAAGCGGGCGATGAGCGCCGAGTTCACGCGCCAGCTCCCCCAGACGCTGGAGCGTCCCAGGGCCGTACACGATGCGCGTGAGCGGATGATAGTCGAACAACGGCAGCGGAGCCTTGCTGGGACGCGTGCTGGTGTTCGGGATAGGTAAGGTGGTGGCCTTCATGCGTGGTCCCAGCGTCTTTTGAGTCGGCTTGGGGGTGGGAGGTTTGCCGACTTGGGGTATCGGCGGCTTAGCTTTCTTTGCTAAGCCGCCGGTGCCCCAAGTCGGGGCGGGCAGTAATTTATTATACCAGACGTCCCCGTCATTGCGGTAGCGATCCTTCAAACTGGAACGCCCGCGCCCGGAAGAGGAAATCGACGATATTCCCCTCATGGGGCTGTAACCAGTTGAGCTTGATCGTCGGCATCGGCCCCAGGTTCAGCCGATCAATGTGCGTCGCATCGAGCAGGGCACGCTGAAACTTCTTGTCTTCGGTGATGCCCGTGCAAACCAGCGTTGGCCCAATCGACTCGATCATCTTCTCTTGCGGACATTGCACGACCGATACAAACGGGAACATATATTCCTTCTTGGCAATGGCTCGCGCCGGCGAGTCCGCCAGGATAACCGTCGGGCGCAGATAGTCGTAGCGTTCCTTTTTCACCAAGCGCGGCCCGAATTTCGCCGTCATGTCTTGCACGCCGGCTTCCTTCAAATCGCGGTCGATGTCGGCCGAAACCGCGTCAGCCTGTCCCGGCACGGTGAACGCCGCCAGCGCCGAGTTAGGATCTTCCGGCGGCAACGGTTGAATCGGCCCCATGCGCTCGGCGATGGCCTCGGCGATTTCCTTCGTATGACGTGAGGCCCAGATGCCCGAACAGTTGATGCAACCGCGTCCGCTGTTAATCAGCACGCTATCGACCATGATGTCGAGGTATTTACGCCAGTCATCGACCACATCATCGGCGAGCAGAATCTTGCTGAAACCCGGCCCGTGCGCTTGCACGCGCGGATTGCCCTTGTACTGTTCGACGGTGGCCGTGCCGCCAAAGATCAAGCTGCGCGGACAGTGGGCCAGCACCGCCGCGCCCACATCGCCGAGTCCGGGATAAATGGCGATGGCCTGCTTCGGGATGCCAGCTTGTACGAACGCTTGCGCCATGCGATACGGCGTCCACGGCTCCTGCGGCCCCGGCTTGAGGACCAAACCCATTTGCATCGGAATGATCGGCAGCCACAGAGTATGAACCCCAGGGGAGTTACTCGGTAGCACCAACCCCAATACCGGAGATTGCGCCTGATAGCTGATCGGCACGCCGCGCTCGACGCCGTAGCCGCGCGATAACACATTGAGATCGAGGCCGCGCGTCAGCGATTCGAGAATCTTGTCCATTTGATTCAACACGAAGTGATTCTTTTTCATGTTGAATCGACACATATGTTCAGGCAAGCCCGTCGTCGCCGACTGCATGCGCGCGAACTGATCGGGCGTCTGCGTGCCGTCGCCCAACGGCAATTCGGCCTCCGTGTACAGATCGGCCGCCTTTTTGATCATCTGCAAGAGATCCGCGATGGGAATCTCGCGGAGGACGTCGCGCGCCCGTTGTGCATGGCGCATGTCGCGTTCGACGAGTCCGGCATTGGCCCGGCCAACCTCGGCCAACGGTTCGCCGGTGGCGAAGTGGACGACCTTGTCCACGTCCAGGCTCTTGTACGGTTCGCCCCAACGCAGCACGGGAATATGGATCATGGTTAGTTTCCTTGGGATGTTCGGGTGGCTAATAACTGTCGGGCCCAGACGGCGTCCGGTTCGTCGAGCGGAGGATTCGGGGGTTGTGTGTAGTCCAGTTCGCGGGCGTAACCAGCGGTATCGTAGACCTGATTCATGCACATGCCGAGTTCCACGGGGAGATCGCCATCCCGCTCAGTGAGTGGAACAGCGATTGTGGGTAGGGGATCACGCACGGAGAATGGCCAGACGTGTCCTCGGGGGCGATCCACGGCCCGGCTCACCAGGACATAATAAGCAGACGATACGGTGGAAGCAGTCGCCCATGACAAACGCTCCCCCTTGCGCAGCAGGTCCATTTCCACTAGGTTTACGTCTGTGGCGAGATATTCATACTGTTTCATCAGGTAGGCGTCTCGATCCTTGCCAGGAGTCTTGTTCGCCGGACTCAACAGTTCGATGACGGTCACGAGTCGCCGATGTTTCCGGTCCATGATTTTCAGATACGGGCTGCCTTTCTCCGTTACCGAGGGCAGAACGACCTCCACCGGCGCAACGATGGCCGTCGAAGTAGGCGTCCCCTTGGCTTCGCCCTCCCCGGTGAGGAACACATCGGGTTTGCCCAGACGCTTCCGTTCTTCCGTCTCCGGTTCCTGGACCCACACGTAGCGATCAGCCAAAGCGACGTAGCCGACTGGCAGGCGTCGATTCAATTCAGCGCGAAGCCCAATCACGAAGGTCAGATGAAAGTCCGGCCAGAGCCAGGGATCTTCCAGATAAGGGTCCATCCCAGGAAACGGTGACGGCATCGCTGTTCTCCTTGCCGGTCAGTAGACGCCGACCGTCGTACTCGCCGCGAACTCATGGAACGGTCGCACACCGCTGACGCCGTCCCACGGATATTTCGCGCTGGGCGCTTCGCGCTCGCCTTCGTCGCGTTCCATAAAACGCGGCACAAAGAACTCCTTCGTCAACGTCGTCAGCATGACGCGGCCCGTCTGACCGTAGGGCACTACCTTGTCATAGTCATTGAAGTCCACCACCTGCACGGCGGCGCGCGGCTGCGGGGCGTAATAGGCGATCTTGTAATTCTGCTCCGCCGTCGGCATTTCCGCCGCGGCCAACCCCATCAACGTGTTGCCATAGGTGGGGGCGATGTAGACATTAGGGCCGAGCAATTCCTCAATGGCGAAGCGAAGCCACTGCGAAGTCATTTCGGTGCCGCCGCAGAAGATGCCAGTGATCCCTTGCTTCTCGATGCTCGAACCATCTTTCTCAAGCCGCGTGGCCAGGGCGTCGAGTAGTTTCGGCGTCGTGAACATGCACTTGATTTCGTGATTGGCCGACAGAACGGTCAACGCCTGATCGATAATGTGTTCCTGATATGCTTTCAGGTGTTCCATCCAGCCCTTCTTGATGAGCTTGACCACCCAGCGCGGATCGAGATCGACGCAGAAACAGATGCCGCCACGAACCTGACACAGATGCTCGACCGCCAGACGCAGACGCCGCGGCCCAGACGGCCCAAGCATCAGCCAGTTGGCACCCTTGGGGAAATACTTCTCCGGCAGCGTGTCGCTGAACATCTCGTAGTCGATGCGAAAATCATCCTGGACAACGCGGCTTTTCGGAATGCCGGTGGTGCCGCCGGTCTCGAAAACGTAAGTCGGCTTGTGGGCAAGCCCCTTGGGCACCCAGCGACGCACAGGGCCGCCGCGCAAACATTCGTCCTCGAAGAAGCCAAATAGCTTCAAATCGTCGAAGCCATGCACATCCTTGAGGGGGTTGAACTTGTAGGATTTGGCCCGTTCGAGCCAAAACGGTGTGCCGGTATCGGGATTGAAGTGCCAGGCGACGATGTCGCGGACATGGGCGTCGAGGCGCTCGCGCGCCTGACGGATCGAATCGGCGGAAGAAGTTGCGGTGGCGGACACGGAAGGTTCCTCGAATAAAATCGTCGCATGGCGACGAACTTTCAACATTACCAGCCTGGAGCGCCAGCGACGGGTTGGAGCAACCCGTCGCTGGCGCTCCAGGCTCGTATTTCACTCACTCACTTCGCAGCAATGGCGAACAGATTATACCCGTTGCTGACATACAGCACGCCATTAATTGCCATTGGCGGACTCTGGAGCGCTTCCTCCAGATCCATCTTCGTCGGCTTTTTGAGTTCCTTGCCCGGACGGAATATATACATGTTGCCGTCGTCGGTGCCCATGAGAACCTTGCCATCGACGTAGAATGGCGAACTCCAGGTGGTTGCCTTGAGGTCGGATTCCCAGTATTTTTGGCCGGTTCGTGCATCCAGACAATTCAGATACCCAGCCAGTTCAGCAGCGTAAACCAACCCGTCATGAATGGCCACGGTGCTGACGGTTCGCCCGAAAACGTAGACGCGGCCGCCGTCCTCCGGCTTGGGCACCACAGGGCCGCCGAAGTGCCAGACCAGCCCGGAATCCTTGTTAACCGCGGCCTTGGGATCGAAATTATCGTTAACGGGAGACAGATCCTTGTCCTTGTTCTTCGGCGTCTTGGTAATGTCGATGCACCATAAATGACCGACGCCGTTGCCGTCATCAGGCTGCCGGCCCGTGGCGACGTAGAGCTTGTTTTCCCAGATAACCGGAGTGCCGACCACGAATCCGCGTGTGCCGCGTCCGCCCGGTTGGAAATCTGATTTCTTGGGATTGCAGTCGAACTTCCAGAGTAGCTTGCCGGTCTTGGCCTCGAAACCGTACAACCAGCCGTCCCCACCGGGAAAGATGACCTGCCATTGCTCGTTAACCTTGGCGGCGGCAGGGTTGCCCCATTGACCATCCATGATTTTGGCACCCGGCGAGTTATCCTTCCAAACTACCTTGCCGGTCTTCTTATCGAGCGCGATGAAGCTGGGGGCTTCCGGCGCGGGCGGCTTGCCGGACGTATCCACGCCATTGGCCGTGACGACGAAAACTAAATCCTCCACGATCAACGGCGAGCAGATCGACAGGCTGCCGGACACGCCGCCTGGGTAAACCTTCAGATCCTTAATCATGTCGAGCGACCACAGGATCTTCGCCTTACCCCCATCGCCGGCGACATCAGCGCACACCACTTCCCAACGATTGCTGACGTAATAGACGTGATCGCCGTCAATGCACGGCGAAGAGGCAATGCCGAAACCTTGTCCGCCGCTGTCATCACCGGCTACCTTGTCGTGAACCGCTTCCCAGAGGAATTGGCCGTCCGATTCGCGGAAGCACATTAACACGCCCTTGTCGCCCTCGATCTTGGGATCATGGGCGCGGTTGGTGCCGACGAAGATGCGGCCACTCGCCACGACGGGACCGCCGAGAGCCTTGGTGCCGAGCTTGGCGGACCATTTGATGTTCTTTTGCTTGTTTTTCTTGATGCTCCAACTGGCGGGGATGCCGGTATCGACCGTGTTGGCAAGATTGCGATGCACGGTGGCGCCGAACATCGGCCAGGAACGCTCTTTTGTTCCCTTCTCCTCGGAGGGAGCGCGTTGCGCGGAGGACAGGCCGAGCATCAGAAGAAACATTCCGGCAGTCAGCCAGGTTCGTGAGCCAGGTATCAACCGCATCCCCAATCCTCCGTGGTGTCTTTCGTTTAGCGGCGCAGCGCGGCTTGGCGTTTCGCGCGAAACGCCAAGCCGC
>DATNCY010000025.1:0-46828 GCA_035553375.1 Gemmataceae bacterium
CCCAGGGTTCTTCACCAGGATAGACGTTTGACGTACAATCTTCGTTGCACGATTCGCTCAAAAATGCCAGGAAATGGCCCGAATTCGCTTTTTGCGACAAACACTAGCTATGCGCAGCTCTCAACTCTCTGCAAGATCATCGGCGAGAATTGGAGATTATTCGTCCCTTTCTTGCCTCCGAAATCCATTTGGGATGCAAAGCTGGAGGAGGTCCGCCAAATTCGTCACCGGGTAGCGCATTTTCGCTCTGGTCACCACGATGACCTGCAGCGCGTCAACCAATTGCTCCGCGACATCGACAGGGGCTTCTGGCTGTTCTGCACTTCCTACAATAATCCAACACCGGTACTCCCACAATCAGACGACCTCGTAGAGGAGCATTTCCTTCACTTGGATCCATTTCCCTGGAGCCGCTTTTCTGACGGGAAATGGGGTCGGTGCGGCATTGCTGACCCAGAGGCTTATCTATCCGTAACGGTAGAGGTTCTGCGCCGGCCCTGGACAAAATGGACGACTCCTGTCTCGGGCAAGGAGGGTTTCCTGTACGATGTTCGTATCGGTGCGCGGAAGAACCGCACGTTCGACTACAGCCGCCTGCTTCAGAGTACATCAGGGCTACACAAGCACTTCGTGCATTTGTGTCTCGATAATCTGTTCCAATCCGTTCGACTTACGCTCCCTGCAGTTCTCGGCGCAGAACGGGTAATTGCGATCGTTGAAAAAGTCATCGACACATCTGGTTACTGCATATCGTCCGGTGTTCGCCCCCAATCAGCGCAGCTGCTGGCTGACTCGTGGCCCGAATACATGCTCGGACCTGAGAACCCCTTGACGTTCCTTGATCCAGAAATGGAGTGTTCTTTCTTCGGTGTATAAGCTTCCCACTGGCAGATCATCGATCGCAATTTCAAAAAGCGACAGCGTACATTTGCGATCCTATGGATCGCAAATGTACGCTGGCCCCTTTTCGATCCCCCTTTTCGCTCCCGCCGTATGCACGGCATCACGCCCCGCCGCGGTCAGCCACGCGGTCATCCGACGCGGTAGTTGCGCGTCCACGAGGAAATTCATGGCGCCACCGGCTCGAGTCGGCGGGTCCGCGCAAGCCGGGCGGCGAACGCCAGCACCGCCAGGAGATCCTCACGCTCCAGGTCTTCGTAGTCGGCCAGGATCTCGTCGATCGTCATGCCGGAACTGAGCAATTCCAGGAGCGTCTCTACCGGGTAGCGGAGCCCGCGAACGCACGGCTTACCGTGGCAAATCGCCGGATCGATCGTGATTCGAGAGAGTAGCGTGTCCATGCCAATAATATATCAAAACCGGACCCTTCCCCCGCACTAGAAACTACTGTTCAGCGACCGGAGAAAGTCTCCGGTCGCTTACGCTCCCGGCTCGCCGGTTATCGCGCCCGTTGCCGTCGCCGGGGCGGCGCGGCGATAGAAGCGGTTGGCCAGCAGGCTCTCGACCGCCAGCACGATCAGCACGGCCATCATCAGCCAGGGTAGCAATTCCAACGGCGGCGGTCGCATTCCCAGGAGCGCATCCTTCAGATTGACCGTGCGACCCACTTGCAGCAACGTATCCTTGCCAAGTACAGACTCGATTTCCTCGGTGGGCACGCGCTGAAGGTCGCTCTCTTGGGGTCGCACGTTCACACTGCATCCGGCGACGAGGCGTTTCTTGCCGTCGCGGACGGCGTAATTGCCGGCTGCCATCGCTTGCGGCAGTGACAAGCGAGTGTCACCCTCGATGGCCTTGACGTTCGTTTCGGCGACGGCCAAGTTTGGCCCGTCCAGCGTATAAGGCGGTGCCGCCAACGAAGACGGTAAGGGCACCTGCGGTACTTGGCCGCAAAAATAATTCAACTCCGGTATCGCCGAATCGCCGGCCAAATACCGGCACACTTGATCTTCGAGGACCAGGCCGAACGAGGAATCGAGGCTCCAGTAATTGTGCCAGTAGCGATGGCGATCCAGTTCGCGCGCGTCCATCGGCGTCGTGAAGAGAAGGACGTGGCCGCGTCCGACCGTGCGTTCGAGCAAGGCCGGATGGCGTGCGTCATCGGCGTATGTGGCCAGCGATACGGTGTCCTTGCCGGCCGGCTCGACGATCCAGAAGGCGTTGACGCCCGGCCACGACTGCGGTTTGCCGAAGTCCGGATTGGCCGTGAGGATCGCCTTGCGGAAGAAGGCCGGGATAGGATGTTTCACCTGAAAGCCCGACCAGCGGATAAGCGGACTATCCGGAGCGTTTGTCTCGATTTTGCGCAGGGAGCCGGGCAAGAGACCGACCTTCATTCCCTCATCGTTATATTTCTTCGTTTGCGGCAGCATCTCCTCGCCGCCGGGCACCAGAACCAAACCGCCGCCGCTCTGGACATAGCGTTCCAGCTTCTGCCACAGCGCCCCATCGGGCACGCACTGGAACACGCAGAGTACCGGATAATCGCGCAAATCTTTGTCATCGAGTTTGCCCGCTTCCGCCAGCGGGCGTACCTCGCATTGAAACGACTCCATCACGTCCATCGCCGTTTGCCAGGCTTTCCACGGAGCCGGCCCCTTGTCCGCCGCGTTGCCGGCCACGAGCGTAAGCACCTTGCGGCGTTCGCGCGTCAAGAACGTGGAGAAGCAGGTGTTATTGAACGGCAGCGCATCCGGCGTCTGATGTTTGACCGTCACCTGATACGTCGTCTCCCCCGCGCCTCCCTTCGACTGGGGCGCGTTGCGCTCGAAGGCGAAGACGCGGCCCTGACCGGCGGCAAGCTGGATCGCCTGCTTCTCCGGCGGACGATCCGAGTCCATCTCGCTATCGAGTTGACAAAGCAATTCCGTATCGAAGTCGGCTCCAGTGGCGCGGACGGTGACGTGAATCCGAATGCGTCCACCCGGCGCGACGATGGCCGGCATTACCTCCACTTTCTCGATGGCCAAATCCTTCGGCTTGTCCGCGCCGACATCGACGAACAGGGCACGGATGCCGTCCGGCACCGTCTTCGGGCCGGTTTGCGCGTCCCAGCAAGCCCGGGTGCGGTCGGAGAACAGATACAGAAAGCGCGGCGGCGGATCGTCGCCCTCGCCGACTTTTTCCAGCAGGCGCACGGCGCGATCGATCTGCCGGTTCAAAGGCGCATTAGCCGGCCGGATGCGTAGACTCTCGATGCGTGTCTGCGCCAATGCCGGCGCGATCCATTCCGTGCCGCCGTCGCCGGCATCGTCGCCGCTGTCGAGGAGGGCAATCTGGCTACCGGCGTCCATCTCATCGAGCAGTTCGCGGGCGCGCTGCTTGGCTTCCTCAAGGCGTGCGCGACCGGCGGCGCTGTACTCCATGCTGGCGCTGGTGTCGAAGATGAGTACGGCGGCCACGGGGCGTTCGCTGCTGAACAGCGCCGCGACCCGATCGGCGGCGACGCGCGGCCGCGCCAGCGCCAGGCATAGTGCGGCAATAACGCCCATACGCAATAGCAAAAGTAGCAAGTGCTGCAAGCGCAGTTTGCGGCGGTTGATGAGATGGCGCTGACGTAGGAAACGGAAGGCGGGGAATGACACATGGCGAGGCTTTTGCCGCATGATGAGATGCAGCAGCACCGGCACGCCCACGAGCAGCAGACCCGCCAGAAGATAGCCGTGGATGAAGGTCATGCCTCGCTCACCCTCTCCTCGGCGGTTGCGGCCTGATACACTTCCTCATCTTCCTCGGCCACCCAGCATTCATGGGGCGAACGGGCGAACAACCAGGGAACGCCGTGTTCGCGTCGCGATAGCGCAAGGATACCCATCGCCAGTATGCAAACGGACATCAGCACTCCGCAAAGAAGGATTGCTTCCCAGGCGACATTGGCCCCCACAGTCAGCACCAGTCCGATCAACAGCAAAATGAACACCCACAGCGTCACGAAGCCCAGTGTGAAGAAGACAAACGGTGCCGCGTTGATCTGCCCGTGACGCGGCGGCCAGAATCGCTCCTTGCGCGCTCGATTCGGTGCGTATCCCAACCAGAGGCGGACGCCATTGCGTGTGGCCAACCACAAGGCGATATAGTGCGCCGGCAATGCCAGACCGAAACCCATCGTGGCCGCCGTCAGCACGCCGCCGAAAACCGCCGAGACGCCGTTTTTGTTGGGCAGCGGTTGACGCTGGACACAATCGACAATGACACTGAGGAAGCCGATTACAATCATTGTCACCGTGGCCATCATCGCTACCTTCCACAGTCCGAAGGCCAGGTAAGACCAGAAACACGTTCGGCCACGCCGCCGATCCGGATCGACGCGGCGCAGCCAGAAGGCGGTGCGCACGTCGCCCCAACCGAACTTGGCACACGCGACCAAGGCGGCCGGTCCCGGTTGTGCCGTGAATTCATACAGCAGCCAACCCAGTAGAAACAGGGCCGGCCAACTCAAGTGTAGCCGTCCCAACCAGCCACCGCGTTCGGTTTCGTCCTCGTGTTTCCACTCCATGACAACCACCCACTCGCCGAGTGATTACGCCCCGCAACATTTACTGTATCCGATGGCGGGATGTCCACATAGTCTTGAGATTTGTTGAGTACGTTACCGTTGGAGATGTCCCTGCGGAGTTAAAATCGTCGCTGGCGTTGCACGAGATATTCCAGCAGCGCCCGGTCGAAACTGACGCTCGTGTCAATCGGCACGTAATCGATGTTCGCCTTGGCGCACTCGCTGCGGTAATGTTCCTGAAACGCGCGGATGGCTTGCAGGTAATCGCCGCGCATGCCTTTGGCGTCGAGTACCAGGCGATCCGGCGTCTCCACATCCTCGAACTCGATAAGCCCCTCGAAGGGAAAGTGAACCTCGGCTTCATCAAGAATGTGAAAGAGAATGATTTCGTTGCCGCGATGGCGCAGATGGTGCAAGCTATGCAACACCGGCTCGGGATCAGTCAGCAGATCGCTGAAAATCATAACCAGGCTTTTCGTGCGGATCATGCTCGCCAGCTGATGCAGCGACGGTGCCACGGCCGTCTCGCCGGCCGGCTTCAGATTGCTGAGTATCGACAAGATCGTGCCCAACTGCGTCCGCTTGCTGCGCGGCGGCAGACTGGTCTGAATGCGCGTATCGAACGTCACCAGGCCGACCGGGTCTTGCTGGTGGATCATCAGATAGCCTAGCGCCGCCGCCAGACAAATGGCATACTCGAACTTGGTCAGTTCCTGGCGATGCGTCCACGCCATCGAAGCGCTGAGATCCATGACCAGGTAGCCGGTCACGTTCGTCTCGGCCTGGAACTTTTTGAGATAATATTTGTCCGTTTTGGCGTAGACGTTCCAATCAAGATCTTTCAGGTCGTCGCCGGGAACGTATTTGCGATGCTCGGAGAACTCGACGCTGAAACCCTGGAAGGGACTGGCGTGCAAACCGGCGAGGAAGCCCTCGACGATGAACTTGGCGCGCAGATCGAGACGGGCGACCTGGCGGATGACCTTGGGTTGCAGATATTTCTCGGCGGCGCTCATGGTGGCATTATAGCGACTTCCGCCTGACCTACGGCCCTTCTTCCGGGACGAGTAGCGTACCGTCGGCGGCGAAGAAGCCGTGTTCGTCGATTTGATACACTCCCACCGTGATGTTGGCGAGGAAGCGGCATAGCAACTCGGCGCGCGGTGATTTCTCGCTGCTTTGCAGCGTAAACAATTGCCTCGTCTGAATCATGCGTTCCATCAAGGGTGCGGCTGGGGAGATAGTCTCGCGTGTCTCCAGCCAGGCGGCCCAGCTATTCAGTTCAGCACGAATGCCTTCCTCCTCGGCGAGATAGCGCTCAAGTTGAAGGGCAACGCCATCGACGAGAAGATCGGCGCGATACCAGCCGGATGCGTCCGTGGCGAACTGGCCGGAGACGGACGCATCCGGGGCCGCCAAACAGTCAAGGATGGCCGCAGGCGAAGGCATTTCGGAAGCGCTGCCGAAAATGCGATACCACATGAGAGGAAGCCATGCCTCCTTACCCGGAGCCGACTCACCGTTTGACGTTCGCCATTTGCTCCAGCGCCACCATCAGCGCATGCGTTCCCTTACGGCCATAGCCTTGCGCTTGCACCGCCAGATAGAGTTGATTCGCCAGTGCCAATCCCGGCAACGCCAGCTTCATGCGTTTGGCCTCGTCCAGCGCAATGCCCATGTCCTTGATGAAGTGTTCGACGAAGAAACCCGGCTCGAAATTGCGGTCGATAATGCGTGGGCCGAGGTTGTTCAGCGACCAGCTGGCCGCCGCGCCGCCGCCGACCGATTGCAGAACCGTCTTGAGATCCAGCCCCGCCTTGGCACCGTACAGCAACGCCTCGCACACGCCGATCATGTTCGTGGCAATGAGGATTTGATTGACCATCTTGGTATGCTGGCCGGCGCCGGCCGCGCCTTGATGCACGATGGTCTTGCCCATGCACTCCAGCAAAGGATGGATCGCCTCGACCGCCGCGCCGTCGCCGCCGACCATGATCGAGAGCCGGGCTTCCTTCGCGCCCACGTCGCCGCCGGAGACGGGGGCATCCACGCTGCCGACGCCCTTGGCCTTCGCCGCCTCATAAATCTCGCGCGCCAACGACGGCTCACTCGTCGTCATGTCCACTAGCACCGAGCCAGCCTTGCTACCGGCCAGCGCCCCTTGCGGGCCGAGAAAGACCTCACGCACATCCACCGGGAAACCGACGATGGCGAACACCACCTCGGAACGCTCGGCGACGCCTTTGGGTGTGTCGGCCCAGACCGCGCCGGCGTCGAGCAACGGCTTCGCCTTGTCGCGGCTGCGATTGTAGACGGTGGCCGAATAGCCCTTCGACATCAGATGCTGGCACATCCATCGGCCCATAACGCCGGTGCCGATCCAGCCGATCCGGGTTTTGCCGGGTTCCGCCTTCGTAAACGCCATGACTACTCTCCCTCAATGGATGCTTGGAAGCGCTGATCTCTGATGATCGTAGTGGTTGACCCGATGGACGGCAAACGCGCGGGTTCCTGTCTTGGGCCGATCGAATTGCTGGAACCACGCGATTTTCTCGCCTAGAATACAGCAGGTGCTGAACGAATGAATAAAAGAGTCCCTTGCAGGGTGGGATTGCCAGCCCGCCGCGCCAGCAAGGGACTCTGCCAGCAAGGCAGACGACCATGTCCGTTATCCTAACGCCTTCAATCTCCGAGAAGCACATCATCCCGCGCCTGCGAGCGCCCATCGTTCTCGTGCATGGGCTATTTGGCTTCGATCGATTGGGTGTCGGCCCATGGACGCTCGCCCATTACTTCCAGGACATCCCGGAGGCGTTGCGGTCGGCCGGCAATCGCGTGCTGGTTGCATCGTTGCATCCGACGCACGGCATCGCCCATCGCGCCCGGCAGCTGAAGGCGTTGCTGGATCGCGAGTCGCCGCATGAGCCGGTCCACCTGTTCGCTCACAGCATGGGAGGATTGGATTCGCGCTATCTCATCTCGCGGCTGGGCATGGCGCAGCGCGTGTTGACACTGACCACGCTGGGCACGCCGCACCGCGGCACGACGTTCGCCGATTGGGGACTTCGCCGACTGACGCGGATCTTACGGCCGTTGTTCGACTTCGCCAATGTGCCGTATCAGGCGTTCTTCGATCTCACGGTCGGACATTGCACCGAGTTCAACCGGCAAACGCCCGATGTGTCGGACGTGCGTTACTTCTCCGTGGCGGGCCAGTTTGCACCGCACTGGTTGACACCGGAATGGCAGATTCCCGCGCGCATTCTCGCCAGCACCGAGGGGCCTAGCGATGGCGTCGTCTCCGTCGCCTCGGCCACCTGGGGCGAGGACTGCACATGCTGGGACGGCGATCATCTCAATCTGATTAACTGGAAGCACGGCTGGACGCCGGCGCGCCGGCAGAAGGACCGCACGGCGGACTACGCCGCGCTGGTGCGCCGCCTGGCGGATGAGGGCTATTAGCGGCTCCCTTCCCACCTTGCCGGCGTGCCGCGGACTTTCGCTCCCTTTTCTCATGCCGCTGCTTGCGGCTTCGCGCCGAGCCGCAAGCAGCCGAATAATCCTCAGTCCGGCAGTTCCTTGAGATAGATGTTTTTGAACCATAGATGATCGCCGTGGTGCTGCAATTCGATCGGCGCCTTGGCCGGCAGTGGCTTGTCCCTCGCCCAGTAATTCTCCAGCGGCGTATCCGCGACGACTTTCTCGCCGTTGAGGAACACCGTCACGCGATCGCCCTTCATGATGATGTGGAAAGTGTTCCATTGGCCGACCGGCTTGTCGGCCACCTTGAGCGGCTTGCTTGGGTTTTTCTGGTTGTTGTACAGGCCACCCGAACCGATGGGATTATCCCAAATTTGCACCTGCGGAGTACCGCGCAGATAAATGCCGCTGTCGCCCTTCTTGCCGATCTTCCAATCGACGTACAACTCGAAATTGCCGTAATCCTTGACCGTCTGCAAGCTCTGGCCCTTGCCGTCGTACTGCAAAATGCCGTCCTTGACGGTCCAGTGCGGCAGAAACTTCTCGTTGGCTTTCTTCTGCGCCTCGGCGCGCTGCTGGGGACTCATCTTGGTGCGCTGCGGCAATTCGATAAGCCCTTGCCAGTTGGTTAGATTCTTGCCGTTGAACAGGGCGATGAAGCCCTCCGGCGGCGTGTTGTCCTTCGCTCCCGCCTTGTCCTCGTCGGCCATGCTCCTACCGTCCAAGCACAGCACGCCGGCCAGGGCCAGGATACCTACGATCTGTTTCATGGGGTCGTCTCCGGGGGTAAGGATGTCTTCGAGTCAGACACGATTCAGTTCGGTCCACAGAGCCTTGTAATAGCGCAGCATTTCGGTGCCGGCCGCCGCATCCGGCACGCCACGGCCAACCTCGCACAGTGTCGCGCGATCGTAACCGTGTTCGCGGAACAGGCGGAACAACTCACGATAGGGATAGACGCCGACCGCGTCCTTGTACAGTTCATTGATGTGGCAGGAGCGAATCCACGGATAGAGAAGATTGAAATACTCCGCCACGGAACCACCCTTGAGATCGGTGGCGTTGGAGTTCCAGGTCAGACCGACTTTCGGATGGCCGCACTGTTCCATGATCGTCTTCATGTGCGGCGGGTGCGAGGTACCGTGACCGTGAACCTCGACCCAGATTTCGACGCCGGCGTCCGCCGCCGCCTTGCCGCACGGGACGAGTGCCTTGCCAATCTGCTCCAGCGTCTTCTCGACGGCCACGCCTTTGGGCAGACCGTTGGGCCGTACCTTGACGCCGCGCCCGCCGAGATCGGCGACGAGATCGACAAACGTCTTGCACGTCTCGATGTTCTTTTTGACCACGGCGGCATCGGGCGACTGAAACTCGCACACGCTGCCACAGCCCCAGATGGCGACGCCCGCATCAGCGAAGCGGCGGCGCACTTCCTTGCGTTGATCCTTGCTCAGTGATGGCTCGACGCCGTGCTTGTGCGTGGTGCGCAACTCAACCGGCGACACGCCGGCGCTCTTGCACACGCGCAACAGCGTATCGAGGTTCCACGACGCGGCCAGGTTGTAGGTGACGAGACCAAGACGGAATTGGGGAGCTTTGTCGTTTTTGCCGGCTGGCGCGGCGGAGACGGTTGGGACGGCGAGACCGGCGGCGAGAACGCCGGTTTGCAGAAATTGACGGCGGTGCATGAGGAACGCTCCTGATTTGCTAGCCCGCAGCGCCAGCAAGGGACTTCCTTGCTGGCGCTGCGGGCTGGCGAGGCTTGGGAAAACTCGTTGAGGTTTGGCGCGATCCGCTCTTATGATAGAGAAAATTCGCGGCAGGCGAGCAAAGCTCCTTTTTCCATTTTATGCCCAGCCCGGCGCAAGCAGAGCCGTCATGCGGTCGAGATGGCGGATCTGTTGAGCGTTCATCCACTCCTCGCCCTGCCGCACCAATTCTTCTCCCGGCGGCCCTCCAATGAGTTGCCCGTGGCGGCGGCGCGCGACGGCGGCGTAGAGGTGCATGTCGGTCGTCGTGAAGCCGGCCGCCGCGGTCGCGAGTATCTCCGCCGAGCGCTTGCCATCACCGCGCCGGAAGGCGATGCCGGCCTCGACGAGTTGCGCCAACGCATCGGCCCAGGCGAGTTTCTCGCGGTGCAGCGCGCACGCATCGCGCTCGGCTCGACGCAGCCACAATGCCGCGTCCTTGCCTGCGCCGGCGATCGTCAGCGCGCAGCGCGCCCGCAAGTGCAGCATCAGGATGCGGATTTGCTGCACGCGCAACAGATGCGATTGCTCAAGCGCCGGCCAGGCGTCTGCCAGCCGGCGCCAGGCGGTTTCACTGTCGCCCAGATACAGGTCGATCTGGGCTTCGTCAAACAGGCGATTCATGTGCTGGACGTGGAAACCCTGATGCGACCATTTCTCCATCACCTGCGCCAGTTCGCGGCGAGCGCGCTCCGGTTCGTCGGCGGCCAAGCGCACGAAGGTGCGGATGGCGAGGCTGAGATTCGTCTCTTCGTACAGATCGTCGCGTTCGCGGGCTTCCTTGAGCAAGCGCGGCAGACGGCGATTGATCTCGACCACTTCGCCCATGAACATTAGAGGCCACAGGGCGAAGCGATGAGCCGTGCCCAGTTCCCACAACGCGCCCTTGCAGGAATCGCGCAGGAGACGCTCGGCCTCGTCGGAAAGACGCTGTCCTTCGCGCCATTCCCCTGCCAGCGCCGCCGCCAGGCCGCGCGCCAGGGCGACGATCGCATAGGCGTAGGGACGGTTTACCTCGTGCGCCAACGTCTGGGCGGCCTGGAGATAGCGGGTGGTGCGTCGTATCGTGGCGCTGCCTTCGACGGAGATATGCGCCGCCTCCATCGCCAGGGCCGTCACCAGGCGCTCGGCTTCGCCGGCCCGCAGCGCCAGCCATAGGCCGCGCGTCTGGAAGTAGGCGCCGTGCAACGTATCGACCATGCTCAAGCCGATGGAGGCCGACTGGCAGATGTCCAACCGCGTCAATTCCGCAGAGGCAATCTGCTCGATGGGCCGCCGCCGAAAGCGCAGCCCGCGTAGGTATAAGCGCACGCGCTGGAATACCAGGCCATAGAAGGCGCGCCGAGACGTGGGAAACACTTGCAGACCCACGGCGGCAAGCACGGTATGCAGCGTGGCCAGGCCGTCGTCGATGTGGCCGCTGCGCAGGAATTGCAGGGCGGCTTGCCGTTGCAGTTCGAGCGTCTCGGCTGGATCGGCGCCGGCAGCGGCTTCCAGATACACACGCGCCGATTCCGCGCCGCGGCCGGCGTTGGCCAGCGCTTCACCGAGCTTGGTCCGTAACTGTCGCTCCACCTCGCCCGATGGCGTTTGCAGTTCCAGCGCGAGGCGGTACAACTTGGCGGCTCGATCGAAGGCCAACGTCTCGGCCGCCTGCGCCGCGGCGAGCGCGTAGTAATGGCCGGCCCGCGCCTTCTCGCCCGCACCCAACAGATGCACGGCCAACACTTCGGGATCGGCTCCGCCGGCGGCTTCCAGGATGGCGACAAGGCGGCGATGGTGCTGCTGTAAAGCGGCGGGTTCGAGATGCAGCAGCACCGTTTCGCGGATGCGATCGTGATACGTTTCAATCTCGCCACGTTCGCCCGGACCCGTGCTGCGTACCAAGCGTCCGGCGCGCAGGCAGGCGAGAGCCGTGTGTTCCTCATCGACCTCGGCGGCTTGACAGGCATCGGTTTGGCACAGCGGCCGGCTGGCCACGGCGACAATTTCCAGCAGCCGGCGCGCTTCCGGGGGCAGAGCGAGAATGCGCGACCACAGTACGTCACTGAGCGAAATATCGCTGACCGACGCGCGCGGTTGCTCGGCGCACGGCGCACCGCCGCGCACGTACTGGACGAGTTCATAGACGAAGAACGGATAGCCGCCCGATTGACGGGCGATCGACTCCGCGCGCGCCGCCGCGGTTTCGTCCAACGGATCAAGCAGGGCCAAGGCCAACTCGCGCCGCTCGTCGGACGTCAGCGGTTCAACGGGCAAATCGCGCCGTTCCAGGCCATCGCTGAGTTCTTGCGTTTTCCGCAGCGTGAGCAAACAGGGACTACTGGCGGCTTCCTCGCTACGGTAGCACAGAAGCAACAGCAGCGTGGGCGGGTCGGGCGGCCGCAGCAGGTCGCCCAACAGGGCGGCGCTGTCCACGTCGCCCCATTGCAAATCATCAATGGCCAGCACGAGCGGCCGGCGGTCGCCGAGTCGGGTCAGTAGTTCACGCAGAGCCGACAAGGCGCGGCGGCGCACTTCCTGCGGATCGGAGACATCAAGGGCGCGCCGCGGTGCGCTGCCCACCGCTTCCAGACGACGCAGCACCGGAAAGACGCGCGCCAGCGTCACCAGATCGCGCGGCCACAATGCCTGCGCCTCCAAGGCCGGCAGACGTTCCAGGTAACGACTTAACGCATCGACCAGGCTATCCAGCGCCTTGTAGGGCACCGATTCTTGCTCGTAGCAGCGGCCCATCAGCACCACGGCTCGACCTTGTTCGCTCAGTTCGTCGAGGAAGCGCTGCACCAGCGCGCTCTTGCCGGCCCCGGATCGGCCATGCACATCCACCAGCATCGTTCGCCCTTGCCGCGTTTCCTCAAAAGCATCGGTCAATGCCTGCAAATGCCGCTGACGGCCGATCAACGGCACCTCAAGGCGTTGCGTCGCTTGCCGCGCCGGAATGGGGATAGGCGTATCTGTCGGCGGAGCGAGCCGCCGCAGTACCTCGCTGCCGGCGGGGCGTGCATCCGGCTCGCGGCGCAGCAATTCCATGCACAGCGCGGACAGATCCTCCGGCGTCCCGGACACCACAGTCGCCGGGGCGGGCGGATCGAATTGCTGTTTGTTGTGCAGAATCTCGTAGCTCTCGCCGTTGTAGGGGAGAGTCCGCGTCAGCGCCTCATAGAGCATGACGCCGACGGCATACCAATCGCTGGCCGGCGAGACCGGTTTACGCGCGGCCTGTTCGGGAGCCATGTAAGCGACGGTGCCAAGCAAATGGACGCTCAGATGACGCTGCTCGCGGTCCATCTCCGCCGCCAGACCGAAATCGAGCAGCACGACGCGCCCCGCGGACGTGACCAACACGTTGCCCGGTTTGATGTCGCGGTGCAACTTGCCGGACTCATGCAAGAAGTGGACGCCGGCAGCTAACTGAGCCAGGGCAACACGCAGGCGCGCAGCCTGATTGGGCGTCAAAGGCTCGGACCACCCCTTTGTCGAACTGCTTACGGGCCGAGCATCCGGCAAGGTCGGCAAGGAAGAGCGATCTTCCGTATCCGCGTGGACATGCTTGAGGAACGATACGCCCTCGAGCAATTCCATCGTGAAGAACCATTGCCGATCGTCGCCGATCAGTTCTTGCAGACTGACAAGGTTGGGATGATTCAGACCGGCCAGGCTGCGGAATTCCTGCTTGAAGCGCAACAGGGCACGAGCATCGATCCCCTGCATGGTTTTCAGCGCGACCATCTTGTGGCGCTTGCGGTCGAAGGCTTGATAGACGATGCCCATGCCGCCGCGGCCCAGTTCGCGGACGATGTCGAAGCCGGGGAAAGAAGGCAAAGCGAGAGGTTGCGGCACGGGAGGCGCTCCCGCCGTGGGCAAAGTCGCCGGCGAATCCGCCCGTTCCTGATTGGTGCTGGGAAGCCTCTCGCCGGCGTTCGCCTGGGGATTGCCGCTCGAGCGCGCCGGAGTGTTGGCGGGTATCGTCATAATAGCGATCCTCGGCTCCGTTGCACGGGAGGGATTACGGGGTGCCAACGCACAGAGCAATGGCCGAAGCGATCTCATCTAAGTCGGTCGCCGACACGTCTCCCAAATACTGAACGAACCGGAACAAGGAGATGGATTTCGTTTGAAAAGCATCCGCTCCCGAATCCTTCGTCAAACCATTCGCTGTCGTCGGCGGCAATTCGACGAACCACGGATAGTTGGCGTACTGGGGCTTCCAGTCGGTTATGGGAACGACCATCCGCAACGGCAGGCGTCCGATCGTGTCCACACCGATCACCACGGCTGGCCGAACCTTCTGAATCTCGGCTCCGAGGGAGGGGTCGAAGTCGATCAACCAGATTTCACCGCGTTTGGGTGCTGGCACTGTCGCCATACAGGTCGTCCTTGCCAAAGGCTTCAAAAGCTGTCAGCATGGCATCGTTGCGGTAATCGTCTTCCGCTTGGGCCGCGGCAGCAGCAAGGATCGCATCCCGTTGTTCCGCAGGCAACTTCCTCAATTCGCTGGCTTTCCAGCGTTTTTCGGTCGGGGTTGTGCGATTCATCGCGTCTCCTTCAAGATGATTCCTTCGCCACTCGAAAAGCTCTCCGCCTTAACTTTCCCCTCTACTGTCCGGCGTCATTATATCGTCCCATCGCTTACAACGCACGACTCACGTCCCGGCAATCTCCGCCAGCGCCTCGCGCGCGGCGGCGAGGGTTTGATCGATGTGCTTTTCCGTGTGCAGCGCCGACAGAAACGCCGCCTCGAATTGGCTGCACGGTAAGTAAAAACCGCGATCCATCATCGCCCAGAAGAAGCGACCGAACCGCGCCGTATCGGCTTGCTTGGCCGTCTCGTAATCGATCACGGCATGGCCCGTGAAGAACAACGTCCACATGCTGCCGACGCGATTGATACCGTGCATCAAGCCGGCAGCGTGGGCAGCCTCATGCAGTCCCTTCGCCAATCGTTCGCCCAATTCGTCCAGCCGAGAGTAAGGAGGATAATCGCGCAGTTCTTCCAAGGTGGCGATGCCGGCGGCCATCGCCACCGGATTGCCCGACAGCGTGCCAGCCTGAAACACCGGACCCGCCGGCATGACGCGCTGCATCACGTCCGCCCGTCCGCCATACGCCCCCACCGGCATCCCACCGCCGACGATTTTGCCCAAAACCGTCAGGTCCGGCATCTGGTGATAGAGTTGCTGCGCGCCGCCGTAGGACAGCCGAAAGCCGGTCATCACCTCGTCGTAGATGAGTAGCGCACCGTGCTTCTCGGTCAGCCGGCGCAGCTCACTAAGAAACTCGGCGGATGGCCGCACCAGGCCCATGTTGCCGACGACGGGTTCGAGGATGACGCCGGCAATGCGCTCGCCGTGAGCGGCGAAAGCGTCGGCCAATCCTTGCGTATCGTTGTAGCGCAGCACGAGCGTATCGGCCGTGCATCCAGCTGGTACGCCGGGACTGTTGGGTACACCGAGCGTAGTGGCGCTGGAGCCGGCCTGCACCAGCAAGCTATCGACATGGCCATGATAACAGCCGGCGAACTTGACGATGACATCGCGGCCCGTGAAGCCACGCGCCAGGCGGATGGCGCTCATCGACGCCTCGGTGCCGGAACTGACCATGCGCACCATCTCGATGGATGGCACGGCGTCGATAATCAACTCGGCGAGATGCGATTCCGCCTCGGTCGGCGCGCCGAAGCTGGCGCCGCGGCGCATGGATTCCTCGACGGCCCGCACCACGCGCGGATGCGCGTGACCGAGAATGAGCGGACCCCACGAAGCGACATAATCGAGATACTCATTGCCGTCGATGTCATAGAGGTACGGCCCTTCGCCGCGAGCGATGAACAGCGGTTGACCGCCGACCGCGCCGAAGGCGCGCGCCGGACTGTTGACGCCGCCGGGGATGGCACGGCAGGCGCGTTGGAATGCTTCTCGACTGCGGACGCGCGGCGGAGGCATGGAAGATTCCTCAAGAATCACTTCTTGTTTCGTTTACGTTTCGCGCGAAACGCCAAGCGGTACGAATTACTCGCTCTTCAGTTCGTCTCGCAGCTTGCCAGCTTCTTTCACCGGCAATTTCATATCTTCATCTTTCTCGTACAGCGCCAGAATGTCCAGGCAGAACAATAGGGCATCCTCCTTGGGTATCTTCTTCGCCTTCAGTTCTTCGCGTGTCTTCTCAAGGAGCATTTTTACCTTGTCTCTCATCTGCTCCTTGTCCTTGCTGGCGTCGGCCAATTGCTTGACGTTCCAGGCGGCGTACAGAAACCAACGATGTTGCCCGGATTCATTCATGGTTTCTTCTTTGAGAGACTGGAACAACGAACGCGCCAGGCGGCGATCTTCGATGGCGCAATGTTCGGCTCGCCAGGCCTGGAACGCCTGTTTCTCCCGGAGATCCGGGAGAGGTTGTTCCTTGCCGGAATCGCGAATCCGATCGTGGATTTGCTGGAACTGTGTATCGATTGCATCGAGTGCTTGCAGGTCGTCCAGATGTTTATCCGCCACGAGACCCCAGCGTGATGGACCGTCCCGTTTCACCTCGCGCCAGAGTTGCCGAGCGCCGCCTTTGTCGTCGTCGATTTTTCCTTCGTCCTCGGCCTTGGCTGCCGCGAACGCATTCTTCTCTGTTTCGTCGCTCGGCTGGAGCCGGATGGCGCTCTTGTTGCGTTCCTTGTTCAGATAGCGCTCCAAGCGTTCCTCGCATTGCGCGCTCTCGATCTGATCGTCCCAGCCGCGAATCGTTTGGGCCTGCTGGTCGTTCCGATTGGGATAGCGTTGGAGATATTCCTTGATCGGTCCTTTCAGAGCTTTATCGCGGTCCTCTTCCTTCCCCGACTTCATCAGCTTTTCCGCTTGCGAATACAGTTTATCGGCCGATGGCGGCCGAAAGGCGAGAAACAACAGCGTTCCCGCGACCGCCAGGGCGAGGAGCAACCCGACGGCGCGAAACCACACTTGCTCATATAGTTTCTTCTTCGTCCGCTTGCGCTTCGATCTGCCCTTGCCGGTCATCAGGATACGGGCGGCTTCTTTATCCTCCTCATCGGGTCTCTTTTGTCCTGGTTGACGGTCAATCATGCGCCGGCGGACGGCCTCAACGCCGGCGCTCTGCTGCGCCTCGACCTTCTCCTGAATGCTGCCGAGCGTTTCCGCCACCAGATGGGCGTCGAGCGGGCGTTGCTCCGTTTTCTTCTCCATGAGTTGGCAGACCAGCGTATCCAGCCACACGGGAATATCGAGGACCATATGCGAGGGTCGTTCAAATGTGCCCTGAACGTGCTGCAAGAACATATCCATCGCGTTGTCGGCTTTGAACGGCTTGCGGCCCGTCAACAGTTCATAGAACAACACGCCCAGCGAATAGAGATCGGACTTATGCGTCAGATCGCTTTGTCCCTTGCACTGCTCCGGCGACATATAAGCGGCCGTGCCCACCGTGCAATTGGTCGCCGTCAGCGCTTCGAGATCGCTGTCCTTGGCGATGCCGAAATCGGTCAGTTTGAGCGTGCCATCGGGCAGAACCATGATATTGGACGGCTTCAAATCGCGATGGATGATGCCCTTCTCGTGAGCATGTTGCAAGGCGGAACATAGTTGCTGCCCGAGAGCGACTACTTCCTCCCAGGTCATACGATCGCGGCGAGCCATGACTTTATCGAGCGATTCGCCTTCGATGTACTCCATGGCGAAATAGCGTGCCCCTTCCTGCTTGCCGGCACCGTAGAAGCGAACGATGTTCGGATGGTTGAGCTGTTTGAGGACGGTGATCTCGCGCTCGAAGCGATCGGCGGCGGCCGCGTTGGTCGAGCCGATGCCGGGCGCCATCACCTTGATGGCCATGATTTGTCCGGTCTTGGTGTACCGTCCGCGGTACACCGTTCCCATCGCGCCAGAACCGAGTTCCTTGTCGATCGTGAAGGGGCCATACTGTTTTCCAACCAACATAGTTGCACCTTTGCCGCAAGCCCTCATGTAGCCCCCGGCTTGCCGGGGGAATGTCTCTCCGCCAGCCAGCCGGCCAGCAGTACTTTCAGGTCCGCAAGGTCCAGCGGCTTGACCAAATGATGGTCGATGCCGCACTCCTGGGAGCGACGGCGGTCTTCCTCCTGGCCCCAGCCGGTCATCGCCACGATCATGATGTTCTTGTCCGCCAACTGCTCGCGGATGCGGCGGGCGGCATCATAGCCGTTCAACTTCGGCAGGCCGATGTCAAGCAGGACTACCTCCGGCCGAAACGTCGCCGCTGCCTCCACCGCAGCCAGGCCGTCGTGGGCCGTATGCGTCTCGTTGCCGGTCAGATTCAACAGCATCGCCAGACTCAGGGCCGAATCGCGGTTGTCATCGACTACAAGGATGCGGTGTCCCATCGTCTTAGGCGGGTCAGCGGTTGGTGCCGCCGTGTGCGCCGGTTGCTCGATGACGACCGGCAGACGCACCTCGAACTCACTGCCCCGGCCCTGCCCCTCGCTGTGCGCCGTCACCGTGCCCTCGTGCATCTCGACTAGCCGCTTCACCAGTGACAAGCCGATGCCCAGGCCGCCCGTCGTCCGCTCCAGCGCCCGATCGACCTGCGTGAACATCTCGAAGACGCTGCCGAGTTTTTCCGGCGGAATGCCCGTGCCGTTATCCTTCACCTTCACCACCACGTCGCCGTCTTGCCGCTCGGCGGTCAACCAAATGCGCCCGCCGCGCTCGGTGTATTTGCAAGAGTTGTTGAGCAGGTTACCGAACACTTGGGCCAGCCGTGCCGCGTCGGCGTATAGGTAGATCGGCTGAGGCGGCAGCGCCACGTTCAATTCATGGTTCGCGGAATCGACCAATGAGCGGCAAGATTCCACGGACTGAGAGAGGATCGACGCCAATTCGACACGCTCGCGGCGAAGGCTGATCTTCCCTTGGCTGATGCGGCTCACGTCGAGCAAGTCGTCAATGAGCCGAATCATCTGGCCCAGTTGCCTGTCCATCGTGCCGCAGATTTGCTGAATCGGGTCGCGGTTGCCCTCCGTGCGTTTCAGGATCTCCAACATGTTGCGAATGGGGGCGAGGGGGTTTCGCAACTCGTGGGCCAAGGTCGCCAAGAACTCGTCCTTGCGCCGGTCGGCTTCCTTGAGCGCCTTTTCCGCCTGTTTGCGCTCCCTAATGTCCCGCGCCACTTTCGAGGCGCCGACAACGCGGTTCGCGGCATCTCTGACTGGCGAAATGGTGAGGGAGATGTCTAGCAGAGTACCATCTTTACGCATGCGAAGGGTCTCGAAATGATTCACCCGTTCGCCGCGCCGCAGCCGCTCAAGAATCACAGGTTCTTCGTGCAATCGGTCAGGAGGAATGAGCATGGTCACGGATTGGCCAATCGCTTCGCGGGCCGTGTAGCCGAACAACCGCTCCGCGCTCTCGTTCCAGCTCGTAATGATGCCATTGAGATCTTTGCTGATGATGGCGTCATCCGAGGAATGTACGATAGCAGCCAACAAAGCGCCAGCCTGTTCGGCCTGCTTCCGCGCGGTGATGTCGGTGCAGGCACCGACCAAATAAGTCGAGACGCCCTCGGCGTTCCGTTCCATCTTCGCCCGCTCGTAGAGCCAGCGGATTTTTCCGTCCGGGAGGAGGATTCGGTATTCCATCTCGAAGTCAGCCCCTTGGCGGCAGGCGCCCACCGCTGCAATCAACTTCACCGAATCGTCGGGGTGAATGCGTTTGAGGAAGTCCTCCGTGATGCGAACCGGCTCTTCGAGAGCGAAACCAAAGAGACGCTTCAGATTGTCGTCGAACTCCGAAAACTCGCCGGTAAACGGATTCCAGCGGAAGGTTCCGGTGTCCGAAGCGACCAGCGCCGCCACGAGGCGTTCCTGGCTTTCTCGCAGTCGCTCTTGCGAGCGCTTGCGGTCGATCTCCGCCCGCCGCCGCTCGGTAATGTCCCGAAAGACCAGCACGACGCCGACGACCTTGCCCTTCTCGTCTTGGATCGGCGCGGCACTGTCGTCGATGGGTCTTTCCGTGCCGTCCTTGGCGACGAGTACGGTGCTATTGGCCAGCCCGACGACTTTGCCTTCTCGTAATGCTCGGTCTGCCGGACTCTCGACCGGCTGACGGCTGTGTTCATTGATGATCCTAAAAACGCGGTCCAGCGCCACCCCTTGTGCGTCCGTCTGCGTCCAGCCGGTCAACGTCTGAGCCACCGCATTCAGGAAGGTTACGCGGCCCTGCGTATCGGTGGTGATGACCGCGTCTCCGATGCTGGCGAGCGTCACCCGCAGCCACTCGCGCTGCTGGCGCACCGACTCCTCGGCCCAGTGGCGTCGCAGGACGATCGCCGCTTGGTTCGTCGCCAGGGTCAGCAGAAGACGGTCGGTTTCGCTCGGAAAGTCCGTCCGCCGAGAGCCGGCGACCACCACGCCACCCTCGTCGGCCTGTCCGATGCCGACGCGGAGAACTTGCAGCGTTCCCTCGCCCACCGGGTTGGAAATCGACGCCGGCGAATCCGGCGGAGTGCCTCCGAGGAACGGGGCGAACGCTTTGCCGATCGACTGGGCTTGCCCGATGAGGTCCGGGCGTTGTCGGCCGCGGGCGATTTCCCGCGTCCACTCTCCGGCCGAGTTTTTCAAGCGGAGGTAGAGGAGGTCGAGAGACAGGGTGCGCAACAGCACGTCGGCGAGACTTTCGGCAGTGCGGCTGGCGTCGAGGCCGATCCAGACGGCAGGCAACATCGACAGCGCCACCACGTCTCGCATCGTTCGCCGCAGCCGGGCGATTTCATCGGAGGCGTTCTCTGGCGTCGGCATGGTCTCATCATACTCTCTTCGGTGAAGACCGTCGCGATTCAACCGGTAGCCGCATCCTCGCGTTTCCGAAGCTCACGCAGCATTTCGTCGGGCGGCACGAAGAATGGGTTTTCTTGTAGAATGCCGCCAATGATGACCATAGGATGAGTCCGCATAATGTCCATGACGACGGTGGCACCGAACTGGGCCAAGTCATACGTTCAGCAAACCGCATCGTCGTACTTGGGCAGCACGTAATTCAGCCGCGTCTCATACTCCACGATGTCCTCGACGCCGGGGCGGTCCTCCAGCGCCCACTCCATGTTAGCGACCAGCCTTGTCAGCGGATAGCCCTGCGCCTTGCCGCCCTGAAGCACCTCCTCGATCAGAGCGAGCATGCGGTACTGATCGAAGCGGCCTTCGCGCAAATAGGCTTCCTCCCAGCGTTTTACTTCCAACTGCCCTTTCCGCTCAGCCGTTTCCACATCGATCCCGGCGCGCTTGAGTATCCGCAGATGTTCGGCCCGGTGGTTGGGATCGACAATGTGGAACGCCTTATCGCCTCGGTCGAAACCCTCCGTGATATAGGGCAGGAGTACCTTGTACTCCTCGTCTTTGCTGTGGAAGAAGGCGCAGACGTGCCGGGAGCGATCGAGTACGGCTCCCGCGAGGTGAATCGGTTTTTGCTTGTCGTTCATGGCGTTCTCCTCTCGAAGAACTATTTTAGCCATCGCGCCGCATCCCGCGCGAAATACGTAAGAATCATATCCGCGCCGGCTCGTTTGATCCCAGTGAGAATCTCCAATGCGACGCGGCGCTCGTCGATCCAGCCTTTCTGAGCGGCCGCCTTGACCATGGCGAACTCGCCGCTGACATTGTAGGCCGCCACCGGCACGCCGAAGCGATCCTTGACGCGGCGAATAATGTCCATGTACGCCAGCGCCGGCTTGACCATGATAATGTCCGCGCCTTCCGCCAAATCCAACTCAACCTCGCGCAGCGCTTCGTCGCTATTAGCGGGGTCCATCTGATAGCTGTTACGGTCGCCGAACTGCGGCGGCGATTCGGCGGCGTCGCGGAAGGGACCGTAAAACCCCGAAGCGTACTTGGCCGAATAGCTCATGATCGGCACATGGGCGAAGCCGGCCGCATCGAGGGCGGTGCGGATCGCGCCGACCATACCGTCGAGCATCCCGCTGGGGGCCACCAGATCGGCCCCGGCCTGGACGTGGCTGACACATTGTTTCGCCAACAGCGGCAGCGTGGCATCGTTGTCGAGATCGAGCCGGCCGGTTGTCTCGCTAAGCACTCCGCAATGTCCGTGATCGGTGTATTCGCAGAAACACTCATCGGTCATCAGCAGTGCGCGCTCGCCGAACTGTTTTCGCAAGGCGCGTAGAGCTTGTTGCACGATGCCTTCGGGATCGAGAGCGCTGGAGCCGGTCGCGTCCTTGTGTGTGGGAATGCCGAACAGGATGAAGGCGACAACGCCCAGATCGATGGCGGCTCCCACTTCTTCCACGAGCCGATCGATGCTGAGTTGATAATTGCCCGGCATCGAGGCGATTTCTTTCTTGATGCCGTGGCCCGAACGCACGAACAGCGGCAGAATCAGATCTTGTACGGTTAGCGTCGTTTCGCGGACGAGATTGCGAACCAGCGCGTGATGGCGCAGGCGGCGCGGCCGGACGGTAGGGAACGTGCCCATCCGGGAGGCGACAGGTTGCGAAGGAGACTCTTGCGAATTCATGGTCATGCCGTGAAATCTCAGGATGGCCGGAGCCATCTTTATTTGGAAAGTCCTTCCTGAAAGGCAAGGAGAGGCTTCAAGATGCCGATGGCCATTCCCATAATGATGACAAGTGGTAGCAGGAGCATGGCCACGGCCCACAGTTTACTGACGAACCGAGGGGCGGAGGATCGTAAGTGAAAATAACTCACGCCGTCCACGACAAGAAGAAAGAACACGAAGATTCCCACATTGCGGGCATTGTTCTCGATCCATCGCGACAGAGCCATTACCAGTTCGGTAATCGCCGGCAGCTTCATGTTGAAGTCGCGGAATACTCTTTCGGCGCGGGGAACGAATAGAAAGAAACCGAGCAGCACAGCGGCCCAGAGGACACCGTGGATTGCCACCCCAAGGACGGTCGCGCGGACTGGCCTAGATATATCGGGAGTTCGTGTAATATCGCTCATACTCCCTCCGAATAGGCCACCATTTGACACGTCGGCACACTACTCATTTCAGGCCAAGTAAACGCGATTTGCCGCCGCTACACCTGCGCCAGGTTGAATCTTGGCTCCCTGGCTCGTCAAGCACTGTTCCAGCGCGCCCAAAAACAACAACACTACATCGGGCCGGCTGTTGCTCCCCATCAAACCAATGCGCCACGCTTTGCCCTTGAATTCGCCCAAACCGCCGCCGATCTCGATGTTGAACTCATTGAGCAAGCGCTTCCGCACGGTCAGATCGTCCACGCCAGCGGGGAAACGCACGACGTTGAGCTGCGGCAACTGATGGCTCTCGTTGGCAACATAGGATAACCCCAGAGCGTGCAGGCCCGCCTTGAGTGCCTGATGATTGCGACGATGGCGGGCGTAGCGAGCTTCCAATCCTTCCTCAAGCACCAATTGCAGCCCTTCATAGAGGGCGTACACCATCGTGATCGGCCCCGTGTGATGATAGAAGCGATCGCTGTCCCAGTAATGTTCCACCAGATTGACATCGAGATACCAGCTTTGCACTTTCGTCTTGCGATGACTGAAGACATTGACCGCGCGTTCGCTGAACGACACCGGCGACAGTCCTGGCGGGCAACTCAGCCCCTTCTGCGAACAGCTGTAAACGGCATCGATCCCCCACGCATCCAGGGCCAGCGGAATGCAGCCCAGCGAGGTCACTGCATCAACCAGCAGCAGCGTATCGAACTCGTGACACAATTCGCCGAGTTTTTCGAGCGGCTGCCAAGCGCCGGTTGAAGTCTCGGCCTGCACGATGGCGAGTACCTTGGGACGCACCTTTTGCAGCACTTCGCGGATGGTATTCAGATCGAAAACCTCACCCCAAGGCCGTTCGACCACCGTAACCTTCGCCCCCGCCCGACCGGCCACCTCGACCATGCGCTGACCGAAGAAACCGGCGACACAAACAACCACGGCATCGCCTGGCTCAATCAGGTTGACGAAACACGTCTCCATGCCGGCCATGCCCGTGGCGCTGACCGGAAACGTCACCTGATTTTTCGTCTGATACGCCGCGCGGAGCATGGTCTGCACGCCGTTCATAATCTCCAGAAACTGCGGATCGAGATGTCCCACCAACGGTGTGGCCATGGCGCGGAGAACGCGCGGATGGGCGTCGCTGGGACCAGGACCGAGCAACAAACGCGGCGACGGATTCAACGGACCAGGTAGATTCATGTCTCTCCTCAGAAGAAGGCGAACGGCCGGCGTAAGCCGGCTGGTAAGGGCTGCAACCCGCCGGCTTACGCCGGCCGTTCGCCCAGAAATTTCATACGTTGCTGGATCAACTGGCTGACGGCCTTGAACTGCGGATGGCCCGCGCCGCCGATCCATTCAAACACACACATTTCGCTAGTCGTCAAAATCGCGCCGGCGCGTTCCAGACGGCGCAGCGCGACATCGTGATCGATCCGATAGCGCGAACCCACGGCATCAGCGACGACATAAACGCGGAAATCCAGGGCGAGCAGATCGAGCGCGGTATGCAGGACGCACACGTGCGCTTCGATGCCGCAAAGCACCAACTTGGGCCGCGCCTCGCGGTGAAACGTCTGTACGATGGCCGGTACGGCGCAACTGCTGAAGGCGACCTTGTCCGGCCGTTCCGGTAGTTTCTGAGCCAGTTCCGGCACCGTGGCACCCAGGCCGCGCGGATATTGCTCGGTACATTGCACCGGCATATTCAGCAGGTGAGCGGCATCGAGAAGAAAGGCAATGTTGGCCACCAGGCGCTCGGCGTCGAGGATGCGCGGAACGAGTTTTTCCTGCACGTCGATGACGAGTAAGCCGGTGTCGGCGGCCGACATTTGTGTGGCGTGCGCCATGATGCATTCCTCTGCTCGCCCAAAATCTCTCTCTTCGGGATGCTACTGCGTGTCGCGGAGAGCGTCAAGGAACCGGCGTTTGGCGCTGCCGCGCCGCTCACATGATTGGCCGAATGACCTTCCCGAGAATCGCCGTCAGTCGTTCCTTACGGCCCAGGTGCAGGTAACTAAGTTGTTCCTGATCGAGTCCAAGTTGATGCAGGATGGTCGTGTGAATGTCCCGGAAGTGACAGGGATCTTGCACCGCGCGCAAGCCAATATCGTCGGTCGCGCCGACGACTTGGCCCCCCTTGACACCGCCGCCGGCCAGCCACATCGAGAAGCCGAGGTTATGATGATCGCGGCCCTTGCCGCCCTGCGCTTCCGGCGAACGGCCGAACTCGCCGCCCCACAGCACCAGCGTTGAATCGAGCAGACCGCGACGTTTCAGATCGGCCAACAATCCCGCGATCGGCTTATCGACCCGCGCCGCCATTTTTCCGTGATTGCCTTCAATGTCTTTGTGCGCGTCCCACTGCTGCGAACCGCCGCCGGAGACGACGACGAGGAAACGCACGCCCTTCTCGACCAATCGCCGAGCCATCAAACAACGCCGGCCATAGTTGTCGGTCGGCTCGGCACCGACGCCGTACAGGTCCAGTGTCTCGCGCGTTTCACCGGACAGATCGAATACTTGCGGCGCTTCCGTCTGCATTTTGAACGCCAGATCATACGAGCTAATGCGTGCGGCCAGTTCGTCGTCGTCCGGCTCCAGGGCCGCCTCGTTGAGCGAACGAATGAGATCGACTGTCGCGCGTCGCTGCGGCAGGTCGATGCCGTCCGGCAGATCAAGATTGCGAACCGGACGTGAGCCGGCGCGGAACATGGTCGGTTGATAGACTGCCGGCAGAAAACCGTTGGTATACATCGGCTGCCCGGCTTCGAGCGCGCCGCCGGGGTCCGGCATCACCACGTAAGACGGCAACGATTGGCTTTCCGAGCCGAGTCCATAGACGATCCACGATCCCATACTCGGAAAGCCCGGCACCGTTCGGCCGGTGAGCAGTTCGTATTGCGCCGCCGAATGCACAACCGAATCGCCGTGACACGAGCGCACGACGGCGATGTCATCCATGCGGCGAGCCGTGTGCGGAAACAGATCGGATACCTCGATGCCGGCGCGACCGCATTTCTTGAATTTTCGTTTGCTGCCAAGAAGGCGAGCTTCCTTGGCAATAAACTGATATTTGGCATCGCCAAACTCTTTGGGACGCGGTTGGCCATCGAGTTTGTTCAACAGCGGCTTGGGATCGAACGTCTCCAAATGACTGGGACCACCGGCCATGAACAGGAAAATGACCGCTTTCGCTTTGCCCTCCGGCAGATAAGGCGGTTTTGGTGCCAACGGATTCGCGGCAGCGCGAATCGCGTCCTGATGCAAGAGCGATGTCAAAGCCAGTGTGCCGAAGCCACAGAATGCGTCTCGCAGAAAAGCGCGTCGATTCGGAAGAATACGCATGAGTTTCACTCAATCGCCAGGGGTTCTACTGGGGGAGTCGCGGCTGTTCTTTCCCTCCGGCCGCAGCCGGATTCTCGTTACGGGACTGCTGATAGCGTTCATATAACCGATTGGCGAGATGGTCGATATACGTTCGGCCCTTGTGGTTATCCTCAAGTTTATCCAGCAGATGCGGCGGGATCGCCGCCACGCCCAGATAAGCACCGCCGAGAGCGCCAGCCATCGCCGCCAGCGTATCGGTATCGTTGCCTTGGCCAATGGCTCGGCCAATCATTTCCTCGTAGGAGTGCGGGGACACGCTGAAGCAGGCGAGGGCAGTTCCCACGGAACGATGAGCTTCCAAGCTGTTGCCCAGCACTCCAACCGTATCGCATACACTTAACCGCGATGCCGTCTTCATTTGCCAGCGGAATTCCTCGGTTTGCGCACGCCGGCTCAGTTCATGATAGAAAGCCTTACGATTGAACTCGCCTCCACGCACCAAGAGAGCGATGGCCACAGCGAGCAACTGCGCTCCCTCAATGCCCAATGGATGCAGATGCGTGGGAAGGGCCGACAAGCGAGCCTGTTCCATGACGGCGTCCAGATCGTCGCAGAACAGCAACCCGACCGGAGCCACCCGCATAGCGGCCCCGTTGCCAAATGAGCCGCCCGGAAAGAGGCTCTGCGTCAGGACACGCCAATCTTCTCCCATCGCCATCGCCTCAAGCACCCGACGCGCCCCTCGGCCATAGCCGCGATCCGGATGGTAGTTCGTCACGAAGGCTTCGCATAACCTCTCCTCAACGATCCGCCCGTGATCCACCAGCGTTTCGGCGACGCCGATCATCATTTGCGTATCATCGGTGTAGTACAGCGTCTCCCCATCGGGGTTACGAAGAATGGTTTCCATCGGCCCGAAGTCGTGAAAGACCATGTCGGCGTGCAGCCCCTCGAACGGCGCTCCCAACCCATCACCGACCGCCAGGCCCAGTAGACAGCCGCGGAAATGATCGAGGAGAGGAAGGGGAGCCATAAACGCATCACTCCTTCCTTATGGGGCCGACCTCAATCGACGTAGAGGAAGGCATTCAAGTTGAACAGAGCCAGGGCAAACTCACGCAGCGGCTGTTTGTCCAAGAACTTCAGGGCGAGTTCCTTCTCGCGGCTTGTCGGAGCGCGGCCGGCGGCCAGCAAGTACGCACACTCGATTTGCTGGGCGTGATCCGTGCCGGCCTCTCGCACCAGACGCGACGCGAACGCATCGGCCAAGCGATGCGAGGTCGGGCCATTGAGCAGTTCAAGAGCTTGCAGCGCGTGTGTGCTGGCAGCGCGGCGCGGGCAACTCGTCGCCGCGTCCGGTTGGTCGAACGCCTCCATGAACGGCAGCCGCAAATTGCGCTTGGCCAACAAATACACCGAACGCCGATCGTGTTCGCCCATGTCGGCCGTCACCTTCCACTGTCCCGGATCGTAGAGCAGGTGGACCAAATCGTCCTCGACCGGCACGACGACGCTGGGACCACCGGCCTTGCGGTTGAGCTTGCCGGACATCGCCAGCATGGAATCGCGGATTGCCTCGGCGTCGAGCCGCCGTCGCGGGAAGCGCCCCAGCAGAGCATTATCGGGATCTTTTCGCCGAGCGCGGCTACTGTCGGTTGAACGTGACGCTTGCCGATAGGTGTTGCTGAGAAGAATCAAACGATGCAGCGGCTTGAGACGCCGGCCCCCATCGAGAAAGGCGTTGGCAAGGTAATCGAGCAGTTCGGGATGGCTGGGCACGCTGCCGTTGACGCCGAAATCGTTGGCCGTCGCCACGATGCCCCGGCCAAAGTGATACTGCCAAACACGATTAACGAACACCCGCGTGACGAGTGGATTATCCGGTTCGTTGATCCACGCGGCCAGCAGGGTCCGCGGATTTTTCGTGTCCAGCGGCAGCTCCGGCGTCTTCGTCGTCACCAGGGCGACGGGCACGCGCATACCGACGGACTTGCCTTGCTTATCCGGATCGCCGCGTTTGAGAACGTGAATCGCCGTGCGTTCGACCGGCACGTCATGGACGCTGCTGACGGTCGGCAACGGCGGCGGCAAACGCCGTTGCATTTCCGTCAACTTCGCGCGCATCCGCTGGCGCTCGCCGCCCTCCGCCGTCTCCAGCGCCTGCTTGAGTCGCTTGATGTCCGCCTGAATCTTGCTCGTCCGCGTCTCCCAATCGGCCTTGACCTTGGCATCGGCCAACACAATATCGCTTTCGCGCGTCTGGGCCAGGAATGCTTGTAAACGGTAGTAATCGGCCTGCGAGAAATCGTCGAACTTGTGATCGTGACAGCGAGCGCAGCCGACCGTCAGGCCGAGAAAAACCGCCCCGATGCTATCCGTCATCTCCGTGAGGACTTCATTGCGGCTGAAGGCGACCTTCGCATTACCGGCATTACGGCGGATCGGCCCCAGACGATAGAACCCCACCGCGACCTCGCTATCCGGATGATGCGGATCGATTTCATCGCCGGCCAACTGCTCGCGGACGAATTGATCGAAGGGCTTGTCGTCGTTGAACGAACGAATGACGTAATCGCGATAGCGCCAGGCACCGGGCCGATGGCGGTCGTACTCAAATCCTTCCGTCTCGGCAAAGCGAACGACATCGAGCCAGTGTCGTCCCCAGCGCTCGCCATAGTGCGGACTGGCCAGCAGCCGATCGACGAGTTTCTCGTAGGCAAGTGGGTCCGGCGAACCGACGAACGCGGCGATTTCTTCCGGCATCGGCGACAACCCGGTAAGATCGAAGCAGAGGCGACGAATCAGCGTCCGCCGATCCGCTTCCGGCGCGGGCCGTAATCCTTCGCGCTGAAGGCGCTTCAGGATGAACGCATCCACGGGATTGCGCACCCAACCCGACGCTGCGGCATCCGGCAGCCGCGGCGCGACCGGATGCCCGCGTCTCAGGAACGACCAGTGTACTTTTTCAGTATCACTCGATTCGTCCCGCGCGGCGGCTGGCCCACTGAGGTAAAGAACCCCAATCAACAGAAATATGGCAAATGGCACACGCAATTCTTGTCTCCCGACGCTCGGAGGGAGTTATACCTGCTGCGCGTCGATTGTAAGGCACTATCTGCGAAGGGTCAACAAGGAGGTGTTTCTCGCGGCCCTATGCGCCATTCGTGTTCCACCTCGAAGGGGAAATTAAAGACGGCCTCGGGTGCGTGACAGTATTCGCAGCGATGGCCGGCACGACGAGCCACGAGGAGATAGTGTGGATTCATGACAGCATCTGATGGACGAGGACGGCCGAACGCTTCGTGGCGGCGCGTAGTTCGGCTTCGACCAGCGCATCCAACTCGGCTTGTTCTTGGGACGGCAAGGGCGTGCCGGCGTCGCGCGCCGCCCGCCAACGGGCCAGGAGTTCGGTCAATCGCTTCTGCTAGGCGAGGGTGAACAACTCGTCCGGCCGCATGGGCTGCACCATGATCAGAGTGGTTTCTTGGGCCTCGCCCAGTTGCGCCCGCAGAGCGTCGAGAGCCTAGCCAACGGTTGCTCCGCTCGATTGCACTTTTCCGGTGACGGCGCGGAAACATGCCGGCGAACCCTGTGGATTCGCTCTGCCTCAGTTGCCGTCCGAATGCCGTTTTTCACCTTCTCGTGCCGTGCTATAGTGAAGCGATGATCAGGACAATTGATCGCCACAGCCAACGAGAGGCCAGCCCGTGTTGACGCGCAACCACCGGCAGGAGGTCATGTCTCGCGCCTAGGTACAGGTGATCGCGGGGTGTTGCGGGTTGACGTGCAGCTTGCGCGACTTCGATTATGGCATCGATCTAACACTCCATGACATCCGGCGGCGCGGGCATCGCCACATGGAGTCCGGCTTCAAACTAAATATTCAGACCAAAAGCACCACGACGCGGAACCTGACAGCCACGGATGTGATCTACGATCTCGATGTCAAGACCTACGATGATCTGCGCGATCCGCAGGTGGGATGTTCGCGCATCCTAGTCTTGCTGGTATTGCCGGAGGATGAGGCGCAGTGGACGGAGTAGACGGAGGATCAACTTCTTCTGCGGCATGCCGCCTACTGGCTCTCCTTGAAGGGGCGGGGTCCGACAATGAATCAAAAAACCGTGCGCATGCTGCTGCCGCGTGCCAACCTATTCTCGATGCAAGCTCTGCAAACCTTGATGGGCAAGATACGCAGGAGAGAACCGCTATGAGTAATCGCGTTTGGGTCGATCCGCGTCTTCCGTTGGTTCGGGTGGCCGGCGTGCGATCTTATCTGTTGGGAAGGGGCTGGCATTCGCAACCTTACCCCGGCCCGGAGTTGCTCGTCTTCGAGGGGCCGGCCGCCGACGACGGGCAGCCGATCATTCAAGTGCTGCCGTCCTCTGAGCAGATGCGCGATTTCCCTCTCCGCGTAGAGGAATTGATCGCTGACTTGAGCATTCTTGAGGATCGATTACCTCGCGACATCCTCAGTGACATGTTGAACGAAGGGGCTGCGGACCAACCGCGAACTACAGAAGAGAACGGCAGCAACGCCGCCGTCAGTTTGGACGCCTGGAAATGGGGCAGTTTTCACGAGAATTGGCGAGTAGCTTACATGCTGAGGTAATAGCGTCCCAGACAAACGGGCTTCTCCATCCTCTACGGCTCATGATATTCGAGACATTCTCGCAGGCACGGATTCTCACCGGGCCGACCGGCTGTGGCAAGAGCGCGTTGGCTCTCGGTTTGGCCGAGCGCCTCGACGCCGAGATTGTGTCCATGGATTCGATGGCGCTGTATCGCCGTATGGACATCGGCACGGCCAAGCCGACGCGGGACCAACGCCGTCGGGTGCCGCATCATTTGCTCGATGTACTCGATCCGTGGGAGTCGGCCAGCGTCGCTTGGTGGCTGGAGCAAGCGGTCGCCTGCTGTCAAGACATCACCCAGCGCGGCAAACGGCCGCTGTTCGTCGGTGGGACGCCTCTGTATCTCAAGGCGCTGCTGTACGGTCTATTTGAGGGACCGCCCGCCGACGAGGCGATTCGCCGCCGCTTGAGCGAGGAAGCCGCCGCCGATAGCGCGGCGCTGCACGCACGCCTGACCGTCGTCGATCCCGTCAGTGCCGCGCGCCTGCATCCCAACGACGTGCGCCGCGTCATCCGCGCCCTCGAAGTTTGGGAATTGACCGGCCGACCCATCAGCGCCTGGCAAACGCAATGGCGAAGCTCGGAAACCGAAAACGCGCTTCGCGATTCGCGATGTCTTTATCTCGATTTACCGCGCGCGGAGTTGTATGCGCGCATCGATATGCGGGTCGAGCGGATGATCGCCGAGGGATTGGCGGAGGAGGTGCGCGCGCTGCGGCAGTTGGAGCGTCCGCTCAGCCGCGAAGCCGGGCAAGCGCTGGGCTACAAGGAGATGTTCGATTATCTCGACGGTCGAGCCAGACTGGACGACACGGTTCGGCGTATTCAGACGCGCAGCCGTAACTTCGCCAAACGGCAAATTACCTGGTTTCGTCATCTGCCGCCCTGCCGCCCGATCAGACCCGAATTGACATTTGCCGCCTGGGGGTTGACAATGTTATAAGCTCTTGCAACGGATCGAGGTCGCGGCGTACCTCGGGGGAGGATCGTGCCAATGGCGGTCGTGACGTTTCAAATCCTCGAAGGAATCGATAAGGGCCGCATGTTCCGCGAATTGCCCACGCCCGTCACGATCGGCCGCGAGGAAGGCAACGTCCTTCGCCTCAATGACGAACGCATCAGCCGCTTTCACGCCAAGATCCAATTCGACAACGGCGAGATTATTCTGACCGACCTGGAGAGTACCAACGGCACGCGCGTCAACGGGATCGTGGTGCAGATTCGCCGGCTCCGTCCCGGCGACCGCATCGGTGTCGGTCGCTCGCTCCTGCTGTTCGGCTCCCCGCAGGAGATCGAAGCCCGCAACGCCGCCTTGACCGGCATTAGCACACCGGCGGCCGACGATCCAACCTCCAGTGCCATGCCGGCCACCGTACGCGCCCAGACTCTCGCCGCGCAATTCGGGCACGACATCGATTTCGATCTGAATCCACAGGACAAGATCACCGTGGTGGCGGGCGCTTTATTTCTGGGTAGCCGGCCGTTGCCGCCGCTGCCGCAGAAGATGACGCCCTCGCAGGCCGCTCGCCTGGCCGAACTGCTCGATTTCCTTCATCGCCATCTGACGTTGGCCACCGAGAACATCAGCGCCAACGAAGAAGGCTCTCACGTTACCCTCCGCTTCGCCGACTGGCAGCGCGTGCTGGCCGTGCAGATGGTGCTGGCTCGCTATGTTCGCGCCGTCGCCGAGCCGGACACCCTCGACGAATGATCTCAAGTCGGACACGGTTCCCACACGAAGAACGACGAGCGACGGTGCGCGGCCGCTACTGTGCTTGTGCGCGCTGGGGTCGGCGAATTATGGTGCAAGAATTAAATTGGCCAGCCCGCCGCGCCAGCAAGGGAATCCCTTGCTGGCGCGGCGGGCTGGCAGGGCGCGGAAGGGTTTGCCATGCCGGAAAGTCCGTTCGTTCATCTTCATTGCCACAGTCATTACAGTCTGCTCGACGGTGCCAACCGTGTTCCCGAACTGGTGGCCCACGTCAAGAAGCAGGGCATGAACGCCTGCGCCATCACCGACCACGGCAATCTGTTCGGCGCCATCGAGTTTTATCTGGCCTGCAAAGCGGCCGGCATCAATCCGATCATCGGTTACGAAGCCTACGTCGCCCCCACCAAGCGCACCGAGCGAGAGGGCAAGAAGCGCGGCGAAGCCGGCTATCATCTGACGCTGCTGGCCAAAAATCTCACCGGCTTCAAGAACCTCATCAAGATGGCCAGCATCGCCTATCTGGAGGGCTACTACTACATTCCACGCATCGACAAGGAATTACTCGTCGATCATCACGAGGGATTGATCTGTCTGTCCGGCTGCGCCAGTTCCGAGTTCAGTGAGATGATCCTCAAGGAACAAATGGCGGAGGCGGAAAAGGTCTGCGGCTGGTTCGCCAAGTTGTTCGGCAAGGATTTCTACGTCGAGGTGCAGAACAACGGCATCGACATTCAGCGACTATGCGCCCAGGGGGCCATTGACATCGCCAACAAACTTGGCTTGCCGTTGGTCGCCACCTCCGACGCCCATTATCTGACGCGCGATGATGCGCCCGCGCATGATGTGTTGCTGTGCATCAACACCGGCAAGACGCGGAACGATCCCAACCGCATGCGCTACGGCAACGGCGATGGTCGCATGATCGATCAATTCTACGTTTGCCCGCCCGATGAGATGTACCGTCGCTTTCCCGAACTGCCGGACGCCGTGCGCCGCAGTCAGGAGATTGCCGATGGCGTGGACATTCAGCTTAACTTGAAAGCCCGCTATTTCCCCGTGTTTACGCCGCCGCAGGGCAAGCAACCGGAGGATTATCTCCGCGAACTGTGCGAAAAAGGACTGAACGAGCGCTACCGCGACAATCCACCGCAGGCGGCGCGAGACCGTATGGAACACGAGTTGGGCGTCATCTGCCGCATGGGTTTCGCCAGCTATTTTCTCATCGTCTGGGACTTCGTCAACTTCGCGGTCGAGAGTGGCATTCCCTGTAGCGCCCGCGGTTCCGGCTGCGGTGCGCTGGTCAGCTACGTGCTGAAACTCAGCCACGTCGATCCGCTGGAATACGATCTGCTGTTCGAGCGCTTTCTCGATCCCAATCGCTCGGAAGCACCTGACATCGACATCGATTTTTGCCAGGATCGCCGCGAGGAAGTGATCGCCTACGTCAAGCGGCGCTACGGCGAAGCTAGCGTGGCGCAAATCGGCACCTTCGGCACGATGGCCGCCCGTGCCGCCATCAAGGACGTGGGCCGCGTCTTCGATATGCCGCTCGATCGCGTCAACCAGCTGACGACCATGATTCCCAAAACGCTGGGCATCACGCTGGAGGAATCGCTGGAACAAAGCGGCGAATTGAAGCAGGCGTATCAATCCGACCCGGCCGTGCGCGAATTGATCGACATCGCGATGAAGTTGGAGGGCACCAATCGCAACGCTGGCACGCACGCGGCCGGTGTCGTCATCGCCAACGGTCCCTTGAGCGATTACGTGCCGCTTCAGCGCGTCGTCCGCAAGGGCGAGGATGCCGGCTCACGCAGCGGCGAAGCCGTCGTCACGACGCAATGGGTCATGGGCGACCTGGAAAAAGTCGGTCTGCTCAAGATGGACTTTTTGGGTCTTCGTACTCTGACATTGCTCGACAAGGCCGTGCGGCTCATCAAGAAGACGAAGGGGGATACGATCGATGTCTATCAACTGCCGCTCGACGATCCCGAGACGTATCAGTTATTGCAGCGCGGCCAGGCCAAGGGCGTGTTTCAGTTCGAGTCCGATGGCATCCGCGAGTTGCTCAAGCGTCTGAAACCGGACAATATCCGCGACATCATCGCTGGCACGGCGCTGTACCGGCCAGGGCCGCTCGGTGGCGGCATGGTGGACGCTTACATCAACTGCAAGCATGGCCGCGAGAAACCGGATATTCCTCATCCGGTCATGGAAGATATTCTCGCGGAAACCTACGGAATTATGGTGTATCAAGAGCAGGTAATGCGCATCCTGAACCGGCTCGGCGGCATCGAGCTATCCAGCGCCTACGCCTGCATCAAGGCCATCAGCAAGAAGAAGCAGGAGATTATCGATCAGCGCAAAGTGGATTTTATCCGCGGGGCGCAAGAACGCGGCGTAAGCAAGGAGACGGCCGAGGATATTTTTGCAAAGATAGTCTACTTCGGTGGTTATGGCTTTAACAAATCGCACAGCTGCGCTTACGCCTACGTTTCGTATCAAACCGCCTACCTGAAAACGCACTACACGGCCGAGTTCATGGCGGCGCTGCTGTCCAGCGAGATCGAGGACGGCAACAAGCGCGACATCATGGTGGACCACATCGCCGACTCGCGCAAGATGGGCGTCGAGGTGTTGCCGCCCAGCGTCAATACCAGCGACAGCGAATTCTCGGTTTACGACGGCAAAATTGTTTTCGGTCTGACGGCCATCAAGGGCGTCGGCCGCAATTCCTCGGAAGAGATCGTCCGCGCCCGCAACGATGGTGGGCGCTTCAAGGACATCTTCGATTTCTGCGAGCGCGTCGATGCCAAGATCGTCAACAAGGCGACCATCGAGCGGCTCATCAAGGCGGGCGCGCTCGATCGATTCGGCGGTCATCGCGCGCAGCTGACGCAGATTTTGCCGCGCGCCATGCAGGCGGCGGCGGATCGACAGAACGATAAGCGTCTCGGCCAGCGCAACTTGTTTGATGGCTCTGCCGCCGAGACGACAACAGCGGTGGCCGAGACCAAGGAGGTCATGCCGGAGGTGCCGCCGTGGTCGGAAACCGAAAAGCTGAAGTACGAAAAAGAGGTACTCGACTTCTATCTCTCCAGCCATCCGCTGGCTCAGAACGAGAAAAATTTAAGTCGTTATAAGACGCACACCGCGGAAGAAATGAAGCATCTGCCGGCCGATCAGGAAGTGACGCTCGGCGGCATGTTCACGCAGATTGCCATGAAGAATACGCAGAAAGCACGCAACGGCAACAGTCGTTATCTGCTGGCCCGCATCGAGGACATGACCGGCTCGGCCAAGTGCGTCATGTGGCCGGATGATTTCTCGCGCTTCAAGGAGGAAGTGCGCGACGATCAGCCTTACATCATCAAGGGCACGGTTGATCGTCGTCGCGAGGAGCCGACGCTGGTCATCAACCGCATTCTGACGATGGAGCAAGCGCAGCGCGAGTTGGCGCGCGGACTGTACCTGCTGCTGCGATTGGGGCGCAATCAGCCCGATGACATCGATCGCCTGGGGGCGGTGCTGCGACAATCGCCGGGGCCGTGTCCGGTGTTCTTGACGATCAAGGATGCGGCGGACAAATTCTGCGTCCTGAAACTGGGCCGCGAGTTCGCCATCAATCCGAGTACGTTCTCGCAAGAGGAATTGGAAACGATTTTAGGCCCCAACAGCGTGCGGCTGATGTGAGCGAGGGATGAGTTCTATCCGTATAATGACGAACAATTGGTGAGGCCCATCGATTTCGTAAGGAGAATCTCATGCCTTCTCCCTTTCCTGGAATGAATCCTTACCTGGAACAGAATGATGCTTGGGAGGACTTCCACCACGACTTCATTACCCATGCCCGAGCCATGTTGAGCGGTCAAGTGGGACCGAATTACTACGTGAAAGTCGAAGTTCGCCTCTACCTCCACGAGTTGTCCGCGGAACAGCGCCGTTATTTTGGCCGCGCCGATGTGGCCGTGACCGGCCAACCGGCTTCAGGGCCATCTGCCGGGGCAGCAAGCGTCACCGCGCCGATGGAGCTGGTTATGCCGAACGTCGATGTCGAACGCCATTCTTCTTTGGAGATTCGCGATCGACGAAACCGCCGTGTTGTCACCGCGATTGAACTCCTCAGCCCAACCAACAAAACATCAGGGCCTGACCGAGACGAATACCTGCGCAAGCGAAATGTCCTGCTGATGGAGCGCATTCACTTCGTCGAAATTGATCTGCGACGCGGCGGTGAACGGCCTCGGCCTCCCACGTTGCCGGCCTGCGATTACTACGCCCTGGTGAGCCGATTCGAGGAGCGTCCCAAATTAGGCATGTGGCCTTTGAGCCTTCGCGATCGTTTGCCGATTATCCCCATCCCGTTGACGGCTCCCGATGCCGATGTACTGCTCGATTTGCAAGCCGTGGTCGATCGCACTTATGATGCGGCCGACTACGGCAAATACATTTACGGCGAGACGCCGGAACCTCCCCTGTCGGATGAGGAACTCGCCTGGGCACGCCAATTCATTCCCGCTTCGTGAATCGTTGCGGGGCAATCCATACCGAAGAACGCCGGCACACCGATGCGGAAAATCATGGCGATGGAACGCACGGCCTCGCCGACATTGACCTTCGATTTGCCGGCCCGGCGATTCTCGAACAAAATAGGTGTCTCGCCAATCTTGCAATTTACCTGCCGGCAGCGATAGAGGACTTCTTGCTGAAATGAGTAACCGCGCGAGATTACTCGATCGAGCCGCGCTTGCCGCAGCTTGGCCACGCGATAGCAGCGATAACCGCCGCTACAATCGCGCGCCGGAATACGCATGAGCAAGGCGACCAGGCCGTTGATGCCGCGACTCATGATGCGGCGGCTGAGCGGCCAGTTTTCGCTGCCGCCGCCGGGCACGTAGCGCGAGCCGATCATTACATCATGGCGCTCCATGCCCGCCAGCATCGCCGGCAAATAGCGCGGATGATGGCTGAAGTCGGCGTCCATGTTGACGAACAAATCGTAATCGTGTTCCAGGGCATAGCGCATTCCGGCCAGGATAGCGGTGCCCAGGCCGAGCTTGCCCGCGCGATGAAGTACATGCAGGCGCGGATTACCGGCTGCCAACTCGTCGGCGAGCCGGCCGGTACCATCCGGCGAGTTGTCGTCGATGACCAACAGTTCCGCCGAGGGCGCGCTTTTCTGAATCTCCGCCAGCAGCGGCGCCAGATTGTCGCGCTCGTTGTAGGTGGCGAGCGATACCAGGATGCGAGGAGACGCAACGGACGGCACAATCACTCCTTCTCAAATGCGGCTTGCGGGACGCTTTCTGAGGGTTATCCTACAACATTAGGGAGCGCGTCGGGAGACGCGACCATCTCATCGGCGAAGAGAGCAGAGTGCGATGGCTACCACCATTCTTATTGTCTGTCCGGAGTGCGGCAAACAGATCAAGGCCCCGGATAATGTGCTGGGCAAACGGGTGCGCTGCAAGTTTTGCCAGGCCGCCTTTGTCGCCAGCCAGGGAGCCGCCAAGCCGCCGACCGGCAAATCCGCCAAACCGCCCGCCAACAAACCCGCCAAACCGCCGGCCAATAAACCCGCGGCTGGCAAGCCCAGCAAGCCCGCCAAACCCGCCGTGGACGAGGAGGACGACGAGAATCCCTACGGCGTCACGGACACGGACTTGGCGTATCGTTGTCCCGATTGCGCCAATGAGATGGAGAGCGAGGACGCCATCGTCTGTCTCATCTGTGGCTACAACACCCAGACGCGCGAACGCATCCACACGCGCAAGATCCACGGCAACACGACGGGCGAGCAAATCCTTTGGCTGCTGCCCGGTATCGTGTGCGTGTTGGCCATCATCAGCGTCATCATCTTCGACATCTGGTATCTGATGAAGATCGACGATATGGTCGATGAAAAGGAGTTCTTCTGGGGGATATTGGCCCACAAAGGCATCAAATTCTGGGTCGTCCTCATCTCGCTGTTCATTCTCTTCTTCACCGGCAAATTCGCCCTCAAACGTCTCATCATCCATTACGCGCCGCCGGAGATTGAGAAGACGAAATGATCGTCGAGCTAAATAGCCTTGAATCGCCGCACGCAATCAGTGATGGCAATCTCGGTCGGCAATCGCTCGATGCTCGACGCCCCAAAGAAACCGGCGATGCCGCGCGTGTGCTTGAGGATATAGGCCGCGTCCTCCGGCTCGGCGATTGGTCCGCCGTGGCAGAGAACGAGAATATCCGGATTGATGCTTTTGGCCGCGTCGTGCAGCGCTTGCACACGCTGGGCGGCCTGCTCCAATGTCAGGGCGGTTCGCGCGCCGATGCTGCCCTTGGTGGTCAATCCCATGTGCGGGATGAGTACATCGGCCCCCGCCTTCGCCATCGCTCGCGCTTCGTCTTCGGTGAACACATAGGGACACGTCAGCAGCCCCAATTCGCAGGCGGCGGCGATCATGTCTACTTCCTTGTCGAAACCCATGCCGGTTTCTTCGAGTCCTTGCCGCATGGTGCCGTCGATGAGTCCGACGGTGGGAAAATTCTGCACGCCGCTGAACCCTGCCGTCTGCACCTCGCGCAGGAAGTGTTTCATGATGCGAAACGGATCGGTGCCGCACACGCCGGCCAGCACCGGCGTTCGCTGCACCACGGGTAGGACTTCGCGGGCCATGTCCATGACGATCTGGTTGGCGTCGCCGTAGGGCATCATGCCGCTGAGACTGCCGCGTCCGGCCATGCGAAAGCGACCGGAGTTGTAGATGATAATCAGATCGATGCCGCCGGCCTCGGCACACTTGGCCGATAAGCCCGTTCCGGCGCCGCCGCCGATGATCGGCTTGCCGGCCGCCACCTGGGCGCGGAGACGCTGCAAACATTCGTCGCGACGGAACACACTCATGGCCTGCTCCTCGGATTGTGGCGGATGGACCTACTAGAGTAATAATATAACCCCCATTGTAATCGCATCCCGATACCGTAAACAGCGCGAGGCATCGTGCCATGTCCGTATTGCTGATCGGCACACTCGATACCAAGGGCATCGAATTTCAGTTCGTCCGCGACCTGCTGCGCCAGGCCGGCATCGCTACTCTCGTCCTTGATGCCGGCGTCTTGCATCCGCCCGCTTTCACGCCGGACATCTCACGCGAGGAAGTTTACGCCGCGGCCGGTACCCGCTTCGATGCTATCCGCCGGACGAGCGATCGTGGGCAAGCCATCACGGCGGCGGCAAAGGGCGCGGCCAAGATCGCCGTCGATCTGCACGCGAAAGGACAACTCGATGGGCTGCTTGGTCTGGGCGGCTCGGCCGGCACCACCATCGCCACCACGGCCATGCGCGCCCTGCCCTTCGGGGTGCCCAAGCTCATGGTCAGCACCCTCGCCAGCGGGCAGGTCAAGCCCTATGTCGGCGTCCGCGACATTCTCATGATGAACTCGGTCGTGGACATCAGCGGAATCAATCGCATCAGCCGTATCGTACTGAGCAATGCCGCCAGCGCGATGATCGGTATGGTTCAGTCCGCAGTCCACAGTCCGCAGTCCGCAGATCGGCCGTTGGTCAGCGCGACCATGTTCGGAGTGACGACGCCCTGCGTTGAAGCGGCGCGGCGCGCGGTCGAGCAGGCTGGCTTCGAGGTGCTTGTTTTTCACGCCACCGGCACCGGCGGTATGACGATGGAATCCTTCCTTCGCGATGGACTCATTGCCGGTGTGCTCGATCTCACAACGACGGAGTTGGCCGACGAACAGGTGGGAGGAATACTGACGGCCGGACGCGATCGGCTGACGGCGGCGGGGCTGCGCGGTGTGCCGCAAGTTATCTCCGTGGGCGCGCTCGACATGGTTAACTTTGGACCGCCCGAGACGGTACCGGAAAAGTTTCGCGAACGGCGTTTCTATGCGCACAATCCAACCGTGACGCTCATGCGAACCACGCCGGACGAGAACGATGCGCTGGGTAAGGAAATCGCCCACAAGGCCAGCGCCGCGCGCGGGCCGACTGCGGTGCTTGTCCCACTGAAGGGAGTGTCCGCGCTGGACGCCGAAGGCAAACCGTTCTGGTGGCCGGAAGCCGACGCCGCTTTGTTTCAGAGCCTACGCAATTGGATGAGTCCGCATGTGCGCTTGATAGAGTTGGACCTGCACATCAACGATCCCGTCTTCGCCGAGACATCTGTGCGCACGCTGCTGGAGATGTTGGACCGCTTGCGGCTTAGCGCGCCTTGCTAAGCCGCAAGCGGCGAAGATTATTTCTTGTCGCTGCCGAACTGGATTGTCGGCCCGTTGTCGCCGCCGAAGTGGATTACCGATCCCTTGTCGCCGCCGATCTCCCCGGAGGGACCACTTTTGCCGGTGTTGAACTGGAACAGCGGAGCCTTATCGCCCTTGTTCGTCGAGAGTTTCGAGTCCGACGGCGGCGAAGGCAGCATCAGGTTGTCGCTCGTCTTCTTGATGCTGGCCGCCTCCTCCTTGGTCTTGTTGTCGATCATCTGCTGGATCTTCTGTTCGCTTCGTTGTATGTCCTTGCCGATCTGCTTGGTGTTGATGTCGATTTGTACGCTGTGCTGACCCGGCACGGAAGCCGGCTGGCTGCGCACCTTGTACCAGCCGAGATACCAGCCCAGCCCCACGATTGTCAAAATACCCGTGGCAAACAATGCCAGCATGTTCCGCATGGCTTGACCTCTCCTGATTAAAGGACAGCGATCATACTCTCCGTCTAGCGCCTGTACCACAGTTCTGAACGGCACGTCCAGAGCAACCCGACGGCGCCGCGCGGCTTTGCCGAGCGATCGCCGACGTATCCGGCACAACTTCCGTAAGCTGCCCGCGCGGGCAGGCAAACCGATCTTGACAGAACCCCGCCCAAACAGCGTATGCTGCTACAGGTGTTAAAACAGTTAGATTGAGTGCTATCCGTTCGGAGGCGTGATCCGGTCAAATGGGCATGGCGTCAGGCGAGGAGACGAGGTTGCGGGCGCTCAGGAAAGTGAGTTGTTTGACGCGATCCCTGCACGCGGGATAGAATAACAGATGAGTACGCAGGACGGGACAGGAGCGTGGACTGTCATGCCACTTCGCTGCCAACAACAGACGAGTGGCCGTCTCTGTCCTTTTCTTCTCGGTTCGAGTCCTCAAGCCGGAACAGGCCGCCTTCTTTCCCGTACATGTTCTGACTTTCGCGCGGGCAGGTCCGGCGAGCCGAGCCGGCCAAAAGTTCTTCCGTTCGTCTTATCCACGGCGCGCCGCTGAGGGCCGCCGTTTCTTGGAGGTATCAAGCGATGTCGCTATCGACAGGGAAGGCCCTCATTGCCAGCCTTCGTCAACAACAGAACCTCAGCGATTACCGCAAAACGCACTGGGAAGGCGCGTTCGAGGAGTATCTCGACATTGTCGCCGAGCATCCTGAGGTCACACGTACCGCCTACCAGCGCCTCTACGATATGATCCTGGCGCACGGTATCGATGATGTGTTCGAGAACAAGGAAAAGATCCTTCGCTACAAGTTCTTCACCGAATACGCCGCCAAGCACGGCGACGGCATCTATGGTCTGGATCGGCCGCTCATGCAATTGGTCAACGCCTTCAAGTCGGCGGCCAAGGGCTACGGCACCGAACGGCGCGTGCTGCTGCTGCACGGTCCCGTCGGCAGCTCCAAAAGCACCATTGCGCGCTTGCTCAAGCGTGGCCTGGAGGATTACGCGCGCACCGACGCCGGCATGTTGTTCAGTTTCGCCTGGAAGGGAGCGGACGGCGCACCATCGCAAAAGTGTCCCATGCACGAGGATCCCTTGAATCTCGTGCCGCAAGATCTGCGTGCGCCGCTGTTGGCCAAACTCAACGCCAATCATCAGCCCGGCACGGTCGAGGTCACCATTCGCGGCGATTTGTGTCCCTTCTGCCGACAAATGTACAACGAACGCCTCGCTCGCCACGACGGCGACTGGGGCCGCATGCTGGAGGATGTCAAGGTTTATCGCTTGATCCTGTCCGAGCAGGACCGTATCGGCATCGGTACGTTCCAGCCCAAGGACGAAAAGAACCAAGATTCGACGGAGTTAACCGGCGACATTAACTATCGCAAAATCGCGGAATACGGTACGGACAGTGACCCGCGCGCCTTCAATTTTGACGGGGAACTCAACATCGCCAATCGCGGCATGGTCGAGTTCATCGAGGTGCTAAAGCTGGACGTGGCCTTTCTCTACGACTTGCTCGGTGCCTCGCAGGAACACAAGATCAAGCCGAAGAAGTTCGCGCAAACCGATATTGATGAGGTTATTCTTGGCCATAGTGTCGCCGGCTCGACGCCGATTCCGTATCGGTTCGACGGTGTGCCCGGCTGGACTACGCTGGAACAACTGCACGAGCGTTTCGCCGAGGATTCATCCGGACTGGAGGTACTGTCCTATGATTTCCAGACGCGGCGGGCGGCGTGGACACCGGTGCGTTCCGTGTTCCGCCATCGCTTCACCGGCAACCTGCTGACCACGGCGCAGAAATGGGGCACGGTCGAGACGACGCCGAACCATTCGATCTACGACCGCGAGGGCGAGAAGTTCTACCCCGAAGAGCGGCGTGAGATCATGGCCGTGCGCGGTCTGGCGGATGACTTCGCCGCCTCGCCGGGTGTCGAGGTTCTCGACGTGGTAGAAGGTATGGCGGGCTTCGTGCGCGATCAAGTGCGTGTCACGTCCGTTGGCGGTGTGATGACGCGCCCCTGCCGCGAGGGGTGGGCGCGGCTCGATCTACCGCGCCATGCCACGGCGATCCAAGCGGTGTACGATCCGATCATTGATGTGCAGCCTCTGAAGGATCTTCTCACGGTACTCGTATGGTTCGCCACCGAAGGCCACGTCAACGGCCGCAATGGCGGCGTGGTCATCAGCCAGGCCAACCGCGATGAGTTGGAGCGCGTGCGGGCGGCATATGCGCGCATCAGCACGGGCACGGGTTCGATCGATTTCGGGACCAAGACGGATTCGGCTTGGCGGCTGTATCTCGGCTCGGAGGTCATCGCCCGGCTATGTGCGCATCATTGCGGCGAATTGGCCGTCAACAAACGGCTGCCCGATTTCCTGTTCCGTTTGCCGACGGCGTATCTGCAACACGCTTTCGATGAACTGATGCGCACCGACGGTTCGCGCAAAATGTCGAAGTTGCTCGATGACACCGCTTCGGACGACTATCGCGGCAAGTTCTTCGAGTACAAGACCATCTCGCCGTTGCTGGCCGCTCAGGTGGGCACGTTGGCCACGCTGCTCGGGCACGATTACAGCGTTTATCAGGCACAGCGAGAGGATCGCACGCCAGCTTATCGTATTCGCTTCGTCTCCGGCGAAGGCAAACAGGGTGGCCGGCGCATCACGTTCGAGGCGCATCTGCACGAGCGCCCGGTGACGGACGAATGGGTGTACGACATCGAATGCGCCGGTTTGCACAACTTCGTTTGCGGCGTCGGCAACGTGGTGGCCTCAAACACGAACGAACCAGAATATAAACGCTTGCAGAACAATGAATTCATGGAAGCGTTGCGTGACCGCACGGTGAAAATCGACGTGCCCTATGTGACGCGCCTCAAGGATGAAATCCGCATCTACGAAAAGGACTTCAACACCACGCGCGTCAAGGGCAAGCACATCGCGCCGCACACCATCGAGATCGCGGCCATGTGGGCGGTGCTGACGCGCTTGGTGCAACCCAAGCACGCCAATTTGACGCTGTTGCAAAAGCTCAAGCTCTACAACGGCAAGACGCTGCCCGGCTTCACCGAAGACAACGTCGTTGAACTGAAACGCGAGGCGGTCCAGGAGGGCATGCACGGCATCAGCCCGCGCTACATTCAGGACAAAATCTCCAACGCCATCGTCGCCCATCCCGACGAGGACAGCGTCAACCCGTTCATGGTGCTACACGAACTGGAAATTGGCCTGCGCCATCACTCGCTCATTACCAGTCAGGAGCAGTTGCAGCACTACCGCGAGTTGCTTTCCGTGGTCAAGGAGGAGTACGAGGACATCGTCAAGAACGAGGTGCAGCGTGCCATCGCGGCCGACGAGGATGCTCTCGCTCGTCTGTGTTCCAACTACATCGACAATGTGCGGGCCTACACGCAACGCGAGAAGGTTCGCAACAAGTACACCGGCAACTACGAGGAGCCGGATGAACGACTCATGCGCTCCGTTGAGGAGAAAATCGACATCCCTGACGGCCGCAAGGACGATTTCCGCCGCGAGATCATGAACTACATCGGTGCCCTGGCGCTCGACGGCAAACGCTTCGACTACAAGACCAACGAACGCTTGCAGAAAGCCCTCGAATTGAAGCTGTTCGAGGATCAGAAGGACACCATCAAGCTGACGAGCCTGGTGTCCAACGTCGTGGACAAGGCGACGCAGGAAAAGATCGATGTCGTCAAGAGCCGGCTTATCCGCAACTACGGTTATAATGAAAGTAGTGCGACCGACGTGCTGACGTTCGTGGCCAGCATCTTCGCCCGCGGCCATACGAAGAAATAATACATTCACCACGGAAAACACGGAAAACACGGAAAAAAGACAAACACAAAATTGAATCGGACTAAGGATGCGGACAGATGTTCGCTTGAGGAGGCTTTTCTGTTTTGGTCTTTTTTTCGTGTTCTCCGTGTTTTCCGTGGTGATAATCCGGGGGGTGCGTCGTGGGACAGAAAATTGAGCGCGATCATCAGCGCTTTCGCAAGTTGGTGCGCGGCAAGGTCAAAAGCAACCTGTCGAAGTACATCAGCCGCGGCGAGATGATCGGCAAGAAGGGCAAGGATCTCGTCAGCATTCCGCTGCCGCAGATCGAGATTCCGCAGTTTCGCTACGGCAGTAAGGGATCGGGCGGCGTCGGTCAGGGTGATGGCCAGGTCGGTCAACCCCTAGGCCCCGGTAAGGAAGACGGTTCGGGAGCGGGCGATCAGCCGGGCGGCCACATTCTCGAAGTCGAGCTATCGATGGAAGAGATGGCCGCCATCCTCGGCGAAGAGTTGGCGCTGCCGCGTATCGAGCCTCGCGGCAAGAAGAACATCATCAGCACGCGCGACAAATACACCGGCATTCGCCAAGCCGGACCCGAATCGCTGCGCCATTTCAAACGCACGTTCAAACGCGCGCTTCGTCGCCAGATCGCCTCGCAAGCCTACGATCCGCGCGATCCGATCGTGGTGCCGATTCGCTCGGACAAGCAATATCGCAGCTGGAAGGACGTGCAACAACCGCAGAGCGTGGCCGTTCTCATTTACATGATGGACGTGTCCGGTTCGATGACCGACGAACAAAAAGAGATCGTCCGCATTGAGGCGTTCTGGATCGATACCTGGATCAAGGCCCACTACAAGGGCGTCGATACGGTGTACATCATCCACGATGCGGCCGCCCAGGAAGTGGACGAACACACGTTTTACCACACGCGCGAATCGGGCGGCACCAAGATTAGTTCGGCGTACACGCTGGCGGACAAGATCATCAACGCACGCTATCCGTCGGATCAGTGGAACATCTACGCCTTCCACTTCTCCGACGGCGACAACTGGGGCGACGATATCCCCCATTGCCTTGAGTTGTTGCAGGAGAAATTGCTGCCGCGTTTGAATTTGTTTGGTTATGGCCAGGTGGAAAGCCCTTACGGCAGCGGTGAGTTTTACGAGTACATCCATGAGATGCTCGGCGAACGGCCCAATGTGGTGTGCAGTCGCATTCCCGACCGCGAGGCTATTTTGGGTTCGATTAAAGAGTTTCTCGGAACCGGCCGCTAGTCCGTTCGCCGCTCGCGGCTTAGCGTTCTCGCGCTAAGCCGCGAGCGACTCCCCTGCCGCGATCTCCTCAGGTGAAACATGGATACGCCATACGATACTACATTGCCGCCTCATTTGCGCTCTCTCAAGGAGGAAATTGAGGGCTACGCGCGCGGCTACGGACTCGATTTCTACGAGACGATCTTCGAGGTGATCGACGCCGACGATCTCAACGAGGTGGCCGCCTACGGCGGCTTCCCGACACGCTATCCGCACTGGTCGTTCGGCATGTCTTACGAGGAGCTGCGCAAGGGCTATGACTATGGCTTGTCGAAGATTTACGAAATGGTCATCAACAATGATCCGTGCTACGCCTACCTGATGCGCAGCAATCACACGGTCGATCAAAAGTTGGTGATGGCCCATGTGTATGGACATTGTGATTTTTTCAAAAACAACGCCTATTTCGCGCACACCAATCGCAAGATGATGGATGAGATGGCCAATCACGGCGCTCGCATCCGTCATTATGTCGAGCGCTTCGGCGAGGATGAGGTCGAGGCGTTCATGGATCGCTGTATGTCGATCGATGACCTGATTGACGTGCATTCGGTGGCCATCCGCCGACGCGAGCCGGTGTCGCGCTACGATTTCACTCCCGAAAACGACGATGGCTCCGATGTGCGAGCGACGCGCTTCAAGAGCAAGGACTACATGGAGGACTACATCAACCCGCGCGAGTTGCTCAAGAAGGAAGA
>DATNCY010000026.1:0-2930 GCA_035553375.1 Gemmataceae bacterium
CCTCCGTGAATGCGTTTCGATTCCATCCGCTCGCATTCTACGGCCGGTCCTCTTGACGAATGTGCAAAGTTCGCGAATGATTTCCCCGGTCAGCCAGAACATGGGTTGACCGTAGGGGCGCGGGATAAGTTAATGCCATTCGTGTCAGACCAGAAAAGGTGTCAGGAACCTTTTACGACCTTACTGAGTTCAGCATCCGCAAAGACACCATTTCTCGTTCCCAAGCTCCTGCTTGGGAACGCACGTTTGCGAAGCTCTGCTTCGCATCTTGTCGCCGCGAGGGACGGGAAGCAGAGCTTCCTGACGTGCGTTCCCAAGCAGAGCTTGGGAACGAGGAATTCGAAAAGGTGTCAGGAACCTTTTACGACCTTAAAAGATCCCTGGCACCTTTTTTGACACCTTTTTTCTGATCCAGAGAGTCAATTGCTTTCTTCGGCATCGCTCTCTCACCTCCTCGGGCCGAACTTGTTCTTCGAGCGTGCGCACGCTCTAATACAGCAATTCCAAGCCGCCAGCGCTTCCCTGTCAAGCGAAATCGCCGCTGGCATCGATTCTCCAATTCTCCGATTATTCGCTTATCTCCGGCCATTTCGCCGCAATCAGAGCCTTGGCAACCGAGAACAACCTCCCTTACCAATGTCCAGGTTGCGATAGTCTTACAAATCATCGAGCGGCGTGGGGGGTGGGAATTGCTCGTGCAGCTTTGCCATCCAGTTGTTGAGATCTAATTGGGATCCTTTCACCGATTCCGGCAGTTCCTGGCCGGGCAGCAGCCAGTAACTGATACGCCGGCCCTCAGCCCAGACGCGGACAGAACGGATCGCCAGTTCTCGCTTGGCGCGGTCCAGCGTGCGCTCGGTCAATCCCTGACGCTGCGCTTCGGGCCAGATGTCGCGCGAGGTGCGAGGACCTTCGCGCAGGAACGATTGCAGAAACGCACAGGCACGGTCGCGCGGCGTCAAAGGCGCGGGGGAGCGGGCGACGGGTGCCAGGAGCTGGGCGGCGGTTCGATCCGATGGGCCGAGCCAGGACAGCGACAACACGGCCGACTCGTTCGATTGCACCTGATAGGCCAAGCTTGGCTGGGGCGGCGCGAGGTTGTTTTTTATCTGGGCCAGCACACAATGCGCGGGCTGGTCCGGGTCGCGGGCGATGAGCCAACCCGAACGGCAGGCGGCGAGGAAGCCGATCGAGCCGCCGCCCCGATAGACCGGCGAACGGCCGAGCGACTTGTTCAAATGACGAATCAGGAGTATGGCCGTGCTGTGCCGCTCGGCGAGTTGCACCAGCGGAGCCAGGGCGCGGCGAACGCTCGCGTCGCTGCTGGTCTGGATGCGCGGATCGAGAAAGGCCACGATCGGATCGATCACCAGCAGGCGAGCGCGCGTCCGCGTCAGGGCATCGTCGAGAACAGCCGTCTGCGCGGGCAGACGCAGGAGTTGTTCGTTCGGGCCGTCGTCCTGATGGAGGACGAACACACGTTGCAAGTCCGCCCCCAGCGCTTCCAGACGCGGACGAACCGTGTCGTGGGCACTGTCCTCGCCGTTGAGGATGAGGGCGGCGGCGGGGCCAGGACCGGCCGTATCGTCGGGGAAGGGGCGGCCGGTGCTGAGGCGGGCGCAGAGGTCGAGCGTCACCAGCGATTTGCCGAGGCCCGGATCGCCGTCGAGAATCGCCAGCTTGCCCAGCGCCAGCCGGCCCGGCCACAACCACGACACAGGCCGGGATACCAGATCGCCAACCGCGGATAATTGCATCGAAGGAAAGAGTGTTCAAGAAGGCAATTCTATCAGGATGGGAGGGGGAGAAAACAACCTCTTTCTATCTATTATGTCGTGCAAAAAGGATTATTCCTAGCCGAAATATGCGAGCAGACGAGTTACCCCGCGTGGCGGTGTGGCACGGTGGCTCTGTGGCACAGTGACAAAATGGCAGGCCCGCCGAATGTCCTCTCCCTCCTCCGGCCCTATCCGAGCCAGAAAATCAGTATTCACCCAGCACGTTCCAATAGCGCAGCAGTTCGCCACCTCCGAACGAGGCGAGGTTGGCCAGCGTGATAATGAGGAAATCGCGTGTCATCGACCATCGGCCCCATTCCTCGCGCGTGCCGAATGCCGCCCAGAACAGAGCGCATTCGGCCACCGGCGCGAATGTCTCGGCCACCACCAGATAGAGCGTCCAATGCTCTTGGGTGTCGATGCACATGGGCAGCACGAGTACCACGATGGGATAGGTGCAGGCGGTCAGCCACAAGCCGGCGAAGAGACGGCGGGAGTAGGCGTGGCGCGGTGACAGACCGAGAAGGAGAATCGGCGTTTCAATCAGCACCGTGAAGCAGTAGCCGAAGACGAGGAATTGCCATAGCGAGCGCACATATTCGGAGTCCATGAAGCATCTCAGCAAGGCTACAAGGCACGCAGCAAGAATGGCACTTCCGCATAAACGTGGGCCATTGCCGCCACGAAATAGGCGGTGCGCGTGGTGGTGTAGTCGGCCAGGAAACAGCCCCAGAGAATCAGAACCACAGCGAAACCGATGGCCAGAAAACTCACGACGCCCCAGTGCCAGGCCGGCGAACGCCGAGCCAGCGGGACCGTGTGCAGACGCCACGGAGCGGCACGCAAACCAATCAGCGGAATGGCGAGTATCCACACGCCATAGTGCAGCATCTCCAAAAATGTATGCGTGGACACGAGTAAATGCGTCGAGAAAGGCACAACTTCGGCACCGGCATGATGGGTGATGCGCTGGGTCAAGGCGTCGTCGCCGGGCAACGGCGGCGCGTCGGCCAAGCGCCACCACAGAGCGAACAAGAACAGCGGCAGACAGGCCAAACAGAGATGAAAGGCGGGACGCAATTGCGGCCGGCTGCGGCGCAATTCGCGGTCGATCAACCAGAACGCCATCAACGGATGCACGTAAACCAACAC
>DATNCY010000027.1:0-2543 GCA_035553375.1 Gemmataceae bacterium
ACCCTCAAATTTACGGCCATTTTACTTGTGATACCCGTGCCAGACGCCTTGAGTAGACACGTGCGCAGCCGCCGTTTTCCTCCCTTCAGGCTTAGACGGCGGCGTGAATCCTCCACCTTATGCACAGGGGCCCCGCAAGGGGCCCTTTTTTTAGGCGCGCCCTGCTCCGTCGTACCCGGTCTCGCTGGTTCTCGGGCCGGACGACAATAAAAGGCCTCAGCTTTCTAGCCCCGTGGACACGTTCTTGTTTTCCGGCGTGAGCTTCATGCCCGCGGCCAGCGCCATGGTTTCGGCCAACGCCGCAAAATCCTTCTGCAGATATTCTTCCGGATTTTTCTGGAGCGTGGCGGCACCGAAATGGCTTTGCAGCACCTCGCGGGTCGCGGCGGTGACCGGCATCGGCACGTCCCATTCGCGACCCAATTCGAGGCCGAGATCGAGATCCTTCCGCAACAGTTCGGGCGTGAATGTGGTGGTCCAATCGAGATTGACCAGAGCCGGCGTCTTGTAGCGCGTGAACATCGAGCCCATTACACCGTTGTTCATGAAGGCGAGGAAGGCGTGGCGCGGCACCCCCATCTTGTTGGCAAGCAGAGTGATCTCGATCAGGTTCTCGATTACCACGCCGAGCATGACGTTGTGTGCGATCTTGCAGATGCGGGCGAGCTCGCCATCGCCCACGTAGGACACACCCTGCGGCGCGAAAACCTCGATCAGCGGCATCGCTATCTTGGCGTCGGCTTCGGGTCCGGATACCACCGACGATAGTTTGCCGGCCTTGATCACCTTGGCATTGCCTGACACCGGCGCTGCCAGGAAGCTCACGCCCTTCTCGGTCAAACGTTTGCGGATAGCGGCGGATTCCTCGACTGAAATCGACGAGCAGTCGACAAGCATCTTCGGCTTCTTGGCGCCGCTGAGCAGACCGTCCTTGCCGAAAACAACTTCTTCGACATCCTTGCCCGTGGAGACGATGGCGAACACCACATCGCAGTCAGCCAGCTGGACCGGCTTGTCGACCAGTTTGCCGCCCTTGGCTGCAAGCGGCTCGGCTTTCGCACGCGTGCGATTCCAGATAGTCACATCGTGGCCAGCTTTGAGCAGGCGTTCCGCCATGGGTGTCCCCATGCGTCCCGCGCCGATCCAGCCGATCTTTTGTGCATTCTTCGACATCACGAAACTCTCCCGTTGAAGGTCTGCCGCAACAAGAGCGGGCTTGGGACGCGCTTTAGCCGTTCTGCGTAAAATCCGCCAGAGGCGGTGCGGCGGAGCAAATCGCCTGCTTGTAGGGACCGCGCCCGCCGCACTATCCTGCACCCAACGACAATAAAAACCGCGGCAATGGGCCAGAACAAGAGCCCGTTGGTGCAAATAATTTGGGAGGACGTCCGCTTACCTCATGCAGGATGCGACCACCATAGCGGTATCCGCGCCGGAACGGGCAGAGAGCGCCGGACGCGAGCGACTGCGGCTGATTGTCCGCAACATCTTTCCTTTCGCGGTCGTGGGCGGCATCTGGGAAATCGTCGCGCTCGCCGGCATCTTCCCGCGCCGGCTGTTTCCGACGCTCGAGGACGTGGCATCCTCCTTCGTGCAGCTCACGATCTCCGGCATCCTTCCGCACCACGCCATCGATACCGTGATCCGTCTGCTCTCGGGCTTTGCACTCGCCGGCATCTTTGGCGTCACCATCGGTGTGCTGATGGCCCGTTCGCGCCGCGCCGAGGATATCTTTCTGCCCCTGGTGAGCATTTGCGCGCCGATCCCCGGGCTCGCCTACGCGCCGCTCTTTCTGCTCTGGTTCGGGCTCGGAAATTTGTCGTCTGTGCTTCTGGTCGGCTTCGTATCGGCGTTCCCGATCATCTTCAACAGCTGGACCGGCGTGAAGGCGGTAAAGGAAATCTGGATACGTTCGGCGCAATCGATGGGTGCCGATGACCGCCGGCTGTTCCGCCACGTGATCCTGCCCGGCGCGCTGCCCTACATCCTCACCGGGATGCGTCTCGGCCTCGCGCAGGCCTGGCGCATTTTGGTAGCGGTGGAGATGCTGGCGGCAGTGCCCTGGGGCCTTGGCTGGATGATCTTCGGCGCACGCAAGTTCCTCAATACTGACGTCATGATGGCCGGCATCGTCGTGATCGCCGTCATTGGGCTGGCGCTGGAAAAATTCGTGTTCCGCAAGATCGAGGATTACACGGTCGTGCGCTGGGGAATGATCGCCTCATGACCGACAATCGGCAAAACCTGCGTTCGGCTGTCCGCGCCGCCATCACGCTCACCCTGGCGGCGGCAGCCTATGAGGCGCTGGCGCGCAGCGGATATTTTGCGCCGGCGCTGTTGCCCACGCTGGCCAATGTCGCACGGGCGCTGTTCGCAAGCCTCGCCGACGGCAGCATGATCGTACACGCGGCGTTCACCTTGTATCGCGTGCTGTTCGGTTTCTGTCTGGCGGTGGTTGTCGGCATCCCGCTCGGCATCCTGATGGCGCGGTTTCAGCGCGTCGAGCATTTTTTCCTGCCGCTGGTGAGCGCCCTGATGCCGAT
>DATNCY010000028.1:0-8458 GCA_035553375.1 Gemmataceae bacterium
TCAGACCTTTTTTCAGGAACGAATAAACGACACTGTCTAGTCCTACCGGAGCGACGACCAGCCGGGCACGGTCGAGCAGGAAGGCGCTCGTGAGGGCGGGACCGTCGGCAGACGCACGCGGACGGTTGCGTTCGAGGCGGCGGAGATACTCGCGTTTCTGCACGCCGGCGCTGAGAGCGAGACGGGCGAGACTGCCGAGTTTCGGCAGGAATTTGCTCGGATCGCCGTCGATGCCCGGTTGCATCGCCAGACGCGGCAGATGCAAGCCGACCGTCAGCAAAACCGCCGGATGCTGCCGATCAACGCCCTCGGCCAGGGCGGTCAGACGGCGCGGTCGATCGAACACGAAGGCGAGCGGCGCATCTTCCAAAGCCAGGCGTGCCAATCGCTGCAAGCGTTCGCGTCGCGCCGGCTCCGTGCCGAAATCGCGCTCGCCCAGATGCCAGTCGATGCGCACCACGCCGGCGCACGGGACCGGATGCGTGGGCTGTAGCAGTTCGTTCAACAATTCGTCCGTCAGACGCTCCAGATACTCCGTGGGTGCCCGCTGCTGAGCCGCGAACAGCGGTCCCTCCGCGAGTTCGCCGGCCCACGACGGCGGCGCGGCGCAGTTCAGATTGACGATCCCCTGCAATCCCGTCAGGCGAAGAGCGATGGCGAAGTCACGCGCGAAATCGCGCACGTTCGTCCGGTCGTTCGACGCCAGGAGATGTTCCGGCCCATCCAGCACCACAAACTGACCCGCGAAACGCCGCAATCCCTCGATAGCGGCGATGAGTCCGGCTGCCGGATCGAGCGGCGGTCCCAGCACACAGTCAGCCAGTTCGTTCGGCGAATCCAGGCCCATCAGCGTCAGCAAGCCTGCGCCCTGTGCCGCGACCAAATCGCGTGTGTAGACCGTCTGCAACGTGTAGCTACGCACGCACGCCGGCACCACCACGGACAGCGGCATCTCCGGCGTAAAACGCAACACTACCTCGCCGGGCGGCGCGGCCGGGCTTGCCTGGCGAGGCGTCTCCGTCTCCTGCGATCCGGCGCGGGAGACGATCCGCCGGCGTTGTTCGCCGAAGCGCGCGAACGCCTCGGCCAGCGCGGGTTGCCCTAGTTCGCGCACCACCTTAATAACGAGTTCAGCGATCTGTTCTGTCGTTGGTGTCTCTCCCTCATTCTCGATGCTGAGGAAGTGGACGACACCATCCGCCAGTTCGCGCGCAAGAAAGGCGTCCGGCTGACCGAGACTTTCGCCGGCGGCGAACAGCGCCCGACTGATCTTGTCCGCGTCGAAGGGCACGAGTTGGCCGTCGCGCTTGTAGACCCAGGCCGCCGATTCGGGGGGAAGTGATTCATTCACGTTGATTCCTCCTTGCAACGATTCTGCCAGCCCGCAGCGCCAGCAAGGGTGTCTTTGCCAGCCCGCAGCGCCAGCAAGGGAAGCCCCTTGCTGGCGCTGCGGGCTGGCAGGGCAATTCAGGCCGGGGTATCGCGGCCGACATCGAAGAGGACGAATGCCCAGGCGACGAGCGGCACCAGGGCGGCCGCGCATCCCACCATGACCGGCCACGCCGCCGTCAGGCCGATCGCCCAGTTGCCGCCGCTCACGATGTATGCGACCCCGCCCACGCTTCCGGCCACCGCGGCGACCACGATCAAACCGATCGCCTTGGCCATCATAAACAGGACGTTACGCCCCAGCGCCTGAAAATCGCCTGGCGTGGCCGCCATCAGCCGCGTTGGGAACAATAAAAACAGCAGATTATCCAGGGCAAAAAGCAAGAAGTTGATCGGCAAGACATAGACGGCGCAGGCCAGGCAGCCCGGCAACAGCCATTCGGTCGGCGGCGAACCGCCCCCGATCACGGCCAAGCCAATCCACTGCAACACGGTCATCAACAGCACCGGCGCGAGCAATTGGCCGATCGCCAAACGCCAGGGCGGTAACGGCAGCGTCTTGAGAAACGCCAGTCGATCGATGTCGCCGCGAAAATCGAAGGGCAACATCGTCGTCAAGAACAGTGTCAGCCACAGAGCCATCGGCCCCATTACCAGAAGCAGGTTCTCTTGCTCCTCGTGCATGTTGGCCAGGATCGGCGCGGACAGTGCCGCCGCGAGGATAAGCAGCAGAAGCAGCAGGCGATCTGCCCCCCGCAGCGCCGTCGTCAGTTGCCGCCATACAAGCGGGCCAATGCCGCCCATCCACGGAAGCATGGGCAGGCCGAGGCGTACTTTGCCGCCGCGGCGCAGCCCTTCGCCGGAGCCGATGCCGCCGCGGCGCAGCCGCTGCGCCCGCGCATAGATGCGTACGCTCGCCATCGCCGACGCTTCCAGATAATGGGCGTCCAAGGCGAACACCACACCCATCATCGCCAGATCCACCAGCGCCGCCAGGCCAGTCGATACCAGCAAATCCGGCCACCAGTGCGCTGCCGTGTACGCCTCGAAGAACCAATGCAATGGCCACGACACGACTTTCCAGACCGGCGTGGCGAGTATCTGGTGAAGCAATTCGCGCGGCTGCCAGTGAGCCGGCGAACCGCCGACGCGCAGCACGAGCGCCAGCCCAATCAGCAGGGACCACGCCAGCACGAGCTTGCGGCCGCGTGTGTACAGACGCGCGCCAATGCTGACAGCGAGCAGATTGATCGTCATGCTGAATAATTGCATGAATAACACAATGAGCAACATGGCCACGAATGAGGCCACAAACCAGGTGGCTTGCCCCTGGAGAGCGAGGCTCATGAACAGTGCGGTGGGCAAGCTGACGATCAGCGTGGAAGCGATTTTATAGGCTAACAATTGACGCCGGCTGAAGGGACCGGGGAAGAAGAAATTCACCTCGGCCGGGGGGAAATAGATACTCCGCTCGCCCGTCGAGAAAACTACATTCATGAAGCAGTAAAGCAGCAACAGCGCCGGCCCATACTCGCGCAGATCGTGGCCGGCCCAGCGACCGCCCTGACGCGGCGCGAACACGACCGTCAACATCCACAGGCAGAAGACCGTCCCCCCCACCAAACCCAGCAACGCTCCCTTGGGCGTGCGCAGACTACGCAACAGGTAACGCAACCAGCCGCGCAGTTGCAGGCCAATCAGCAGCCATAATGCAGAATGCAGAATGCAGAATGCAGAATGCAGAATGGAAATCCCATCCCGTTTTTCATTCTGCATTCTGCATTCTGCATTCTGCATTGATGAGGCATTCTGCATTGGTTAAGTCTCGGTCAGGCGGAAGAATAATTCTTCGAGCGTTTCCTGGCGTCCATTGCTGGCCAACTCGCCGCGCAGCACATCGAGCCGATCGTGTCGCAACACCTGGCCGCGATGCAAAATCAACACGGTGGTGATGAGGTCTTCAAACAGCGACAGCAGATGCGACGAGACGATGATGGCCGCGCCGGCGGCGGCGTGTTCGCGGATCAGTTCCTTCATGGTGCGGATGCCGCGCGGATCGGGGCCGGTGAACGGCTCATCGAGCAGCACTGCCCGCGGTTGATGCAGATAGCCGCAGCCGACGGCCAACTTTTGCCGCATGCCGCGCGACAACTCCGACGCCGGCGCATCGCGCTTTTCGACCAGTTCGAGACGTTCCAGCAGCAATTCCGCGCGAGCGGTCCAGTCGCGCAATCGATAGGCGGCGGCGATAAAGCGAAAGTGTTCCCACAAGGTCAGGCGATCGAACAATTGCGGATCATCGGGCACATACGCCAGCTCGAACTTGGCGGCGACCGGCTCGCGTACAATGTCGTGCCCACCAATCAACAGCCGGCCATGCGTGGGAGTGAGGATACCGGCCAAGGCGCGCAGGGTGGTCGTCTTGCCCGCACCGTTGGGACCGAGCAGGCCGAGGATTTCGCCTGGTGCGACCGTGAAATGGATGCCGGCCACGGCCACGGTTTCGCCGTAGGTTTTGTGAAAGTCTTCGACGACGATGGACACGAATCGCTCCCGCTGGCCCTTCGATCGCTCTGGTCGTTCCGCGCGGCTTATTCTACCAGCGATCCGCTCCGGCGCAAAACGCATGTTTCGACGGGACGAAGACCTTCCTTGTCCTTGATGAGCATCTCGAATGGGGAGCTAGGAATTCAACCTCAACTTACACCGCACCATCGACGTGAAGAACTCGCGCGTCAGTCGATTGTGAAGCAGGCGAACCGGGCGGATGGGGATGGCTTCGAAGTCCCGTATCTGCAACGGACTGTCCGCGACCAAACGCTCGAATCGGCGGATGGTCATCTGATTGAGTCCGCCGCGTACCTCGCCGAAGCGCGTCGCGCCGTCGCCGCAATGATGGGAGCGCCAACGCAAGAGCGACTTTTCGGTGAAGATCAAATGTGCCCACGGGAACGCCGAGAAACTGTGTCCCCCGTAGGGATGGAGCCAGGGCGGGCCGAAGGAGACGAGAACGGTTCCGCCCGGCTTCAGGAGTCCGGCCATCGTGCGCAAAATACCGGCCGGATCGCTGAAATGCTCGAAGGAGTCGAGGCAGAGAATGGCATCGGCTTTCTCGGTCGTCGTTGTCTGGAAGCAGCAGCGATCGGCGACATTCGCGCGTTCGGCGGCGCGTTCGGCGACGGCCAGCGCTTCCGCAACAATATCCAGTCCGATAACGCGCTCCGCGCCATGCCGGGCAATCTCGATGGTGTCTGCTCCCGTGCCGCAGCCGAAATCGATGACGGTACGGCCGGCCAATTCCTCCCAGATGTCATGGCCCCAGTAGGATTCGAGTTTGCCGGGCGTGGGCGCGGAAACGCTGCTCAGCCGAATCTGCCAGCTACGCGGCGTCGGGAAATGTTGAAGCACACGATAGCCGAGTTCACCGCCGATAAGCATGTTCCCTCCGTGAAATTGGATGCGACTCGGAATCCTTTCGCCCTAGTTTGCCCCATTTCCGCAGACGAGAAAAGATCAATCTGAACCGTGTAGCCGCGACGCGCAGCCGAGCGCGGGTTTACGTTTCACGCGAAACGCAGAACGACCCAGTTCATCTGGGACCAGAAAAGGGGGACCAGACCAGAAAAGGACCAGAAAAGAGGACCAGAAAAGAGGACCAGAAAAGGTGTCAGAGGACCAGAAAAGGTGCCAGGAATCTTTTACGATCTTAAAAGGTTCCTGGCACCTTTTTGCATGTGCCCGTCACCATGACCGAAACGTATACCTATGGCACGCTTCACGCAACCGTTTTTATGCCGATGCTCCGACATGCAGTCGCGTTGCCGCCATCCATCCGGCCTTGGTAGAATGGCAACGGTTCGATTCCGGCACCGGAGGGACGCGCCATGCAGTATGCTAAATGCCCAACTTGCGGCCACGAAACCACTTCCGATGCTGCTTGCCCAGACTGCACCCATGTCAACGGCTCGGCCAAGGCTGTTCGCCGCGAACCGCCGCCGCCGGAGGTAGCGAATTGGGTCATTGAACCAGTGCCCCCTGAAATCGCCGAGCATTTCCAGCGAACCTTTAACGAGGAAGAATACTTGGCGGAGGTGAGGAAACTCGAACGAACCGGCGGTGTGGACATCGCGGAGATGCTCGCCGAGATCGAGCGGATCGCCCATGGAAAAGAGTGAAACGCCCGCCACCTATCACCTCGCCATCTCCCAGGCGGTACGGCAGCGCCTGACCGAGCTAGCGAGGGAGGCCGCAGCGCGCGGCGACGGACTGGCGTTCAATGCCGCCCTGAAGCAATTCCTGTCCAGGTTGGCTGTTTACCCGCAGTTCGGCGATCCGCAAATTGACTTGGTGGTCGGCGAAGGTCAGATTCGGACGGGCATCATCCGGCCGCTCTCCATCCGCTACGGCGTCAACGAAGAGAAGCGGATCGTCTTCTGCGCCACGCTCCCCGTCCTCCTGCCGATGGACAGGCCGAAAACGGAAACAGGTGAGTGACCATGTAACGGTCGGGTTGATGGAATCCGCTGGCCTACGGAAGGGAGGCGCGGGAGAATAACGGGCAAACGTACCTTGCCCAAGGAAATCCAATATGCGCTTGACCGAGTGGCTACCCTATGCTGGTGTCAAAAAGGTGTCAGGAACCTTTTACGATATTAAAAGTTCCTGACACCTTTTTGCATTGCCCTTTTTGCATTGCGCGGTAGGCTCCGCGATAACAAAAGTAGCCGGGTGTATACGCAGGTGGCAGCAGCAGAGGCTCGTACCGCACGGTGTCCTCACCGGCCATTGCGGAAAGCGGAGCATTGCCCACAAAATCTATCATCGCAAGCAGCGGGATACATGGTCGGTAAGAGAATCGAGATCCCGGTGGCACAACGCCACAAATTGCGGCTCCTCATCCTTCAGAATTTTGGGGGCCAATAGGAAACCGTCAAGGCGTCGATCAGCGGTAAGATCAAGGATTCGTTTTGGACAGACCGCCCAGCCCTGACGGATTGGGTGGAAAGACCACTCGATCATCCCTGCGTAACAAGCGAATGCCGAGATCATCCTGTTCGATGCTTCAATCTCGATCTGTCGGTACCATACCAGAATCATTGGAGGACAACTGGTATCTACGTGTCCGAATAAGGTGGAATTCTTCACATCACCGAGCCGTTGCATCAGATCAAGCATTCGCTCCATGCAATGCCTTCCCTTTTGATTCCTTTCCCAATCAACTCCTCACTCAAACGGATTGCCGACGACCGGAACGGATGACGGGTGAAGCCGGCCTCCGAGTTCACAAATTCAGCGTTTTGCCTCGTCGATAAAAGGGTTGCCGACCATCGTGCGGAGCAGCGTGGCCATGCACTCTGTTTCTGCCCGCTGAGCCGCTTCTGCAGATAGGGTAGCACTACGATGATCTCCTCCTCGTGCGATTTCCTCTCGATATGCAAGATGACTGACAACACGGAGGATATGCATCGGCACAAATATCGCAGGATGCTCGGCCGGCAAAGTGCATGCCTTTACAGTCGAGGCGACGCTGAAGCCCGGCTCTGAGTAGCTATATGACGTTTGCGCGTTGTTGGTGTAGAACCTCGACTGCTCGATCTCCAGGGTTGCTCCAACATTTGCGGCTGCCAGTTCGCCTTTTGTGGCTTGCCCCATCGCAAAACGCTCTGCGGTTTCCACGCGATCCCGAGACATTCCCGGCGGAATCAGGTGCCAAATTCGACGGCAGCAGGCGATTGCGAATAACCGGAGTTTGGGAAACCAGTGCCGTCCGCGGTAGCACTTCGCCATTCTGATCACATCCGTTTCCGCTGCCCACTCGGCCGCAGTTTGGGGAAGCGCCATGCCTGCCTCCAGCCGACGCACAGATCTCACGCGTTGTTCCAATGGACAAGAAAAGGGACAAGAAAAGGTGCCAGGAACCTTTTAAGATCGCAAAAGGTTCCTGACACCTTTTGCATCCTTTTGCATCCTTTTGCATCGTCAGTGATCCGCCGGCTCAGCGTCTGAGATGTCGAATGAAGCAAACGCTTTATCGGCACGTTCATGGATCAAATCGGCGAGATGAGAAAGATAATAGCAAAGTAATGAAAACGACTCCTGGTGACTTTCGTCAAGTGAGTGACGACAAACCCGATGCTGGCAACCGGCCTGCCACGCCTCGACCGTGTACCAAGCCCCATCCATTGCACCGCCTCCACCGGAGAGGGGGAGAGTCCAAAAGTTCGAGAACTCAAGAATCGCCTGTAAGCACCGCCAATGCTTCATCTCCAGCGGTGCCCTCATTGTGTATCCCCACAGTTTACTTGAGTCCTTTATCCCCATCCAGTGCGCGACGAGATCACCGGACGAATTGCGAGTTCGCTCCACACGGACGATGCGGTGCCTCAGCCATGTGCTGTCAACGCTGAGGCGGTAGCATTCCCCTTCTGGATCTGGGAGGGATAGAGGTTTCTCTTTTGCGGCGTAGAAAAACTTCTTAAAGCTCGAAGCCATCATCTTTCCTCTACAGTCACATCCCCATAACCCAAATGGATGACGGGTGAGTTTGTCTACGACCTACGCCGCGACCGGGGCTTGTTGCTGGTCCCGCGCTTGACCATGCTCTTGACCCACGCAACGGTGATGCTGGAGAGCGACGCGGGCGAAATCCAGATCACGTTGGAATGATACCTGCCCCGGCGATCCCGAAGTCGGAAGGCCAGGGTGTGATCACGCGGTGCCCGGTGCCCGCCATAATCTCCGTGACTGCCCCAGACGACTTCGTATTCTGGGTAGGCATCCTGGATGACCTGTGTCGCATACGCCATCTCGTCCCCCGAGGCTTTTCGGTTGGAATGGCTGCCCTTCATGTCTCCCCCTTGTACAAAGCGACCAGAAAAGGTGTCAGGAACGACCAGAAAAGGTGATGACCAGAAAAGGTGTCAGACCAGAATGGCATTAACTTTGTCCCTCCTCCCCCACCGCGAGGAGCGCCGCGCGTAGTTCGGCACGGGGTTTCGTGAGGAGATCATATGGCTTCGGGCGTCGTTTCTTGGCACGCGGTTCCACTCGGTCGGGGCGATCGGGGTTT
>DATNCY010000029.1:0-46754 GCA_035553375.1 Gemmataceae bacterium
GCGCACGCGCTATGCCACGTCCGCGCCCTGTATCGTAGTGAGAAAGGCCAGTGGCAGGCTTTCTGGGATCAGCAGTTCTCCGAACCGTTTGTTCAGCAAGCTGCTTGACGCTTACACCTCCCCGCATGGCCTCGCTTTTGATGGCCTCCGCCCCACTTCGGGTATACCATGAGGCAGGCCATTCGCCTGCACACCACGGAGACCGAATCCATGTTCACACCGAACCGTTGGTTGCTGTTTGCCTGGCTCGCTCTCTGGTTCGTTTCTGCCGCACCTGCGGGACCGATGCTGGACGGTAAAACACATCGCAAGGACGATCCGCTGCCTCCCGGCGCCCTCGCCCGTTTCGGCAGCATGCGCTTCCGTGTCGCGGGTGCCAACCACTGTCTCGCCGTCTCACCCGATGGGAAAATGCTGGCGGCGGGCGGCGAGTTCATCCTCCGGTTGTGGGACCGCGCCACCGGCGGGGAATTGCATTCCGTGAAGTTGAAGGGCGATCGCGTCCTCGCCGTCCTCTTCTCTCCCAACGGCAAACACTTCGCGGCCCTCACCGATTCGCGGCCTTACAGCGGACGGGCGAGGTCTGACGCGGCCCCTGATGTCGCGGTGATTGTGGGAACAGTTGCCGGCGGCAAGGTTCGCACCCTGGCGCGCGGGAAGTATGACCACGATGTCCTGGTCTTCACGCCGGACGGCAAGCATCTTCTCACCTGGGGCGGCGGTTCGGAGGAGGGGGCCGCTGTCTTGTGGGATGTCGCCGGCGGCAAACAAGTGCGGCGTTTTCCGCACGCGCGCTGTTACGCGCTAGCGCCCGATGGCAAGACATTGGCCGGCGGCACCGGCGGCGAAAGGCGCGGCTCCGTCCATCTGTGGGACGTACAATCCGGAGCGGAAACGAGACAGATGCACGGCCACCGCTGCCCGGTTCACACCCTGGCGTTTTCCCCCGACGGTCGAACGCTGGCTTCCGGTAGTAAGGCGCATCCCAGCTCATTCGATCCCGACGATCCGCCCCGAACGAGAGATAACAGTGTGCGCCTGTGGGACGTGAACAGCGGCAAGGAACGCCTGCCGCCCCGCCGACACGCTTATCCGATCGAGCGCGTGCTGTTCGCCCCCGACGGCAAGACGTTCGTCTCGCTGGAGGAACGAGGCCGGCTTTTCCTGTGGGATGCCGCGACCGGGAAGCTCCGGGAGAGTTTTTACTTCGCGGGATTTCGTCGCTCGAACGCCTTATTATACTCGCAGGATGGGGAATATCTGTTTTACCGGGGAGCATCTTCCGGCCGGCAAAAGACGATCACGCTCAATCAGTGGGACATCACGGCCGGTACGGAGAGACACTGGCAGGTGCCGGTGCGAGAGGATCCCGTCCTCGCCTGTTCTCCCGATGGCAAAACATTGTTCGCGCTCGGCGAGAGAGTCCGCGCTTGGGATGTCGCCACGGGCGAGGAACAGCACTCGGCAGACGGACCTTTCGAGGACGTTGTCGCCGTGGACTTCGCGCCGGATGGCAAGTCCCTACTGATTCTGTCCGGCGATCATCGCTTGCGCCTTTGGGACATCGCCCGCAATGCCTACGCCCCGTCTTTCGCCGTGCGCGATGTGGCCTCCTACCGATTCACGCCGGATCGGCGTTCGCTGCGGATAGTCGGCAACGACGAGTCGCTGAGTGTACGCGATCTCGCCTCCGGCCGAATCGTTCGCCAAGACCGTGGCGGCCCGCCGGACGGCCGGCGAAGATGGTCGCCCGATGGACGTTTTTTCGCCACGATCGGCACGGGCGGACGCATCCACTTGTGGGATGCGGCACGCGGCGAGGAAATCCATCGCCTGGCCGGGCACCGTGGGACGGTTACCTCCGTCCGTTTTTCTCCCGATGCCCGCTGGCTGTTTTCGGTGGGCGAGGATGCCACCATTCAGTGGTGGGACGTCCGCACCGGCCAACGGATCGAGCGCTTTCAGGAGGAAGCGACGAACCACGTCTGCTATGGGCTATCGCAAGATAGCCGATTGCTGGCCTGGGCCTGCGGCGAGCGCATTCACTTGTGGGATCTGGCCGCGCGAAAGGAAGTGAAGATGTTCCCCGGACACGCCTTCGGGACCGAGCAGATTGAACTGGAAGGCGATGGGACGATCCTCGTTTCGACCGGGGCGGACGATTTTGCCATTCGCTGTTGGGATAGCAGGACTGGCCGTGAATTTCGCACCATCCAGGCCAGAGGCATCAGCATATACGATTCTATTCACTTGTTTACTTCTCCTGACGGTCGAGTCCTCTCCTACGCGCCGTTGTCCCGAAGAAACGCGGAGTACGCCCTGCATCAACCCTCGACGGGCCGCGAGATTTGTCGGACCAAGACGGCCATCCCTCCGGCGCTCTCCGCGAACGGAAAAATTATCGCCGTACTCGGTGACAAGCTGACGTTCCGCGAGACGCTGACCGGCGACGTCATCGCCGAGACGCCGGTACTTCATCGCGACGGCATCGACGCGGTGGAGTTCTCCCCCGACGGCAAATTCTTGATAACCACCGGCCGAGATTCGATGAAAATCCTGTGGAACTGGAGGCGACTGGCCGGGCTGGCACGCGAGGGCGACGCCAAGGTCAGCGACAAGGAACTGGCGACCGCCTGGGAGGATCTCACGTCGCCGGACACTCGCAAGGGCTATCGCGCCCTTGTCACCCTGACGGATGCCGATGACAAGGCAGTGACACTGTTGCGCCAACGGCTGCGGCCAGCGACGACCGCCGAACGGCAGCACTGGCGGAAATGGATCGCCGACCTGGACAACAGCAACTTCGCCGTCCGCGAGAAGACGAGTCGAGCGTTGAGTGAACTCGGCATCGAGTCCGAACGCTTCCTGCGCCGGGCCGCCGCGGAAAAAGTGTCTCTGGAAACGCGCCGCCGTCTCGAACAGATCCTGGCGAGCGATGAGATGAAACGCATATCCGGCGACAGTCTGCGCAAGATTCGCGCAACGCAGGTACTCGAAGCAATTGGCACGCCCGCGGCGCGCGAACTACTGGAAGCGTGGTCCGGTGGCGCGGCCGATGCCTGGTTAACGCAGGAGGCAAAGTCGGCGTTGCGGCGCAAGGAGTGGCGGTCCCAGACGCCTTGAACTCCATCTCTGACCAAACACACCTTTCGATCCAGTAGCATTCGCGCCCCATGCGGTATACGATGGAGACGGTTTCATTCGTTTCCATATGGCCCGAGTGGAGATTGCCCATGCGCATCGTTTGCGAGGGCTGCGGGCAACTGGTGTCGGTTCCCAACGGGTATCGACGCAACAAGATCCAGTGTGCCTGCGGTGTCATTTGCCGGGTGCCGGAGTCCGTCCGCCAAGACACGGATGCTTCGACGCCGAGAGGTTCCACGGCGGCGGCGAAACCGTCGCCCGCCATCGAGGAAGAAGCCGAACGCTGGCTGCTCGATGACGATCCACCCATGTCTGAGCCGCCGAGTTTCCGCGATCCCGAACCGGACGAACACCGCGAAGCGGTGGCGAAGCCGGCCGTTGCCGAGAGGCGTTTCGGTTGTCGGCGCTGCGGTCAACTCGTGCGGCGACAGGGTGAATGTCCAAACTGCGATGCGGACAAGATGCCGGCCACCACACCCAAGGAGGCGGTTTGGCTCTCCGTGGATTCGCCCGACGACGAAGACGAGGAAGATTCCTCGCCCTACGGCGTCGATGGCGCGGACGAGGTTCAGTGTCCTAAGTGTTCGATGATGCTGCCGCCTGGCTCCGTCCTGTGCGTGCGCTGCGGCTTCCATTTGCAGAAACGCAAGAAAATCACCAAGACCTATCAGCCGATCGCCCGGCAATGGGAGACGAACGCCTCGTATCCGACACGGTTGACCGTCTTCGGGATCTGCGAAGTTGTCAGCCTGACGCTGGGATTGGTGGGCGTCTTCTGGGGCGGGGCCGACCTGGGCGTCTTCATCGGCTCCTTTATCGTTCTCACGGGCATGATGGCGTTTCTGCTCGGCACGTTCGATCGCATTCATTTAACGCGCGACACGCGCGGCCGAGTGCGGCTGACGAAAACGTGGCGGGTGTGTTTTTTCGCGCGGCAGCCGAAGACGATCGATGTGCGCGGTTACGAAGGCATTATGAGCGGCCGGCATCGGCCTGTCAGCCCTTGGGACAGTTGGCTCCTCTACTTCCTGATTAGTTTCGGCATCATTCCAGGGATTATCTGGTGGTATCTCGTCTTTTATAAACTCACGTATCACGTCTCGCTGACCCGCGATCACGGCTTTCCGGAGTGCATTCTTTATTCGGGGTCGAATGAAAAGCAGATGAAAGAGATCGCTTTTGCGCTGCGCGATGCTAGTGGGCTGCATTACGACGAAGGATAACGAACGGCGGCCGGAAAGAGCGCCTCTTCTCTGTTCCGGCCGCCAGGAATCGCCCGCCTACCAGCCCAAAGCGCAAGCGATGGGTCGCGGAACCCGTCGCTTGCGCTTTGGGCTGGTGAGCGACTTCGCACAACCATAGCACGAAAATAACGGCTGTGCGGAATATGACGAGAAATCTTCGCCCACCGGCTCGATATTGCATGCGTGCTTGCCGGAAGCGAGGCGCAAAGCGAGAATGATCCTATCTGCCTTGGTCCTTCGACTTTCTCAGGAGTTTGAGCATGACAACCGCCACCTCGAACGCGACGCTCCGGCGCATGTACATCGACGGCAAATGGTGCGATGCTGACAATGGCCGTACTCTCGGCGTCATCAATCCCGCCACGGAAGAAGTCATCGCCGAGATCGCCTACGGCGGCCGCGCCGAGACACGCCGCGCCCTCGAAGCGGCCGCGCGCGCCATGACGAGTTGGATGAAACTCACCACCTGGGACCGCGCCAAGTTCCTCAAGAAAACCGGCGAACTGATGCGCGAACGCGCCGACGCCATCGCGCGCACACTGACCATGGAGCAGGGCAAGCCGTTGGCCGAGTCCAAGGCCGAAGTGCTGCACTCCGCCGATACGTTTGAATGGTTCGCCGAAGAGGGCAAACGCGCCTACGGCCAACTCATCCCCAATTCGGTCCCTGGTAAACGGCACGTCACCGTCAAGCATCCCGTCGGCGTCGTGGCGGCGATCAGTCCGTGGAACTTCCCGGTGACGCTGCAAGCACGCAAGATCGCCCCCGCGCTGGCGGCCGGATGCACCATCGTTTGCAAGCCCGCCAGCCAGACGCCGCTTTGTCTCATTCAGGTGTTCGAGTGCATGATTGAGGCAGGTGTTCCAGCCGGCGTCGCCAATCTGGTTCTTGGGCCGGCTCAGGAGATCGGCGACGAATTTCTCGAAAGTCCCATTTGCCGCAAGATCAGTTTCACCGGCTCGACCGAGGTAGGCAAGCACATCATGCGCGGCTGCGCCGACCACATGAAGCGCGTTAGTTTGGAGTTGGGTGGGCATGCTCCGTTCATCGTCTTCCCTGACGCCGACCCGGAGTTGGGTGCCAAGATCGCCGTGACGGGCAAGTTCCGCAACAACGGACAGGTGTGCATCGCGCCGAGCCGGTTCTACGTGCATAAGGATGTCGAAAAGAAATTCACCGAGGCGGCCGTCGAGTTCGCGCGCGGCTTGAAGCTCGGCAACGGCCTGGAAACCGGCATTGAGATTGGCCCAATGTTCGAGCAGAAAGCGATGCAACAAACGGCCGATCTCGTCGAGGACGCCAAGAAGTGCGGCGCGAAGATTCTGACCGGCGGCAAGCGCGCCGATCGCTTCAACAAAGGCTATTTCTTCGAGCCGACCGTGATAACGAACGTGACGGACAAGGTGCGCATGATGACGGAGGAGCCGTTCGCACCCGTGATGCCGGTCCTGGATTTCAGCAAGATCGACGATGTCATCCGCGAGGCCAACAATACGCGCTACGGCCTGGCGGCGTATGTGTTCACCAACGATCTGACCGTGGCATGGAAGATGGCGGAGGGATTAGAATCGGGCATCATTGGCATCAACGATCCGGTGCCGGCGACGCCGCAATGCCCGTTCGGCGGCATGAAGGAAAGCGGCCTGGGCCGTGAGTTGGCCCATGAAGGATTGGAGGCGTACCTAGAGACGAAGTACGTGTCATTCAAGTTGCGTGAGGGGTAACAATTTCGCCAGCCCGCAGCGTCAGCAAGGGAATGAATGTCCCTTGCTGACGCTGCGGGCTGGTTTTGTTACGCGATCTTAGTTCCACACGGCCAGCATATCGCGCTCCAGGAGCGAAGGACGAACGACCGCCTTCGCCTGAGCCAACGCCCATTCGTACAGGCTCTGTTGCCATTGGCTATGTTCGGCAGAACAAACCGGCAGACCACCGAGAGGACAGAGCAGGAATCCCTCGGGAGAGGGAGCGGGATCGACCACGCGCTGAACGGGAACGGCGGAGTGTAATCGGTTGAAAAACATGACGCGGTACCTCTTTGGCCCCGAGTGGGTCGTGCCTGCGCGGAGGCGGCATGAGCCGGAACCACGGACATCATTTGCTGAAATATCGACGCGAGACGGTCGCGCGGTCGTGAGAAAGTACGTTCGGAGAACAGATATTTTCGTCCTGAAGGCGGCAAAATCGTTGCAATCCGTCTGTCTCTCTGCCTATAATCTGCCAACCCTGAAGACCCGATGGACGGGCCTTCCATTCTCCCCGCCGGCGGTGGGGAGGGGATTGTTGCAGAAAAGGAGCACTAGGAATGTCCAGCACGATGATGATGGAACGGACAGGGTTGGGGATGCCGGGTATGGGCATGCCGGGCATGGGCGCCTCAACGATGGGGACGCCCACGGGGGTTGCGCCGAGCAGCAACTATCTGATGGTCCCGCGTTGCACGATCAAATTCGAGAAGTGCCAGGGCGGGATGAAGATTCAGTGTGTGTGCGACGACCAGATGGCCATGAGCATGATGCAGAATCTTTGCACGATGCTGCAAGGCGGCATGTGCAGCTGCTGCATGACCATGAACGGTATGATGGTTTGCTGCTGCAACCTCACGATGGGCATGTGCAAATGCGAGATGACCGACAAGGGCATCTCCATCACCTGCACCAGCGGCGACAGCAAGTGCGGCGAGATGATCCAGGCTTGCTGTGATTGCCTCAGCTGCATGATGAACGCCGGCTGCACCTGCTGCCTGCTGATGAACAACACGCCGATCGCCTGCGGCTGTCACGAAACGTCCTCTCTCAGTGGCAAAACCGCCGCCAAACGCTAATCACTCTTCCTCGTCGTTGGTCAGCCCACAGCGCCGGCAAACCCACCCTTGCCGGCGCTGCGGGCCGGCCAACGGCGAGAATATCCCTTCGTTCCCCGTCTGCCATTGACGACGCCGTTCGGCGCCATCATGCTGAATCTAGGGCCGGCAAACGTCGATCCTCTTCCGGTTTGTTGTGAGAGGTTCCCGCGATGCGCATGCTCGTTTCGTCTCTGGCTCTGCTCGCTGTTGTGGCGTTCGGCGTGGCCGCCGACGATCCCCCCGACGGCAAGAATGCGCCGCCCGCCAAGAAAAAAGCTCCTCCGGCCAAGGACGATTCGCCCTTGCAGACCGGCAAGGATTTGCCCGGCCCCTTCCATCCTTATAACGTCACCGGGCCGCACAAACAGCACTTTCACTGTCTCGTCTCCGACCACGGGTTGGACCCGATGGTCATGATCTTCCACAAGAATGTCGATTTCGCCGATCCCCTTCCGAATCTGCTGAAAAAACTCGATACGGCCATCGACAAGAACCCGGCCGTGCGTTTAGGTTCCTTCGTCGTCTTCCTCCCCGAGGATCTGCCGGAAGTCGTGGGCAGCGACGACAAGAACGATGACGCCCGCAACGAGGTGGAGAAGAAGGTGGAGCAGGCCGGAGCGGATATGAAGCTCAAGCATGTGGTGTTGTGTCTGGATAGCAAGGCCGACGTGGAGAAGTATCACCTCAGCGACAGCAACCTTGTCACAATCGTGCTTTACAAGAAGTTCGAGACGGTTGCCGTCTTCGCCTTGCCGCAGAGCGAGTTCACGGACGCGGCCATCGAAAAGATCATGGCCGCCGTGGGCGACAAGCTGGGAGCGAAACGCCAGAAGTAGTCAGGAGTCAGGAGTCAGGAATCAGGGGACAGTATTCTGATTCCTGACTCCTGACTACTGATTCCTGATTCCTGACTCCTGACTCCTGACTCCTCTCTTTTGCCTCGATTGGACAAGAGGACGGGCAACGGTCTTGACCCCTCCTGCCACCCCATTACAATGGAATCCGTTACACCCCCGCGTATTTGGAGTGCCCAAGATGCGCGGGCCGGCTCCCCTTTCTCCATTGATGTTCTACTCCTTATCTGGGAAGCTGCCATGAAACCCGCACAGTGGTTGGCCGTCCTCATCCTGGCGTTGATGGTCGGCGGAATTACCTTCGTGATGGTCTATCTCAACAATAGTAACCGCGCCGGCTCCGATACGCCGCCGGCACCGATCGCCGATCTGACCTTCGCGGCGAAGAGGTATCCCGAAAATACCGACAACGCCTTGACCACGGAGGTTAATCAGACGGGATACCATGATTTCTGGTTCTACAACGACAGCAAAGAGGATCTCCCCGTTGGATTGAACCTGAAAGGCTGCACTTGCTCTGAGGTGGATTTAACTCTTGTGCCGGAGAGTTGGAAACCGCGTTTTCTCGCGGAGGCCGCCGGCCGGTTGCTTCAGCGCGCGCCACAAGGACTGAGCCAGCTGCCGACCGTGGCGGCGACGGTGACCCCGGAACGGGTCTTTCCGGAGTTGCCGGAGAAAGAGACGAAGACGGTGACGCTGACCGCGGAAAACTCGGTCGTCGTGCCGGCCGGTGCCATTGGTTGGGTTCGTCTCAAATGGACCCGCACCCATGTAGGACGGCTTATTTTGTTCGCCGAACTGTGGATGGGGCAGAGGGGCGGCAGCGTCAGCGCCCGCCTCGATGTTGGCGTCATGATCGCCGAACCGATGGAAGTGAACAAGGAAATATCGGCCGGAATTTTTGACATTCGCGATCTGGAGAAAGGCAAGAGCGCCTCAATCTACTGCTGGTCGGTGACTCGCCCCTCCTTCCGAATCAAGGCGGAGGAAGTTCACGAGCGCGGCAAGGCGGAATCGGATCCAATCGAGCTAGGCTGGCCTGTGCCGCTGACCTCCGCGGAGTTGCGCGGTTTGGAGGCCTCGGATAAGATGCAACCGTTCACCCTGCAATCGGGCTACCGGATTCCGCTGACGATCCGAGCGAAAGCTCAAGATGGCACCCCGATGGATTGGGGCCACTTCCGGCGTGTGGTTCGCCTGACCAGGGAAGACGAGGATGCCGTCCCCGTGGAGGTGGTCGTAACCGGCGAAGTGCATGGCGACATCACCGTGGGTGCCAAGGTAAATGGGAGAATCACCCTGGGGCCGTTCTTGAAAAGCCGCGGCGCGCGAGGGAGCATCCTGCTGCAAACGGATGCGCAGAAACTTGATCTCGAACTGGATTCAAAGCGCCTGCCGCCTTACTTGAAAGTACGGTTTCCGGAGAAGCCGGAGGAAACGGCGGCAGGACATCGGATGTGGCTGGTGGAGGTCGAGGTTCCGCCGAACGCCGCGAGCGGCGATTTTCCGCGTGCCGACAATCCGGTCTATCGTGATAGTGCGATTTATGTCAAAACAAGAGAGGACCGGCCGCGCTCGATCCGCATTCCCGTGGTCGGCACGGCAAACGAAGGCTGAGGACTGCGGATAAAACTCCGCCAGCCCGCAGCGCCAGCAAGGGAGTCCCTTGCTGGCGCTGCGGGCTGGCGGAGGAAACGGTTCTATCCGCGATGAGAACGAGTCCCTCATGGATGGGGGCGCCTCCGGGTTTTTCCCGCGCTACGGGGGTGTGGTCCAGCGCTTCATCGATCCTGAACGGAGGAAGGCCGCTCATGAACAGGCCGAACGACGAGCCGAATAAGGAAACCACCTCGCCCCCGGCGACCGCGCCGCGCACTGTCGCGCTGGCTCAGGGGGTGAAGTTTTTGCTGGCCGCAGTGATCTTGACCGTGGTCAGTGTTTTGACCGCCACGGGGCTGGCTCGCCGCCTCAAGGCTCCTGCTCCCGAAGAGAAAAAGGCCGAGGGAACCGGCATCCCGGCGCGGCTTTTCGCCGGTTGGGACAAGCCCGATTTGGTCATCCTTTTGTCCGCCCAGCAGCACGGCTACATGATGCCTTGCGGTTGCTCGTATCCGCAGGTTGGCGGCCTGGAGCGGCGCTATAATTTTCTCCAGATGCTCAAGGCGCGGGGCTGGCCGGTTGTCGCCGTCGATCTTGGCGATGTGCCCCAGAAACGCGGTCCCGCCAACTTGCCCAATGTACAGGGGCTAATCAAATATCGCTACTCGATGAAGGCGCTGGATGCGATGGGCTATCTGGGCGTCGGTGCGGGCGAGTATGAAGCCGCCCTATCGCTGGGCCGCGTCGAGGGAGAGTGGGCCGCCAATTCGCAGACTCCCGCCGTCCTCGTCGGCAACCTGAAAGAACCCGATAACTTCCCCTTCCTCAAGCCGACGGAGACGCGAACCGTTCCCGGCGCGAACATTAAGGTGGGTGTAACAAGTGTCGTGGGGCCGTCGGTCGCGGAAAATATCAAAGATCCCTCGGTAAAGTTCGCCGTGCAGCCGCCCAAAGGCGTAGCTCAGGTGTTACCCGAACAATTGAAGAAGATGCAGGGCGAGAAGGTGGACCTGCCCATCCTGCTCTATCACGGTCTGGTGACCCCGCGCAAGGGCGATGGCGTCAAGGAAGCGCTTCGCTGCGCCGAGGCTTTTCCGCAGTTTCCGGTCATCGTGTGCCTGAGCGAAGAGGATGAGCCGCCGGCCAATCCGAACTTCGTGGATCATCCGCAAACGGGAACGCGCAACTACGTCTTCCGGCTCGGTCACAAAGGCAAGCATGTCGGCGTTCTGGGCGTCTGGCGTACCGGCCAGGCGAATGCTCCCTTCAAATACAAGTATCAGCTGGTGGAGATGGGCGTCGAATATGTCACGCCCGAAGGGAAGGAAGCCGAGAACCCCATCGGCCGGATGATGGAGGAATACACGCGCGAACTGAAGAAGGACAATTATCTGGCCAGGTATGGCCAAAGCAGCCATATTGTGCAGGCCATGAATCCGGTGGCGAAGCTGCGAAATCCAGGCGATGGCGTGCCTACCTACGTTGGCTCGGCAGCTTGCAAGAAGTGTCACGAGGAAGCCTTCGAGGTGTGGAAGGGCAGCGATCATAGTCACGCTTACAAAACGCTGGTCGATGCCAAGCATCCGTCCCTGACACAGTATGACGGCGAGTGCATCGTCTGTCACACGGTCGGCTTCGGCTACAAGACCGGCTTTACCGATGAGATCAAGACGCAACATCTGGAGAATGTCGGCTGCGAAAGCTGTCATGGGCCCGCCAGCCTGCATGTGAAAAACCCTAACGATGTCGAATGGCAGGCCCGCATGAATCAGCCGTGGCGCGGACCGAAGGAGAAGGGCAATATCAAGGCCAAGAACCTGGCCATCGATAAGTTCTGCCAGAGTTGCCACGACATTGATAATGACGTGAACTGGATTCACGGCGCGTTCGAGCGAAAGTGGAAGAAGATCGTCCATCCCAAGCCGTGATCGAGCGCATTCCTCACCAGCCCGCAGCGCAAGCAAGGGAATGTCCCTTGCTCGCGCTGCGGGCTGGCAAGTTATTTCTCTCACTTCACCGGCAGCGAACTCGTCTTATCCGCCGTGGGGAAGTTTTCGGGCAACAGCAGCGTCACCTTGCCGGTCGCGGCCCATTCGGTGCCGCGCTGGAGTGTGCCCACGAAGCCAAGGCAACGCATGGATTTGTCATCGTGGCCCATCGGTGTGTGGAAGACGCGCCCCTTGCCATAGCTCACCGTCCAGATCATCGGCTCATGCTCGCCGGTCCCGCCCTTGCGCTTGTCGTCGTAAGCCGTGGCCAGTAGATGCACATTCTCGATCGGCCCACGCATGCCGTGATAGAGTTCATCGCCGGCGTGCATCCACTCACGCGGCATACCTTTCGTAATGGGATGTTCGGCGTCGCGCAGCGTGACAACGAAAGGATGATAGGCACCGTGCCCCGCGCCCGGCCCCTTGCCCTTGGGCACGCGCACTTCCTTGCCCTCGGCGTTGAGCGTCAGCCGATCGCCGTATTTGTTATCGCGCCAGCCCATACCAATCATGCGGTTGTACTCGGCCCAGCCGCCGAATGAGTTGTTGGCCGCATGCACGATCACCAGACCAATCTTGTTATCACGCAAACGATCCTCCAGATCCTTTTGAAACGCCTTCGGCCACGGATCGCCGTTGTAGTTGCTGACCAGCACATCGTACTTGCTCAAGTCCGGTGGAAAGGCCACGTTCGCGGTCGGCGATTTTTCCTTGTCCGGATTTTTGAGCTGGCTGGCGACATCGACCTGGAAGCGGCCGCATTTCTCCAGTTCCTTCTTCATCAGCGGCGTCGTGGCGCGCCAGTTGTGATTGTTCTGGCCATCGATCAGGATGACGCGGATTTTCTCGGCCGACTTGTCGGCGGCCAGGGCCGGCAGCGCGGCCGCAGCCAAAAGAGCGATCGTTCCCAGGTGCTTGAGCATGAAGCCATTCCCTTGTGAGGTTCTGCGGGCGATGGTCTCCGGCCTGTCCGGAAGACACCGCGCCAATTATGCCAGAGATGAACGGCGAAGCAACAGGCGGGACCGTATTGTTAGCTTTGGAAGTGCGCGCACCAGACACCGTACAGCTTGCACAACTCGCTCGGTCCAAGGTCGATGCCGAAGTACGGCGTGAAGTCCGCTTCCGCTCGCCCCGCTTCAAACGCGGCGACATAACGCTCGATCGCGCGGCGCGGACAGTTGGTGAGCCGCTGAATGTCGTCGAGGCTTTCGCCGCGAGCATGCAGGGCCAGCACCATATGAATCTTGCCTTTCTTCGTCCGGCGCGGCTGGGTCAGGTAACGATATGGACGCATGACATAGCGGGTGGATTCCGTGGAGGAGCGGGCTTTCTTCAACAATAATCCCACACGCGGCGAACGAATCGGCGGTTGCGGATCGAGCGTATCCATCGACTGGAGCCGAAGCGGGTTGCCGTCATCCCAGGCGAGCCGGCGGTTGACGGCCCGTTCCAGAGCGGCGACGGTGTCCGCGCCGGTAGCGTCCAGCAGGTGATCGACGCACAGCGACGGACCATCGATCAGCGTTCCGGCCGGCGTCTCCAGGCCACGGATTAGGATGCCGCCCGAAGTCGGGCCATCGCCGAAGGTCAGGTCCAGTCCCTTGAAGCTGCCGTTGCGCAGGGTGCCGCGCGTGCGATGGAAATACCAGTGGCCGATGCTGAACTGAATGGGATCGCGGTGCGTGAAGGGGTCGGGATGCGTGTCCGACCAGTAGTAAAACTCGATCTCGACGAGACGATATGCTTGCTTGGCGACGATCAGACGCGAACCGTTCAGAAGGCGTTCGGCGATCCGGGTGAACCAATCATTGAGGTCGTCCGATGCGCTCGGAGGACTCGGTTTGTGGAAAAGGGAGAGCCAGTCGGACATGCGGTGTTTCGTCATTCCTCGTATTTTACCAGCCCGCAGCGCCAGCAAGGGAACCCTTGCCAGCCCGCAGCGCGAACAAGGGACTTTCCTTGTTCGCGCTGCGGGCTGGCACATATCACTTCGGCGGAGCGAGTTTGCCGGACTGAAGATCCTTCAGCAGCGGCTTCACTGCTTCCGCAGGAATGGCGAAGCTCTCGGTGCGGCCAGCCCGCGCGATGTTGATGCCGATGACCTTGCCGTCGAGATCCACGATTGGCCCACCACAATCGGAGGGACGCAGGACCGTATCGTGCTGCAAGACCACGGGGAAACCCGTGCGTCGGTCGCTCAATTCACCGCCCAGCCGATTCTGAAAGTCGGAGCGATCCGGCGGCCGTTTGCCGAGCTTCGGTTTCAGTTCCAGTTCCTCGTCGTCGCGCTGGACACGCACGGTGACAACCTGACCGGCGCGTGTCTTTTGCAATGCCTTAAAAAGCGTATCGGGATCGGTGATGGGCGTTTTACCAACGGCGATGATGATGTCGTCGGCCTCGAATCCTGCCTTGGCGGCGGCCCCACCGCGAAGGACTTCGGCGATCTTCACGCCCTTCTTGACGGAGGCGACGAGACGGACGCCGAGGAAGCCGCCATTATTGCTGCGGCGGCGCAACTCATTGCCGGTGATCTTCCGCGTTCCCACGCTCAGCACGCCCACCGCCACGGGAGCATCATCCATGCCCGGCGTCGCCAGCCAATTGCCGACATGCTCGGCCGTGCTGTCTCGCCACTCGACCGGAGTGAGGTTCTTCGCCTCGACCTTGAGCATGGCCAGATCATACGGCTCTTGTATCCCGACAATGCGAGCCGGCAGTTCGCGGCCGTCGGGCAACTGGCACACAATCTCACCCTTTAGTTCACTGGCCTTGGTCACGATCCAACCATCCGCGCCGACGATGGCCCCCAGCGCTGCCGCCTTATCGTCGCAGCGCACGCGCACGGTGCTGCGGAGTGATGGAGCGACCACATCACGGAAGGCCGCCCGGAATGCGGGGCTGGTTTTGACCGGAACATCCGGGTCTCCTCGCCCACGCTGCGCGTGGACGGTCGGCGCCCAACCGAGGCCGACGCACAACACGAGCAAAGAACAATAAGGCCTCATCCGCCGAAAAAGGATCGTTGGTGTATTGGTCATGGATGATAAAACTCCCGTTCGACGCCGCTTGCGGCTTAGCGAGGAAAAACATTCTCAGGCCGCGCGTTTGCCGACGATGACTTTGAGGTTGAGTACTTCCTTGCCGCGTCGCACTTCAAGAGGCACCGTATCGCCCGGTTTATGTTTGTGAATCAGCGTTATCAGATCTTCAAAAGCGGCTATCTTCTTCTTATCAAAGCGAATCACCACATCATCGGGCCGAAGTCCGGCCTTCTCCGCGGGAGAGTTTTTCTCAACCTCGGCGATTTTGCATTCCTTCTCACCGGGATTGAGAACCACACCGATATAGGGACCGGAAGGGCCGCCCCATACCTCGCTCTTGACGAGACGGTCCCAGGTGGTGCGATAGGTGTCCACCGGAACGTGGATGTTGTACGTGAGACTCGTACCGATACGGCTATGGATGCCGATGACCTTGCCGTCGAGGTCGAACAAAGGTCCGCCGGAGTCACCGCCGACGAGAGCGCAGCCAGTGCGAATGATGCGGCTTTTGTTTTCCAGCACGCGGCCCAGGCGAAGAACGGGAGGCCGGCCATGTTTGTAACCATTGGGATGCCCCAGCGCGACACACCATTGTCCCTTCTTCAATTTCGAGGCATTCCCCATTTCGACAAACGGCCAAACGCCCTCGTCGGTGATGCGGACCATGCCGCTGTCGATGCCTACGTCCGAGCCAAGCGTCTTGCCCGCAACCGTTCGGCCATCGGATAGGATTACGCGCACGTCCCGGTTTGGCTCGCCGCTAATGTGTCCAGCTGTCAGCACGTAGCCATCTTTGCTGACGATGACCCCGCTGCCGAAGGCGTTGCCGATGCGAACGCATACGGTACACGGCAGCGCCTTGGCCGCCACGCGCTTGACCTGATCCTGGATGGCGCGGAGATCCTTGGCACCCGCTGGCACCGCTCGTTCGAGAGCCAGCGCCCTGCTGTCGGCACGCGCCGGCGTCAGAAAGGCCAGGCTGAGCAGGAGTGCGAGGACAAAACGAGGACCGCAAGGTCCAGGAAGAGCTTTTCGGCGAGGGGTCATCATGGTGGCTCTCAAAATCATCCGAACGATGAGAGAAATCCGCCCGCTCTCGCTGGGCGACTTCTCTATAAACCCGTGGCGGCGGGAAGAGTATCGCCTGCCGAGCGAGATTCAGCACGGAGCGATGCCCCGCCGGCGCACGGACTCTCTCCGTCTTTATAAGTGTACGCGAGCGATCCGCCGCGCTCAAAGAAAATCAACAAAGATAACGCGCGGCCGCGCGGCGTCATCACGTCTGGGTATCGACGGTTTGCAGGTATTCAAGGATTTGTTGGAACGTCATCCGCTGCACGCCGGGAAAGAGATTCATTTGCACGGCGAGGGCGGCGAGGATGTGTTCCTCGTTGAGCAGGCCCATCGAGCGAGCGATCTGACCGAACTTCTGCCGTCGTTCCAGCCGCCGCGTTGCCTCCAGCACGCGGTCGAGGTCGTAGCGATTGAGGAGCTTCAGATGAACGAGAATCTCGCCGAGTTTTTGTTCCGAGCGCATCGGTTGTGCCTTATTTTGGCCGGGACGAACGGGTCTCGCCACCGCTCAGCACAACTATAGCTCACGGTTTGATCGTCAGTGTTCGGGGAATTGCTTGCCCGCTTCTTGCAAATGCGTGACGCCAAGCTCCAGATGTTGCTGGGCCATCTGCACCTTCTCCAGAGCCTGCTCGAAGCGCGTGACGCAGGCGTCGAGTTGGCTGCGCGGAGCGTCGGGATAGAGCAGACAGCTGGATAGCTCCTTGATAACCTCATCCAGTTCGTCCGCGAGGACTTGCTGGAAACGCCGGCCAACCTTCTCGGCCTCGCTGGCGGCCTGGGACAGCGCGATCAACAAATTGCCGTGAAGGTTGGGGTCCACGGGCTTGTCAATTTCGCCGGAGGGCGCTCGCCCTGTCCGTCCTTGGGGGCGAGTCGATTGTGTTGGGGTACTACTTGGCTTCTCGCCGCTGCCCGACATCTCGCGCGCGTGTTCCCGGGCTTCGAGTGCCTTATCCCAGTCGGGCCGGATCTTCAGGGCTTCCTCGTAATTCTGGATGGCCGTGCGATACTGCTGCTTTTCGACGTACAAATTGCCGAGGTTGAGATAGGCGTCGGCCATGCGCGGATTGAGACGCAGTGCCTCACGGTAAGCCTGAATGGCGAGATCGAACTGCCCCTTGCGGCGATAAACCAGGCCAAGGTTGTAATAGCCTTCGACGCGTTGTGGATCGAGCTGAATGCCGCGGCGCAGGGCGACGACGGCTTCATCCACTTGTTGCAGGAGATTGAGGATGGCTCCCAGGTTGATATAGGCGCCGGCGCGGAGTGGATCGAGGCGGGTGACTTCCTTGAAGTGATGGGCGGCGCTGGTTAACTCGCGGAGTTGAAAATACACCGTGGCCAGACCCATATGGATATCCGGCGAATCGGACTTCAGTCCCAGCGCCATGAGATAGGCTTGTTTGGCCTTCTCCCAATCGCGTTCTTCAATGGATTGGCGGGCCTTGAGGCAGAGCCGCTCGATCTTTCCCGGCACCATGATCGGCCCCTCCACGTTGAGACGCTTTACGCTACCTGGGATATAGAAGATTATTTCATTCTCATCAATTATAAGCGGACACAAGCACTCTCTACAACCGCAATTGATCGTGTCACCGTGTCGCTTGGCGTTTCGCGCGAAACGCCAAGCGACACGGCGACATGATTGTTATACTTTCTCCGGCACCACGAACGGCGTTCGATACGTCCGGCCGAGCAGCGAGTTGGCCGCCGCGTCACCCCGGAAGGTTTCCGTCGCGGCATCGAAGGTCAGACGACGACCGGTGCGATAGGCGATGTTGCCGAGGTGACACAGGCGCGTACTCTTATGCCCCTCTTCAATGTCGGCATTGGGCCGCTTGTGCGCGCGGACACAATCGACGAAGTTTCGTAAGTGCGGTTTCTCGATTGGCGCTGCCTTGTCCGACGCTTCGACGCCGTCGTGAACGTGCCAACCCTTGCGATCGAAAACGAGCGTGCCCTTCTCGCCGTAGAGGATGACGCCGGACCCCTCGCCCTCGACGCCGGTCTTCGACCAAATGCGATGCTCCCAAATGACCGTGGTGCCGGGGAAATCGTAGACGGCAATCTGGGTATCGGGCGTCTGCCGATCGTCGTCGTAGTACAGTTTGCCGCCGCCGCAGGAAATGGTCTTCGGCGCATCGAGTCCGAGTATCATGCGGGTCACATCGAGCATGTGAATGCCGTTGTTGCCTAGCTCGCCGGTGCCGTAGTCCCAGTTCCAGTGCCATTCGTAGTGAAAGCGATTGGGGTTGAACGGCCGCTCGGGCGCCGGTCCTTGCCACAGGTCATAATCGACGCCGGCGGGAACCGGCGCGTCTTTCTTGTGACCGATGGACGGGCGATTGCCGGCGATCCAGGTGCGGACGAACGGTATCTTGCCGAGCTTGCCGGAGCGAACGAACTCGGCCGCGCTGATGTAGTGCGCTCCGCTGCGCCGCTGCGTGCCGACCTGCACGATGCGATCGTGCTTGCGCGCGGCCTCGACCATGCGCCGGCCCTCGATGAGATTGTGTGATATGGGTTTCTCGACATAGACGTGTTTGCCGGCCTGACACGCCCAGATGGTGGCCAGCGCGTGCCAGTGATCCGGCGTGGCGATGGCGACGGCGTTAATGTCGCGATCCTCGAAGACGCGGCGGAGATCCTGAACAACCTTAGGCTCTCGTTTTTGTCGTTTATTGATGGATTTGAGGGCGCCTTTCGCGGCGTTCTCATCCGGGTCGCAGATGGCGGCGATCTCCACATCGTCAAACGACGAGAAGCCGCTGAGCAAACCGCGTCCACGGCCATTGACGCCGAGAACGGCCATGACGATTTTTTCATTGGGTTTGTCGGCTGCGCCGGCGGCGGTGATGGCGGACAGCGCGGCCACGGAGGCGGCGGACGTTTGCAAGAAGCGACGACGATCGAGTGCGGACATGGTGACTCTCCCGGTGTGGGTGCGGAGGACGATTCCGCGAGTCTACTCCGCTCGCTGCCGGTGTCAAGGACGTGTTCGCAATTGTTCAGCCAGCCACGCCGATTCGTCGCCGGTCAACGCTGGCTGCAACGGACGCGAATAATCGAGGTCACGGTTATAACGAGAACGCGCGTAGATCGCCGCCACGAGGGGCTGCAAGTCGAGTTGAACATCCGCATCCGGTGGCGATAACGGCACCGGGATGCGAGGCAGAGGCCGTTGGAACGAAGCAGGCCAAACCCGACAGCGCGGAGCGTGTTGCTTGCGGCACACCAGCAGCGTGTACGGGCTGGTCGGCCACGCCGTCATCATCGGCATACGCTGTCCGCCGCGCAACAGGTCTAGTTCAACGAGGTTGGCTGCACCCAGCAAGAGACCTTGACGCTTGCGCAAGTAGAGTTCCCAACCTTCCGAACCACGCCGCTTGTTCGACGGCGATAACAGTTCGATGCACGTCACCAACCGTTTGTCCGGATCTCTTGCGAAAATGTCGATGTACGTCTCGCGGTACTCGGTGGACACGAACGCTTCCATCGTGATCGCTTCCGTCTCCGTCGCCTCGGCAACCGCCGACGCGGTAGGTTCCGCACGCTTGCCTTCGGGAGTCGGGATGCCGACATCGGGTAAAAAAGGCTTGAACTCCTTCCCTTCGGTGTCGGTGAGGGCGACATAAGAGCGTGTACCCAATCGGACAAAGTAATGGTCGGGTACCATTGCGGCGAGGACTCGATGAATGTCGGCGATTAGCAGTGGGTGGAAATCCTCCCACAGCCCACACGCCTCAATGAAAGGGTCCATACCAGGAAATGGGGATTGCATAAGAATGACTCCGTCAAATGAGAGTGGGCGACTTGCTCCGCGAGTGGATGATCGCCACGACTCGCGGAGCAAGTCGCCCACCATCGAGATCACGCCATCGCCTGGCGCAGATCCTCTTGCAAATCGTCGGCGTCTTCGATGCCGACGCTCAGACGGATCAATCCGTCATCGACGCCGCGCGCGATGCGGAGATCGGCGGGAATACTGGCGTGCGTCATCGTCGCCGGATGGCACACCAGCGATTCGACGCCGCCAAGACTCTCGGCCAAGCTGAATAATTTCGTGCGTGGCAGAAAGCGCTTCGCCGCCGCGCCGCCGCCTTTCAGACGAATGCTGACCATGCCGCCGAAATCGCGCATCTGTCGCTTCGCCACCTCGTGCCCCGGATGCGAGGGCAAGCCCGGATAATACACGCGCTCCACTTGTGATTGCTCGGCCAGCCATGCCGCCAGCCGGCCCGCGTTGGCACAGTGGCGTTCCATACGCACGGCCAGCGTCTTGAGGCCGCGCAGCGTCAGATAGGCGTCGAACGGCCCCGGTACACCACCGGCCGCGTTCTGATAGAAGGCGATGGGTTGCAGCAAATCCTTGCGTCCAATGACCGCGCCGCCGACCACGTCGGAATGACCGCCGAGATATTTCGTCGTGCTGTGGACGACGAGGTCGGCCCCCAGACGCAATGGCTGTTGCAGATACGACGAGGCGAACGTGTTATCGACGGCCAACAGCGAGCCGGCCTTGTGTGCCAACTCGGCGATGGCGGCAATATCGAGGATTTGCAAGAGCGGATTTGTCGGCGTTTCGATCCATACGAGCTTCGTGGATTTCGTGATGAGTTTGCCGAAGCCGGCGGGACTGGGATCGTCGGTGTAGTGTGTCACCAAGCCCCACGGTTTGAAGACACGTTCGAGCAGGCGATAGGTGCCGCCGTAGAGATCGGCGGCGGCGACAACTTCCTCGCCCGGCTTGAGCATCGACAAGACGGCGGTTGACGCAGCCAAGCCAGAAGCGAAAGCCAAGCCGCGTTCGCCGCCTTCCAGCGAGGCCAGACATGTTTCCAGGGCGGCGCGCGTCGGATTGCCGCTGCGTGAATACTCGTAGCCCTTGTGCTGGCCGGGGGCCGCTTGCGTATAGGTGGAGGTGGCATAAATGGGAACGACGGTCGCGCCGGTGGCGGGATCGGCGTCCTGTCCGGCGTGGATGGCGCGCGTGGCGAAACCGTGGTGTGGGGTATCGGAAGACAAAGTTAATCCTCCTTGAGAATGAGATTGTTCAAGGCTGGGGGAATGCTATTTCAATTTCCGAGGTTTCTTTTTCCACCACTTCCCCGCCGATTGAGGGTGCGCGAGTTTGTCCTTTAACATCTTGTAATGGCGTTCCAGACGCGCGACGTAGGTGGCATCGCTCAGAACCACGTCCTTGACCAATGCGAGGAGTTCGTCCGCGTAAGCGCTTTGCCGGTTGATCGGATCGAGAAACGGGCCTGGCATCGGACCATCCGCATCAAACCCGAAACCGATACTGGCGACGTGGCCCTCATCCTTCGAGATCACGTTGAGCATCACGCGCCGGCAATCGCACTTCCCATCGGTGCAGTAAAACTCCGCCAGAGCGTATTCTCCCTTCGGAATGCCCTGCGGATTCTCCTCAAGGATATGGATGGTGCGCGTTTCCGCTTCGCCGACCTCCTTGAAATGCCTGACAAACGGTTCGAGATACATGGCGGTACTCCTTGTTGGGAGACACCGTCGATTCTAGTCACTATTCGTCTTCCGGTCTTCCCAAAAAGTCCAATCACTCGTTCCAAGACGCGCAGAATGAGGAAGACGGTGAGCGATATTGCCCCGAACCAGGAAACGAGCGTAGTTATTGGTGCGATGTCTTTCCCCTTGTGTCAGCAGCCCGGCGCGAATAAAAACGCCATAGAGCCATTCGCTCGTGGAGATCTAAATTATGTCCACACTCGTGAAAGCGGACGCTACCGGTGTCGTGACGCTGCCCGCTGAGTTGTGCCGCGCGGCTGGGCTGGGGCCGGGGATAGACCTCGTGGTCGAAGTCCAGGACGGCCGTATCGTACTCGAACGGCGACGGCAGCCCATTTGGGAGCGGATCGCCGCATTGGCCGCAGATGCACCGCCAGAAGAGATCGCCAAGTTGCCGGCCGACGGTGCCGCCCAAATCGACCATTATCTGTATGGCCATCCGAAGCGACCGGAGTAGCCACCGATGCCGCCACGGATGCTGTTCGCAGACACCTTCTATTGGGTAGCTCTGCTCAACCCAGGCGATGCCTTCCATGCCCTCGTTACATCGTTCGGCAGCAGACTTGGCATAGCCCGTCTGGTCACGACGGACGAAGTGTTGACGGAGGTCTTGGCTTGGTTTTCCCGGTTCACTCCCCATTGGCGCGGCAAGGCGGCCACCCTGGTTCACGACCTGCGCAGCGCCCCCGACGTGGAGGTATTGCCGCAAACCCGCGCCGACTTCGACGCCGCTCTCGCCCTATATGAGGCCCGGCCCGACAAAGCGTACAGCCTGACCGATTGCCGGTCGATGCTTGCCATGAAGGGTTTTGGCCTGACGGAGGTGCTGAGCAACGATCATCATTTCACCCAAGAAGGCTTCACGATCTTGTTTCCAACCCCTTGAAATGGCCTGCGGCGCAAGCAAGGGAATGCCCCTTGCTGGCGCTGCGGGCTGGCAGGGCTTCACTTGGGCCGCGTCGATTGCCAATACTGCACCAAATCGATCCGCGTTACAATATCCACGACCTTGCCGTTATCCATCACCAAAACGCCGGTGTTGCCGGACATCAGCAGGCGATACGCCTCATCCAGATGCACGGTGACATCCAGCGCCGGCAGCGGCCGGGCCATGAATTCGCCGACGGTGATGACCGACGGATCGCTGTTGTCGTGCAGGATGCGCGCCAGCGTCACTTCCTGCACGGCACCGACGGGCTTGCCGTCTTGCAGCACCGGCAACTGCGAAATGCCGGCCTTCTGCATCAACTCGATGGCCGCCGCCGCCGTCGCGTCGGGACTGATCGACACCATTGGCCGCGTGCCGCGTGTCTTCAGCAAATCGCCGATCGAATGGGCCGGCTGTTCCTTCAAGACCAGCTTGTTATCGATCATCCATTGATCGTCGAAGAACTTGCTGAGGTAATTGCGGCCGGTGTCGCACACCAGGGCGACGACGAGTTGATCGCGCGTCAGGCGGCGCGCGTAGCGCAGAGCGGCGGCGACGTTGGTACCGCTGGAGCCGCCGGCCAGGATGCCCTCGCGGCGTGCCAGCGAACGGGCGACGTGGAACGATTCGGCATCGCTGACGCGAATCCATTCATCGACCAGTTGGCCGTTGAATGTCTTGGGCACGTAATCCTCACCGATGCCTTCGACTTTCCACGGCTTCGGCGCACCACCCGATAGCACGCTGCCCTCCGGGTCGGCACCGATGATTTTGATGTCCGGATTGCGTTCTTTCAGGTAGCGAGCCACGCCGGAGATGGTGCCGCCGGTGCCCACACCGGCGACGAAGGCGCTGATGCGTCCTTCGGTCTGATCCCAGATTTCGGGGCCAGTTGTGCGATAATGAACCTCTGGATTGGCGAGATTGGTAAATTGATTGGGCCGCCACGCGCCGGGGATTTCGCGCGATAGCCGATCGGCGACACCGTTGTAGCTGTCCGGCGAATCCGGGGCAACATCGGTCGGCGTGATGACGACCTCGGCGCCATACGCCTTGAGTAGCGCGATCTTCTCATGCGACATTTTATCGGGCAGAACGAAGATACAGCGATAATTCTTGACGGCGGCAACCATGGCCAGGGCCGCGCCGGTGTTGCCGGCGGTGGCCTCGATGATGGTGCCGCCCGGACGCAGCCAGCCGCGCTGCTCGGCCTCGGTTATCATGGCCAAGCCGACGCGGTCCTTGACGCTGCCGCCGGGATTGAGCGATTCCACCTTGACGCACACGGACGCCGGCACCTCGTTGGCCAAACGACGTAGCCGTACCATCGGCGTCCAGCCGATCGATTGTAGGATGTTGTCGTGCATCGGCTCCCTCCTTTCGATTTGATGTATTCTAGCAATGCAGAATGCAGAATGCAGAATGCAGAATGAAAGACCAGATGGTTTTCATTCTGCATTCTGCATTCTGCATTCTGCATTCTGCATTGAGAAGATTGCCCCGGCGCCGGATCGTCGTTACGATGAGGGCGGTCACAATGTTGTTTTGGTTATTCAGGATAGATCGTAGGTGTTCATGGGTCTCGCTCCCCAAACCGTCGCCCTGATGTTAGCTGCTCGACATCTGGTGCAGACGCTGCCGGCCGACGCCGTCCTGTTGCTCACGGAAACGGACCTCAACTGGGAATCCGTTTTGCAGCACCTTGATGGCTGCCGTCTCCTCGTGGCCGCCGAGGACGGTCCGCTCACGGAACGTCTTAAGAGGCACCCCCATCTGAGTGTCCTTGACATCGATGCCGGCCCGACGCCGCGCCAGGAACGCATGAGTCTCGCGCTGCTGGAGGCCGTGCGCAGCGATAAACTCCGTCAGGGCGCCGATGTGGTCGCCCTCTACAACGGTATCGAAGTCGGACAGGACAAGCCCGAACCGATCGACACCCTCAGCGTCATTCATCTGGGCGAACACCTGGAACGCCTGACGGCTCAGGATCTCCGCAATCTCGATACGCAGGTGCCGCTGGAGACGCTGCGGGCCGTGGTCGATTTGGCCGTGGAGATTGGCCGCGAGGGGCGCGAGGGGCATCCGGTCGGCACTATGTTCGTCGTCGGCGACACGCGCAAGGTGTTGACCATGGCGCGGTCGATGAACTTCAATCCATTCCGCGGTTACAGCGCCGAAGAGCGCGACATCCGCGATCCCAACGTCCGCGAGCAGATCAAGGACATCGCGCAGATGGAAGGCTCGATCATCATCCGCCGCGATGGGGTGGCCGTGGCCGCCGCCATGCGCATTGAAGCGCCGGACAAGGGCTTCACACTAAGCAAGGGACTGGGCACGCGGCACGCCGCCGCCGCCGCCATCAGCAAGAGTACCAAGGCCATCGCTGTCACGGTCAGCCAATCGTCCGGCACCGTGCGTCTGTTCCAGAACGGCGAGGTGATGCTGCATATTGAGCCGTTGGCTCGTCCGGTGATTTGGGGCCGTTTCCACATGGAGGCGCGCGATCCCAATGGCGTCAATCGGCTCATCGCCAGCCGGCCCGCTCCGGTCGGCGATCGAACCAATTCGACGTAAGGATGTAGCTCGTGAAAAGAAGTGATCGGGCGGTAAGAAAACACGGGATGTATTAGCCCGGAGCGTCAGCGACGGGGTTCTCGACCCCGTCGCTGACGCTCCGGGCTAGTGGAATTGAACCTCGGTTTGAAGGAGTGCTTGCTCATGACTCGCTTACGATTCCCATTGATGGCGGCCTGCCTGGTTGCGCTGGCGACGACCAGCGCTGTGTGGTCCGCGCCGGCTCCGGCGGGACGTTCCGGACTCGATCAGGTGCCGGCCTCAGCGTCGATCGTCATCCACCTGCGCGGCGTCCAGGGTACCCGCGATCGCCTGGTGACGATGATGGAAAACGCCCTGCCCGATGTACTCAAGATGTTCCAGCCGCAGATGGACGAGGCGCTCAAGAACGGCATCAAGGGCCGTAAGCTGCGCGGTCTGGTCAAGGATGGTCCCATCTTCCTGGCGTTCACGGAACTGCCCAAGCCCGGTCAGCCCGGTAACGAGCAACCCAAGATGGCCGTCATCGCCGCTGTCAGCAATTACAAGGAATTCCGCGATAATTTGCTGATGGAAGAGGAACGCAAGAACATCAAGGTTAACGGCAGCGGCGTCGAGTCCGTCGTCATCGAAAGAGAAACCACCTACTTCGTCGATCGCAAGACCTACGCCATCGTCACGCCGAATGAGGAGGTGGCGAATTCCTTCACGAAGAAGCAGGCCGGACTCGACAGCAAGATCAGCAAGGAGCAAGCCGCCAAGCTGCTGGCGGCCGACGTGAGCGTCTACATCAGCGTGGATACCCTGAGCCGGGAATACGCCGAGCAGATCAAAGAGGCGCGGCAAGCTCTCGAAGGCATTCTCGATATGGGTGCCGGAGGAGGAGATAAGGCTCAGAAAGACGCCATTGAAATGTTCAAGCGCGCTATCGGCCCCATCTTCCGGGCGGTGGAGGATAGCCGGGGCGCGCTGTTGACGGGTGAGTTTCGGCCGGGCGGTCTGGCTCTTCACATCCAGAACGAGATCCGCGCCGGCACTCCGACGGCGGATCTGCTGCTCGACTCCAAACCCGTGGACTTCAAGGAACTCGCCCGCATGCCGGACGACCGGCTCTTCTTCACGGCCATGAAAACCAGCTCCGCGCTGTACAAGGGACTGGGCAATATGATGGTGAACATCGTTCCGGCCAAGGAATCCAAGGAAACCGCCGCAGTCCTGGAAGAGTTGGCCAAGGCCGGCCCCGGCATTCGCATGGATAGCTACTCGCTGCCCTTGTCGGGTCTGCAAGTGTCTCAGTACGACGATCCGGCCAAGGCCGTCGAAGCTCAAATCAAGCTGTTCAAGGCGATGTATTCCGGCGATGTCAAGTCGAGCGGCCTCAAGGAGAAGCCGGTCATCAAGATGAAGGCCGAGAAATACGGCGACATGGGACTGCACTCCGTGCAACTCGTCTGGGACTTCGACAAGATGGCCGAACCGGTCGCTGCCAAATCAGGTGAGGAGGGCAAGAAGCAGTTCATCGCGGCCATGAAAGGCTTGCTGGGCGAGAAGATGACCTGCTGGTTCGGCACGGATGGCAAGTCCGTCATCCAGGTCATGGCTGCGGATTGGCCGGCCGCGCGCAAGCTCCTCGATCAATACACCAAGGGCACCAAGCCGATTGGCGAAGTCAAGGCGTTCACCGACGTGCGCAAGGAGATGCCGGCTCGCGCGTCTTTCCTGGGGCTGATTGACACGGTGCAGATGTTCGGCACGATGGCGGAGTTGTTCAAACCGATGCTCGGCCCGAACGTGCCGGCCAATTGGCCGAAGATGCCGGACAAGGGCACGCGATCGTTCCTGGGTCTGGCCGTCACCTTGCAACCGCAGCGCGGCAGCTTCGATCTGTTCATCTCCGCCGCCGCCGCGCGGGAGTTTTACAAGGCGTTCGTCCAACCGGCCCTCGGTCAGTGAGGTTACATATTAGACCAGCCCGGAGCGCCAGCGACGGGGTGAGAACCCGTCGCTGGCGCTCCGGGCTGGTCAGGAGGTCGTCTGTATGCGTCGGCTTGTATTCCTCCTCCTGACCGCCGGTCTCGCGACGCCGACTGTGCGAGCCGAACCTACCCTTCGCCAATTGCTGAAAGATCCGGTCCCCGGTGTGCGCCTGCGCGCGGCGCTGACGTTGGCGGAAGCACACGATGCCGAAGCGATCCCTGTCCTCATCGATCTGCTCGCCGAATTGCCTGCTCCGCAGCGCCAGCGCGTCGAAGAGTTCCTCACGAAGCTCGCGGGCGAATGGACTCCGCTCGTGCGATTTCAGGGCGAGGACGAAATTGCTCGTAAGATTCGCCGCGATACCTGGGCCGCCTGGTGGCGCAATGTCGATGGGGCGTCGCTGCTCGCCGCCATCCGAGCGCGCACGTTGACCGCTCTGGATCGTGAAAAAATCGGCGGGTTGATCGGCAAACTGACCGGCGACTTCACCGCGCGAGAAATCGCGGTCAAAGAACTGCTTGCGTTGGGGCGGCGCAGTTTGCCGCAGTTGCGCGAAGCGGCCAGGGACAAGAACCCGGACCTGGCGCGCCGGGCCAAGGAACTGATCGAAGACATCGAACAGGAGCCGCGCAATCGTCTGCCGGTCGCTGTCGTGCGGCTGCTGGGCGTGCGCAAACCGGCCGGCGCGGTCGCGGCTTTGCTGGCGTATTTACCCCTCATCGAGGGTGAAACGCGCTCCGATGAAGTGCGAAAATCTCTGGCGGTCCTGGCGCTGCGCGATGACAAACCCGATGCCGATCTGGTGCGTGCGCTGGACGATGCGCAACCATCGCAGCGAGCAATGGCCGCCGAGGCGCTGATTCAAGGCGGAGGAGAACAAGGACGTTTTCCGGTCCGCAAACTCCTCAAGGACGCAGTGCCGAAAGTCCGCATGCGCGTCGCGCTGGCCTTCGCGCTGGCCAGAGAGCGGGAAGGCGTTACCGTGCTGATCGATCTGCTCGCCGACCTGCCGGTCGAACAGGTGGGACAAGTAGAGGATGCGTTGTACCAACTCGCCGGCGATAGCGCCCCGGAAGTGTCGGTGGGCGTCGAGCCGGCCGAGCGGAAGAAGTGCCGCGATGCCTGGGCCGCCTGGTGGAAACTCAACGCTGGCCGCGTCGATCTGACGCGCCTGACCCGTCATGCCTGGCTGGGATACACGGTCCTCTGTGACATGGGCGGCGGCCGCGTCTTCGAGATCGATCGCGACGGCAAGGAACGCTGGTCCATCGATAATCTGCGCGGGCCGGTCGATGCCGTCGTGTTGCCCGGCAAGCGTGTCCTCATCGCCGAGTATCAGAGCCGGCGCGTCACCGAGCGCGACCTCACGGGCAAAATCTTGTGGTCAAAGCAGGTCGCCAATCCCATCGGCGTGCAGCGTTTGCGCAACGGCAATACCTTCATCGCCACGCGGAGCGCGGTCATGGAAGTGGATCGTTCGGGCAAGGAGGTTTACACGATCACGAATCTATCCACCATCAGCGCCGCCTACCGATCACGTCGTGGGCCGATTGTTTGCTTGACTCAGCCGAATCAGTGCATTCAGGTAGATACGGCGGGAAAGCAGCTCAAGAATTTCACCTGCACGCACGGCAACAACGCCTACGGCGGCCTGGATGTGTTGCCCAATGGCCGCATTCTCGCCACGCTGCAAGACATCGGCAAGGTGGTGGAGTACGACACCGATGGCAAGGTCGTACTGGAGTTGCAGGTACCCGGCGCGATGACGGCGACGGGTTTGCCGAATGGCCATATCCTGGTGGCCAGCCAAAATACGCAGCGAGCTTTTGAGTTAGATCGCACCGGCAAAACCGTCTGGGAATACAAGGGTGCCGGCCCCATCAGCCGGGCACGCCGGCGGTGAACTGGCATCGTTTGCGTTTCGCGTTCGCTACGCTAAGCCGCAAGCGGCGTATCATTTGGGAGGCCGCCTCCATGAATCGCCATGTACCGCGCTTCGCTCGCTGGTTCGCCGCGCTGGCCGCCTTGCTGGCAACTTCCTTTCCTCCCGCCGCGCCGGCCGAGCCGTCGATCGCCGACGATGAGCAGGCGTTGCGCAGCGCTGGTTTCTCCACCGATGGGCCGGCGCTGCTGGCCATCATCCGCAAGCACACTCTCACTCCCGAAGCACGCAAGAACGTGGATGGTCTGATCGGCCGTCTGGGTGCGGATTCTTTCGCCGAGCGCGAGAACGCCTCGAAGGAATTGTTCGCCCTGGGCAGTGTTGCCCTGCCGCAGCTTCAGGAAGCGAGCAAGCACGAAGACCCGGAAATAGCACGCCGCGCCAGGTTCTTGATCGAACGCATCGAGCAATCTCCCACGCAGTATCTGCCGGTCGCAGCCATCCGAATGCTGGCGGTGCGGAAACCGCCTGGCGTTGTCGCGGCGCTGCTGGCCTACGTTCCCTCCGCCGAGGATGAATCGCGGATTGACGAGGTGCGCAAATCATTGACGGCCCTCGCCCAGCGCGACGGCAAACCCAATCCGATTCTTATGCGTACCCTGTCGGATAATCGGCCCGCGTTGCGCATCATGGCTGCTCAGTCATTGGCGGCGGGCGGCGGCACGGCGGGACGCTCCGAAGTGCGCAAGCTCCTCAAGGACGATGCCCCGATGGTTCGTCTCCGCGTCGCCCTGGCGTTGGCACTCGCCAAGGAACGCGAGGTTATCCCCGTGCTGATCGACTTGCTCGCCGTGCTGCCGGCCGAGCCGGTCGGGGAAGTCGAGTCCGTCCTCTATCAGTTGGCCGGCGATTCGGCTCCGAAAATGCCGGCGGGCACGGAGCCGGCCGACCGCGAGAAATGTCGCGCTGCCTGGACCGCCTGGTGGAAACTCCATGCCGACCACATCGATCTGACGCGCTTAGCCGTTCGGCCGCAACTTGGCTTCACCCTCCTTTGCGATACGGGCAAAAACTGTCTTTACGAAGTCGATCTACATGGAAAGCAGCGTTGGAAGATCGAAAACGTCCAAGGCCCCGTCGATGCGGTCGTGCTGCCCGGCAACCGCGTCCTTATCGCCGAATACCACGGCAGCCGGGTCACCGAACGCGATCTCAAGGGTGCCATCCTGTGGCAGAAGCAAGTTGCCACGCCGGTTGCCGTGCAGCGGCTGCCCAACGGCAATACGTTCATCGCCTCGGATCAGGGACCGTTCCGAGAGGTGAATCGCGCCGGGAAAGATATTTATGTTATCCAAAATGTCCCTAATGGTGTTCGCTCTGCTTATCGTTTGCCGAGAGGCCCTATCGTCTGTCTGACGCAAAAGGGCGAGTGTGTCCTGATTGACACGGCCGGCAAACGTCTGCGGAGTTTCGACACCAACCATGTCTTCAGTGACGTGGCGGGCATGGATCTAGCGACGAACGGCCGCATTCTCGTCGCGCAGGATCGGCGTAACAAGGTCGTGGAGTACGATGCCCAGGGGAAAAAACTACTCGAAGTGGCTGCTCCGCAGGTGGGGACGGCCACGGCCTTGCCCAACGGCCACATCCTCGCGGCCAGCTATCAAGGTCATCGCGTCTACGAATTGGACCGCGCCGGCAAGGTCGTCTGGGAGTACAAGAACGCCGGCCATGCCTGGCGGGCGCGGCGGCGGTAAACGATTGCCGCGCGCGGCGCGTCATCGTTGGTTGGAGGTCGCCTTCATGAATCGACACCGTTCGCGTAACCTCGCCTGGTTATTCGCGCTGGCGTTGCTCGCTTCCCCCGCGCTTCCCGCATGCGGCGATGCTCTGGCTGAAGACGAACAGACGTTGCGTAACGCCGGTTTGTCCACCGATGGACCGTCGCTGCTGGCCATCGTTCGCAGGCACACCCTCACGGCGGAAATACGAAAGAAGATTGACGGTCTGATCGGCCGTCTGGGCGCGGATTCTTTCGCCGAGCGTGAGAAGGCCACGAAGGAATTGTTCGCCCTGGGTCGTGTCGCTCTGCCGCAACTTCGGGAAGGGAGCAAACACGAAGACCCGGAAATAGCGCGGCGAGCTAAATCCTTGATCGAGCATATCGAGCGCGAGCGGACTTATCATCTGCCGATCGCCGCGATCCGTCTGTTGGCCGTGCGCAAACCAACCGGCGTTGTTGAGACGCTGCTGGCCTATGTTCCCCGTGCCGAGGATGAATCGCAGACGGAGGAAATGCGCCAAGCGCTGACCGGGTTGGCCCTACGTGACGGCAAGCCCGATCCCGCTCTTCTGCGTGCTCTGTCGAATGGCCAAACCCGAACGCGAATCATGGCCATCCAAGCGTTGGCCAAGGGCGGCGGTGTCGAGGGACGCTCCGCCGTCCGCAAGTTCCTGAAGGACGATGACCCGATCATTCGTCTGCGTGTCGCCTTGGCGTTGGCGCTGGCCAAGGAGAAGGACAGCATCCCCGTGCTGATCGATCTGCTGGCCGTGCTGCCGAACGAGCAAGTCGGAGAGATTGAATCCGTCCTGTATGAATTGGCGGGCGATACGGCGCCGAAAACGCCGGTTGGCATGGAGCCAGCCGAAAAGAAGAAGTGTCGCGATGCCTGGATCGCCTGGTGGAAGGCCAACGCCGACCGCGCCGATCTGACCCGATTGATCGACCATCCACAGTATGGGTTCACGCTTATTTGCGACAACATCAACAACCGCGTCTACGAGATTGATCGCCACGGCAAAGAGCGCTGGGCCATCAATAACGTGATGAACGTGATCGATGCCGTTGTAGTGTCCCGCAATCGCGTTCTCGTCGCCGAGTACGGCGATTGCCGTATCAGCGAACGCGATTTCACCGGCAAGATCCTCTGGGAAAAGCGTGTTCCCGGCAATCCGATGAACATACAACGCTTGCCCAATGGCAACACGTTCGTTGCCTGTTGGAAGGGACCAATTTTGGAGGTAGATCGCGCCGGGAAAGAGATATACACCATCGCTAATATGTCCGGGAACACCCTGGCGGCTCGATGCGCGCCGTCCGGCACCATCTTCTGCACCACGTTCACCCGCCAGTGTCTGACGTTGGACACAACGGGCAAGCAACTCAAGAGTTTTGAGAGCGGTCAAGTCCAAGGTAACAACGGCGGCGGCATCGACCTGTTCCCCAACGGCCACATTCTCATCACGCGGACCACGCAAAACAAGGTAATGGAGTTCGACCCCAAGGGCAAGGTCCGGCTCGAAGTAGCAGCGCCAGGCGTCTGCACAGCGAGCGCGTTACCCAACGGACACATCCTCGTAGCCGCGCGTTCGACGCATCGCGTCTACGAATTAGACCGCGCCGGCAAGGTCGTCTGGGAGCATAAGAACGCCGGTCATCCCTTTCGTGCGCGGCGACGCTAGTTCACCTAGCCCCGGCAAGCCGGGGGCTAGGTGGGGTTGTTGGGAGGGCATCTATATGAATCAACACCGTTCGCGTAACCTCATCTGGTTGTTCACGCTGGCGCTGCTCGCTTCCCCCGCGCTTCCCGCGCGCGGCGATGCTCTGTCTGAAGACGAACAGACGTTGCGCAGCGCCGGCTTGTCCACCGATGGACCGTCGCTGCTGGCCATCGTGCGCAAGCACACCATCACGGCGGAAATACGAAAGAAGATTGACGGTCTGATCGGCCGTCTGGGCGCGGATTCTTTCGCCGAGCGCGAGAAGGCCACGAAGGAATTGTTCGCCCTGGGTCGTGTCACTCTGCCGCAACTTCGGGAAGGGAACAAACACGAAGACCCGGAAATAGCGCGGCGAGCCAAATCCTTGATCGAGCGTATCGAGCGTGAGCCGGCTCATCATCTGCCGATCGCCGCGATTCGTCTGTTGGCCGTGCGCAAACCGGCCGGCGTCATCGAAACGCTGCTGGCCTATGTTCCCTATGCCGAGGATGAATCGCGGACAGAGGAAGTGCGCCAAGCGCTGACCAAGCTCGCCCTGCGCGATAATAGACCAGCCCCGGAACTCCTGCGGGCGCTCACCGATCCGCACCCACTGTTACGCTTCACGGCCGCTGAGGCGTTGGCCAAGGGCGGCGGAGTCGAAGGACGCGCGGCCGTCCGTCTACTCCTTAAGGATGATAAGCCGGTGGTGCGTCTCCGTGTCGCTCTGGCGCTGGCGCTGGCCAAGGAGAAGGACAGTATCCCTGTTCTGATCGATCTGCTCGCGGTGCTGCCGGCTGAGCATCTCGGAGAGATCGAGTCGGTTCTTTACCAATTGGCCGGCGATTCGGCACCAAAAACGCCAGCGGGCAGCGAGCCGGCCGAGCGGAAGAAGTGCCGCGCTGCCTGGGCTGCCTGGTGGAAAAGCAACGCCAAGTCCGTCGATCTTGGCCATTTGCAGGAGCGCCCGTGGTATGGCTATACGCTCATCTGCGAAAACTTCAAAAACCGCATCTATGAGATCGATCGCGACGGCAAAGAACGCTGGGTTATCGACAACGTGCGAAACCCGCTCGATGCCGTCGTGGTGCCCGGTAACCACGTCCTCATCGCCGAGTGCAGCGCCAACCGCGTCACCGAACGCGATTTCAAAGGCAAAATCCTCTGGCAGAAGCAAGTCGCCATGCCCGTTGCCGTGCAGCGGCTGCCTAATGGGAACACCTTTGTAGCCACACTAAAAGGATCGCTTATGGAGATTGACCGCGCCGGCAAGGAGATTTATGTCCTCAACAATGTTCCCGACGGCGTGGTGGATGCTTCGCGGTCGCGGAAAGGCTTCCCCGTCTACCTGACGCGAAAGGGTGTGTGCGTCACGATAGACACGGCCGGAAAGCGTCTCCAGAGTTTTTCCACGAATCACACCCCTAATTGCGACGGTATCGATCTGCGGCCGAACGGCCATATTCTCATCACCCAGTTTCAACACAACAAGGTGGTGGAGTACGATGCCGAGGGGAAAAAACTTCTCGAACTGGATGCTCCCCAGGTCCAAACGGTGATGGGCTTGCCCAACGGCCATATTTTGGTGGCCAGTCATCAAGGCCAGCGCGTCTACGAATTGGACCGCACCGGCAAGATGGTCTGGGAACACAAGTGTACCGGCAATGTCTACCGGGCGCGGCGACGCTAGTTCACATAGCCCCCGGCTTGCCGGGAAAACTCTCCCCGGCAAGCCGGAGGCTATGTGGTTGGTTGGAGGTTGTTTCCATGAATCGACTGCTTTTGCATCGCCTCGGCTGGCTCTTCGTCCCGGCGTTCCTCTTTTCCTCAATGCTAACCGCGCGCGGCCAATCGCCGTCCACCGACGACGAGCTGACGTTGCATAGCGCCGGCCTATCCGCCGATGGTGCGGCCCTGCTCGCCTTCTTCCACGCCCGCGCGCGCACCGACATCGATCGCGATCACCTCCTCCTCTTGCTCCGCCAGTTCGCCAGCGGTCCCAAGGAGGAACGCGATTCGGCCACGGTGGAACTACTCGGTCTGGGACCGCTGGCATTGCCCATCTTGCGCCAGGCCGTCAACGATCTCGATCATCCCGAAGTCGCCAAGCGAGCCGCGCGTTGTCTACCGTGGCTCGAAGGAGCATCCAGTCATAAATTGTTGGCCGCCGCGGCGCACCTTCTCGCACAGCGGAAACCTGATGGCGCTGCCGCCGCGCTCTTGACTTACCTGCCTTTCGCCGACAACCCCGACGTTATCCAGGCGGTCAACACCGCGCTCGCCGCGGTCGCCGTCCAGGACGGCAAACCCGATCCGGCCCTTCTGCGTGGACTGACCGATCCGCTGGCCGTGCGTCGCGCTGCGGCCGGCATCGCGCTGTGTCGCGCCACGCCGCCCGATCGAGTGCCCGCCGTCCGCAAGCTCCTGCAAGACCCGGCACCAGGCGTGCGTCTGCATGCGGCGATGGCGCTGGCCGAGGCCAACGATGCCGGTGCCATTCCCGTCCTCATCGATCTGCTCGCCGACCTGACTCCCGAACAACGTCAGCCGGTCGAGGAATTGCTAACGCAACTGGCGGGCGAATGGGCGCCGGCCATGCAGTTTTCGAGCGAGGATGACATCAGCCGCCGCATTCGCCGCGATGCCTGGGCCTCGTGGTGGCGACACACCGATGGCCCGGCGCTGCTCGCCGCCGTCGGCAAACATACCCTCACCCCCGAGGCACGCGCCAAGGTCGCCGGGTATATCGCCAAACTCGGCAGTGAGCAATTCACCAGCCGCGAGAATGCCACGCGGGATCTGTTCGCATTGGGCCGTATCACCTTGCCGCAGCTTCGAGAAGCGAGCCAGAACAAAGATCCTGAAGTGGCGCGGCGGGCCAAATTGCTGATCGAACGCATCGAACGCGAGCCGGCGCATCATCTGCCGGTGGCCGCGATCCGTCTGTTGGCGGTGCGCAAACCGGCTGGCGTCGTTGAGGCGCTGTTGGCCTATGTGCCTCATGCCGAAGACGAAGCGCGGATTGAGGAAGTGCGCAAATCGCTGACCGTTCTCGTCCTGCGCGATGGCAAACTCGATCCCTTGCTGGTACGCGCTCTGTCGGATACGCGGCCCTTGGTGCGGGTGATGGCTGTCCAGGCGTTGGCCAAGGGCGGCGGCGTCGAGGGACGCGCGGCCGTCCGTCAACTGCTCAAGGACGATGCGCCCGTGGTTCGTCTCCGTGTCGCTTTGGCGTTGGCGCTGGCCAAGGAGAAGGACAGCATCCCCGTACTGATCGACCTGCTCACAATGCTGCCGGTCGAGCATATAGGAGAAATAGAATCCGTATTATATCAATTGGCCGGCGATTCGGCACCGAAAACGGTGGCCGGCACGGAACCGGCCGAGAAGAAGAAGTGTCGCGATGCCTGGGCCGCCTGGTGGAAGAGCAACGCCAAGTCCGTCGATCTTGGTCGCTTGCAGGAACGCCCGTGGTATGGTTACACACTCATTTGCGATACCGCTCGCAATCGTGTCTACGAGATTGATCGCCACGGCAAGGAACGCTGGGCCATCGACAACGTGATGCAGCCTTTTGATGCCGTCGTGCTGCCCGGCAATCGCGTCCTCATCGCCGAGTTCAATGCCAACCGCATCACCGAACGCGATTTGAAGGGTAAAACCCTCTGGACCAAGCAATTGCCGGGCAATCCCTCCAACGTACAGCGACTGGCCAACGGCAACACGCTCGTCGCCATGAACGGCGGAGCCATCCTGGAGGTGGATCGCGAGGGCAAGGAGGTTTATCGGATTAACAATGTGCCCGGCAATGTATTGGCCGCGTATCGCACGCGGCAGGGCGTCATCGTGTGCATGACGTTCAATGGTCAATGTCTGCTGCTGGACACGACCGGCAAGCAACTTAAGAGTTTCGCGACCCATCACGACGCCAACAGCATGGGCGGTATCGATTTGCTGGCCAACGGCCGCATTCTCGTTACTCGGCAAGCTCAGGGCAAGGTGGCGGAGTACGACCGCGACGGTAAGCTGGTGTTGGAACTGAACGCGCCCGGCGCGCGGACGGCCAGCGGATTACCGAACGGCCATATTCTGGTGGCTGGTCAGGGTACGCAGCGGACCTATGAAATGGATCGCACCGGCAAAATCGTCTGGGAACATAAGGATCGCAGCCAGCCTTTCCGCGTGCGACGGCGATAACAAGCGAGGAGACACATCATGAAAACGGCCCTATTCCATCGATGTTTCGCCTTTATTTTGTCGCTTTGTCTCCCGGTGACTTTGGCTTACGCTCAGGCGGACCCGCCGGCCGAGAAAGTCGAGCCGATGCCCGCGCAGCGCATCGACGCGCTGCGTCCGCTGCTGAAAGACTCCGCACCTGGCGTCCGTCTGCGTGCCGCGATGACTCTGGCCGAGGCGAATGATGCCGAGGCTATCCCCGTCCTCATCGATTTGCTCGCCGATCTGACTCCCGAACAACGCCGGCCTGTCGCGGAGTTCCTCACCCAATTGGCGGGCGAGTGGGCGCCCGGATTGCAATTGCAGATCGAGGACGAAATCAGTCGCCGTATTCGTCGCGATGCCTGGGCCGCGTGGTGGCGACATACCGACGGTGCTTCGCTGCTCGCCATTGTCCGCAAACACACGCTTACACCCCAAGCACGCGCCCGCGTCCTCCGTTTGATCGCCCAACTCGGCGATGAACAATTCACCGCTCGCGAGAATGCCTCGAAGGAACTGTTCATATTGGGCCGCATCCTTTTGCCGCAACTGCGCGACGCAAGCAAAAATGCCGATCGGGAAATCGTCCGCCGCGCCAAGCGGTTGATCGAACGCATCGAACAAGCTCCGGCCCATCCACTGCCGATCGCCGCCCTGCGCTTGCTGGCCATGCGCAAACCGGCCGGTGTTGTCGCGGCGTTGTTGGCGTATCTGCCTTATGCCGAGGATGAAACGCGGATCGAGGAGCTAGGCAAGTGTCTCACCGCGCTGGCGCTGCGCGACGGCAAGCCCGAACCCGACCTTGTGTGTGCGCTCGCCGATCCGCAACCGCTGTTGCGCTTCACGGCGGGCGAGGCGTTGATTAAGGGCGGCGGCGCGGAAGGGCGCTCCGTGGTCCGTAAACTCCTCAAGGATGATGCGCCCGAGGTCCGCCTGCGCGTTGCTCTGGCCTTTGCTCGCGCCAAGCAGCCTGAAGGCGTTGCCGTACTCATTGACCTGCTCACGGTGCTGCCGGCCGAACGACTGGGTGAGATCGAAGCGGCACTGTTTCAACTGGCCGGCGATGCGGCTCCAGAGGTGTCGTTGGGTATCGAACAGGCGGAGCGCAAGAAATGCCGCGATGCCTGGGCTGCCTGGTGGAAGGTCCATGCCGGCCGCGTTGATCTGGCGCGTTTGACGGCGCAGCCGTGGTTGGGCTACACGCTTATCTGCGACGCCAATCAGGTCTATGAGATTGATCGCCACGGCAAACGGCGCTGGATCGTCGAGAATGCGGGAGGTCCCATTGACGCCTGGTGTCTGGCTGGCAATCGCGTCCTCATCGCGGAGTGGGGCGTCAATCGCGTCACCGAACGCGATTTGAAAGGGAACATCCTCTGGCAAAAAGCCGGCCTGAATCCTCCCCCGACCAACGCCCAGCGTCTGCCCAACGGCAACACGTTTATCACCCTCAACGATGGGCGAATGCTGGAGGTGGATCGCGCCGGTAAAGAGATTTACACGATCAAAAATGTGCCCGGTGGTGTGCTGGCTGCCTATCGCGCACGTACCGGAGCCATTGTCTGTCTGACGCGGACCAACCAGTGTCTTTTCCTGGACACGACCGGCAAGCAGCTCAAGAGCTTCGCCGTCGATCGCGCTCTAACCAATCCGGGCTGCATCGATCTGCTGCCCAATGGCCACATTCTCGTCTCGTCTTCCCAGGCCAACAAAGTGATGGAGTTCGACAGCGCGGGGAGGAAGCTGCGTGAACTGGACGCGCCGGGTATCACGACACCGACCGGCTTGCCGAACGGTCATATTCTCGCCTCAAGCCAGAGTATGGGGCGAATCTTCGAGTTGGACCGCGCCGGCAAGATCGTTTGGGAACACAAAGGCGTCACGGTGTATCGCACGCGCCGGCGTTGATAGTCGGAGACAACTATGAAACGGTTTATTCCGCATTGGATCTCCTGGGGCTTGCTGCTGATTGCGTTGGCCGCCGTGCGTGCGGCCCCTCCGGCTGAGAACGTCGAGAAGGTTTCGCCGGATCGTCTCGCCGCGATGCGCCCGTCTCTGAAAGACCCGACACCTGCTGTTCGTCTGCGTGCGGCGATGGCGTTGGCCGAGGCGAACGATACCGGTGCCATCCCCGTCCTCATCGATTTGCTCGCCGACCTGACGCCGGAGCAACGCCAACCTGTCGAGGAATTGCTGACGCAACTGGCGGGCGAATGGGCGCCGGCCATGCAGTTTTCGAGCGAGGATGACATCAGCCGCCGCATCCGTCGCGATGCCTGGGCCTCATGGTGGCGACACACCGACGGCGCGGCGCTGCTCGCCATCGTCCGCAAGCACACGCTCACCCCCGAAGGACGTGCCAAGGTTCTTCGCTTGATCGCTCAACTCGGCGATGAACGGTTCGCCAGCCGTGAGAATGCCATGCGGGATCTGTTCGCGCTGGGTCGCATCGCCTTGCCGCAACTTCGAGAAACGAGTCAAAACAAAGACCGGGAGATAGCGCGGCGTGGCAAGCTCTTGATCGAACGCATCGAAGGCGAGCCGGCTTATCATTTGCCGGTGGCCGCGCTCCGCCTGTTGGCGGTGCGCAAGCCGGCCGGTGCCGTCGAGGCGCTATTGGCCTATCTCCCCCACGCCGAGGATGAGATCGCCTCGGCCGAGGTGGAGAAGTCTTTGGCGACCCTGGCATTGCCCGATGGCAAACCGGCAACCGCCCTGCTGGATGCGCTCGCTAATCCGCGAACGCAACTACGCGCCGCCGCGGCGGAAGCGCTGGCCAAGGGCGGCGGCCCGGAAGGACGCTCCGCCGTCCGCAAACTACTGCGCGATGCCGCGCCGGAGGTGCGTCTGCGCGTCGCCCTGGCGTTCGCGCTTTCTCAGGAGCGCGAGGGCGTCCCGGTGTTGATCGATCTGATCTCGGTGCTGCCGCTCGATCAGGTCGGCCAGATCGAGGACGCGTTGTATCAACTCGCGGGGGATTCGGCTCCCGATGTGTCTCCCGGCACGGAGCCGGCCGAGCGCAAAAAGTATCGCGATGCCTGGGCCGCCTGGTGGAAGATCAACGGCATGCGCGTCGATCTGACTCGCCTGACCGTGCGGCCGTGGTACGGCTTCACGGTTATTTGCAATGATGGCAGAAGCCGCGTCTTCGAGATTGATCGTCACGGCAAGGAACGCTGGGCCATCGACAACGTGCCCGGTCCCGTCGATGCCGTCGTGTTGCCTCGCAATCGTGTACTCATCGCCGAATGCAATGCCAACCGCGTCACCGAACGCGATTTCACGGGCAAGATTCTTTGGCAGAAACAGATCAACAGTCCCGTCAACGTGCAGCGGTTCCCCAACGGCAACACATTCATCGCCGGCACAAACCAAATCCTCGAAGTGGATCGCGCGGGTAAAGAGATTTACACGATCAACAATGTCCCCGGTGGTATTCTGGCCGCTTATCGTTCGCGCAAAGGCGTCATCTTCTGCTTGACGAACAACGGCCAGTGCATCCTCCTGGATGCGGCCGGGAAGCAACTCAAGAGTTTCGCCGTCAATCACGACGGCAACTGTTTGGGCGGTCTCGATCTGCTGCCGAACGATCGCATCCTCGTCCCGCAGGGAGGACGCAACAAGATCGTGGAGTTCGACAGCCAAGGTAAGACGCTGTCGGAAGTGGACGCGCCGGGCGCGACGATGGCGACGAAATTGCCCAACGGCCATATTCTCGCCGCCGGCCGGAACACGCAACGCGTCTTTGAAGTGGATCGTAACGGCAAGGTCGTCTGGGAACACAAGTATCCCGGCCAGGTCTTCCGCGCACGCCGGCGGTGAGCGGTTTGCCGCTTGCGGCTTCGCGCGACAAGCGCTAAGCTGCAAACGGGGTATCATCTTTCTCGGAGATAGTTTCGATGAATCGGCTCCTACCCTGGGTTGTTCTTGGTGGGCTTACCCTGGCCCTCCTTCTCGCCAATCCCTTAAGGCTCGCCGTGAATGCCGAGCCATCGGCCGAGAAAGACGACGAGCAGACGCTGCACAGCGCCGGCCTGTCCGCCGATGGTACCGCTCTGCTCGCCTTCTTCCATGCGCGCGCACGCGGCGACATTGACAAGGACCAACTCCGCGCCTTGCTTCAACAATTCGCCGCCGCCTCCAATCAAGAGCGAAGCCTTGCCACCGCGCAATTTCTCGGCCTGGGACCGCTCGCCATTCCTACCTTGCGCGGCGCCGCCAACGATCTGCAAAACCCTGAAGTTGCCCAGCGCGCCGCCAAATGCCTGCAATGGCTGGAAGGCTCGTCGCGGTCCACTTTACCCGCCGCCGCCGCACGCATTCTGGTTCAACGCACACCCCATGACGCCGCCGCCGCCTTGCTCGACTATCTGCCCTTCGCCGACAACCCCGAGGTCATCCAGGCCGTCACCACCGCATTGGCCGCCATCGCCGCTCCCAAGGGCAAACCCGATCCGGCTCTCCTGCGTGGACTAACCGATCCGCTGGCCGTGCGTCGCGCCGCCGCCGGCATCGCCTTGTGCCGCGCCACATCGCCCGATCAGGTGCCTGCCGTTCGCAAACTACTGCAAGACCCGGCTCCCGGTGTGCGTTTGCGTGTCGCCCTGGCGCTGGGCGAGGCGCGCGACGCCGAGGCGATGCCTGTACTCATCGATCTACTCGGCGAATTGCCCGCCGAGTCGCGTCATCGAATCGAGACGTTTCTGACGCAATTGGCCGGTGAATGGGCGCCGGCATCCCACTTTCAGGGTGAGGACGAGATTGCTCGCAAGATCCGTCGCGATGCCTGGGCCGCCTGGTGGCGCGATGTCGATGGTGCCTCGCTGCTGACGGCGATTCGCCGGCGCACCCTGACGGCGCAGGATCGGGAGACGATTCGCGGTTTGCTGGACAAGCTGGGAGCGGAGGACTTCGCCTCCCGTGAGGCGGCTTCCCGGCAGTTGTTCGCCCTAGGCCGTCGCAGTCTACCTCAGCTGCAAGAATCGGCCAAGGACAAGGATGCGGAGGTAGCGCGTCGAGCCAAATTCTTGATCGAGCGAATTGAACACGAGCCAGCGCATCATCTGCCGGTAGCCGCCGTTCGTTTGCTCTCGGTGCGTAAGCCGGCCGGCTCGGTGGCGGCGCTGTTGAGTTATCTGCCCTTCGCGGAGGACGACAATCTCACCGCCGAAGTGGGCAAGTCGCTGACTGTCCTGGCCCTGCGCGAGGGCAAACCGAACCCGGACTTGTTGCACGCCCTCGATGATCCGCAACCGCTGGTGCGGGCGACGGCCGCCGAGGCGCTGATTCATGGTGGCGGTACGGAAGGACGTTCCGCCGTTCACAAACTTCTCAAGGATCCCTCCGCTCCCATCGTTCGTCTGCGCGTCGCCCTGGCTCTGGCTCGCGCCAAGGAACGCGATGCGGTTCCCGTGCTGATTGATCTGCTCACCGTGCTGCCGACCGAACAGATGAGCCAGGTAGAGGAGACGCTGCATCAACTCGCGGCCAATTCCGCTCCCGAAGTGTCCGCCGGCGAGAAGCCGGAGGAGAAGAAAAAGTGCCGCGATGCCTGGGTTGCCTGGTGGAAGAACAACGCGGCCCGCGTCGATCTGGCCCGCCTGACGACGCGCATCTGGTATGGGTACACGCTCATCTGCGACCTCAACGGCAACCGCGTCTATGAGATCGACCGCAGCGGCAAGCAGCGCTGGGCCGTCACGGGTTGCGGAGGGCCGGTTGATGCCTGTGTGCTGCCCGGTAATCGTGTCCTCATCGCTGAGTACGGTGCCGATCGCGTCACCGAGCGCGATTTCAAGGGTGCCATTTTGTTTCAGAAACGTATCCCCAATCCCGTGAATGTGCAGCGTCTGGCCAACGGCAATACGTTCATCGCCACCTTCAACGGCCCGATCGTCGAGTGGGATCGCACCGGCAAGGAGGTCTACACGATCAACAATGTGCCCGGCGGCGTGCAAGCAGCGTATCGGTCGCGGAAAGGGCATATCGTCTGCCTGACGCGAACCGGACAATGTGTGTACCTCGATACGTCCGGCAAGCAGCTCAAAAGTTTCGCCACCAACCATAACGGCAACAACATCGGCGGCATGGATCTGTTGCCGAACGATCGCATTCTGGTTATGCAAGCGAACCGCAACAAGGTGGCGGAATTCGATAGCACGGGCAAGCTGTTGCTGGAAGTGGACGCGCCCGCGCAGGCGGGGTCGGCGTCGGGCCTGCCCAACGGTCATATTCTGATCGCTAGTCAGAATGCGCAGCAGGTTTACGAAGTGGATCGCACCGGCAAAGTGGTCTGGGAACACAAGGGCGCCGGTCAGGCTTTCCGGGCGCGACGGCGGTGAGTAGGTTGTCGTGTAGCCGCGACGCGCAGCGGAGCGCGGGTTTGCGTTTCGCGCGCAACGTAAACCCGCGCTCCGCTGCGCGTCGCGGCTACACGGCCATTATTTCTCGTGGATTCGTATCAATCGAGTACCACATCGATCGCCTGACCGTCCTTGGTGATCTCGTAACGTAGCGGTGTCGTTTCCATCTGCCCATATTTCGCCAGGATGGCCTTCATTTCGGGTGACAGTTTCAACGTGCCCTGGTGGAACGCTATGTCCTCTTTGGGATCGCGTGTGTGGTACTTGACATAGACCCGGTGTGTCCCTCGGACAGCGCCGGCGGTCTTCTTGTCATGAGCCAACATGAAGGCTCCCTTCTCGTCCGTGATCCCCCAGCTTGGCCTGCCCTCGGCGGGCACGAAGTTGACGATTAGGTTGGGCACCGGCTTGCCGTCTCGCTGAACCGTGCCCGTGACGCGGACGGTGTCCGAACTTCCACACCCCGTCAACAGAAGCAACGCGGGCATGAGGATGAGAGTCCACTGGAATCGGGAAGGCTTGAACATAACAGGAACCTTGTTGGATCGTCCGCGATTGGGACACCTTGTTAAGTGGATCAATAGTCACCCACGATGTCGCCGTTGGTACGGGTAAATAGTGCCTGGTAGGTGCTGTTCACGATGCTGTTCGTGATGAATGTCACATGGCCGTCGCCCATTGCCGCCAGCACTCCGCCGGTATGGGAACTCTGCGGTCCTCGGTTGTTGAACACATCGGAGTTCGGCGGCGAGTAACCCTGAACGTATCCCTGCGAGGGGTGGTGGACAAAGAAGAAATGGTTCGAGCCATAGCTGTCCGGTAGCCAACTCTGGTCAAACCAGTTTCCTTTTTCCAAAAGGAGGAAAGTGCTGCTGGTGCCATCGGTGATGTCCGTCAGCTTGACTTTGCTATTGACCCAGCCGACTCCGTCTTGCCCTCCCGCGGAGCGTTCGGGACAGCAGATGCCGGTGCCGCCGTTGATCCCGTAATCCTTTTGTTGGGTCATGCTGGGGATGTCGCTGCTGCCGCGACGGGCAGAGGGGCAGGCGAAGAGTTTGGGCATATTGAGCGCGGCAGAACGATTGGCCGGGTCGCCGGCCGGTCCACGATTGACAGGCGAGCCACCGCCGCCGACATCCTCATAGATAGCGGAAGCGTAGGCGGGTTTGGTGAAGTCAATCTGCTGGTACAGGTTGTTAGCCTCGACGTAAGGCAGGATGCGCGCGGCCCAACTAAAGTGCCCCCAGGGAAGGCCGCCTCCATAGGTGGGATCGGCGAAGGGGGCCGGGAAGTTGTTGTCGCCGTTCATCGGCCCACTGCTGCCGGAAGGCAGACTTCCGAGACTATCGTGATAATTGTGGCAGGCCAAGGCTAGCTGCTTGAGATTGTTCTGGCACTGCGAGCGGGCGGCGGCCTCGCGTACTTTCTGTACGGCGGGCAAGAGCAGACCGATGAGGATGGCGATGATGGCGATCACCACCAACAACTCAATCAGCGTGAAGCCCTTGCGATTTCTCCACAACTGAATCATTCCACCCTCCTCGACAAATAATGCAATCATGAAGACACCAGGGGGCGGTGAGACTGGTGGATTACAGGTCGTCGTTCTTGGTGGTGGTTGATCTTCCCGCCCCGGTCTTGCTTATACGTCGTCAACCGCCCCCTTCCTCAATGGCCTGGCGAAGGGCCGCTTTAATTGATGATGAGTCTATCATTGGCAAGAAACCATTGCAACGATTTTGCCACCCGGAGGAGTCGAATAGTCACATACGACAGGCAAGCGACAAGGTGAACTTGCCTTGTTGGCGAGCAGCCGGCGTAACCCAGCTGTTTGGTTCGCTTGCAACAGCCGGCTTATGCCGGCCGCTCACCAACAAGGTAGAGGCTCTTGCACGTATGGTATTGTCATTCCCCTCGTGGAAATGTGGTGAAGTTAGCGAGAAGCGCGAAGCTGCCGAGAGAAATCAAAAAGACGAGTTGAGCAACTTTTCCTTCAGTGCGAGCAATGCGCGAGCCGAAGTTGACGGTGTGGATTGACGAGATTCCGTCAATTAGCTATCCCGTGGGCGAACTCGGAAGAGCGCCTGCGCTGCCGTGCCACCACGACCGAACCGAGACGAAGACCGTCTTGCAGGCGGTTGGTCTTTACTTCTTCGGGCTGATGCGTTGAAATCGCCCGCTCGGGACGGCCGATTCGGCCGTCCGCCGCCGAGGAGGTTCCGTGGTAGTAACAGCGTCATCCGCTGTCGAGTTCCTTCCGTCACGCGATGACCCTGGTGAGCCGTTTGAGGGCGAGAGAAAAGTGTGTAGGTCAGGCTTTCCAACCTGACTTGTAGCGTCCTCCAGGGCGAGACTGTGCCGGAGATCAGGAGAGAAGAGCAGCGCATGGATGCGACCCGCTTTCTCGTTGTCATCGCCGACGACTACGGTATTGGACCGGAGACTTCCCGCGCCATCCTTGAGTTGGCCGCTCGTGGAGTCGTCACCGGGACCGTTTTGCTCGTCAATTCGCCGCACGCCGAGGACGCGGTTCGCGCCTGGCGGCAATCCGGCACGCACTTAGAGATGGGCTGGCACCCATGTCTGACACTGGATCCGCCCGTCGCGCCGGCTCATCGCGTGACAAGTCTGGTTGGTTCCGACGGCTGCTTGCTGCCGCTGTCGCACTTGCTCGCGCGATTGTACCTGCACCAGCTTTGCCCCCAACAAATCGAGACGGAACTGCACGCGCAGTACGATCGCTTCGTTGAACTGGTCGGCCATGCCCCAACCGTCGTCAACTCGCACCAGCACATTTCGCTGTTCCCTCCCGTTGGTACCATTTTGCGCAAGATCCTGAAAGAGCGCGGTGCTTCGCTGCCTTACATGCGGCGTGTCCAGGAACCCTGGTCGATGTTGACGCGCATTCCTGGAGCGCGGAAGAAGCGGATGCTGCTGACGCTGCTGGGCCGAATGGAATCGCGGCATGAGGCGGCAGACGGCTTCCCTGGGAACGACTGGTTGGCCGGCATCACCGATCCGGCGTGGGTGCGCGATCCGGCGTTTTTCGCGCGCTGGCTGATGCAGGTGCCTGGTCGCACCGTGGAGTTGGCCTGTCATCCCGGTCATTTCGATGCGACGCTATTTGGCCGCGACTGCACGGAACAGGATGGCCTCGCGCAGCGGCGCGTGGATGAACTGCGTCTGCTGCATCATCCCAGTTTCCTCGAAGCCTGCCAGAAGTCCGGCTTCACACGAGTAGCTCCCTCGGAACTGCTCACCCGCCGGAAGGAGAGGCTTGCCCATGCGGCTTGAGGCGCTGCGATTCCAGCAGTGGGATCCTTGGGTGCGGACGGCAATCTTCATCTGGACCGTCGTCCTGGGAGTGATCTGCGTTCGCGCCGCCGTGCAGCCACACAAACGCACGCTGTACACGACCTGGGAGCAGGCCGGCGCCGACTGGGAAGTCGGTCGTGATTTGTATCGCGATTTCTGGAACCCGGATCAGGATCAATTCCGCTACAGTCCGCTGGTGGCCGCGTTGTTGGTGCCGTTCCACCATCTGCCGATTCGTCTGGGCGGCGTCGTCTGGCGGTTGCTCAACGCCGGCGCTCTGCTGGGCGGTTTCGGCTGGTGGCTGCAAGCGGCACCGGCGAAACGGACGCCTCGACAGCAAGGTATCCTGTTTCTGCTGATCGTGCCCTTATCCCTGAGTAGCTTGAACAACGGTCAGCCCAACCCCCTTCTCATCGGCCTCTTGCTGGCCGCGCTCGCCGCGGCCGAGCGCGAGCGCTGGACGCTGGCGGCTGGGTTGATCGCGCTGGCGACGGCTTTGAAAATCTATCCACTGGCGATCGGTCTGTTGCTGGCAGCCACGTATCCGCGGCGCTTCACACCGCGGCTGTTGCTCGCGCTGGCATTGGCTCTCGTACTCCCGTTCGCCTTCCAGCACAGTGACTATGTCCGTAGTCAGTACGCCCTCTGGCTGGATCGATTGGGAAGGGATCAACGCTGGGACTGGCCGTTG